>NZ_JBYVJY010000001.1:0-613379 GCF_058147145.1 Patiriisocius sp. 208BN25-11
AAAGTAAAAGTCGCTTGTGGGTTTGCCACTGAACTTGCACTTACCGTAGCACTTCCTGTAGTATCTCCAGTACATAAAACATCTACGATATCGTCTACTTCAATAATAGCATCACATGTATTTGAACAGTCGATCACAACACTCTGAGTTAAGGTACAGCCATTGGCATCAGTCACTGTTACATCGTGTGTTCCTTGTGGTAAGTTGGTTGCCGTCATAGTGGTCTGACCACCAGCACTAGCACTCCATAAATACGTATAAGGTGCTACACCACCTCCTGGAGTAGCAGTTGCCTCTCCATCGGCGCAGCCTTGTGCGGTGGTTGCATTTTCTTTGGTAATTACAATGCTAATAGGTTCTGGCTGTGTAATTGTAGTTTGTTCTGGACTTACAGAAACAGCACAATTTGCACTATCTGTTACAATAACTTGATAGACTCCCGATGGGATATTTATTAAATCTTGAGTTGTTGCTCCGTTACTCCACGCATATGTATAAGGAGGAGTTCCACCAGTTACCGTAATATCAATGGATCCAGTACTCTCACCAAAGCAAAGCACATCTATCTGACTAGAAGTTACTTCTAATGTATTTGGTATTATAACAGAAGTAGTTGCATCGTCTGCAGTAAGTGCACATCCGCCTCCAAAAGTTCCATTATATGATAAGGTAGCAGATAGTGTTCCTTCAAAAGGATCAGTTCCTGTATATGGTAAGGTTCCATCTAAAGTAGTAGCGGTTCCAATAATATTTCCGTTTAATAAAAATGTCCAAATAAAATTATCGTCTAAGGTAGCACATCCTGGGCTCAATGGGTCATCACCTATAAACGTAAAATCACCATCATATATAATTGCATCATTACATTCATCTCTAGAAATTACAGCATTTAATTCTGGACAAGGGACACAAAATTGTGGGTTTGGAAAAAATGCTGTAGTATCTAAACAATTAGAATTTTCATATGTGATTACAGAAGTTCCAGAATCTGAAATACCACAAATAGTATCATCTATTGCAACAATATCATATTCTAGTGTAATTGTTTCTGCACCTACTTGATCTACAAACCATTCTATTACATTACCATTAACAGTAACATCACTAGCATCTGGTGTTAAACTAGAAACAATAGAACCAGGAACTAATTCAAAGCCAGAAGCCACTTGATTAGCAACCAAAGACTGTCCTGGTAATGCTCTTGCAGCAAAGACTAATTGACTTAATATGCTTGCGTAAATTTCAGTTAAATCTGCATTATCAAAAGTTATGATTGCTCCTCCCGTATTTTGGATTCCTTCCATCGTGAAAGTTGCATTGCCTAGACGAACACCGTCGTTTTCAATCGCATTAAATAATCCGATAGAGTAAATTGCTTGATTAAAAACTTCTCCAGAAAAAGTAGTTGTTTGAGCATCCACACCTGCGTCTATAGCGAGAAGAATACAATCTGTGTCATTACCCCCTGTGTTTGGTTGATTTAAATCTACTGTTTCTTGACAAGAATCTAATGATCCATCGGTATTGTTTCTTCTATTTGCAACACCATCACTTAATAAAATAATACTACGTGAGGTAGCACAATCAAAAGTTCCGTCATTAGTCAACATAGCATCAGCATTCAATACCGCATCATGTACATTAGTAAAGCCACTTGTTACAATACTGTTGATAGCATTCTGAAGTGTTTGACGGTTTGCTGGTGTATCTAGTAATAGTTGAACATCTTGTGTCGCTCTATCGGAATAAGTAACCAAACCTACTCGATTTAAACCAGTTGGGTTATTCGCCGAAGAGAACAATTGATTAATAAAATTCAAAGCTGCATCCTGAGCCGCTTCTATAGGTAAGGGTGTATTAGGATCGTCGTCATCGTTATCCATACTTCCAGATCTATCAATTACCAAAACTGCTTCTACAGGTTTTGGAGGTGGATTACCAGTAATAGTGAGTGTTACATCAAATTGGTTACAGGTATTAGGATCTGGTAATGCTATCTTTTCGATAGTAATGTTAGGATCGGTAGATTGTGCAAAAGTAGTTCCAACAAAAAGCATTAATGATACTGCAATTGGAATCATCATTTTTGTTACACTACTAATATTCTGAAATTTTAAAAAATTTTTCATATACTATTGTTTAGGTAGTAACCTATTATTGCTAATTTTAGTTTGCTTTTGGGTCTCGTATAAAAGAACTCAAAACAACTTGAGAAGTAGACTTACAGTCTTGGAATTGGACTGAAACATTTAAACATCCCCAACTATTTATTTCACTTTGTGATGTGGCCGAAACTTTTACTTTAAATTGTTTTGTTTGTCCAGCTTGAACTAGTATTGTGTTCGAAGAAACAACAGTATTTTCTGTCGTTGTAATCGCATACTGCAATGGAGTATTTTGTGTAGCAGTTCTGTTTGTTCCATTATCACAAGGAATATTGGTTTCAGAAATCACAATTTCAAAATCTTTAGCAGTTACTCCAGTATTTTTAAGATTTAAAATAAAGTAGCTAGGCTTTCCGTTGGCTGGTACAGACTTAAAACTTCTATTTTTTTCAACGGTTAACTCAGCATCACAGGTTTGTGCAGTGGATACAAAACTAAATATCAAGAATAAAAATAAAGGTAGTACACTTTTATGCGTGCGCAAAAGCATAGCCTTATTATGGTTTGTTACTATCATAATCGACAATTTTAAAAATCAATAAAATCTTTGAGGAGACTCAAATGTAGGAAGGAAGGATTTTTAGGTATCTAAGAGAAATTACCTTTTAGTCAAAACATTTCAAAAAATCGTCCAACTACACAATTTTTCATATTTATTCATTTTTTTTGTAAGAAAAAAAGCTAATAAATTCTAAAAATTAATTCAAAAATAACTTGTAATCAGGGGGTTAATACGTAGGAATAAAAAGTAGGAAGACATTTTTTTTACAAATTCAAAAGATTTTTATGCTTTTTAATACTCAAAAAAGAAGGGATTATTTATCATTATTATGTAAAAAACAAAAAACCCTTCTCAAGTTTGAGAAGGGTTTTTGACAGTCAAAATGTTTCTTTTAAGTGACATTTGGGGCTTGGTTCAAATGTTTTCTTTATGTTTCATTCAGACATAGCAATTTATACAATACACAACGCAAGTATCCTGCCACATATTGTTGGTCACTAAAAAATAGTATTTCTGCTATACAAGCCCATGCAAAAGCCTATCTTTGCGCCTTCAAAAATAAAAGGTATGTTACTCCAAAAAACCATCAAAAATTTCACTCAAAACCCTAAAAATGATATCCTTTCTGGACTCACTGTTGCTTTAGCTTTAGTGCCAGAAGCAGTTGCATTTGCATTTGTGGCTGGTATAGATCCGTTGGTTGGACTCTATGGTGCCTTTATGATGGGAATCATTACGGCATTATTTGGAGGTAGACCTGGAATGATAAGTGGTGCTACTGGAGCCATGGCTGTTGTTATGGTTCATCTAGTAAGTAAAGGAAATGAAGTTGGAAATGCGCTCTCAATTCCAGTAGAAAATTTAGGGCTGCAATGGCTCTTCATTACGCTACTTGCTGTGGGTGTAATACAAATTTTAGCAGGGGTCCTTAAATTGGGCAAATTCGTGCGTCTCATACCTCATCCAGTAATGATGGGTTTTGTAAACGGTTTGGCTATTGTGATTTTTCTTGCTCAAATTGACTTTTTTAAAGAAAAAGTTGGTACTGAATTAAAATGGCTACAAGGAAACGAAATGTTACTTATGGCTGGTTTAGTAATTCTTACTATGGCCATTATGTTTGGCTTGCCAAAACTCACTAAAAAAATTCCAGCAGCTCTTACAGCTATTGTTGTCGTTGCTGCGATTGTTATCTTCGGAAATATCGATGTATCTACTGTAGGCTCCTTTATTAAAGATGGTGGCGGAGAAGGATTACAAGGTGAGTTACCATCATTCCAATCGCAAATCTTCACTTTATTTTATACAATAAAGGGACATGCTTGGACATTATTATCTTATGCAGGTATCCTGGCAGCCATTGGATTAATTGAAAGTTTAATGACCCTCAACCTTATCGATGATATGACCGAAACTCGCGGAAGTGGTAATCGTGAATGCGTTGCACAAGGAAGTGCCAATATTTTAAACGGACTCTTTGGAGGAATGGGTGGTTGTGCTATGATTGGGCAGTCTATTATCAATATCAACTCAGGTGGACGTGGTCGTTTATCTGGAGCCATTGCAGCAGTAGCCTTATTATGCTTTGTACTTTTTGGAGCACCGTTGATAGAGCAAATCCCTATCGCTGCGTTGGTAGGAGTCATGTTTATGGTAGTTATTGGAACCTTTGCCTGGAGTAGTTTTAGAATTTTACACAAAATACCATTAACAGATGCCATAGTGTTAATTGCTGTATCTTCCATTACGGTTTGGCAAGATCTTGCCATTGCAGTAATTGCTGGTGTTATTATGAGCGCCTTATCATTTGCCTGGAAAAGCGCTACCATGATTAGAGCCAGAAAGCGTACAAAAGAAGATGGAACCAAGGTTTACGAAATTTGGGGTCCTCTTTTCTTTGGTTCTACCACTGGATTTAATAGTAAATTTGATATTGCCAACGACCCAGAACACATAGAAATAGACTTTATAGAATCTAAAGTTG
This sequence comes from Patiriisocius sp. 208BN25-11, assembly GCF_058147145.1. NCBI lineage: Bacteria > Pseudomonadati > Bacteroidota > Flavobacteriia > Flavobacteriales > Flavobacteriaceae > Patiriisocius > Patiriisocius sp. 208BN25-11. The sequence continues at coordinate 4,652 of NZ_JBYVJY010000001.1, forward strand.
GAGATCATTCAGGTGTAGAAGCGCTAAGAAACATTTCTAACAAATACCTAGACGCTGGCAAAAAAGTAACACTAACACATTTAAGTCCAGACTGTAAAGCCATGTTGCTAAAATGGAATCCAGAATTTGAAACCATTATAAAGGACGCTATTGACGATCCTAGATATCATGTAGTTACCGATATGATGGATGCAGAAGTATAAGGTTTTTCTTCGGAAATTTTAACTAAAGACAACCTTTAGGTACATTTAACCGTCTTTATAAAAAACAACCTTATGAACTCTAAATTACCCCACACTGCCATCATCATACTGTTAGTTGCTGCTTTTATGATTGGTTTACGAATTGTACAAACCTTTTGCCTTTCATACTTAAGCGATTTAGGAAAAGATAGCTTAGAACTCAAGTACCTCATTAAAAGTGGGTTTAATTTTATCTATGTATTAGGAGCCTATTGGGCTATTAAAAAATACAAGCTTAGCACTTTAGGGGGTCTCGGAAAAACAACATTTAAAAACTGGTGGCTCCTACTCTTTCCGCTATATCTAGTAGTACTAAATTTTGATACCGACCTAGATTTTGGGAGTATCTCAACAACACGCTATGCAGCCTTAGGCTTACTTACCCTTTCTATTGGTTTTTCTGAAGAATACCTACTCCGAAGTTTTTTACAATCAAGTTTACTGAAACGTTACGGAATCACAAAAAAAGGAATTGTTTGGTCTGTCATTGGAGCAGCTATGGTATTTGGAATTTTACACTTGGTTAAATTTGACAAAGGCCTATATGGAGAAATAGGACAGGTTTGTTTTGCTACTTTTATTGGTGTTATGTTTGGTGCTATCTTATTAAGAACTCATAAAGTATGGCCGCTAGTGATTATGCATGCATTGATAGACTATGCTGCAAAAATAGATGAACTCCCCGTAGCAAAAGAAATAACAGAAACTGTATCAGAAGTTTCAGAAACAGCTAATGGAGATGCTATTGGTGGTATGATTGCCATTGTACTTATCACATTACCTTGTCTTATTTACGGACTTGTTTTATTACGTAAAGTAACCGTTGAGGATGTGCAAGCTAAGACTTCCAATATTTAAAATTTCAGTAAAAACACCTTGCCTTTTAAAAAATATCGTGTTTAAATAATATTATATTTGGTAGTAAGATGTAATTCATGGAGCTACAGTATAATTTACTTAACATTCTAATTCTATTTGGAGCCATTCAAGGATTCATTCTCTGTGGGGTGCTATATAAGAGAAGACATGAAAACCCTCGAGGTGTAGATTTTTTTCTCCTTTTTTTATTCTCTTTAGCCTTTTACAATCTTATGTACGCACTATTAGACATGAATGCTTTTGCGTATTACAGACCTTTGCACATGTTCCCTTTTCCATACAAATGGCTTATTGGTGTGGGATTTTATTTTTATATAAAAAATCAACTTCCTGCTGCAAAAGAAATTCTTTTTCACAAAAAGGAATGGTATCTAATTGCACCTGCTATCTTATATTTTATTCTTAGAAGTTATTGGTTTTCTATAGCGGTTAAAGAAAATTCGTATAGAATAACTGAAGTGCTTGTGGTCTCTGGGTTTTTTGAGATCCATGAGTTCTTTATAATGTTCTTTTCATTTTTTTTGGGTATTGCTGCATTACGATTTTTAGTAAAAGAAGGTAAAAAAACGAGCTTAAAACAAAAACACAAAAGAAATAGAGCTTGGTTAAAAAGACTCTCAAAAGTCTTTATTTTCCTTATCTCGATAGATATCCTATTGTTTAGTTTAGACCTCATATTTCATGCAGGAGAAGTCACTTTTGGTTTTTATTATATAACGCTTATCCTAAATTCAGTTTTCATTTACTGGATTGGCTATATGGGTTTTACAAAATCGCATCTGTTTTTTGTTTCAATACAAGAAGAAAAAACTTTTTCTAAAGCCCAATCTTTAAGTTTGGAACATAAATTAAATGAAGGGCTTGCTTCAGAATTATATACAAACCCCAGTATTACACTTGCTCAGTTTGCACTACAAATTAATTGTACTACAAAAGAACTTTCTAAATATATCAATGAAGCGCATCACATGAACTTCTCCGAATTTTTAAATGTTCAACGCCTCGCAAAAGTTAAAAAACTTCTCACCTCTACAGAGGCAAAAAAATATACTTTGGTAACCCTTGCCGAGACTGCTGGTTTTAGTTCAAAATCTTCTTTTAATGCAACTTTCAAAAAACTAACGGGACTCACTCCTTCTGAGTATAAAAAGAAAAACATTAAATAATAAAAACGTCCAAGATGATTCTTTTTGGACCTAATCATCAGTAATATGGGCATGTTTAGGTTTTTGCTTTTACATCTTTGTACAAACAAAAACACATCTCATGAAATCTATCTATGTCATTTTAATTGCATTTTTAACGAATGTTCCTACAGCTTGTTCACAATCAAACACACCAAAAGAATGGCTAAAAGAAAACACACATGAACTTAAAACTGAAAATGGTTTTGACTTTAAATCCTTAAAAGAAGCCATTGGAAATAAAAGAATTGTCGCTTTAGGCGAAAGCACGCACGGACTAGGAAGCTACTATAAAATAAAAGCACAAATTATAAACTACCTACACAAAGAAATGAACTTTGAAGTATTTGCTATGGAAGGAGGCTTGGGAGATATTTATCACGTATATAAAGATATTGACACCCTTGACGTCTCACAAATTAAAGGGAATAGTGTCTTCGGAAATTTTAGAGCTAAAGAAGTGGATCCTCTGTTTCAATACATAAAGGATAATGCTGCAACACAACGACCCTTGCATTATGAAGGATTTGATACACAAGCTTCTTCTTCGTATTTACACCAAATCTTAAAAGAGTATACAGCTCCATACAATAAAAAACTAGCAGATAGTATACATGTTCGTATGAATTCTTATCAAAAATCATTTGCTGCCGGACAACGAGGAGATGAAGATACTTTTTACTATCACCGCGATAGATTTATAAATACTTGTAAAGAAATAAAGGAAATCCTTTTTGAAAATGAAAAGGAAATTTCAGAAAAACACAAGGTGAAAAAATTAGATTTTGAAGTAATTCATAGAGCCTTAGCTATGTTTATTAACTCTGTCAATCTCTCTTTTAAAAATCGGTATCAAGCCTACGGATTAAGAGATCAATTAATGTTTGAAAATTTAGAGTGGTTACTCACCGAAATTTACCCCACAAAGAAATTTGTTATTTGGGCACATAATACGCATATCGAAAACAAAAGTACAGGTGCCAGTAATATTAAATGGATGGGGCATTTTTTAAAAGAACAATACCAAGAAGATTACTTTAGTATTGGCTTATTTGCCTACGAAGGAGAGATTTACCAATACTGGACAGAGCAAATAATTCCTTTTAAAAATGATGGAGAAAACAACATCGAAAAAAATCTATTCGCATCAGAAAAAGACATTTGCTTTTTACCACTACAGCATATAAAACAAAACCCAAATACGCAATGGTTATTTGAAGAAACAGTTGGTTTCGAGCCCGAAAACGGGGGGAACATTGCATTTATTCCTGTGCATCGTTTTGATGCTCTTATTTCTATAAAAACAGGAACTGCACCCAACTATAAATAAAAAATTAATCATTCATTACCCAAGTACCTAGATGTGTTTTATCTATAGTATAGCCTAACGTATAATTCCCTTTAGATTTTATACAAATTGTTTTACCGGGGGCTGCAATTACATTATTTGCAAATAATAATTGATTCATTTCTTTTACATCACTTGTTGGCAATGATTCGCCATTTCTAATCACTGAATCTCCATTTATTTCTAACACCATTTTATTATTCAATGAATCAATATATCCTTTGCTTTTTAATTGCTTTAAAATATTTTCGATTAAAGGAGCTTCATCAACAATGACCACATGATCTCTTTTTTGATTGTAGCTAAATGAGAAATTGCTATCTATGTTTACTACATTAAATAGTGTATTGTATTTTGCTATTTTATCTTCAGAAATTTTAGTGCCATTTACATAAAGTGCTCCTCCTTCTTTTAAGAGATTGATTTCATCTTTGGTATTAATGAACCCATCTTCTAATAAAGCCATTTGTAACCTTGGTAAAAATCGAGGTAAAACCCAATTTTTACCACGATTTACCCCATCAAAATAAGTCATTTCTTTTTGTAAAAGCGCTCCCACTACACTACTTACTCCTCCACTTTTTCTAGCATCGCCATCGGCACGATTTGCAGAACGCGCGAGGCGTTCTGCCTCGCGTCTAATTTGTTCTGTGTTTCTTTGTTCTTGACGGCGTAAACGGTCTGCTTCTCTACGCATTCTATCGGCGTTACGACGCAGTCTGTCTGCTTCTCGTTGCAAACGCTGTGCTTCTCTTCTTTTATCGCTATTCCCTGTAATCATAGTGCGCACTTGCTTACCAATAGCTTCAATCTTTTTTGTCAAGGTTTCTGATGCAATTTCTTTATCCAATTCCATACGTAATCTACCCTTGCTAAATTTTATTTCATATACTTCTTCTCCTCCGCTTGTAGTAGACCAAATGGTTTTACTTCCATTTTTAGATACGTTATTAGTTCCCATTTCTTTGTACAATAGGTCTTTAATTTGATCATCTTTAGCTCCATTATACTTCAATCTAAAAGTGTAAGAATCATCGTTACTACTTGTCGAAATTGAAACATTCCCGCCAGATGAATCATCATCGGTATTAATACTATAACTATACGAATGCGATGACTCATCACTATCACTATGTACAGATACATTAGTATTAGGCGGTGTTGGTGGTGTTGGTGTCGTTTGTGCTAGAGCAGTTGAAATACTTAGCCCTATTGCTGTCATTATAAATATGATTGTTTTCATGATTTTTTGTTTTTGTATTCATGAGAGACCCTTTTCTTTTTTGGGTGTTTCCTCAATGAATGTGTTGTTTAAAATTTCAGTTTTAAAATTGATTTTATTTCTCATAATGCAGGATTTAGATTTCTTTAATTTTTCCCCTTACCCTAAAGGGAATCAAAGAAATCTTTATTTCATCCTTTAGGACCGAGGTAAGTAAATGAAGATTTCTTCAAAAAATACTAATCTAAGCTCTTAATCATTATGAAACATTATTTTCAATTTTAATTATTTCACTTTAAAAGTCAGCCCTACACCTCGCGTACTTTCTATAGTAATGTTAGGATCTTCTTTAAAATATTTACGCAGACGGCTTATAAAAACATCCATACTGCGGCCTGAGAAGAAATCGTCATTTCCCCATACATTAACAAGCAAATCATCGCGTTTGATAAGCTCGTTTTTATTACTACACAAATACTGGATAAGTTGCGCTTCCTTATCCGTAATACGCTGTATAGTATCATTTAATATTAATTGATGGTTTACCGGATCAAAACGATAGGCGCCTATTTCAAAGCTTGTCGCTTTTTTTACTGAAACTTGAACGCGTTCTACCCGTTTTAAAATATTATGCAATCGCAGGACTAAAATATCTGCCTCGAAAGGCTTGATAATATAATCGTCTGCTCCTAGTTTTAAACCTTTAATTCTGTCTTCCTTCATCTTCTTTGCCGTGAGAAACACAAAAGGAACTTCTGGATCAATGGTAATCACTTTCTCTGCCAATGTAAAACCATCCATTTTGGGCATCATGACATCAAATACACAAATATCGTATGCTGCTGCATTCTCTTTAAAAAGGTCTAATCCCTCTTGCCCATCATGCGCCCAGGTTACCTCGAAATTATGAATTTCTAGGTACTGCTTTAGAATACTCCCAAAGTCAAAATCGTCTTCTGCTAATAATACGTGTTTCTTTTCCATTAGTTCACAGGTATTTTTAGGTTAAAGGTGGTTCCTTTATTTAATTCGCTATCTACAGAAATACTTCCTTGATGCGCTTTTATAATTTGGTGGGTATAGTATAAACCTAGTCCCAAGCCTTTTACATCATGCACATCACCATCACTCACTCTAAAAAACTTATCGAACAATTGCTGTTTATTTTTTTCAGAAATACCAATTCCATTGTCTGTAATTGCAATATGATAATTCCCATTTCTTAGCTCTGTTTTAATGGTAATCTTGGTTTGATCTTTGCCATATTTCACCGCATTTTCTAAAATATTTAAAAGCGCCGTGTTAAAATGAAATCGATCGATACGCAACATCACTTCTTCTGGAAAAACTAAATTCTCAATAACCAAATCACTACGCTGCGTAGACAGCTTAAAATCTTCTATCAAATTTTTAAAATAGGTATTGTCTTCTATGTGTTCTCTATTAAGCACAATGGCTTCAGAAGACAAACTATTATTAAGCACTTGATCTACAAGCTTTTGCAAACGTGTACTCTGTCTAGTTACAATGTCTACCGTATTATCAAATGCTGCAGCATTGTTTTTAACGGCTTCGTTTTTTAGACTTTTAGTAGCAATACTTAAGGTTGCTAAGGGCGTTTTTAACTCGTGGGTAATGTTATTAATAAAATCGGTTTTAATCTCACTGGTCTTTTTCTGTGTGATTAAATTTTTAATAGAATAGAAAAACAAGCCTACAACAATTAAAAAGATCAAACTAGACGCTATTAACAACAACGCCATTCTACCAAAGACAATAGACTTATAATCTTCTATTAAAATAAGTCGCTCCGAACGCACTTCATAATCAAATGTATTCGTTACAACAGCATCTTCGGTTTGTAATACATAATCATTTTCATCAAACAGCCTTGAGGTATTTATAGAAATTGCATTTTCTTCTTGAAAATCATCACCAAAAAGGAAGCTCTTTCTTACACTCCCTAAGGGTAAAATGGTGTCTATCTTTTTCCCTTCAAATACAATAACACTTGTAATATTGGTTTTATATTTCACCGCATAGTCTAAACCAATCTTATTCATTTCATCCTTATAAATAAGATCGTGAGACACATTCAAACTATCAGACATTTTTGAAAGCTTGTCAATAATATCTCCTTTAGAAATGCGTCCATTCTTAAAGTCAGATATGTCGTATTCTAACGATTCACTCATGGTATCAAAAAGACTTTCAATTTCTTTTCGGTTGTGAATGGTTGACATGGCATCATCGGTCTCCTTAATAAAGACTTCCTTTTCTAAGGTGTACGTATTGCTAATTAAATATCCTTGAATAAAAGACAAGGCGATAATGGCGATACACGATGCTATAATTAATATGGTGGTTTTGTTTTTCAACAGGTTGGGTTTTAATGGATACCCCAAAAGTAGCTAAGAGTAGCCCATGTTGCCTAACAAAAACCCTTCGTTAACCCAACGTTAACCTTCAAAACACGCTAAACCCCTATAAATACTAAAGCCATTAGTTTGTGTTAACAACCATGTTTCTAGAGCACTAGCACCATTAACCAAGTCTTAACCTAGTCCTTAACCCAACGTGGGCATTTTCAAATTCATATTTGCGGTATCAAACGAAACCAAAAACAATGAAAACACTCACATCATTTTATGGAATAGCATTCCTACTATTGCTATGTTTCTCTTCGGAAATATTAGCACAAAAAACCATTGCAGTTCATGCTACTACCGAACCCATAAAAATAGATGGAGATCTTTCTGAAACAGATTGGAAACAACATCTACAACCTGGAAACTTCATACAAATACGCCCAGAAAATGGAGCGCCTGCTACTCGGAAATCTGACATCGCAGTACTTTATGATCAAAGTTATCTGTATGTGGCAGCTGTTTTTTACATAGACACTAAAGATGAAATAAACAAACAACTTACAGCAAGAGATGATCTTGGTGCATCCGATTTTTTCGGACTCCAAATTGATCCTTTTGGCGAAGCAAGAGAAGGATACGATTTTTCTGTTACAGCTGCAGGCGTTCAGAGTGATGAAAAATTAAGTGCAAACAATGGCTACGGAAATTTTAATGTGGTTTGGCAAAGTGAAGTGAGTATTCTAGAGGATCGATGGGTGGTAGAAATGAGAATCCCTTTTAATAGCATTCGTTTTCCTAAAGGAGACCTCAGCAACTTTAGAATTAATTTCCAGCGTTTTTCTAGCAAACTAAACGAAGAGTCTTTTTGGAGTCCTATCAAGCCAGAAATAGATGGCTACCTCAACCAATTTGGAAAGTTGGAAGGATTGCCTGCTATTGATCCGCCACTCAACCTTTCTTTCTTTCCATTTGTGTCGGGTGTTTATGAAAAAAACCCTGAAGGAGAAAGCAATTCAACTCTAAATGGAGGTCTCGACGTAAAATATGTGCATAACAATGCCTACACACTTGATGTTTCCTTGATACCCGATTTTAGTCAGGCGCAAAGTGACGATCAAATTTTTAACCTAACCCCTTTTGAAATACGATTTAATGAAAATAGACAATTCTTTATTGAAGGCACCGAAATTTTCGACAAAGGAAACTACCTATACACCCGCCGAATAGGAGGCACACCTATCAATAAAAACACGATTAACATTTCCGAAGAAGAAGAAATTATTAGCAATCCAGTGACTTCTAATATTCTTAACCTTATCAAGTTTACAGGAAAAACCTCTAACGGACTCTCCATAGGAGTGCTCAACGGACTCACAGCAAAAGCAGAGGCAGAAATTGTAAACACCCAAACTAATGAAGTTAGAAGCGAGCAAACAAATCCGTTGACCAATTACAACTCGGTGGTATTAGATCAAGCGTTTAAAAACAATTCCTCTTTGACCTTTATTAATAATTCGGTGCTGAGAAGCGGGCATGATTATGATGCCAATCTTTCGGCACTTTTAGGAACTTTTTACACCAAGAACAGAACCTATTCGTTTCGATTTAAAAAGGCAGTTTCGCAGGCATATTTCAGCAATGAAGACACACAAATAGGACATGAATATTTTGGATACCTTGGTAAAGTAAGTGGTAAATGGACGGGTGGGATTTCTAGCGGGCTAAGAGATGAAAACTACGATCCAAACGACTTTGGTTTTCTCCCCAGAAACAACCAATTATGGGTTCGAGGTGATATTCGATATACCGAGAACAATCCTAAAAACGCGTTATCTCGATATAGTTATTTTTTTGACACGCAGCGCCGTTATTATTATACCCTTCGTGAACAAGAATTGGCCTATTACAAAATAGGAACCAACGGAAATTTCAGAAAAAACAATCATTCTTATTTTGCAGAATTCACCTATGTAGAAAAGGGAAAGAACTTTTTTGAAGCGAGAATACAAGACCAGCCATTTAATAAACCTGCCCAAACAGAGACCTTTTTAGAATACCAAACCAACAGGAACAAAAACCTTTCTATTGCTGGGTACATGGTGCTCGTAAACTATCTGGACTCCTCTATTTTTGATACAGAGTTTATAGCTGGTTATGGTATAAGAGCAAGAATTGGGCAGCATTTATTTGCCTATTTTTCGCAATCGTATGAGAACAAACAAGGCAATGCTGGATATCTCACACAGCAAGATGATACCCTACTTTTTGGACAAAGAGACATCAATGAATTGGTGAATAGATTTCAACTCAATTACACTGTTAACTCAAAAATAAGTATGAATGTTAGGCTACGTCATTACTGGATACAAGTAGCGTATCGCGACCAATTTACCTTGCAAGACAATGGAGATTTAGCAGCAAACAATTTAAATATTAATGTTTCAGAATTTGACGATAATTTTAATCAATTCAATATCGATGTTATAGCACGTTGGCAATTTGCACCAGCCAGTGAAATTAGCTTAGGCTATAAATTAGGCGCAAATGCATTTAATACGAATGTTCGTTCAAACTATTTCGAAAATCTAGACGATGTTGTGCAGGCTGATAATAGTCAGACGGTTTCTTTGAAGATGACTTATTTTTTGGACTATAATGTCTTTAAGGGGTTTAAGAAATAAAGAAAAGGGAGCATGGAGTATGGAGTATGGAGTATGGAGTATGGAGTATGGACAATAGCAAAAAAAAGCAATAAGTATAGCTGACTTCATTTAAATATTTTCAACTTCGATTTCGATTTCGATTTCGATTTCGATTTCAGTATACCCTACTCCTCCGTCCTAACAAAATAAAACTCTTGTTTTTGAGGAATGCTGTCTATAAAACCAGCCACCCATGCCTTAATCTTTTTAGGCTCAGGATTGGTGTAGACGATCTGTGAAGGAAACTCATTTCTTGGATTCTCAAATGTAAAAGTGTGCTCGGCATCTTTTTTATGTGCAAAGACTACCGGATTGGGATTGTCTCCAGCAGTTTCTATATACAGCAACACGTCGCCTTTTTCTTTAAACAAACGCATTCGTTCGTGAAACACCGTGTCTCTATCTCTCAAAGTGATACTAAAAGCAACCAAAGAAGTGTCACTTTCGCGTTCCCAATGCTCAAAAGATTGGGTTTCACTATTGATATTATTCCAGTCTCCTAAGACCCAAGTAAAATCTAATAAAGCATCGGCTTTTACTTCTTCTTTTACAATAGTGGGTTGTTTGGTTTCTTTATTCCCACAAGCAGCAAGAAAAAATAGTGTCATCAATGCAATTGCTGTATTTTTCATATTGAACGTTTATAAAGTCTAAAGATAGAAAGTCTGCTACATTTTGAAATAAGAAAGGAACAATTTTTATTTTTACTACATTACACCATATAAAAAAATTATGTTAGAACTTAGACCCAGTTGTGAGCATTGCAACACTCCATTACCCTATGACGCAACAAATGCAATGATTTGTACTTTTGAATGCACCTATTGCACCACTTGTGCCCTTGAAGTTTTCAAAAATGTTTGTCCGAATTGCACTGGAGGTTTCAGTCCAAGGCCTATTCGTCCTAAAAAGCATCTAACAAAATATCCACCAAGTACTGACGTAATTTACAAACCCAAGAATCTTGAGGCATTGGCTAGTAGCATTAAAGAACACAAGTATGTACCACCCAATGAGCGCTAAGTCAATACAATATTTTATGGATGTTAAAATTTTTGGTAGGTGAATGTTGCAAAGCACATACTCCCAGTGATTGTATTTGCCCAATTTTGCTGTACGTCCCTTTGGTTTGCAGGAAATGGAGTTTTGCCTTCTCTTACAGATGCTTTTCAACTATCCAACAGTGCATTAGGGAATCTCACTGCGGCAGTTCAATTTGGATTTATTTTGGGCACCTTAGTTTTTGCAACCCTTACCATAGCCGATCGGTTTTCACCCTCCAAAGTATTTTTTGTTTGTGCTTTGCTAGGAGCTGCCATTAATCTTGGTATGTTATGGCAACAAAACACAGCAACCTCATTGCTATTGCTTCGTGCAGGAACAGGATTTTTTTTAGCTGGCATCTATCCTGTTGGTATGAAAATAGCAGCCGATTATTTTGATAAAAACCTAAGCAGATCATTAGGCTTCCTAGTGGGAGCTCTTGTACTTGGAACAGCTTTTCCACACGCATTACAGGCTTTTACACAAGGTATCTCTTGGCATTTGGTCATTATATGCACATCAATCTTAGCAATATTAGGTGGTAGTAGTATGTTCTTTTTAGTACCCAATGGCCCCTATAGAAAACCTTCAGAAAAATTACAACTCACTCAATTTTTTACAGTTTTTAAAAACAAAGAATTTAAAGCAGCAGCTTTTGGATATTTTGGTCATATGTGGGAGCTTTATGCCTTTTGGGCATTTCTACCTTGGATCTTGAGAACCTATCAAAAAACACATAATGGGATAGACCTAAACATTTCTCTATGGGCCTTTTGCTGTATTGCTATAGGAAGTATAGGCTGCATTTTAGGTGGACAATGGGCCTTAAAAAAAGGTGCAAAAAAAGTAGCTACAATTGCGCTGCTCATTTCTAGTATCTGCTGTTTGATATCGCCGTTTGTGTTTGAGTTACCAGTACTCTTATTCATGACCATTTTATTGATTTGGGGTATTTCTGTTATTACAGATTCTCCTCTTTTTTCTACACTAGTGGCACAACATGCAGCTCCCGAAGTAAAAGGCACCGCACTTACCATTGTAAATTGTATTGGTTTTGCAATTACTATTGTAAGCATACAATTACTTACGCTATTAGAAACATTAGTTGCAACAAACTATCTATTGCTTATTTTAGTTTTAGGTCCCCTATTTGGTTTATACCACATCAATAGAGCTAAAAAACTTAACTAATTCGCAATCCGTTTGTGACCTTTAAACCAGGATGTAATAGTGTAACATCTTTGCCATCGACTGCTCCTAACACTAAACATTCACTCATAAAAGGACCTATTTGTTTCTTCGGAAAGTTGATTACTGCCACAATTTGTCTTCCCATCAAATCTTCTTTGCTGTATAGAGATGTGATTTGTGCAGACGTCTTCTTCACCCCGATAGCATTTCCGAAGTCGATGTGCAACTGATAGGCAGGATTGCGCGCTTCTGGGAAGTCTTTTACCTCCAGAATGGTCCCTACACGCATCTCAATTTTCTCAAAATCGTTCCAACTAATTTCCATGTTTTTATTTTGTAACTAAGATAGCACATTACAGCCCTATATTGTATCTTAGTATTTCAAAAAATTACACCATGTCTTTAACACCTTCTACCATGTTACCTTTAGGAACGGTAGCACCCGATTTCGAATTAATTGATACTGTAACCAAAAACCTTTTTTCCTTGAAAAGTGTACAAGGAAAAAAAGGAACTGTTGTGATGTTTATTTGCAATCATTGCCCTTTTGTAAAACATGTCAATGAAGAACTGGTGCGTTTATGTAATGATTATAGAGTGACGGGTTTTGGTTTTGTTGCTATTAGCAGCAATGACATAGAAAACTATCCGCAAGATCGTCCAGAACTCATGTGGAAAACAGCAAGAGAAGAAAGCTATCCCTTCCCCTATCTATTTGACGAAACTCAAGAAGTTGCTAAAGCATATGATGCTGCTTGTACCCCAGATTTTTATTTATTCAACGAAGATTTAAAACTGGTATACAGAGGACAGCTAGACAATTCTAGACCCGGTAATGGTATCCCTGTGAATGGACGTGATTTGAGAGAAGCGATGGATAATGTGTTAAGTAATAATCCGCAGCGTGCAGACCAAAAACCTAGTATTGGGTGTAATATTAAGTGGAAGTAGCGCTGCGAGCTGTGATTGGTGATTGGTGATTGGTGATTGGTGAAATTGCGAAATCGATGTAATACATAAACTTCTAAACTCTTAAACAAAATAGATTCACTCCCTTCGACTCCCGAAGCTTCGGGACAGGGTGACAATGAGTTTTTATACTATTTCATTCTAAATAGTCATGCTGAGTGTGTCCTGTCGCAGCACAATTACTAAAACACCTAAACTCTTAAACACCTAAACTTCTAAACTTATACTAAATCGCATTTTTAATATGCATATAATGGTGCATGCTATGCCAAGCGTAGGTTAACGCCATTTCTTTTATGGTAACTTCTGCATTGGTTTCTGGATGTATAAAATGACGATTCCATTGTTTCCCATTGATTCGTTGTAAAATGTACACTAATTTATGGTGTAACATTTCTATGTGCGTTAAAGACCAAGCTATTGAAGCCGATTTATAATCCTCCATTTCTGCATAGGCATCTTGATCGTAGGCTTTAATTATGGGACTATCCTCGGTTAAGGTCCAACGAATTCTATTGTAGCAATGGTTATGAGAATCTGAAATATGGTGTACCAACTGGCGAATGGTCCATCCTCCTTCTCTGTATGGGGTATCAAGTTTATCCTCCGTAAGATCTAATGTTATCAATCGAAGTTGTTGTGGAAATACTCTTAGTACTTCTATCGCTTCGGAAACATGAGCGGGTGTTATGGTGTTAGGTATTGAAAGTTTGCCTATTGGAAATTGAACAGATGTCTCGGTCATAATTTTAAAATTTCGGCTAAATTAAAAAACACCTTCAAGTTCTGAAGGTGTTCTACAAATAGGTTATAAGATACTTATTAACTTTCTAATTATTGCTCTTTTACTTTGCAGGTACTCAAGCCAAAAGGCAAGTAAATAGGACAAAAACTCATAAAGCTAGTCACAATAAAAATCACTGCAACAGCCAATAAAACAATTGCTAATGTACCGTTTATTACACCTGTGTAGTACAAAACCCCTATCAGAACTGCAATGGCAAAGCGAATGATCTTGTCTAAAGAACCCATATTTTTTTTCATATCGAATGTATTTTAACGTTATGAAACAAAAATAGAACATCAAATAGACCTGTGCAGTGATGTAAGTCACATCACAAAATTTCTATCCAATTTTTATGCTGCAACACTTTATGGTCTTGCTCTAGTTTCTTTATAATTCTACTTACCACCTCTCGAGCTGTACCAAGTTCGGTAGCAATAGTTTTGTGCGAAATTTTAAGTTGTTTGCTTTGCAAAATAGTAGCTCGTTGCACTAAGTAATTATAAACACGCACATCAAGTTTATCGAATACCAAATGGTTAATAGTGTCCAATAAATCACTGTATCTCAAGTTGTATTGTTGATAAAACAAGGTATTAATTTCTGGAAAATCTTTCAACCATCGTTGGACTTTTGCAACGGGTAACAATAATACCTTTGACCTTTCTTCAATGGTTGCAAACACGGGACTTGGATTATTTTTCAAACTAGAAGCAAATGACATAATACAACTTTCATTGGGTTGTATGTAATAGAGTAATAATTCTTTTTCTTCAATTCTTGAAAACACTTTGGCGACTCCTTCTAACACAATAGGTATCACTTTTACATATTGGCCTTGTCGTAAAATTTCGGTATCCTTTTCGATTGTTACAATGCGTTCGTTTGCCATTGCTTGGAGAAGCTCTTTGCCCAAATATGGCATTGCATTTTTTATAAGTTGTACCGTTTCCATAATTGTGTATCTACTGCTAAAAATAAAAAAACGCCTCCATAACTGGAGACGTTTTCATTAATATCTGTAAAAACTGTTAGGCTTTAATATCCATTAATTCTACATCAAACACCAAAGTTGCGTTTGGAGGAATTACTCCACCTGCACCTTGCGCTCCATATCCTAATTCACTTGGAATTACAAAACGAGCTTTATCACCTTTGTTTAATAGCATGATTCCTTCATCCCATCCAGCGATTACGTGGCCCATTCCTACTGGAAATTCTATTGGATTACCTCTTTTGTATGAAGAATCAAAAGTAGTTCCTTCTGGCAACATCCCTTTGTAGTGTACAGCAACAGTTTGACCAGCGTTTGGTTTTTCACCATCGCCTTTTTGTATGATTTTATAGTATAAACCACTATCTGTTTTATCGAAACCAGCAATTAAATCTTTCATGGCTTCTTCTTGTGCTTTTTGAGCAGCTGCTTCACGTTCTGCTTTTGCTCCGTTAAACTTTCTAAACACCTCAACAGCATTAAAGTTTTCTGCATCTGCTCCTACTCTAATGATTTCCATCTTCATGGTATCTCCTTGTGCAACGCTATCTACAATATCTTGCCCTTCGATTACATGACCAAATACGGTGTGTTTGTTATCTAACCAGTCTGTTGGAACGTGTGTGATAAAAAACTGAGATCCGTTGGTTCCAGGACCAGCATTTGCCATAGAAAAGATTCCTGGCTTATCGTGCTTTAATTCTGGGTGGAATTCATCATCAAATTTATATCCTGGTCCACCAGCACCAGTTCCTGCAGGATCTCCACCTTGAATCATAAAATCTGGAATGACACGGTGAAATGTTAAACCATCATAATATGGAGTTCCTTGAGGCTTTGCTGAGTTTTCTAGGTTTCCTTCTGCCAATGCTACAAAGTTTGCAACTGTTCCTGGCGTTCTTTTGTAAGTTAGTTGCCCTAAAATTGTTCCTTTTTCAGTCGTAATTTTAGCGTAAATACCGTCTTGCATAATCGTGTTTTAAATGATTGTTTCTCAAAGCATCTGCTTTGGATTTTGAAAGTGCAAAGGTACTCTTTATCAGCACATAATTCAATAGGAATGTTTTAAAATTTCCGAAGAAAAAACCATTTCAAAAAATAAACCCTATCCAACTAGAATTGAATAGGGTACCTATTTATTTCAAAATAGTAATGCTAACAATTAATTTGCCACCTCACTGATAAATTTGATGCGGTACATGCGTAATTCTTCGTCCTCATAATCACCATCAAACTCTTCCATGGCGGCTTCTATTTTATCGGTTTCAGACTCTAAGAAATAGTCATGAATTTCTTCTTGCTGATCCTCATCTAGAAGTTCATCCACCCAATAGCTAATATTGAGTTTGGTTCCACTGTAGACAATAGCTTCCATTTGCTTAATGAGTTCTGGCATTTCTAGTCCTTTGGCATTGGCAATATCGGTAAGAGGTAATTTTCGATCTACGTTTTGTATGATGTACAACTTATGTGCACTGTTACTCCCTGTAGACTTTACAATTAAATCGTCTGGACGCTCTATGTGATTTTCATCAACGTACTTTTTTATCAAGGCTACAAAGCTTTTTCCATACTTCTTAGCTTTCCCTTCTCCAACCCCATGCACATTAGAAAGTTCTTCTACGGTAATTGGATATTTTAAGGCCATGTCTTCTAAAGAAGGTTCTTGAAAAATAACATAGGGAGGTAAACTTAGTTTGTCTGCTGTTTTCTTGAGCTCTGCCTTTAGTAATTTAAATAGATTCTCATCTGCAACAACGCCACCTCCTTTATTAGCAACAATAATGGTATCGTCATTTGCCTCTTTGAAAGAATGATCTTCAGTCATCATGAATGAAGCTGGGGAAACGATAAATTCTTTCCCTCTTTTGGTGAGTTTTATAACCCCATAGGTTTCGATATCTTTTTTAACATATCCAGCCACTAGTAATTGTCGTAACAAGGCCATCCAGTATTGATCATCGTAGGCAGCACCTTCTCCAAAGAAGGGTTGCTTATCGGTTCTATGTGATTTTATAAGCGCATTGGCTTTACCTACCAATACATTTACAACTTCTTTGCTTTTATACTGCTCATTGGTTTCATTGATAACACGTAATAATTTTTGAGCTTGGTTTTGAGCTTCTTGCTTCTTTTTAGGGTTGCGCATGTTATCATCCATGTCGCCGCCTTCTCCAGTTTCGTTGTCGAATGATTCCCCGAAATAGTGTAAGATAAATTTTCGTCTAGAGATCGAAGTTTCTGCAAATGCAACCACTTCTTGCAATAAGGCATGACCAATTTCCTGTTCGGCCACAGGCTTACCACTCATAAACTTTTCTAACTTCTCAATGTCTTTGTAGCTATAATATGCCAAACAATGTCCTTCTCCTCCATCACGTCCTGCACGTCCAGTTTCTTGGTAATAGCTTTCGATACTTTTAGGAATGTCATTATGAATTACAAAACGAACATCTGGCTTATCAATTCCCATCCCAAAGGCAATGGTAGCAACCACCACATCGGCGTCTTCCATCAAAAACATGTCTTGATGTTTTACACGCGTTTTGGCGTCAAGTCCTGCATGATATGGGACTGCTTTCACACCATTTACTTGTAAAATTTGAGCTAACTCTTCTACTCTTTTTCTACTTAAACAATACACAATTCCACTTTTACCTCCATTTTGTTTTACAAAACGAATCACATCGGCATCTACGTTCTTTGTTTTTGGTCGTATCTCGTAATATAAGTTAGGCCTATTAAAGGATGCCTTAAATGTATTGGCATCGCTCATTCCTAAATTTTTAAGAATATCTTCCTGAACCTTAGGGGTTGCAGTTGCGGTAAGTCCAATAATTGGAATATTATCGCCTATACGTTTGATGATACTTCTAAGGTTTCTGTATTCGGGTCTAAAGTCGTGTCCCCATTCACTTATACAATGTGCTTCGTCTATAGCAACAAATGAAATTTTTTGCTGTTGTAAAAAATCTACATACTCATCTTTGGTTAAAGATTCTGGTGCAACATATAGCAATTTAGTGATACCATTTGTGATATCTTCTTTAACACGTTTGACTTCTGTTTTGTTGAGAGAGGAATTTAAAACATGTGCAATACCTTCTTCTGAAGACAAAGCACGAAGTGCGTCTACTTGGTTCTTCATTAACGCTATTAATGGAGAAACAACAATAGCTGTTCCTTCTTGCATTAATGCCGGTAACTGATAACACAAAGATTTTCCACCGCCCGTAGGCATGATTACAAAGGTGTTGTTTTTGTCAAGAATGCTCTTGACAACTGCTTCTTGCAGACCTTTGAACTTTGAAAATCCAAAAAAATGTTTCAGTGCCGCGTATAATTCGGTATCACTCACAAGGGCTTCATTGTTTTTATTTGAGTCTTACGACAAAATAATTGTTTTTACTGGGGAACAATTGTAATTTTGCAGTATTAATAGTATCATTTGCTTTGGTTAGGTTCGCAAATCTTGTACCAAGACTCTTATATTAATTATGCGATATTAAATATAATAATTTCTAGCACAGTTACAAACTTTAAAAAGCGTAAAATTTTGAATACCGACAGAATTATTTCCATAGCACGAGAAACTATTGAAACAGAAAGCAAAGCAATTTCAAATTTGGTTTCGCTTGTAAATCAGGAATTTGCAGCAGCAGTACAATATATATATGAAACCAACGGTCGTGTTATCATTACCGGAATTGGCAAAAGCGCTAACATTGCTACAAAGATTGTAGCTACTCTGAATTCTACTGGCACCCCTGCTATTTTTATGCATGCTGCAGATGCCATTCATGGTGATTTAGGAACGGTGCAGGAAAATGACAGTGTGATTTGTATTTCTAAAAGTGGAAACACTCCAGAAATTAAAGTGCTAGTGCCCCTTATTAAAGCCATTGGCAACAAATTAATAGCTATAACCTCTAATAAAGATAGTTTTTTAGGCACCCAAGCAGATTACGTGCTGAATGCTTATGTAGAAAAAGAGGCTTGTCCTAATAATTTAGCCCCTACTTCTAGTACTACAGCTCAGTTGGTTATTGGAGATGCTTTAGCCATGGCTTTATTAGATCTAAGAGGTTTTTCTAGTAGTGACTTTGCAAAGTTTCACCCTGGAGGTTCGTTAGGAAAGCAACTTTATCTAAGAGTAAGTAACCTAACAGAATTAAACGAAAAACCGCAAGTAAGTCCTACCACAAATGTTAAAGATGTTATTGTAGAAATTTCTAAAAAAATGCTGGGTGTTACTGCTGTACTAGATGGAAACAACATCGTGGGTATTATTACTGATGGCGATTTACGTCGTATGATGACAACAAACGACAGCTTCACAGGACTTACCGCGCAAGACATCATGAGTAAGAACCCAAAAGTAATCGACAATAATGCGATGGCTGTACAAGCGCTAGAGATTATGGAACAGCATGGCATCACTCAAATTTTAGCTGAAGAAAATGGCACCTATTGCGGAGTGATACATATCCATAATTTGACAAAGGAAGGGATTATTTGAGTTTGAAATCGATCCCGAAGCTTCGGGAGAAGTTGAAATAACAAAAGGGATGACGGGTTACAGGTGACCGATGACAGGTGATGGATAACAGGTGACCGATAACAGGTGATGGATGATGGATGATGGATGATGGATGATGGAAATTAAAAAATAAATTAAATACTACTCTCACTCTGGGAGTGTCAATTTTTTAAAGACTTTAAGCCAAAGAAAAACTTGGTGAGGGCTTTTAGATTAATACTATAAAATGACCAAAACTAAACAAATAGGAACACCAGAACCTGGAAAGGAAATGTCTTTTCTAGATCATCTTGAAGAACTGAGATGGCACCTCATTCGCGCAACCATAGCTATTGTGGTGGTGGCCTTTGTTGCTTTTTTAGCAAAGCATTTTGTGTTTGATGTCTTGCTATTAGGTCCGAAAAGTCAAGATTTCCCTACGTATAAATTACTATGTAAACTTTCTAACATGATTGGTATCGAAGAAAGTTTCTGTTTTAAAGATGAATCTTTTCGAATTCAAAGTAGGACGGTTGCCGGACAATTTTCTGCGCATATTTGGACTTCTATCACCTTAGGTATTGTAGTCGCATTCCCCTATATACTATTCGAATTTTGGCGTTTTATTAGTCCGGGATTACGTACCAACGAACGTAAGAACAGTCGTGGTTTTATCCTTGTGGCCTCGCTTTTATTCTTTACCGGTGTCTTATTTGGATACTATGTAGTAACGCCACTATCTATTAACTTCTTGGGAAGTTACCAGGTAAGTGAACAAGTATTTAACGATTTTGATTTAAGTAGTTACACAGGACTGGTCCGTACGTCTGTACTGGCTAGCGGACTCATTTTTGAGCTCCCCATAATTATCTTTTTCTTGACCAAAATTGGTATTGTAACTCCACAATATTTAAAAAAATATCGAAAGTTTGCCTTGGTAATTGTCTTGATACTTTCGGCTATTATTACACCACCAGATATTGTAAGTCAAGTCATTGTAGCGGTACCTGTAATTATATTGTATGAATTAAGTATCATTATCTCTAGAAGTGTGCTTAAAAAAGAACGTAAAAGACAACAACATGCCTAATCCAGTAGAAGAATTTAATGCCTACCGTTCTAAGATGAACGAAAAAATGTTGGCAGACAATAACAAAATTATCAAGAGAATCTTTAATCTTGATACCAATGCCTTTACAGAAGGCGCACTTTCAAAAAAGACCAAAGAACTCTTAGGTCTCGGAAACTCATTGGTATTGCGTTGCGATGATTGTGTAAAATACCACCTTGAAGAATGTCACAAAATAGGCATTAGCAAAGAAGAAGTAGTAGAAGGCATGAGCGTGTCGTTACTTATTGGCGGTACTATAGTAATTCCGCATTTGCGTCGTGCTTATGAATATTGGGAGGCTTTAGAACAAACTTCTTAATTTCTTAGAATTTCTCTTCGGAAATGTTAAGGCATGCCCTTATCTTTAAAAAAACAAATACATTTGTAAACATCTAAAATTTCCGCCCGCGTGTCGCAGAAGCTATAGCGGAGGCACAAGTTAAAATACACCCTATGAAGTTAAAAGCCGAAAATTTAATGAAGCAGTACAAAGGCCGAAAGGTTGTAAAAGGTATTACTGTAGAAGTAAATCAAGGTGAAATTGTTGGGTTACTTGGGCCAAATGGTGCTGGAAAAACAACCTCTTTCTACATGATTGTAGGGCTTATAAAACCTAACGGCGGAAATATCTACCTCGATGGTACAGAGATTACCAATTACCCGATGTACAAACGTGCACAAAACGGGATTGGATATCTAGCTCAAGAAGCATCTGTATTTAGAAAGCTAAGTATCGAAGACAATATTTTAAGTGTACTACAACTTACCAAACTTTCTAAAAAAGAGCAGCTCATGAAAATGGAGTCGCTTATTGAAGAATTTAGCTTAGGACACATCCGCAAAAACCGTGGTGATTTATTAAGTGGTGGTGAGCGTAGACGTACAGAGATTGCAAGAGCCTTGGCAACAGACCCCAATTTTATTTTATTGGATGAACCTTTTGCGGGAGTAGATCCTGTGGCTGTAGAAGACATACAACGTATTGTAGCCCAGTTAAAAGACAAGAACATAGGTATTTTAATTACCGATCATAACGTACAAGAAACCCTTGCTATTACAGACCGAACCTACCTCATGTTTGAAGGGAGTATCTTAAAGCACGGCGTCCCTGAAGAACTTGCCGCAGATGAAATGGTACGTAAAGTATACCTAGGGCAAAACTTCGAACTGCGTAAAAAGAAATTGGATTTTAATTCTTAGGACTCTTTCTTCCAAAACAACGAAATCAGCACATACAAAAAGATAATAAGCGGTATGGCTATAAATTTCAGCAGCAACATTAACACAACACTAACTACTAAAAAGATATAACGAACAGCATTGGTTTTAAAATCCCATGTTTTAAACTTGAATGCAAAGAGCGGAAGTTCTGCATTTAACAAAACGCAACTTACTAAGGTAAGTCCGATTAAAAACCACGGACTGAGTACAAAATGTGTAATTTCTTGATTGCCTTGATATGCTAAGATGAGAGGAAGGCTTAAGATCAATAGTGTGTTTGCAGGAGTAGGCAAGCCTATAAAACTAGAAGTCTGCCTGGTGTCAACATTAAATTTTGCCAATCGATAGGCAGAAGCAACTGTGATAAGCAAGCCTATAAAAGGAAGATAACTCATAAAGGAGGTGTTCCATCCATTTTCGGCAAACACATTGGTGATATCTAAGGTATGTCCTGTAAGTGCTTCACTTAATAATTGCACCATCACAATACCAGGAACTACACCACTAGTTACTGCATCGGCAAGGCTATCGAGTTCAAGACCTACCTGACTTTGGGCATTAAGAGCCCTTGCTGCAAGACCGTCAAAAAAATCGAAGAAAATCCCTGCAAAAGCAAAAACAGCCGCCGACACCAAATCGCCAGAAACTGCAAATAAAATGGCAACACAGCCACACAGTAAATTTAATGAGGTAATGATGTTAGGTATTTGTTTTATCATGATCTAGTGTTTTGTTTGTAGGACGCTTCGCTGATAGCTAGTAGATGTAGTATTTCAAACTTTTGCATTTTGCATTTTGACTTTTATATTTTGACTTTCTTTGGTCTTTGGTCTTTGGTCTTTGGTCTTTGGTCTTTGGTCTTTGGTCTTTGGTCTTTGGTCTTTGGTCTTTAAAACTAGTAATAACTACCACTTATAAACCATTAAACAAATAAACTTTTAAACACATTACAAGTTTTAGTTACATAACTAGAAGTCATTCTCTAAAATTTCCGCAGTGTTTTGTAAAAATAACAAAGTATTTACGTCTACTATAGCATACAAACAATATGTTATAAAAATAACAGTTTAGTATAGTATATTTGCATAAAATAACGGCATTGAAAAAGACATTATTTTTATGGATACTTTTAGTATCCTTTTCACTTTCTGCACAAACGGTTCGTAAATATTCTAATGAGTTTTTAAACATTGGAGTAGACGCGGGTGCCTTTGGTATGGCAAATGCTGTTGTAGCCTCTAGTAACGATGTAAATTCTGGTTACTGGAATCCTGCGGGATTGGTCAATCTTGAAACAAGCGAACTTTCTCTAATGCACGCTTCTTATTTTGCCAATATTGCCAATTATGATTATGCAGCCTTTGCAATGCCTTTAGATAACGAAAGCGCCGTTGCACTCTCTGTCATTCGATTTGGAGTGGATGATATTTTAAATACAACACAGCTTATCGATGATCAAGGGCAAATAAATTACGACCGTATTAGTTTGTTCTCTACAGCAGATTATGCTTTTACTGTAAGCTATGCAAAAAGACTTCCGTTGGATGGATTAAATGTAGGTGTGAATGCCAAAGTGATTCGCCGTATTATTGGAGATTTTGCTTCTTCATGGGGATTTGGATTTGATGCCGGCATCCAATTTAACAACGACAAATGGCAATTTGGATTTATGGCTAGAGACATTACCACCAGCTTTAATGCCTGGGCTATCGATGAAGAAAAATTTGCTGATATTCAAGGTGCCGTTGCTGGGCAAAATCAAGAATTACCAGAAACAACAGAGATTACCATCCCAAAACTACAATTAGGAGTGGCGCGTAAATTTATCTACCATTACGATTTTTCGTTCTTAACAGAAGTAGACCTCAATGTACGTTTTGCACAAACCAATGACATTATTTCAACCTCAGCAGTGAGTATTACCCCAGCAGTAGGGTTTGAATTTGGATATATCGATATGATTTACCTACGTGGTGGTATGGGAAATTTCCAAACCATACAACAACTAGATGGTAGCGACAGCACTGGATTTCAGCCAAATATTGGTGTCGGATTTGCCTATAAAGGCATTCAGGTTGATTATGCCCTAACTGACATTGGAGATCAGAGTGCTGCATTATACAGCAATGTGTTTTCTTTAAAATTGGATTTAAGTATCTTTAAGAACTAATTTCTGAAATTTTACAACGTGCATAAATCGTTTGTTACCTTACTATTCCTACTTACTTCTTTTGTAGGCTTTTCCCAAATTAACACCATTGACCAAGATGCCGAGATAAGTATCATTACCATCGGTCCAGGTGATATGTTGTATGATTCTTTTGGCCACAACGCCATTAGGGTGTCAGACCCAAGTAATGGAAAAGACCTGGTCTTTAACTATGGGACCTTTGATTTTAATACTCCTAATTTTTATATCAAGTTTGGACGAGGAAAATTACCTTATGCCCTTTCTGTTAGAAGTTATCCTAATTTTAAAAGAAACTACATTGCAGAGCGACGTTGGATGAAAGAACAGAAACTTGATCTTAGCTATGGAGAGAAGGTAACTATTTTTAATTTTTTACTCAACAACGCCCAACCAGAAAACAAAGAATATCGTTATGACTTTTTCTTTGACAACTGTGCTACCAGAATACGCGATGTGCTAGTAACTGGCTTAGGAAATAAATTAAAATATAACGATGCCGCATATGTACCAACTCCTTACACGTTTAGAGAACTTATACAACAAAGACTCGACTGGAATACTTGGGGAAGTGTAGGCATAGATATCGCTTTAGGCGCTGTGATTGATAGAACTGCAACTCCTTGGGAA
This sequence comes from Patiriisocius sp. 208BN25-11, assembly GCF_058147145.1. Lineage (NCBI taxonomy): Bacteria > Pseudomonadati > Bacteroidota > Flavobacteriia > Flavobacteriales > Flavobacteriaceae > Patiriisocius > Patiriisocius sp. 208BN25-11. The sequence continues at coordinate 29,249 of NZ_JBYVJY010000001.1, forward strand.
CATCAATACCTTCCAGACTATACTTTTGATGCCATTAAATCGGCAACTATTACTAGAAATGGAACTACAACGCCTTTAGTAAAAGAAACAATAACAACCAATAAAGCTGGAGAAAGAGCTCAAGGAATCTCTTTTTTCATGAGTCCGTTTTTTGTATTTCTTATTCTTAGTCTTGGGATTTTGTATATCACTTTTAAAGACTTTAAAAAGAAACAGCGTACACGATGGTTGGATGGTACTATCTTTTTAATAACAGGTATTGTTGGAATACTCTTATTACCCCTCTGGATAGGAACAGACCACACCGCAACTGCAAACAACTATAATTTGTTGTGGGGCTTCCCGTTGAATCTCTTCTTTTTTGTGGCTATCTGGAAAAAGACACCAAAAAATTGGCTGCGTAGATATGTCTTTTTATTGCTACTAATGCTTGTGTTACTAACGATACATTGGATAACAGGTGTGCAAATTTTTGCTGTAGCACTGCTTCCTTTATTGATTGTATTTTTTATACGGTATGTATATGTATTTGGCTATTTGAAGAAACAATAACACTACTATCAACTGCCACTAATCACTATTTACTAGAGTAACTACTGTCCTCTAAAGAACACAATCGTGCTTAATGTTTTTACCACAATACTGATATCTAAGAATAAACTTCTGTGTTTGATGTAGTATAAATCGTATTGCAGTTTTTCTAAGGCATCTTCTTGTGTAGAGCCGTATTTGGCATTTACTTGTGCCCAACCCGTTACTCCAGGTTTAACGATGTGACGAACTTCAAAGAAAGGAATCATTTGCGAGAGTTCTTCAACAAAAACAGGACGCTCTGGTCTTGGACCGATGACACTCATATCCCCTTTAATAACATTTATAAATTGAGGAATCTCATCGAACCTAGATTTACGCAAAAATCTTCCAAATTTTGTTACCCTACTATCTTTTGCAGTAGCAAATTGAGCTCCATGCTTCTCGGCATCGGTTACCATAGATCGAAGCTTGTATATTTTAAAGGGATGTCCATTTTTACCTACTCTTGTTTGCGTATAAAACAAAGGGCCTTTATTTGCAAAAAGATTTGCAATAATAATCACAGGAGAGATGAGAAGTCCAAATGCCAACCCAATTAGAGAAAAAAGCACATCCAATACCCTATGAAAAAAGAGGTATAATTTATTTTGATTGCTTCGACTAAATGGAAAAACTCTATAAAAATCTTGATCTACTTGCTGTAAAGGCACACGTCTGTTTACATCTTCATAGGCTTGTATGTAATCTCGAATTGGCACGCCCGCCTCTAATAAATTAATAAGCTGATTATAGATGGGTAAGGTTACGCCATCATTTGCAGGTGCTGCTACAACTATTTCAGAAATGTTGTGTTCCTCTACAATAGTGGCGATGTCCTCTTTTGAAAATTCTAATATTTCCGAAGTACTGCTTCTTACATAATTATGCTCACCAGATTTAACAAAACCTACTACTTTATAATTTGGATCATACTTCTCTAAAGCCTTTATAAGCGCATCTATCTCTGCACCATCTCCAATAAGTAAAACTCTTTTATAAAACCGTGCTGCAGAAATAAGAACTATATATGCATAACGCCAAAGAATTAACGCTAGGTTAACAGACAGGTAGAAATATACAATTTGAAGTCTGTTTTCTGGTAATTCAGGAGTGAAAAATGGAGTTAACAAATAGAACAGCACAGTTACTGAACTCGTAAGAATAATGTTTTGAATAACTACTTCAAATCTTGCAGCTTTTTGAAGGTTATACAATTCAAAAATAGTTGCAAAAATTGTGAGGTACAGTGCGAGTACTATAGACCAAACCCAATGCACGTCATTAATTTTAAAATAATCAAAATCAAATACTTGACCAACGAGATATAGGAGGCCAAGCACAGAAGCGATATCCATAATTCGAAGCAGTACTTTCCGTTCTGAAATATCAAAATGTATATTACTCTTTTTGGTCATTTAGGTTTGGTATTGGGCCGTTCAAAAATAGACAATTTTGAGTTTAAAAGTCTAAAATTGCCCTCCAGCTTTTTTTAACAGCATCCCAATCAAAGGTTTCTGCTTTTTGTCTTGCAGCATCTTTAAGACTAGCATATCGTTTTGGATCATTTACAAGGGAGGCGATTGCGCTTGCAAATACTTTTGGATCATTAGGAGGAACAAGGATGCCTTCTCCCTGTTCTAACAAATAGGGTATGCCGCCAACATTGGTTGTCACTATAGGGAGCCCTAATGCCATGGCTTCAATAATACTTACTGGCATATTATCGAAATTAGTCGTGTTGATAAACACATCATACTCAGCGGCCAAAGCAACCCAAGCTTCTTTTGATAGCATTCCGGTAAATGTTACGGGAAGCCCTCTATCGAAAGCGCTTATTTTACATTTCTGTAAACTCCCATCTTTCTCTGGACCAACCATACAAAGAGATACATCTGGAATACTTTTTTGCAATTCGGCAACGATATCTAATGCTAGTAAAGGATTGTATATTTCAGAAAAAGAACGCACCCACAATAGTTTACATCCGCTATTATTTGAAGTCTTAAAGGGATATTTTTTTAGCGATATGGTATTTGGAATGTACGTTACATTATCAAAACCTTTGGCATTAAAGGCTTCTAATAAATACTTTGAAGGAGCTACATTTACGTGTGCATTACCAAACAATAAACGACTCGCTTTGGGGCTTTTTTCTAGTCTTCTTGGCAAATCTCCACCGTGTAATATAGGAATGTAAGGTATTTTGAATGCTCTGCACAATTTCCCAACTAGAATTGCATATTGAAAATTTAAGGTACTATAAGTATCTATTAGTACAAGATTAGCATGCTTGCGATGAATGAATACTGTACGCAGCATATCTAATAAACGCACTATTTTATTAGGTTTTGAGGACGTAGTTTTAACGGCATACCCAAGTGAACTCAATTGTACACTTAAGGTATCAATAGTAGTTAAGGTTGCTTTACCAACTCCTTTTTTATTTCCTACGTAGACTACGTTTTTCACTTATAATCGTTAGGTATACTAATCCATATATAAATGCTGGTGCAGCAATACGCATGGAAGAGTGATTAATGGTTAGAAACCAAAAGGCAAAAAATGAATATGCCAATAGGTTTGTTCTATTTCTAATTCTATAAATAAAAGGGTTTATAAACAATAAACTTAAAGCGAGTAAGCCAAAAGATCCATGTTCAGACAACATCCTACTTACTTCATTATGAGTAGCAGCATTTTTACCAGTTTGCTCGAGTCTATACTCTCTAATTTTTCCTACCCCAATACCAAATACTGGATTTTTATAAAAGGCTTCTAATTCTTTACTTAATAATTCTACCCTTCCTGTTGTGACATCATCTTTAATCCTCCCTGCTGCATCCTGATTTGAATATCTTTTATCTATTAATCCTCCAGTAGAGAAAGAACTAAAACCCCAAACCATTAAAAGCACTAGTGAAAAAATTGCTAGTTTAGAATATAGATTTACTCTGTTTGTACTTTTACCATACCAAAAATACATCACACAAAAAAGCGCAATGCAGACTCCTGCTGTTAAAATTCCTCCTCTTGAAAAGGTAACAACTCCTCTATATGCTATCAGTCCAAGCAATGCAAGATCAAGCAAATTGGTTTTAAAATCTTTAATTTTAATTAACCTAACAAATAAAACAAAACATCCTAAACCAATGATCGTAGCAACCTGATTAGGACCAAATCCTCCAGATGTTGCAAAGTTAGAAGCAGTACCTGTTAAAACATCTTTTATACTTGGGGTATATAAATAGAGATATACCGTCATTGAAATTATTGGATATAATAATGCATTTAGTATTTGCTGAAATCTTTCACTTGAAATATAGCGATCATAGCAGTATAAAGCAGCAATCCCCAAGCAAATGGGTCCACTTAAATTAAAACCTATAGCATTTGCTACTTTGGCGCCATAATTTAGATTGATGGCAGCAAATAAAATTCCTGGAACTAATAAGAACAAATAAATTACGAATGGCCAGGATTTTTTCTTTAGATTCTTATAAAGCATCCCTAATAGCAAAAAAACAATGACCATGTATTTTGCAAACTCATATGAAAATGCAGTTTGCGTCATTCTAGAAAAAACCTCAAAACCAGTTGTATACGCTGCCGCAATTAAGACAACATCATTTTTGTTTTTAGTCTTTACTATTAAGTATAAAAAATAAACTAAAAAGGCAGCGAAATATATTTTTGCTGTGAAGTTTATAAAAAACACAAGCACTCCAAGTCCTAAATGAAGTAAGACCCAAGTTAAATGCGATATGTTTTGATTGTTTTTTATGAGTGTAGTTTTTTATAGATATCTTTTAATGAGTCAATCATACTTTGTATTGTATACGTTGCTGTAATCTTATTGTGAAACTCCTCAGCATTTTTCTTTAAAGTAATAGGATTTTCTATATAGGTTACTAACGCATCTGCAAAGTTAGATGGATTATTTGAGGGGACCACAATACCAGCATCTCCAATTACATTTTTACATTCCCCTACATGTGTTGATACAACGGCCAATTTTGCTACACCGTATTCTAATAATGCCATAGGCAATCCTTCTTGGGTAGAAGATATGACTCCTATAGCAGCTTCTTTTAAAAAAGAAAACACCTTTTTTTGTTGACCAAAAATAGTAACAGCATCCTCTAGAGCATTAGCACTAATTAGATCTCTAACATTCTGTTCATACGTATCATTAAATGTTTTCCCTATTAGGTATAATTTCCAATTAGGATAACGCTTGTACACATTGCTAAATGCTTCTATAAGCATGGTATGATTTTTAGGATCTTTGAGGTTTGCTACAGATACAATAATATACTCTCTTTCTTCTTGCGGGCTACTTATAGAAGGGACATGAACCCCATTAGGAATATAATATACTTGTTTCGTTTTAAGATGCGCACTACACCAAGTCTCCAAATCTTTGTTTACGGTTATAATGACGTCAAAAAAATAAGAGCACCATTTTATATAGGCATTTGCTTTGTTTGTTTCATTAGCCCTAGCACCTAGATGCGTATGCCAAATAAGTTTTATTTTAGGGTATATTATTTTTAATAAGGTCGCAAAGAAAAAAGACATGGTATGGGCATGTACTATAGTGATATTATGTTCCTTAACATATCGTTTTAATCTTAGTAAAGCATTCCAATCAAACGTCTTCTTTTTTTTCAAAAATAAAAAGCGAACATCCTTTTCTAGCGTTTCTCTTAAAATACCTTCTTTTCTTGTAACACATAAATAAGAACCTATTCCCTGTTTAGGAAACCCGTTAGCTAGGTGCACTGCAATTTGCTCTGCACCACCTGCATCTAAAGAATCTATAAGTTGTAAGACATTCATATATTACTATTAGCTAACGTAGTATTCCTCTAATTAAAAAACTTAGAAATTTCATGTGTAAAGGTATCAATCGTATACTCTTGAGACCATTGTTGCGCTTTTTTTGACATCTCAGGCAATTGAGAGGTTTCTATTTTACTTGATATATTCTTAACATCTTCTTCTAACGCTAGTGTTAGTAGAATACCTCTAGCACCATAATCCACCATCCAAGGTACGCATGATATTGGTGTAACGATAGGGACACAACCCCAAAACATTGCCTCAGCAACAACTTTAGGCCAACCTTCAGATTTTGACGGTAATATTAAAAAATCACTTTGCCGATATGCTTCTTTCACCACGTGTGAGGTTTGATTCCCATGAAAAGTAACAAGCCCCTCTATTTTCTGTTCCTTTATAGTGTTCTCTAAGATTTCTCGTTCTGAACCATCACCAAAAATATCCAAATGAATAGGCACCCCAGCACTTTGTAATTGAGCCACTAATTGAAGTGCATACATAGGTCTTTTGCCAACCGACAAGGTTCCTACAAACATTGCCTTAAAGGGAGGTTTTGGGATACGATCTACAATTCCTCTTGATGCACTTGATGGATAGGTAGCGGTAAAAAAAGGATACACATTTTTGGTTTGATCTTTCCAATCGCCATACACTAAAACCTTCATGTTTTTTGTAAAAAAAGTATTGGATAATATCTTTTTTTGTAACCTATAACTAAATGGTTGTTTTGCCTTTGGATCCCAGTTACCAGCATATTTCGCTGTTTTAGGTTTCTTCGGAAATAGGATTTGAACAACACATCCCATTAAACCAATAGTACCTGGACAACGCAAATGGATATGATCTGCAGCACGCATTGCCTTAAATATTGTATATAAAATTAATGGAAGTAAAAAAAGTGTTTTTAAAGATGCTCCCAATGATATAAACGCCATAGCGGGTATCTTAAAAAAACGAATAGAGGAATGGTCGTAGGGTAAATGAATCGCCGAAGGTTCTTCTTTACTTGTTGGTGCTACGATAAGTAATGTATCAACATAGCTAGACCAAATATTCATTTCACGAACATAAGCACTATACCCATGAAACTTATTTTCAGAGTAGCTATGAGGAACATGTGTTATGATCGCAAATTTCACTTCAGTAAGTTTAACATTGTATTACAATAATTTTCAATAGAAAAATGGGCATCATAAACAGCTCTTGCTTCTTTTACCATATGTTCTAATTTGTCACTATGCTCAATCTTCATAAAAAGATGTTTCATGGAGGACATTTCAGGAGTAAAAATAAAACCGTTTTTACCATCCGCAAGGTATTTAGTGAGACCAGTATTTTTAGATAGCAATAGAGGTACATGATTCATTAATGCCTCAATTCCAGACGTTGGTAAATTATCAAATTTTGAAGGTATAATAGAATAAGTACTTGTCCTCAAAAAAGTATCCACTTCACTATATGAAATACCGCCAATAAAGGTTACATTTTTATTTTTTTCGCAAAGCGTGGTGAGTACTTCCTCCAGTTTTCCATTTCCAGCTAATTTTAATTTTAAGGTACTAGTAGGCACTTCTTTTTGGTATGCCATAAAAGCCGTCACCATCTCAATTACACCTTTAGTTGGAGCTAATCTCCCTAAATACGAGATCACAATTTCTTCTGTATGTATAGGTTCAAATACATATCTATCTGGTATTGCATTTGGAACAACAACACATTCTGAAATATTAAAAACCGAAAATAAATCATCTTTCGCTAGTTGTGACGGAGCTATAATAACATCGGCAAATAACTTATAAAACCATTTCTTTCTAGTACGCTGTTTCTTTATTTTCGCTTTTTCATGAGTCACATCAGTAGTAATAGCTCCTGAAACAGTATGATAATACACCATTGTTTTTGTGCGCCAAAATGAAGTGAATTTTGAAACTATAGCAGAAATATTAGCACCAACAAAATGCCCAAGAACAATATCTGGCTTGTATTTTCTGTGGAGCTTCCAATACCATCTAGCATCACTAAGAGAGGTAGGTCTTTTTTTAGTTGGCCAGGAATACACAATAATAGATCCAGCACCTTCTTGATTATGTTGGGGAGCCTCAAAATAGGGTCTGTGCGAAATAAAGATAACTCGCATTCCACTTCTTGCCAAAAAATACGCTAATTCATAACTCATTGAAGCTATAGAAACTTTTGAAAAATTATGAGCTATAAAAATTGTTTTCATTATTTATATGCTTCAAAATATAATGTGGGTCCTTCATATTTTCCAAAAACACTTTTTAATGAATTTTTGTAAAAACGCATCTTTTTTGGCTCTAAATAAGGCATTTTTTTTAAGCTCACATTGCTTTTTGAAAACCCTGCGATTTTAAAAATATTCACTATGTTTTTTTTAGTAAAAAAGTTGAGATGAATTGGGGGTTCGTTCTGGAAAATTCTATCTTTTTCTCTATTAGGATAATTATATATTTTAAGATAATTTGGTGTAGATAAAATAAGACTTCCACCCTCATTTAAAGCTTGATGTGCTAAGGATAAGAAATGCTTTAAATCCTGCAAATGCTCTATTACTTCCCAGAGCATAATTACATCAAATTTTCTGTCTAAAGATGCTATATGACTAAAATCTGCATTGTAAGTATTAAGTCCCAATTCTTGAGACTTCTCATACGCTTTTGTGTCAATTTCAATACCTTGATAATATATATCTTTATTTGCCTTTTTTACATAGGTTCCCACCAAACCTATACCACTTCCTATTTCTAGAACAGAGGCACATTTATTATTTAAAATATGTTTCTTAATAAGTCTCGATCTATTATACCCTATTGGAACAGGCTTACCCGTTTGCAATGCTTCAAATTCTGCTACAGCGTGTCTAGCATATACACTATTTGTAGAAGCATTGTATAAATCGTCATAAGTTTTTACAAACTCTTCTTGTGTAAACTTCTTACTACAAAAAACGAATGCACAATTTTTACATTCAACAAGACTATAGGTTTCATTAACCAATGCAACATCTCCATTACAAATTTTACAAGTATTATACAGTGCCATCTATTATTGTTTTATAGTAAGCTATATTCTTTTCAGTGATATACTCTAAATTATATTTTTCTTTTACTAGTAATCTTCCAGCTTTTGCAATCTTGATCGATGCCTCCTTATTTTCAATAACCCATATAATTTGTTCTGCGATATCAGAAGGGTCATATACATCACATAATAATCCTGTCTCTTTATGTTGAATTGTCTCAAGTCCAGGACCATATTTTGAAAACACTACTATTTTTTCCAGCAACATGGCTTCGATAGACACCAATCCCTGAGTCTCCATATGCGATGGAAAAACACAAATAGAAGCTGCAGCATATTTGGCATCTAATTCACTTCTTGGTATACCGCCTTTAAACGTTACGTTTTCGAAAAAAGATGCATCTAGTTCTTTTTTAATGTAATCAATATACAGCTGGCCATTTGGGAATTTCCAATTTAACCTCCCATATAAATCCAATTTTTTAGTAGGATATTTTTCTCGCACTATTTTAAATGCTTCAAGCAATTGACGCACCCCTTTTTTCTCACAAATAGTACCTGCAAATAATAGCGTATCCTTTTCAATAGCTACCTCTGGAATCTTAATATTTGTGTTTATTGGATAGTTAATAATAGCGATAGGCTTATTATGATAGCTTAAAAATTTAGCTGTATGCGTTTTTACATATTCAGACACAGCCACAAAGGCATCGGCTTTTTTGAAAGAACGCTTCTCTATAATGCCTTTCTTAAAATTAATCCCTCTATTCTCTGCTTCAGCAAAAAAATGATGTCCTCCATGGAGGCGTATTATTTTTTTACCTGGAAGGGTTTTGGGTATAAAAGCAAAACCTCCCTCAGCTGTTTCAATAATATCTATGGATGATTCTTTCTGTAAAGCCCTAACTTTTTTATGAATTCGTTTAGAATTCACATAAAAATCGGGAAGCTTACTTGTATTTTTTGGAAGCCTATAGATAGAAACTCCTTCATCTTCAATATACACTTCTTTGTCTTCAACACCAACACCAACTATAGAAACTGTATGCCCCTTTTTACACAAGGATCGACTTATGGTTTGCAAATACACACCAACGCCTCCAGTTGCCCAAAGTGCGTGTTCTCCGGATAAATAAACAATATGCATTAGTTTTTTTTAAGTTGATTTATTAATGCTTTAAAATACGATTCTTTTTGAAAAAAATCTTGCCAAAGTGACCTGTTTTTATCTTGTATTTTAATAAGGTCATCCTTACTATTTTTAAGATGAAACTGCGCTAAAACTTCGGGTAATGTCCCCACTTGCTTTTCATCTACAATCACAGCGTGTTCCTCCCAATCAATTACTGTCTCAAAAGGCAATTTACTATTTGTATTTATAAATACAGGAATACGTCCCATTGCTAATGTCTCATAAAAACGTACCGAAAAATTTCCAGTCCCTCGCAAGCAAAAAGTGTACAAATTATCATGAATATTTTCATAAAACTCTTTTGTAGTTTTCTCCTTGTCTTCTTTAGAAACAGCTCCTGCCCTATACTGCTTTCTATATCTAAAATCAGACAGTATACTTGGCGCTTTACTCAGAAGTTCTAAGTAGATAAATCGCTTTCTACTTGAGGGATAAAATGATTGTATATCTGTTTTATCTAATCCTATTAGACGTTTAACATTTCCGCGTAAAAACAATAAAAATTCTTTTAATAATTTTAAAGCACTCCCATTAGAATGACCTACAAAACCAATGGTTGGTTTCTCTTTTTTATGCAATGCAGCATACTCTCTTTGGAGTGTGAGATAAGGATCTATAATAAAAGGAGGCATTACAAATGTATTTGGATTCATTTTCGATTTAAATCCGCCGAGCCTCACTTGAATAATATGATCCTCCAATAAAGTTTTTCCATAATCACTTCCAGTAAACACTAACAATTGCTTCCCTGCTTTCTTTGTAGCTTCGGAAATGTTATAAAACGCTTTCTGTTTTCCATTTAAAAAAAGCTGTTGAATACTTGTAGGCACCACAACGATAGAGGATGCTTCTATAGATGTAACTATCTCAACATCTAAAACATTCTTTTCTAATATTTCAACCAAAGGAAACAAATAGCTACCAGCCTTAGCAATAGATAGTGTATGTGCTATATATATATTCATTTAAGTTGTCAATATTTCGTTTGCTAACGCACTAGAAGCATTCTCTAGAGGATGCTTTGCAATTCTTTCTAACCATTGTTTACGATCTTTTGCTATGGTCTCAGGTGCTAGTAAGGCATTTGACAATAGCGGCACAAGAGATTCTTTACTTGTCACCCAACCTACTGCATCCAATCCCTCCATACTTCTAAAATGATGAAAATTATACACATCATTTACTGATCTATTTACATCTAAAACCGGATCATACTTAAAATACAAACAAGGCTTATCGAACATAGCAAAATCATGCGCCATGGTAGACCCTAAATTAAGCACTACGTCACAATGCGCAACTACGTTGACAAGTAATCTAACATCTTCTTTTTTTGGAAATATTGCTCCCCAATTATCTTTATTACTTACCCAAATAGGAGCTACGGCTTTGATGTTTGAATATCTTTTAAGCACATCATCATACCTATCTGTAGTATCTACTGGGCATCTCCTAAATAAAATCTGAACATCCATTTTTAATAACTTCGCAGCAATAGCAACATCCTCTAGATACAGAGGGTCATATGGAGAGGTCTTAACATCGTCTCCACTAAAACAAATCCATTGTTTCTTTGAATCTAATCCATGTGTTTTAGCAAATTGCTCCCTTGAAAGTAGCATAGAAGAATCGCTATAGAACTCAAATTGTGGTGTTCCAGTAATAACAATGCTATCTTGAGGAATTTCAGGATATAGCACTTGTAATTCTTGTTTCATCAAAGAAGACCAAACAACATAGGTATCTGCCCATACGCCCAAGCTTGCTTTAGGGACATTGTCCCATGAATAAATACAACTAACAACGTTAATTCCAAGTTCTTTAGCAGCTATGCAAATTGGCATTAAAGAAAAGACACGTTGATGGGTTATAAAAATAACATCAACAGATGCAACTCTAAGTTGTTCTTTGTATTCATTTATAATGTTACGGGACCATCCTTTTTTTGCTTTTTCTTCGAATTGTAAAATACGATCGTATTTTTTTGAAATAGATGCTCCTATACTTCTTGTGAGTGTATTAAACACTTTTAGTTTTAAAGAAGGGGGCTTAAATTTCCAATTAAATTTAAGTATGGTTTCATTATCAAATAAACTAGCAGCTCTTTTTAATCTTGCATACCGAGCAGATTCGCGATACAATTTTGTACTAGCCGATTCCTTATCTAGTAAAAAATGATGGTATTCATAAGAAATATCATGAATAGCAGCTACCTCGTCAATAGCTTCTTTAGACAAGGTTGTCCATACACTAAACTCGCAAGTTTTCTTTAATTGGGAAAGCAATGATGTGTATAAATAATTTCGGACACCAGTACCATCTGGAACTAAAAACATAACTTTTTTCATAACAAACCAGTATTTAAAATACGTTCTGCTTCCTTCCAATCTTCTAGTGTATCGATATTGACAAAAGTGCTAGGATTCGATTCTAAATACCCAATAGACTCCCCAAAAAAGGAATGTTGCTTTAAAATAATATCTGTCTTGGTTAAATAAATAGCCCCATCTCTAATATATGTTTTGGGCAATTCTTGTCTTCTTTTAATGATGTGTTTCTCTCCTGTACTAATAGTTAAAATAGGTCCGTTAGGCTCAAAAACCCAATGTGGATTGTACTGGTGAGGGACTTCTTGGACAGATATCAAACTATCTGTTTTGGCTTCCATAAATTTCTCAATAGCAGCATCAATAAACCCTGTTTCTCTAAAAGGAGTGGTCACCTGAAGCAAACAAACAGCATCATATTCTTGTGATATTGTTTGCAAGGCATGTTGCACGACTTCTAAAGAACCTGCCTGGTCTGTTGCTAATGCCGCTGGTCTTATAAATGGGCATGCCACCCCTAAAGAACTTGCAATTTCTATAAGTGATGCATCTTCTGACGTAAACACTACATCGGTAAGTAGCTTCGCTTGTTGAGCAGCTTCTATGGTATACTGCAATAAAGGTTTAGTACCTAGTAGCTTTTTATTTTTATGAGGGATTCCTTTACTCCCGCCTCGTGCAGGTATGAGTCCTAAAATTCTCATTAATAGGTAATTGTTTTATGAAAAGGCAAGGATGTGGTTGCTAATATTTCAGCAATACGAGCACCGCTATCTCCGGCTCCATAAATGGTACTTTTCTTATTTTTTGGACGTTCTAATTGCTGGGTGATGGCATCTAAAATTTCAGCTTTATCATAGGCAACATCTATCACGTTATCACCTCGTAAACGTCTATTTTGACGTGTTCCTATATTTACTACAGGCACACCAAGAAAAGAGCATTCGCGAATTCCCACACTACTATTTCCAATCAAACATTTGCTATGGAGTAATAATTTCAAGAAATCATTGGGCTCCATGTTTTTAAAAAAATGTATGTTTTTAGGTTGGTGTTTTTCTCTATACGAACGTATTCCATTTGAAGTACCATCGGCACCCGCATCTACGTTTGGCCAAAACCAGAACGTGTTTTTCCCTAACTGATCAATGACTTCTAATGTTTTTAAAACATCTTGTTTTGCTGCATCATACTCTGTCGTTACAGGGTGCTGCATCACAACAATATAATCTTCATCAATAGGAAATGATGCACCTACTCCACCATATTTCACAAAAGGATCAAAGTCTAAAGTTGTGTCCTTAACCACCTCTGCAGCAAGATCTATTGAAGGGCATCCTGTATTAAATACAAAGTCCGGATTTTCTCCCAACTTTAACACACGCTCTTTAGCATCTTCACTTGTTACAAAATGGATATCAGCTAGTTTTGTATTTGCATGACGTACTTTTTCATCGATATTACCCGTCACTTCCCCTCCTTGTAAATGAATTAATGGGATGTTTTGATAGGCAGCTGCTATCGATGTAGCAATAGTTTCAAACCTATCTGCAATCGTTAATACTGCATCGGGTTGTAAATTATAAAATACGTTAGCAAGTTCCATGACTCCTAGTCCGGTTGTTTTTGCCATTGCCGTTTTATTTTCACCCTCTAAAACCATGAAGACTTTTTCGGTCACTTCAAAACCATCTTTTTTAATGAAGTTTAAGGCATTTCCATAGCGATCCAACAATGCAGATCCCGCAACTACTAACTGTAGTTTTAAATTAGGATGGTCTTTTATGGCTTGCAAAGCAGTTTTTACACGACTATAAGAGGGTCTTGCAGTAATTACAGCGCAAATGGTTCGTATGTTATTCATAATCTTCTACTGATTCTGGAGTTATAAAATCCCATTGTTGAAGGGCTGCAGTTAATTTTTTACCTACTATATTTTGATACAACGCCGCAGCAATACCAAATCCTTTTGGCTTTTTTGCCTCTAAATCTTCAAAGGTTAACACATGTCCTTTTGGTAATGATTTATTGACAGCTAAGGACTTTTCAAAAATGCTTTTTAGGGTTGCAAATTGTGAATTATCGCTTTTATCGATCGGGTGTTGCAATGCTGTAGCAATTGCGTTGATCCCTTCTACTAATGCTGTTACCTTCGGAAATGTTAATGATGACGCCACATCTGGACCAAACATTTGCGCATCGAACACGACATGGAATTCTAATATTTCAGCCCCTAAAGTTACCGCAGCAATACCCGTTGCAATACTTGCAGAGTGATCTGAAAAGCCTATAGGCACATGGTAGCGTTGTTTTAATTCTGAAATCACATTTAACCCAAACTGTTCGGGTTGGGTAGGATAACTTGTAGTACACTGTAAAATTGAAAAGGAAGCTTTTTGATCTGTTAAAAAAGCAACAGTTTTATCGAGTTCTTCGTAAGAGCTCATACCACTAGAAATAATAATGGGCTTGCCTGTGGCGATAATTTTTTTGAGTAATAAGAAATTATTTACCTCTCCACTCCCTACCTTGTAGACCTCAACCCCTGCTTCTTCTAATACATCTACAGCAGCATTGCTAAAAGGACTGCTCATAAAGGTGAGTCCAACTTCTTTGCAATGGGCTCCAATTTCGTTCCATTGGGTTTGGGTAAATTCCATTCGTTTCCAATAGTCGAAACGCGTGGCATCTTGGGTAGAAAACTTCACTCTAAAAGGTTCATGAATACTGCTTTCTGCTTCGGCAATATGCGTTTGAAACTTGATGGCGGTGACCCCTGTTTTTGCAACAGCATCGATGTATGCGTGTAACATACCTACGCTGCCTTCATGTGCTTGTCCTATTTCTGCAATAGTAGTTATCAATAGTATGGTTGTTTATAGCTTTAAAGATACAATACAAATTGAATTTTGCCTTTTATATCCTGCTTACATTTTAGTGAATATAGAAGACTCATTTTCAAAGTTTTTGAAAAACAAGTCCTTATTTTTTTCTAATTCTTCTTTGTTCATATTCCACCAAGCCAAGGCTTCAATTTCTTGAATGACAGTATCAGAAAAGCGCTTTTTTATTTCTTTGGCGGGAACTCCACCTACGACAGCATAGGGAGCTACATCTTTAGTTACCACGCTCCCACTTGCGATAATAGCGCCATTGCCAATGGTTACATTTCCAACAATTAGGGCATTATGACCAATCCAAACGTCGTGACCAATCTGTACTTTCTTTGTTGTTTTTAATTTTTTTAGTTCGCCATCAAACAACTGTTTTCCGATATAGGTTGTCATGTGATGTACCGGATGATTGGTGCTATGAATCGCCACATCGGCACCTATCTGGCAATACTTACCTAGGGTAATATCTCCGTGCAAAAAATTATTGTATCCTAATGTTGTAGCATATCCTAAAGAGACATTCCCAGAAAAATTACAACGATCTGGCACCATATTCTTTCCTTCAAACGTAACATTTTGCAACCCTCTAGAAAATCCAGAAATCACAACCCCTTCTTTGATTGAGGGTGCATTGAGAAAATACCACAAGATTTTTTTTATGAAGTTTCTCATTACTATTCTTATTTTAAAAGTCCCAATTTTGCAAAAACTCTCACCGCTAATAATCGAATAGGATAAGGAATTATTTGAATAAAAATGTTTGGATTTCTTTTAGATAAAGTATTAAAAGAAAATTCATCTTCTTTGAAATGTTTCAAGGTGTCTAATTTTGAATCGACCCAATCTTTTTCCAGTGTATTTCCCATATGCCACACAAATGCTTTTGGCGACGACAAACGATATAAGCCTGTTTTATTAAATGGAATATCGAGATAGTTGTTTTCAGAATTACCAGAAATTGCTTTTTCAGAAGGCACTTTAGGAACAAATTTTAACGTCGGCGTCTTTTTAATCGTACAACAAAAATGTCCGGCACCAATAATATATTTTTTATTAACTAATGGCACATTTCCTTTAAACATAGTATCTGTATATGATATATCTTTATCAATACTTTTATGAAAATGTCTTAAGTCATCGTAATCACAGCGTTCAGATACAGGTTTTTTACTACCCAAAACAGTAAAGAATTTGGACAGTAATGTAGATTCAGAAAAACTAAGATTTTGAGGGGTTGGGTTCATCGATACAAACCCTGCACGAGGAACTTCATCAAACATAGTAAATGTTTGTTTTAGCCACCCTTTATCAAAAAAAACATCAGCATCTGCATAGGTAATATATTCTTCAAATGATGCTCTAGACTCTGCCATGATTGCATTCATTTTACCTACATTTTCTGCATTAAAAACAGCTCTATCAATTTTACCCGACTCCCAAAGCTCTTTTATATAGTCATTTACTTCTACTATTGCTGCATTTGAGATTAACGTTATTTTGGTGTCTGCATTAATAGTTGCTAACAATGAGGATACGCACACTTTTAACACATCAAAAAGGTCTGCAAAATACCCTTCGTTACTTGGAATATATATTGGTATAATAACCCTATGAGAGGCAGTTTTAGTCTTTAAGGTTTTATCTTTATTTGGATTAAATCCTTTTCTCATAATGATTATTGTGTTTTCTATGGATCATCAAAAAGCTATTATTCTATGTACTAAGAAATAACAACATACGTGTACCTATTTTTTAGAAGCGCTATTGTATAAATATGAGCTACACATAAAGCGTTTACTCAAAATAATTATACTTTGATAGCATTGCTTCTAATTCTTCTTTAGAAACCGAAACATCTTTACTACTAAATTCATCGCTTAATGCAGGCGCTTCAGAAATCTTCTCATAGTGCATATAATAAGAATTTGTATCCTTATCATACGTAGTCCTAGGCAGCTCTTCTTTTGCTATCATTATTTCATGAATCTTTTCTGAAATTCTAGGTTTCCCTAAAGTATATTTTAGATTAAATTTTTCCTTATAGATTTCAAACAGATCCTTTACTAAAAAACTTTTCAAGTTCGGAATCACATTAAAACCAGATGTTTTTAAGCTATCTTCAATAACTTTTATGGCTGCATCTATCTCAATCATAAACCGTGTCATTGTTTCACTATACAAAACAAGAGAATAGTTATTTCTAATACTATCCCAAATCAATGGAATAATACTTCCGGTAGAATTTAAAACATTGCCATAAATAGCTGTGCTAAGCAAAACGTTTGATCTATTTGCATTTACTATAAATGCTTCACCACCCACAAATTTCATAGCTCCATATAGCGTAGTTGCAGCTCTACTTTTATCTGTTGAAATAAAACAAGCAGCTTCAAAATTATTGTCTTCAGCAACTTTTCTTGAATTCATTGCTCCAGTGACAATTGTATTAATTGAAACTTCTACATTTTGATCTACCGCCTCTATTTGCTTTAAAGAAGCTGCAAAAATACCAATATCATGGCCTCTAGAGGCACGTTCCATATGTTGATAATTGGCAACATCTCCAATAACACAATTTATTTTAGGAAATTTCTTTTTTATAAAGTAATGCTTGGCTTCATCACGACTGTAAATTGTAATTTCATTGTGCTCATAAAAATGTGCTACAAGATGTTTACCCAAGAAACCTGCTCCTCCAGTTATAAATATTTTTTTTCCTTTAATCATTGATAGTAACTGGTTAGTGTAATAAATAGATTCGCTTTAAAAGTACTATTTAAATTAATTTTAATATCGTTTTCAAGATAATTCTTGTGCATTTCTTGAATCATATCGTGTAATATTGGCAAAGATATGTTTTGAGTTGGAAACTCGTCCACACTCTTGAATGCTAAAATTGCTTTTATTGCTTCATCAACATAGAGCAAATTAATTGATGTATCGTTTATAAAACTAGTCTTCCCCTCTATTACATTTTTACAAAAAGTAGCAACAACCGAAGTGTGATTTGGCTTCGCATAGGGACCATAAATATTAGGAAAAATGATCTTCTCGAATTGGGTACTATTCTCTTCACAAAAATTACCTAGGTAGGCAGCTCCTTCTCTTTTAGAAGCTCCATAATAAGAATCAGCATTTTCATGAATGGAACTTGTAAAAAGAATATTAGGTGTTAAACCATGCTTCTTTAATAATAAAATAAGACGTTCATTAATCAGCGTATTATTCGCATGAATATCCTCTTCTTTTTCTTCACGATGAGAGGATGCTAAATGAATCACCCAATCTATATGTTCTGGTATGACAGGAAAAATGGCATCAATGGCTCTATTCGTAAAATAGAGTTTATGCGTTCCTAAGATGCTTACTTTATTGAGCAAACACCTCCCTAAAAATCCAGTAATCCCAGTAACTAATAAATTCATTTAATGTGTTTCTTTAGTAATTTTTATAGAGAATAATGCACACTATTTCCTTAGTATATTTCCTATTACTATTTTCACTGCTGAAATATTACAAAACCAAAAAGTGTCTATTAAAAAGAAGTTCTTTAGTGTTTGTAGTGTATTTGTCTTTATATATTTTGCTTGCATACCCAAAATATTTTTTTTTATTTGATTTTGAACTGCAGCATCAATTTCATTTTCTGCACGTGCCTTTTTCATTACATCACGTAAATATAATGGCAAACGAACATAGTTTTTATTTTTTGCTGAAATATTAGCAGCATGTTTTCTGTACAAAACCAAAATTTCTGGATGGTAGTAAAACTTTGTTTTAAAAGAGCATCTATTCCAAAACTCAACATCTTCAAGCGCTGCAGGAATTTCTTGATTAAAAACTCCAACAGTGTCTAATACCGATCTTCTTAGTAATGGTGTGGGCATCATGAGTGTAAAACGTCCCATCATTCTGTCACGAACATCACCATGCTTTAAATTTGCATCGCGAGGTTTCCCTATAATTTCTCCCGTCTCGGTATCATTTTCATCAATGATTTTGCAGGGGCCATGTACAATTCCGTAGTCTTTATTTTTTTCTAAAATTGCTACTTGCGTCTCTATCTTATGAGGAAGCCAAAGATCGTCATCATCCAAAAAAGCAATATAAGCTCCATTGGCAATTTCAAACCCCCTATTTCTAGGTGTTGCTGGTCCGCCGCTATTCTCAATTTTAAGGTATCTAACTGCTAATTTGTTGCATAACATTTCAGTAGCATCATTAGGAGAACCGTCATCTACCACAATAATTTCAACCTTAGGATAGGTTTGAGCTAAAATACTTTGGAGTGTCCTTTCTAAATAGGCAACCCTATTGTAGGTAGGCACAATAACACTTACTAGCGGCGACTCCATATACTTTTTATTTTATATTGAATTCGCTTTAAAATCCCACCTAGTGTTTGGCGTTGTAGCTCTTTTACTTGTTGTTTTACAGCCAACAACTCTACATAATCTTGGTAATAAATTCCAAAATATTCTTTAAACATCCTGATATCTTCATCTATTTTTAACGCCCTATACTCTGGTGCATTGCTAATCCCAGTTAAATCAAAAACGGTAAGCGCAATTGGCACACGCTTAAATTGAAATTGATTGCTTAAAAATGATTTTACAAAATGAGCGCGATCTCCAATAATCTTATAGCTCTCATCATACAAGCCCATGGCATCAAATACCTTTTTTGAAATTAAAGTACTTTGATGAGGCAAGGAGGTCCTCATAAAAAATTGAGGAGTTAATGTATCGGGATATGATTTCCCACCCGTTTCAAATTGGTAATCTCCATATATAACATCTCCAGAAAATAGCGGATGATTTACAAAATCATACAATGCAGTTTCACTTGTATAAACATCTCCAGCATTTAAAAATTGAAGATAGGTCCCTTTAGCCTTAGAAATGCCTTTATTCATGGCATTATAAATTCCCGTATCGGGTTCACTTAACCAAAAATCTATTGCATTTGTTTCGGTAGCTAATATTTCCGAAGTTCCATCTTTAGAACCACCATCAATCACAAGGTATTCGATATTGGCATAGGTTTGATTTTTAACAGATGTAATGGTCTTTTGTAAACCCTCCACATCATTAAAACTAATGGTAATTATAGAAACTTTTGGAACACCCATTGTGTTTACGTTTGGTACCAATGATACATTTTCTGTAGGCCTTCTTCTAGAGAAATTTTGGCCTTCCAACCCATGGCGTTTATTTTAGAAACATCGGTTAGTTTTTTCATGGTTCCGTCTGGCTTATTTGCATTGAATACAAAATCACCTTCATAGCCAACTACTTTTTTAATAAGTTGTGCTAGTCCTGCAATAGAAATATCGCTCCCAGTACCAATATTGACATGTGTATTTCTCACCTCTTTTCCAGAAATATCTGCATCTACTTCAGTGAGTAAATACAAACACGCACTTGCCATGTCATCTACCCATAACAATTCTCTCATGGGTTTCCCGCTACCCCAAATCTCTACAGTAACAACCCCATCTTTCTTGGTAACTCCTAACTCTTGAAATCTAGCAACAATGGCCTCTTCACTGGCAGATCCATCAATTACTCCAATAGGAAGCTTGTTTAAATCTGCTCTAAGTGCTTCCCAATTATTTTGTTCCCATGCTTTTCCTAGGTGAATTTTTCTTAGCAATGCTGGTAATACATGCGCTTTTTCTAAATCGAAATTATCATTAGGTCCATATAGGTTGGTCGGCATGGCACTAATAAAATTGGTGCCGTATTGTAAGTTGTAGCTCTCACACATTTTAATTCCTGCAATTTTTGCAATTGCATAGGGCTCATTGGTGTACTCTAAAACATCTGTGAGTAAATAGTCTTCTTTAATGGGCTGCGAACAATTTTTTGGATAAATACAGGTACTTCCTAAAAACAATAACTTTTTAACACCAGAGAGATAGCTTTGATGAATCACGTTATTTTGAATCATCAAATTCTCGTAGATAAAATCTGCTCTGTATACGTTATTGGCATGAATTCCTCCAACTTTTGCAGCAGCAAGTACTACATATTCTGGTTGTTCTTGTTCAAAAAAAGCAGCAACTGCTTGGGTACTTGTAAGGTCAAGCTCTTTATGAGTTCTGTGAACCAAATTGGTGTATCCTTGATCTTGTAATTGTCTTACAATGGCACTTCCCACCAATCCTCTATGACCCGCTATATATATTTTGGCTGTTTTCTCCATCGTACTATCTACTCAAAGTAATTGTTTATTCTAAAACCTCCTTTTTGTAAATACTGTTCTTTTTGCATCAGCTTGATATCGTTTTCCATCATTTCAGACACCAATTCATCTAATTGATATTCTGGTACCCAACCTAACTTTTCTTTCGCTTTTGTAGCATCACCAATAAGCAATTCAACTTCTGTAGGTCTAAAATAAGCAGGATCTACTGCAATTATTTGTTTCCCAACTGCTACTTGGAAACGTTCATCATTACTTGCAGATACGTATCCTTTTTCGTCAACGCCTTCGCCCTTAAATTCTAGTTCCACACCAATCTTATCGAATGCCATTCTAATAAAATCACGAACAGACGTGGTTTTTCCAGTGGCAATCACCCAATCTTCAGGTTCTTCTGCTTGTAAAATCATCCACATCATACGTACATAATCTTTAGCATGTCCCCAATCTCTTTTTGCATCGAGATTTCCCATGTACAAACAATCTTGTAATCCTAATCCAATTCTTGATGCCGCACGTGTAATCTTTCTTGTCACAAAAGTCTCTCCTCGTACTGGAGATTCATGGTTAAATAGAATACCATTGGCAGCAAAAATACCATAGGCTTCACGATAGTTTACAGTCGCCCAATAGGCATACATTTTTGCAACGGCATAAGGGCTGCGCGGGTAAAAGGGAGTTGTCTCGGTTTGAGGCACTTCTTGTACTTTACCATATAGCTCTGAGGTAGATGCTTGATATACCTTTGTTTTATTTTCTAAACCTAAAAAACGAACGGCTTCTAAAATACGTAGTGAACCAATTCCATCGGCATTTGCTGTGTATTCTGGAATTTGAAATGACACATGCACATGACTCATCGCCGCAAGATTATAAATCTCATCGGGTTGTATTTCTTTAATGAGTCGAATTAAATTTGTACTATCTGTCATATCCCCATAATGCAACATAAAGTTACGATTGTCGGTATGCGGATCTTGATACAAATGGTCTATACGATCTGTATTAAACAAAGATGATCTACGCTTAAGGCCGTGTACTTGGTAGCCTTTTTTAAGTAAAAACTCACTTAAATAGGCTCCATCTTGCCCTGTAACTCCTGTAATAAATGCTACTTTCATGTATATGCTTGGTTATTTTTCAGTTCGTTATTGCATTATAAATTGCCACATATTCTTTTGCTTGTTTCTCAAAAGAAAAATGGGTTTTAGCATAATTTCGAATGCTTTCTATGTTTCTCGTTTCGTCATTTTCAAAGAAAGAAGTAATGCTTTCTGCTAGGGCTTTTGCCGAAATTTCCTTGGCTAATATTCCGTTCGCTCCATTCGCAATATGCTCTTTCATGCCACCGTTTGCAAAACTAATAATTGGCGTGCCACAGGCAAAAGATTCTAGCATTGTATTTGGCAAATTATCTTCTCTACTTGGCAATACAAAAACATTTGCTGCACTGTAGGCAGCCGCTATTTGTTCTGGGGTTTCTAAAAAGCCCAAAGGTACTATTTTTACTTCTTTATTTGGCACTTTCACGACGCCTTTTCCTACTGTTAATAAGGTAATTGGCGTTTTAATAAGACGCAAGGCCTCCGCCAACAAATCGAATCCTTTTCTGTGGATATCGAGTGCTCCTGCAACAAAGAGTACCACCTGTTCTTCTTCGGAAATATGAAAGCGTTTCCTAGCTTCCTTTGCATCAACACTTGCAAAGGCATTACTATTGACTCCATTGGCGATGACGAGCTGCTCTTCAAAGTGAGAAAACACCTTGCTTTTTTGAGCCGCTTCTAGCAACCAAGCCGATGGACTCACTAAAGCTCCTTTCTTAACATGGGCTAAGGCAGTAGTCTTAACAACTAACATTTCCGAAGCCAATATCGCTACATTTTTGTTTTGCAATGCATCATTTTTATAATGAAAAACACCCATAAAAGGATTCATGTCATGTAAGGTCCACACAATGGGCTTGTCTACCGCTTTAAAAAAAGTAGGGTAGTCTAAAATACCCCCAACCCAATGTAAATGCAAGACATCTGCCTCTTTCACCAAGGGGTGCTTATGAAGTGCTACTATTGAAAATGGAAAGGTCGCTATTTCACAATTCAGTTCTTTTTGTAAAGCTTGGTATTTACGAAGTTGTTTTACTTTTTTTGAAGGAAACAATCGTAGTTGTAGTTTTTTAAAAAAAGACGGTCTCTTGTACTTCAAAAAGTCGTCTTCCATGAGAACACCATCAAAACCTACTGTTTTACCTCTTGATAAATAGCCAGACAAGATGCCCTGTTCCTGCAAAGCGTTATGCAATCTCAGCGCTGCGATGCCTGCACCACCTCTATAAGAAGTTGTTATATGTAGCACTTTAACACTCATACTCTTTTTAGTACTTTGTTAATTATTTTTCTTGAGAACTCCTTGCCATACCTTTTAAAATACGACATTGGGTATCCATAAAAAAGGGTATCTGTTACTACTATTTTTAAATTTCCAAATAGTGTTCCTAGACTATTTTTGGATACTGAAGGCGCCCAAGAATGATCCCACAAATGTACCGCATAACTATTTGATGTTACAAAAGACGTATACCCTTTATCCTTGTCTTGATATGCTAATGCATAAAAATATTCTGGATCAAAAATATGTTCGTTCTCTAGCAATTGGTCTTTATGAATGGTTGCAGCAAATGTGTGCGTAATGACAGGCAATGAAAATTGATTAAAAGGCGTCTTCTCATAAAAATCCTGCATTGTATTAAAAAACCTATGATTAGGAATGCCTCCAAATAAACCATAGGCTGTTCTTCCATCTACTTCATACCCGCTAAAAAAGTCATAGTTCAATAAGGGAGCAATGGGCTGTAACAACAACATGTCTAAGTCCATATAAATACCGCCATATTCCTTTAAAACGGCCACTCGAATGGTGTCGGCAACAAATGCATATTTCTTTTTACGGTAGGCATTTTTGTAAAAATTATTTTGAAAAGAAGCTGTATTATGCTCATTCCATTCTTTGAGTTCAAAATCGGGTGCGAATTCTTTCCAACTTGCAATACACTGCAACGCTATGTCACTTTTTTGTGACAGACCGAACCAACAATAATGAATAATTTTTGGAATCATATTATTTTACAAAAAGCCTATGAATTATTTTAAGAACGTTAAAAGCAATTCGTCTTGCCAATTTACTATCTTTAAAACCAAGAAGGGTTTGAACATCATTTCTGCTTAACAATTTATTTTGTACAATAAGTGTGTTCGCATCATCAATATACGCTTTAAAATGCTTTTGATACACCTGTTCTTTTTCTTGCATGATTAGTGCTTTATTCTTAGGATCATTGGACATACCGTCCATCCCAAATATCGCTATTGTCTCATTTAAATGTTGATACGGCACATTCTCTTTACATATAGCATGAATAAAAAACTCCCAGTCAGAAATTATCTTAAACGATTCAGTATATAAAAAAAGCGTGTCAAAAAGGTCTCTTCTAATAAAAGTACTAGGATGCGGCAAAGAATCTTTAATAAAAAAACTAAAATCTAATTTATCTGGATATTTTTTAATAAATTCTTCAGTTGTAGATTGAAACACAAGGTCTCCATAGTATATGGCAATTTGTGGATCTAATTTAGGTAAAATAGACGCAAGAACAGTAGTATTAAAAAAAACATCGCCACTATTTAAGAATAGTATGTATTGACCTTTTGCCAAAGCAATACCCTTATTCATAGCTTCATAAACTCCAGTATCTTGCTCGCTAATATATTGAATACTGGCGGCATGTTGTTTTAAAAGCTGGATGCTTTCATCTTTAGAATCCCCATCTACAACAATATGCTCTACGCCCTTTACGCTTTGACTAGCAACACTTTGCAGGGTCTCTTTTAACCCCTGAGCATTATTATAATTTACTGTAACTACAGATAGCTTTAGCATATCAAAAATCTTACGTAATTAGTTAAACTTTATTCGCTAACACTTTAAAACCATTACTCAGCTTCATGAAAAAAACATGTAACAAAGAGTGCTTTTTAGCAACTGGGTTTAAAGACATTTTTACTGGATATGTAATACCGAGTTTCTTCATCTCATAAAAATTACACTCCTGCAAAACAGCCTTATAATCTCTATACAACTCTTGTAAGAGCGGAAAGTCTGTCAACAAATACCGATCATATTCTCTAGATACTTTTTCAGGCTCCATTGCTATCTTACTGTAGTGATAAAACACCAAGGTAGAAGAATCATTTAAGACAACAGTATTTCCATCTACAGAAACCACTTCTCGTTCATGCAAATTCCAAGGTCCCATATTATAATTATAAGTCTTCAGTATATGAACATCTTGAAAAAATAATGGTGCTAATTCCATCCATAATTGATCTACAAAATAGCCTTTATGCGGTCTATCATAGCCAAACTTAAGATTACGTTCTTCCCACCAATCTAGCATTTTATGTGTTTCGGGATGTTGGGCATTCAATCCTAAAAAACCTAGATTATAAATTCCAAACCTAAAAAAGGTATTCTCTTCTGGCATACGTCCATCCCTAGGTATAGGCGATAAAATATGCGGCGTTAAGACCATACTCTTTTCTTGAAGCAGGGTATTGGTTTCTTCCAGAGACTGATAAAAATATAAATCTGGATCTAGATAATAAATCGTTTTGGCATCCTTATTTTTTTGCAACAAATACTTAATTGCACTAGGCTTCACACTAGTATTTAGTTCTATAATATAATAGCGTTCAAAAAGATCCTCTAAATCCAAAGCAGGAATGTCTGCAATGGGAACAATATGTGCAGGTTCAAACAAACTATAATCTACCTCATCTATCATTTTATCGACTAAAACGATATAAAAACCAAATCCAGGATTATGCGTTAAAAAAGATTTTTTAAGCGCAAGGGCTTGTCCTAAATAATTATTAGAACAAATCGTAAAGGCAATGTTTTGATAAGTCATAAACGTTTTTTGAATTTACGAAATAATCTGTTTTTTAAGCTTGTCATTTTATACAATAAAGGATAATTCTCTTTTTGCAAAGTAAGCACCTTTGCGTAGTAAACAAAATCCTTTCTGTTTACAAGTGAATGAAAAGGGTTTATTTTAAAATAACGAAGCACATTTTCTACATAATCGTCACCAAAAGCCACATCAGTGCTGTCTGTAGAGAAACCTCCAGCTACAAAATTTGCGATGGTAGTATCAACATATTCGAAAGGCTTTTTGGCCCAGCATCGAATATTAAAATCCCAGTCACTACTTTTGGTATATTTTGTAGCAAACAAGCCAATTTCATCGATGATAAAACGTGTGTTATAAAACATTGCTTGATGGCAAATATTTTGGTTCAATAATTTTTCTATGGTAAAAGCACCCGCATAGAGTTCTCCATCTTTTGCCCAACCTGTATCTCCAACAATATGTGCATTCCCGTAGAGTACTTTCGCATCTGTTTTTTTTATCTTTTCTGAAATTTCCTGTAACACATCATTGCTAAAAAGAGCATCATCACTTCCTAAAAAAAGGACCCAGGCACCAGTTACTTTTTGCAGGGCCTTATTCATAGCATCATAAATACCATCATCTTTTTCAGAAAATATTTTCAATCCTGGAATCTTACCTTTAAATCCTTCTGCAACCTCTAGTGTAGTATCTTTTGAGAGACCATCCATAATAATCACTTCAACATCTGCAAACAACTGACTTGCAATACTTTCTAATGATATAGCAAGGGTAGCCTCAGAATTATAGGTAGGGATAATAATTGAAAAAAGAGGGCTTTCAACAGATGCCATACCAAGATTATTTGCCTATTTTTTTTAATAATT
Organism: Patiriisocius sp. 208BN25-11; assembly: GCF_058147145.1. Classification (NCBI taxonomy): domain Bacteria; kingdom Pseudomonadati; phylum Bacteroidota; class Flavobacteriia; order Flavobacteriales; family Flavobacteriaceae; genus Patiriisocius; species Patiriisocius sp. 208BN25-11. The sequence continues at coordinate 56,161 of NZ_JBYVJY010000001.1, forward strand.
TTAGAGGGGATAACAAGAATTTCCCCAACTTAAAACTTGTAGAATTTTCTACATTTTTTAAATCATGTTGAAGCTTTCTATTTTTATAATACAATCTTAAAACAAAATCTCTTTCGCCCGTAATATTTGTTAACCAGGTGTGAAATCCGTCTGCATTTGAAGAAGTACCGCTCAGTCCGTTTTCATTGAATATAGCAATTACTTGATCTGTATATTGTATGCCAATAGCTTCATTTTTAAAACAGCGAATGTTAAATTCATAATCTGCATGAACGTAGTATTTTAAGTCATAATTTCCAACAATTTCAAAAACTCTTTTCGAATAAAAAATGGCTTGATGACAAATACTAATTTGTTCCACCATAAGTCTATCCAAGTTCGACTCCCCAGAATAGATTCGTTTATTATGTTTGAACTGGATATTTCCGTAGAAAAAATCTACTCCAGCTACAAGACTTGAACTTACTTTAGACAAGGTTGTATCTTCAAAAAATACATCATCACTACCCATAAAATACAAGTAATCTCCTGTTGCAGTTTTAATACCTTTATTCATAGCATCATACACTCCAGTATCTTTTTCAGAATAAAATAGAATGTTAGCATGTTCTTCTGTGTAGGGCTGAACAATCTCTGCAGTAGTGTCTTTAGATAATCCGTCCATTATTAGGACCTCAACATCCTTAAAATCTTGTGCAAGGATACTATCAAGCGATTCTGAAATGGTCTCACTCGAATTAAAAGAAGGGATAATTATTGAAATTAGTGGCATCTACTAGTTTACTTTAAAATTTGTTTTATTTTCTTGAAAGGAGTTATCATTTTTTGATACAAGCGATAACTAGTGGCGTTTAAAATTGAACCTAACTCCCTTTCTAATTGCTGTTTTTCATGTTCCAAATGTGCTACTTTAAAATCGTTTGTAGTCATCCCATGTCGATACTCAGGCAATTCTAAAAATCGCTTAAAGGCTGGGTGTTTTTTTGTGATTTCAAGAAACTGAAGATCTGATTTTTCGAATTTAAATTGATCTGCAAAAAGAGCATATCCAGCTATAAAGTCATGCAATTCATCTGAAATGATAAATGTATTCGATTTTTCTTTGGTAAAAACATGTTCATATTTCTTATTCTGAAATGGATCTCCAAAAAGCCCTTCCGTTTTATTGTTTGCTTTTATATCTAGCATGCTTTTATCGAAAGCATATCCTATAAACGTTGTTAGCTTTTCTAAAGCAACTTCGGGATTGTTTTTTAGATCTTCATAGTGGACTATAGCAACAGAAGTGTTTTGTTGGTTTGTTTTAGAAAACGCTTCTAATACAAACGGAGCTTCTAAAAGATCTCTTCGGTAATAATTTAATTCCTCTAAACTCTGTATCTCCCATGTTTTAATAATAGATGTAGCTACCTCAACAGGGTTTCTTTTAAGAATAACAAATTTACTTTTAGGGAATAGTTCCTGTATCTCTGGCAGCATTTCCCAATAGCGAGGTGTTTTATCAATTACAAATTGATGGCCCTCAAACAAGGGAGTATATAATGATAAAAGAAACTGTTTAAAGTCTTTTCTAAAATGATACGATGGGTTCTTTTCTAAATAATCTACAAAAGCTTTATGCGCCATTTTTGCATCGAAGCGACCAGAAACCAAATCGGGTTTTATTGCTTGCGCAAAATGTAACATTGCCCAATGTTCACTTGTAGTATTTACATTTTCTGCATTAGAAAGTAATCTCTGAAGATATGTGGATCCACTTCGTGGTTGAGATATAATAAAAACAAGTGCTTCTTCTTTCATAAATACATTTTAGTTTTTCTGAAATGTATAAGCTCCATGCGCTATTTCGAAGGAGAATTTATCAGCTACTTTTTGAATAAGTTCATCATCATAATAGATAGAATAATGATTTCTTTTGGATTGATTCCTTTTTGGCAGTGCCTCATAAGGGATATCAATTAAAGCACATAATTTTTTAAAGTCTTCATCTAGATGCTCAAATCGAATTACAAAATCTAAGGCATCGTGACTCGAAGTATCTTTCTTTTTGAATAGAAAAAATCTTTTGGAAGGAGCATTCACTTTCGTAAAATGACTAAAAGTTGGTACTGTATCTAATAATTCTAAGAAGCCATCTCTATTCCACTCTGTAACTCCTCTATGAGGGGAGAAAAAATAGGATATCATCATATCCCAGGGATTTCTAATCGTTGCAAATTTAAAAAGTGACGGATACATCTCCTTGCTAATAGCAGTTTTATAATCACTTAATGTAGAATGCTTCTCTAAAGAAGGGTACTCAATATTTCTTACTTCAAAACGCTCTTTACCATCTTGATGCGCTCCTAAAATTACAAGTTCATCATCGGAATACTTTTGCAAAATATTTTGGATACTATTCCCTCCTGTCTTTGGGATATGGATAAACAAGAATTTTTTTTGAATAGAAATCATAATAATCTAATTAAGCGTGCTTTTTTAGGGTTAAAAATCGTTTGCGAACGATTTAATTAATCTTCCAATCAATTTTGGGTGCAACCACTCCAGGAAGCACTGTAGCATAAATGGTTCCAGAATCTGAAATTTTAAGTACATCAAAACTAAGCACTTTCGTTGCAAACAACAAATGTTTCACCTCAGGTATCCCAGCTTGTAATTGTATACGATAGGTTCCTTGGTTTAGCAAATAGGCAGGAATTATTACTTCATAATGATACTCTCCGGGTTTTTTATCTGTCATCTCATATAAATGTGAGCTAGATGAAAAAACAATGATGTCCTTTTCATTAAATAGTTTAAAGCTCATTCTCATGTTTCTGATGGGCTCTAACACCTCTGTATCAATAAAAACATGAATAGATTGATCGTCTGTAAAAGAACCAATTATCTCACCAGCACTATTTTTTGTTGTAATACTTTTTAGTTTGAATTCTTCACAACCTGGCGCATCTTTGACATCCCAAGAGATGTGTTTGGTACTTCCAGACATCTCATCTTCATTTTTAAGGTAATGTTTAAGACAAGCATCTACATCGCCTTCAAAAGCTATGGATCCATGCTCCATTACCAAACCACGAGAACACAATTTTTTTACACTTGCCATATTATGACTTACAAACAAAACAGTTCTTCCTTCACTTGAAGAAATATCTTTCATTTTCCCAATGGCCTTTTTTTGAAAGTCGGCATCTCCTACAGCTAGTACTTCATCAATCACTAATATATCTGGTTCTAAGTGTGCGGCAACAGCAAAAGCAAGACGAACAGTCATACCACTACTGTATCTTTTTGTGGGAGTATCAATATACATTTCACAGCCTGAGAACTCAATAATCTCGTCTATTTTTGATGTTATCTCAGCTTTTGTCATTCCCAAAACAGCACCATTTAAATAAATGTTTTCACGACCTGTTAATTCGGGATGAAATCCAGTTCCTACTTCTAGAAGGGAAGCAATTCTACCATTAAATTTAATAGTTCCAGTTGTGGGGCTCGTAACTTGTGATAAAAGCTTTAACAAGGTAGATTTTCCTGCACCGTTTTTACCAATGATTCCTATTACATCTCCTTCATTAAGCTCGAAGTTGATATTTTTTAATGCCCAAACATATGAAGCAGATGTTTTTTTGCTTCTATCATTAACAGCACCAATTTTTAAATAAGGATCTTCTTTACCGCGAATGCGATGCCAAAATCTATTAAGGTCATGTTTTAACGAGCCAGAACCAACCAATCCCAATCGGTATTGCTTAGATACATTCTCTACTTTTAATATTACCTTACTCATTTGTTACTTTTATAATTCGTATCCCATTCTAAGAATATCTTCGCCCATTTCTTCTTTAAAGATACGTTGTTCTTCTTGAGACATTTCATCTTTATACCTACCCACTTTTGCCTTATTAAAATGCAACGCATTTAAAATTGCATTAGGATTGTCTTTGTTATACTTTAATAACACCTTTGAAACAAGTTCTTTTGATGGATTTATTTTTAAATAAGAACACACTTTTTTTACTGTTTCTTCTGGAAATAAATATAAATCTTCATATTTAATTGTCAGTGTGTTTTTGCTCTTCTTATAAGCATCATAGACCCCTACCCAATCTTTAACATTTAAAAAAGCATCTTTAAAGTTTACCATCTCTGCAAAAGTATGCGACTCTCCTTTTGCTAAAATTTTATTTCCATGATCAACAGCAGACAATAATACATCTCTTGGATCTCTATGAATGTATACAGTTTTCAAAAGCCCAATTGACATAAAAAACTTCTGAGCAAATGTTGGAGCATTATGCGTTTTTATCGCAAATGCGCCATCCTTTTTACCAATTTTAATTAAGCGCCTGGCTATTTTAAAATCAAGATGCTCTATATTATTATTTTGCCATCGTAAGATAGCATCTAATGAATAGTTCTTGGTGATCTCTCTTGCATCACTTCCTCCACATTCAATCAGTAAATCGTTGATGATATTATAAATATATGCACTTCCAGATTTTTGCATCCCTGCCGAAACTATTAACATCTCAACTTAAAATTAAACAGGATATTTATAAAACATCCTTTATTATTACACACGAGTACTTCAATAAAAAACAATTATTAAATGTATCAATTATTAGTTATTATAACTAATCAAAGCCACCTTGGCTACGGTCTCCCTTATAAAAAAGTGTCGTTTTCTAACATTTCAGAAAAAAAAATCAACCCTATTAAAATATCATTATACGGTATCTATAAATGTCTTTTCAGTTCTATTAAATAAAATGAGCCCGATAAAAAAGACAACAAAGGTGATTCCGCAAATCATGAAAAAGGAAGCCCATTCGAACACTAACATTTCAGTAGCAAATAAACTACGTCTAAATCCTTCAATTAAATATGCTATGGGGTTATAATCTACAATCCAGCTATACTCGGCAGCTTTTTCTTTTATTTCTCTCATTGGATATGGCACCGCAGACACATACATTAACAACTGCATTACAAAACCCACTAAAATAGATACATCTCTATATTTTGTGGTCATGGTTGAGAGTATCATACCAAACCCTAATCCCATCACAGCCATTAAAATGACATATACAGGAAAGAGCAATAAATTAGCATCTGGAGTTATGGTTGCTCCTGTGCTAAAAACGTAGTAAAGGTAAAACCCTAGAATAATTAAACATTGAATTCCAAAACGCACTAAATTTGATATCACTTTTGAGAGCGGCACAATAAATCTTGGGAAATACACCTTTCCAAATAGCCCCGCATTAGCTCTAAAGGTTCCTGAAGTAGTAACCAAACAGGTTCTAAAATAGTTCCAAGCAGTAATTCCTGAAAGGTTAAAAAGAAAAGAAGGAATAGGATCTGTTTTAATTTCTGCAATATTATTAAAAACTAAGGTGAAAATTACAGAAGTAAATAAAGGTTGTATAAAAAACCAAAGAGGCCCTAAAACAGTTTGCTTGTAAACTGTTACTATATCTCGTTTTACAAACAAAACCAATAAGTCTCTATACCGCCAAATCTCTTTAAAATTTAAATCTATAAGAGGTCTTTTTGAGGATATTTCATATAACCATTCTTCTTGTTTCATAGATTAAGTCTTAGCGTTTTTAGAGCATTATCCTCAGACTAAAGATATCACATTTAGAGGTTATGCTATAAAATGTTCCCAGGTAACTTTTAACCCATCTTGTAATGAAAATAATGGATCATAGCTTAAGAGTTTTCTTGCTTTCGATATATCTGCTAGAGAGTCTTTAACATCACCTTGTCTTGGTGGCCCATAAACAGCAGCCAGCTTTTTATTAGATACTTCCTGTAATGAATCCCACAAATTGTTTAATCCAATTCTATCTCCAAAAGCAATATTAAATACTTCGTTTACTGCAGCATCTTCTGCAAAGAAAGAACGAATATTTGCCTGTACTGCATTCTCCACATAGGTGAAATCGCGTGTCTGTGTTCCATCACCATTAATTGTTGGAGCCTTTTCATCTACCAATGCCTGCATAAATAATGGAATTACTGCTGCATAAGCTCCTGTCGGGCTTTGCTTTGGTCCGAAAACATTAAAGTAACGCAATCCAATAGTGGCCGTTCCATAGGTTTTATGAAACACATCTGCATAAATTTCATTCACCAATTTAGTGACTGCATATGGCGAAATTGGCTTACCAATATTCGCTTCTACTTTAGGAAGTGCTTTGCTGTCACCATAGGTAGAACTAGAGGCTGCGTATACAAGTCTCTTTACAGAACTACTCTCATTTTGTGCGACCAACATATTTAAAAATCCACTTACGTTTACTTCATTAGATGTAATTGGATTATTGATAGATCTCGGCACCGAACCTAGTGCGGCTTGATGAGAAACATAGTCAATTCCGTCCATTGCTTTTTTACAGGTCTCTAAATCACGTATATCCCCTTCCATAAACTCAAAGGATGGATGATTTTTAAAAGCTGAAATATTAGCCATATGGCCCGTTGCTAGATTATCCAAAACACGAACTTTTTTCGCACCGTATTTTAATAAGTAGGCTGTAATATTGCTTCCAATAAAACCAGCACCACCTGTGATTAAAAATTGTAGTTTAGATAAATCTGCTGTATGATAGGGAGTTGTAAACATTATAACCTTCCGTCTGTTTTATGTGATGGGTAAAATGATTTTACATCAAATACCACTGCATTTTTTGCGCTATATTTTGTTAGATCAAAATTTTGAAACTCTTCATGAGATACTGCAAGAATAATCGCATCATACGATTCTTTCAATGTATCCTGATGAGTATGAAGAGAAAGATCAAACTCTCTAGAAACCTCTTCTTGGTTTGCCCAAGGGTCGTAGACATCAACACCTAAGTTAAATTTCTTAAGTTCGTCTATGACATCTATTACCTTACTGTTTCTTATATCTGGGCAATTTTCTTTAAACGTGATGCCCATTACCAACACATTTCCATTTTTGACTTTAGCGTCCTTCTTAATCATTAATTTAATGACTTCACTGGCAACATAAGCGCCCATTCCGTCATTCATTCTTCTACCTGCTAAAATAATTTCTGGATTATACCCTTCTTCCAATGCTTTTTGCGCAAGATAATAAGGGTCAACACCTATACAATGTCCTCCAACCAAACCAGGTGAAAATTTTATAAAATTCCACTTAGTTCCGGCCGCTTCTAATACATCTTGTGTATTGATATCTAACAATCTAAATATTTTTGAAAGCTCATTTACAAAGGCAATATTGATGTCTCTTTGAGAGTTTTCAATAACCTTAGCTGCCTCAGCAACTTTTATAGTAGGTGCTAAGTGTGTTCCTGCAGTAATTACCTTTTTATATAGATCATCTACATACCTTGCAATTTCTGGTGTAGAACCTGAAGTAACCTTTAATATTTTTGTAACCGTGTGCTTTTTATCTCCTGGATTGATTCGCTCTGGCGAATACCCAGCGAAGAAATCTTGGTTAAACTTCATTCTAGATACTTTTTCTAGAATTGGCACACAAACATCTTCTGTAACACCAGGATATACTGTAGATTCATAAATCACTACATCTCCATCTTTTAAAACGGCTCCCACAGTTTCACTCGCTTTCACTAGGGGTGTTAATACTGGTTGGTTGTATTTATTAGTAGGGGTTGGCACGGTTACTATAAAAACAGTAGCGTCGGCAATTTCTTTAGTATCTGCAGTCACTACAAGACCAGCATTAGCAGAGCCTTTTAATGCCTTTTTTAATTCATCATCACTTATTTCTAAGGTATGATCTTTTCCAGATTTTAATTCTAAAATACGTTGCTCATTGATGTCAAGACCAATTACTTTAAATTTTTCTGCAAAGGCAACAGCTAAAGGCAGGCCTACATAACCTAAACCTATGATTGCAATCGTTGGATTTTCTTTCATATTATATAAAAACAAGTCTTAAATTACTTGTGAAGCATCTTTCGCTTTTAACGGGGCAAAATTAAGCCTTTTAATTAAAATATTTGAACTAAATTCTAATTATAAAATTTTAATTAAAACAGGATTGATGCATTACATTTCCGAAGCAAAAGTACTCAACTTCGCTTCTTAAAAATCTTTTGCCATAAGCGCTTTAAAAATGAAGGGGTTTCTTCATTTTCATGGTAGCCATTTCCATAGGATCCATAGCCATATCCGTACCCATAGCCATATCCGTACCCATAACCATACTTGGCTTTGTCTTCAAAAAAATTGAGCACAAAACTAATATTGCTTATTTCTCCTTTTTTATATTTTTCGTTAATAAGTGAGAACATTCCTTTCTTAGTATAATTTTGACGTACCATATAGATGGTTGCATCTGCAAACTTGACAAGCTCCAAAGAATCTGAAACAAGACCTAGCGGCGGAGAATCCAAAACAATATAATCATATCTATCTTTTAACTCATTGATCAGCATTTCCATCTGATCACTGATTAATAGCTCTGATGGATTTGGAGGAATCGTACCAGAAGTAATAATATCTAGGTTATTTACGTGGGTTTTTTGTATTACTTCGTCCAAATTTTTATCTCTGATAAGATAATTCACAACACCCACTTCATTTTTAATATCAAAATCACCAAATATTTTCGGTTTTCTTAAATCAAGACCAAGAAGTACAGTCTTTTTTTCACTCAATGCGAATACAGATGCAATATTAATAGAACAAAATGTCTTTCCTTCACCACTTACAGAAGATGTTACTAATACTGTTTTTGCCCCTTCAATACCTTGTTTCTTATAAAAAAATTGTAGGCTCGAACGAATGGCTCTAAATGATTCAGCTATAGAAGATTTAGGTTTTGTTAAAACTGCCAAGTTATTTTTAACTGTGCTCTTTCCAACGGCACCTAGAATTGGTATTTTAGAAAGGCTTTCTATGTCTTTTACAGTATCTATTTTATTATTGAAGAATGATTTTATAAAAACAAGAACAAATGGAATCAAAAATCCAAAAAGCAAAGCCATCATATAGTTTAGCTGCGTATTAGGACCAATTTTACCTCCTCCGGTATCTTTTGCATAATCTATAACAAGCACATCACTCACATTAGCAGCCTTCACCAACTTAGCCTCACTTAGCTTAGACAGAAACAAGTTATATGTACCTTGATTTATGTTATACCTTCGTTCAATTTTAAGAAGCTCTTGTTGTTCTTTTGGCAATTTACTTATCTTATAGTCATAGGAGCTTATGTCGCTATTAATACGTGATAATTCTCTAGAAATTAAACCCTTTGTCGAGCTAATGTTTTCTAACAAAACTCTTTTTATTGCATTTATTTGCCTATCCAAATCGGCAAACACAGGAGCGCCATCTTTAAAAGAATACTCCATGTTTTTTCTTTGTTCTGCCAAAGAAACAATTTTAGAAACACTTGAAGAAATACTTGATTCTGTGATCCCAGCAACAGAAGGTGCAGGAACCTCTCTATAATCTGTTCTTTTATTTAAATAAGCTTCTAAGGTGTTATAATAATCTAACTCACGCTCTTTTACTTGCTTTTTTACATCTAATACACTTAGTTTGTTTTTGATCTCAGTACCTTCTTGTTTAAGATCGTATATTTTTGTTTTATTTCTAAATTCGTCTAGTTCTTTTTCTACGTCACGAATATCATCCGATTTTTCTTCTAGACTATTATTTATAAAGTCTATTGTTTTAGTAGCAAACAAGTTTTTTTGATTTAGCATGTTATCGCTTAACACCATAACAGATGTATTCAAAAAATCGACCAACTTATTCTTATTATGGCCATTCATTCTCATTGTAAACACAGAGGAACCTTTAGACTCTGGGACCACATACACACTAATTCCCTTTACTGTAGCATCAAAATCTGAAAAGGAAATAAAAAATTCTTTACCAGGTTTTACCTTAACAGCAGGATTTAGAAAAAAAGTGCCATGAAAAAAAGGCAACTCAATTTTCTGACCTATATTAAACGTCTTTTTAAATGCTTCTTGTTGTCGATAGAGTACACTTCGCTCCTTTGTAGCATAATTAAACAAGGAAACATTTCCATCTTTAAATGTAGTTTCTAAGGTAAAAGACACACTATCCAGAAAAACAACCTTCATATCCTTGTACAGGAGCTGTGGTTTGTCTTTTTCGGTTTCAATTAAAAAAGGAGTTTTCTTGTAGGCATCTATCATTTGATACTCACCTTGTTTTTTATACTTAAGGTAGTATTGCATTTTTTCAACCACCTGCTCATTGTGAGATCTAGATTTTAAAGTGATAATAGCTGTATTCACTTTATCTGTAGTACCTCCCCAGTTAAAAGTTAAACTCGTATTGGTAGTAAAAAATGGATTTTGATCGTCTTTTATAGACACCAAATTTGTCATCGTATAGACTGTTTGCTTTCTAACATTTATATAGTAAGCTATGCCTAAACCAATTGCTAATGTGATTAAAAACAAAGGCCAATGCGCCAATAATTTGTACAAAAAACCTTTAAAATCAAAAGTAGATTGTGCTTCATGTATGTCAAATTCGTCGCTCATTATAACCTAATAAATAATAAAATAGTTGTTGTTAACGCTGTGACAACAGATAAAATAGTTGTGAAAGATTGTAACCCTGTAGTTCCAGTTCCAATAGATTTTTGAGGTAATGGATTAATTAAAATTAAATCATTAGGCTGCACATAATAGTAGGGAGAACTCATGGCATCAATAGAGGTTAAATCTATGTGATGAATTTTTTGCCCTAAAGGATATTGTCGTATAATAACAATATTCTCTCTATCACCTGTTACTGTAATATCGCCATTGTTTGCAATAGCCTCCATTAAAGTAACCTGATCTCTGTAAATAATACTAGAGCCCGTTCTATTTATTTCTCCATTTATAGTATATCGAATACCCGCAAGTTTTACCGTTACAAAAATATTAGCCTCTTCTTTAAAATAATCTCTTTTTAAACGACTCTCAATATCTTTTCTCACCTCTTCAACAGTATAACCCAATACTGGAATCTCTCCTAAACTTGGCATTCTAATATTTCCGTGAGGGTCCACTACAAAACCATCGTAGTACAAACGTTGTTCTCCAGTGGCATCTAAATTAGATTCTGCAACAGGATTAAAAATACCCACTGTATTTTGATCTAAGGCTTTTATTCGAATACTCAAAAGATCGTTGACTTGAAGTCGATACGGCTCCTGCATTTTACGAATAGACACTAAGCTATCTTCTGAAATATTATTTTCTTGTAAATACGTTAATTTCTTGGTAGATATACAAGATGTGGCACTTACCAAAGCTAAGAATAGTAGTAGCACGTAGGAAAATTTCATATGTATAGGGGGTTGTTAAAGAGCAAATATAGCGTAAGCAGGACAATTATAAAATATATTTCATTTTAAGTAATCAAAAACACCGTAATTTGCACAAAAAACATCCTGTGAACTACCTTTCTGTTGAACAAATTGCAAAATCGTATGGCGAACGTGTCTTATTTAAAGACATCTCTTTTGGTATTAATCAAGGCCAAAAAATTGGTTTTGTAGCAAAAAATGGAACGGGAAAAACATCCCTTCTCAACATTCTTTCTGGGACAGATGCTCCAGATAAAGGAAATGTAGTTTTTAGAAAAAACCTAAAAGTTGCCTTCCTCTCTCAAGAACCAAATCTAGATCCAACTTTAAGTATAGAGGAAACCATTTTTGCTAGTGACAACCCTATCTTAAACATCATTGCAAACTACGAGAAAGCTATTTTAAACCCAGATGATACAGAAAACTACCAAGCTGCTTTTGATGCAATGGATTCACACAATGCTTGGGATTTTGAAACACGCTACAAACAAATTCTTTTTAAACTAAAACTAGAAGATCTCAACCAGAAAATTGGAAATTTAAGTGGCGGACAAAAGAAACGGCTCGCCCTTGCCAACGCTCTTTTAACCCAACCCGATTTACTGGTCATGGATGAGCCTACCAACCACTTAGATCTTGAAATGATTGAATGGCTGGAAGCCTTATTTGCCAAAGAAAATTTCACCTTATTCATGGTGACACACGACCGTTATTTTTTAGAACGTGTCTGTAATGAAATTGTAGAACTCGATGAAGGAAATCTCTACAGCTACAAAGGAAACTACAGCTATTACCTAAACAAAAGAGAAGCTAGAATAGAAACAGAAACTACCGAAACTGGCAAAGCAAAACAACTCTACAAAAAAGAACTAGAGTGGATGCGTCGCCAACCCAAAGCGCGTACCACCAAAAGCAAATCTAGAATGGACGACTTTAGTGAAATTAGAGCCCGAGCACACAAACGCCGCAACGATCACGAGGTACAACTTGAGCTCAATATGGAACGCCTGGGCACCAAAGTAGTCGAGATTCATAAAATATCGAAAGCCTTTGAAGGAAAACAACTCTTCGATAAATTTGAATACAACTTCTTACGTGGAGAACGCGTGGGCATTATTGGTAAAAACGGAACTGGAAAATCTACCTTCCTAAATATCATGACGGGAGCTTTACAACCCGATGCTGGTAAAGTTGTAATTGGCGATACTGTAAAGTTTGGCTACTACACCCAAAAAGGAATAAACATCAAAGAAGGGCAAAAAGTAATTGATGTTATTCGAGAATTTGGAGATTATATTCCGCTAAAAAAAGGGCGTCAAATAAGTGCACAACAACTTCTTGAACGCTTTTTGTTTGATCGTAAAAAACAATACGATTTTGTAGACAAACTAAGCGGAGGGGAACGAAAAAGACTGTATTTATGTACCGTACTTATCCAAAATCCTAATTTTTTAATCCTCGATGAACCTACAAACGATCTTGATATTGTCACCCTAAATGTACTCGAAAGCTTTCTGCTAGATTTTCCAGGCTGCTTAATTGTAGTAAGTCACGACAGGTATTTCATGGATAAAATTGTAGATCACTTATTTGTGTTTCAAGGCAATGCCGAAATATTAGATTTCCCTGGTAATTATAGTGATTACAGAATTTATGAGGACAGTAAAATTTCAGAAAAAAGAAATACAGAAACCCCAAAAACTGAAAAGAAAAACTGGAAAGCAGACGAGTCTAAAGCCAAACTAAGCTACCAAGAACAAAAAGAACATAGCAGATTAGAAAAAGATATTGCTAAGCTAGAACGCGAACGGGAAGCATTACAGGCAAAATTTGCGACCGAAAATTGGGATACAGATGAGATTAACAAGCAATCCAAACGCTTGCAAGAAATGATAGATGCTATCGAAGAAAAAGAAATGCGCTGGTTTGAATTGTCTGAAAAACTAGAAGGATAGTGTTATACCAAATAACATCGTACCTAAAATTTCTACTTCGCTCCACCAACCAACATGGAGTCCACTCCCCTTTTGTGTACGATTTACTCACCAAATGCATTTATAAAAAACAAGAAATCCCACCTGCACTACATCGTTTCAAAAAACGCTTCAGCAATAGTATTGAAACCATCAAAATCACAGATTTTGGTTCAGGGTCACGCGTGTTTAAAAGCAATACTAGAAATATTAAAGACATCGCCAAACATGCGGGCATTAGCAAAAAAAGACAACATTTATTGTTTAAAATAACAAAGTACTTAGGAGCTTCGGAAATATTAGAGCTTGGCACTTCTTTAGGTATCGCTACTGCTGCACTCTCCTTGGCAAATCCAAAAGGGCATATTACCACAGTAGAAGGCTGCCCGAATACCGCAGCAGTTGCTACAAAAGGTTTTGAAGTATTTGAATTAAACAACATAAACCTCATCAATCAAAAGTTTGAAGATTTTTTTGCTGCTCCAGCTTTTCAGAAAAAATTCGATCTTGTGTATGTAGATGGCAATCATAGTAAAAAAAATACCCTAGACTATTTTAACAAACTACTTTCTAATGTTCATAACAATACGCTTCTTATTTTTGATGATATTTATTGGAGCCAAGCCATGACAGAGGCTTGGGAAGAAATTTGCACACATCCAGAGGTAACTATAAGCATTGATAGTTTTTATTGGGGACTGGTGTTTTTTAGAAAAGAACAGGAAAAGCAACATTTTACGCTACGTATGTAACATAGTAGGCCTCGCTGCGTCTTATGCACTGAGTGTAATTTAAGTGCGCTAATTTGTGATAGGTTTAACACCCTAACAAATACATAAAGCAGTTACGAATACTAAAATTTCGGCTATATTTATACCATAACCAATAAGACACATGAGTTTAGTTATCGACATTAAAGGAATACGAAGAGATTTCCCATTAGGACAAGAAATTGTAAAAGTGCTAAAAGGTATTGATTTGCAAATTGAAAAGGGTGAATACGTTGCTTTAATGGGACCTTCAGGTTCTGGAAAATCTACACTAATGAATTTACTAGGTTGTCTTGATACGCCTACTGCAGGTTCGTACCTTCTTAACGGACAAGATGTAAGCAACATGACAGATGACGAGCTCGCGGAGATACGCAACAAAGAAATTGGTTTTGTATTTCAGACCTTTAATTTATTACCTAGAACTACGGCATTAGACAATGTAGCACTTCCTATGGTATATGCAGGGTCTTCAAAATCGCAACGCAACAAAAGAGCCGAAGAAGTCCTTACCGATGTTGGATTAGCAGACCGTATGGATCACAGACCCAATCAACTTTCTGGGGGTCAAAGACAGCGTGTAGCAGTTGGAAGAGCTCTCGTAAACAAACCTTCTATCATTTTGGCCGATGAGCCAACTGGAAACTTAGATTCTAAAACCTCTTTAGAAATCATGGCACTTTTTGATGCCATTCACGCACAAGGCAATACCGTAATTCTCGTAACGCATGAAGAAGAAGTTGCGCAACACGCGCATCGTGTTATTAGGCTTCGAGATGGTATGATAGAAAGTGATATTAGAAATAAATAGTGAGTAGTGAGTAGTGAGTAGTAAAAAAAAAATCACAAACACTTCGACTCCCGAAACTTCGGGACAGTGTGACAACTAAATACAATTTTTGGAATTCGGACACTTTGCTATTATTACTTCTTACAGCGAAGTGGTCTAACATCTATCAATGAGCGCAGCGAATGGTCTAACAGCGAAGCGGTCTATCTTCTATTTACCCTAAAAACGCCAAACTAATAAAAGCACAATAGGCTACCACAATAATAAGACCTTTTACACGTCCTATCTCAAAACGTTTGGGCAAGAATGCTAAGGGTATTAATACGGCAGCAAAGCCTAGCATCCACCAAATATCATTACTGAGTATTTTCTCACTATTGACAACAATAGGCTGAATAATGGCTGTAATTCCTAACACAGAAGCAATATTAAATATGTTGGATCCTATTAAGTTTCCTAAAGACAAGGCCTTTTCTTTCTTAAGCGCAGCAATAACAGACGCTGCCAATTCTGGAACACTCGTACCTACCGCAATCATGGTCACAGAGATAACGCGCTCACTCACACCTAAGGCAGTTGCTAAATCTATAGCACCATCTACTAGCCATTTACTTCCAAAATACAAGGCAGCGGCACCAATGAGTAACCAAATAATAATTTTAAAATTAGAAACCTGAGCAAGTGCATCGTCCACCTCATCTGACACCACAGCTTTTGTACTTTTTCTTGCTCTTTGGATTAAGAGTACTAAATACACCACTAACATACCCACCAAAGCAAACCCTTCTAAAGAAGAAATTTCGTTGCCACTTTTGAGTATAAAATACAAGCCAACCGAAAGTAACATCATCACTGGCCAGTTAAACTTATAAAAATCTTTGTCGATTGTTAAGGGAGCAATGATAGCGGTAACTCCCAATACCAAACCAATGTTGGCAATATTAGACCCAATGACGTTTCCTAAAGAAATATCACTAAAGCCATCCATAGCGGCTTGGATACTTACCAATAATTCGGGTGCCGAGGTCGCAAAAGAAACAACCGTTAACCCAATAATCATTTTAGAAAGTTTCAGCTTAAAAGAGAGTCCGACTGCAGCTCTCACCAAGAACTCACCACCTACTACCAATAGTGCTAATCCAATAAAAATAAACAATACGCTCATAGAAAATAGATAAGCTGCGAATATACCAATCGAATTACGAATTACGAATCACGAACACCGAATTCTTTCCACAAGAACAAAAAAAGATATTAAAAATGCTTACTGCCAACTGAAACTGTTTACTGATTACTACGCTTTTTTTCACTTCGGAAATACTAAACAACTGAATATTTAGTTGTATAACTGAAAAAATAGTTGTATAACTAGAAAATACGTTATATATTTACATCTCATCAATCATCAAAATAACAATTATGAAAATCAACACCTTATTTTTTGCACTCCTTCTTAGCAGTTTTTGCTTAGCACAAATGCCAGCTCCCAAAGAAATTAAAATGACATCAGAATACCTTTCTGAAAATCCAGACATTAGTGATCTCATGTTTTTTAAAGGGATAGAATTCTACAAACTGAAATTTAAAGGAGATCATTTAAAAGGAGCAACTTTTAAAGTTACTGCCAAAGAAATTTGGAATGGTAAACTCAAAAAAGAAACACTCATCACCAATTCGGCTGAAATCGATATTCCAGAATTTGCTCAAATTCAAAACAACGAATTTAGTATGAAGGTAATTTCTGAACTTACGGCAGATAACGAATTAAAAATGTCCTTCAAATTTCCGAGGTATGGAAGAGAGCTTAAATTTAAAGCTACTAAAAGTGAAGACTATAGTTTGCGAAATATCCCAGAAGCAACAGCAGCTCCAATACTCCTAGATGAAACCTTCTATTTATTTGCTTACATCCTGCCTTATGAAAAAGACGGCGCCAAGTATTGGTGTGCGTTAGAAAATAGCGGAAAAGACATCGAAAACTGGGGAAAAGAGTTTAATATAAAGCACTATCTTGTGTTAGAAATGACCTTCGAATCTCCTAAAAACATAGCATCTAAAACAAAATAAGAAATGGAAAAACTAACTAACAAAGAAGAAGAAATCATGCAAGTGCTTTGGCAATTAGAAAAAGCCTTTGTGAAAGAAATCGTTGCCGCACTTCCAGAAGAAAGTCATTACAACACCATTTCTACCATCGTGCGTGGTTTAGAAGAAAAAGGCTATGTGGCCCATACTGCCTTTGGAAAAACACATCAGTATTATCCTGCTATTACCAAAGAAACTTATGCTAACAAATTTTTAAATCTTGCATCACAGCGATTTTTTAACAATAGTTACAAAAGTATGGTGTCTTTCTTTGCAAAAGAACAAAAAATTAGTGCCGAAGAACTACGTGAAATATTAGAAATTATAGAGCAGAAAAAATAAGCAGATGGAAGCATTTATATACCTTTCAAAATCCATGGCCATACTCTCTATTTTCTATGGAGTATATGTATTATTTTTTAGAAAAGACACTTTATTTAAAGCCAAGAGACATTTCTTTTTAGCGGGTATTATAGCTGCTATTATTTTACCCTTTGTAACATTTACTAAAACTATCTACATAGAAAAGGCGAGTCTTCCGGCAGTAGATTTTGAAATGACGGACCTCATACCGATTGCACAAACTACCGCTGCAACTCCATTAGAAACCCCGCTTAATTGGTGGCTTGTTTTATATGCTGTTTATACCATAGGACTTTTGGTATTGCTCATTCGTTTTTGCATCCAACTTCTCTCTTTGCAAAAGGTATTAAAACATGCAACAAGTACAACAGTTGGAAACTATCATTTTGTAGAGACCCAAGATCATATTTCGCCTTTCTCCTTTTTTAAATACATCGTTTACAATCCAAATCAACATAGCAGAGAAGAATTAGAGATGATTTTAAAACATGAAAAAATTCATGCTTCCCAATGGCATTCTATAGACATTCTAGCAGCTAATTTGCTTAGAGCCATGCAATGGATCAATCCTTTTTCTTGGTTATACAAGAAAAGTTTAGAGGAGAACCTGGAATTTATTGCTGACCAAGAAACCATCACACAAGTAGCATCAAAAAAACAATACCAGTTAACGCTCGTAAAGAATTCATCACCTTTAGCAGCACCTGCGTTAACGACTCAATTTTATCAATCATTCATCAAAAAACGAATCATTATGTTAAACAAAAGCAATTCACAAAAACGAAACACCTGGAAGCTAACTTTTGTGCTTCCACTACTCTGCATCTTTCTTTGGAGCTTTAATGTAGTAGAAGAAATAAAGTACATAGAACCAGAAACAACAACTTCTAAACTAGGAGTAAAACTAACTATTTTACCAACATACACAGATGCAGAATTAGATCAACTAGAAACCTATTTTAGAGATAGCGCCCCGGTAGAAATGAAAATAAGCAACCGAAAGCGAGATGCAAATGGTCACATCATTGCCTTCGATTTCCAGACCAAATTTGAAGGACAAGACACCTTTTACACACGCTTCTCTCAAGTGACAAAAGATGAAGACCCTAGCAGCAGTTATAACGGACATTCCCTTCAGTACCATAATGGCGCAGTGCATATTTCTGAAATAGGCCCAAAAGCCACCAGTTTTAAAATAACAAAAGATAGGATTTCTTTCATCGATGAAAGATTTGTGACACCTATGTCTCCACTACCAAATGATAAACATGATGCCATAATAATCACTTCGGAAATTTCCGAAGACCAATTAAATGCTATTGAAAAACAACTTGAGGCTCAATCTGAAGTCTTTGAAATTGTATTTAAAGACAGAAAAAGAAATGCTGCTGGAGAGCTTGTTGAATTAAGCATTGATACAAAATATGAGGGGCAACCACGCTTTTATAAGAATGTCACCTATGGAGATGCTGAAGACAATAAGACCATTAGTACTTTGAAACTTCAAGTTATAGACCAGCAATTACACTTTGGAAATGAGGATGGTTCTATGCTCCATAAAATTACTCCAGAAGGTGTGGTGGCATTAGCATTTCAGAAAAAAGAAAACATTACTCATAAGGAGCTTCAAATAGGAGAAAACCCATTATATCTTATGAATGGAAAAGAGTACTTTAAGAAAGACTTACCAGCAAACACTAATTTTGAGGTTGCTGATGGTATAGAGATATTATATCCTAAGGAAGCCATAAAAAAATACGGAAACAAAGGAAAAGACGGTGTCTTTATTTTTAAAGGAATTACAACATTTACAAAAGATGAAGTAATACAGGAAACCAACAATCCAAATCAAATAACCGCAAACATCACAAAAACATCACCTCCAGCCGTGTTTAAAAAAATCAAGCAAGAGCTCCTAGATTTCTATGGAGTAGAGCTACGTTATATTGACCAGCGCAATGAAAAGGGAGAAATTAATAACTTAGAGTTTTACTTTTTTCAAGATGATAAAGAAATTGGCACACTTGGTTTAGGTTTGTATGACCCAGCACCTATTGAAACCTCAACGTTTTACTACACAAAAAACGGACGCTTTAATTTTTGGAACACTACAAAACACGAAAAACTAAAACAAAGACAAGCGTCAAGAAATCAATATAGTGAAGAGTATCTTAAAAGCATGGAAGCCAGAGTACCCTCAAGCTTTAATTTTAGAATTACTAATAACACTTCAGATAAAGAATTAGAGAAAATCAAAGTGATGCTCAAAGAAAAACTTGACATTACTTTTGAATACCAGGTAAAAAGAAACAGTTCCAGCAAAATAATAGCCATTAGCCTTAGTCATAAAGACCAAGATGGTAATACTGGCAGTTACAATAGAAGTGGGAGTTCTCCCATTAAGGAAGTAAATTTCTTCAAAAACAAACAAGGCATTGGGTACGCAGATATGCCCTATCAAAATAACGAGATACAAGAAATTGAAGAAGTTGAAGAAGAAATCAAAGAAGAAAGAATTCAAGAAATTAGAGAATTAAAAGAAATACAGGAAGAAAGAGAAGAAGAAGTTGTTAAAATGAAGGAGAAACAAATCAAGGAAAAAAAGGAGCTAAAGGAAAAACAGAAACAACTTCACAAAATGCAACACAACATCCAAAACACACAACAAAATACAGTACAAAGCTATTATCATCTAGAAACTGGATCTCATCATGCTGGAAATCTTTATATCAATAAGGACACTAGTGATGGAGATTTATTAAACCTTAAAAAAGATCTGCTTGAAAAAGGAATCACGTTTAAATTTAAACGTGTAAAAAGAAATAGCAAGGGAGAGTTAACCCGAATTAAAATACTTATCGAAAATTCAAAAACGGGTAAACAAAGTATCCATGCCACTGCAGAAGATGACCAACCCATTGAAGAAATTGTGATTGTATTATAGAGAATAACAAAAATTATCTGGTTGAGC
The DNA here is from genome assembly GCF_058147145.1 of Patiriisocius sp. 208BN25-11. NCBI lineage: Bacteria > Pseudomonadati > Bacteroidota > Flavobacteriia > Flavobacteriales > Flavobacteriaceae > Patiriisocius > Patiriisocius sp. 208BN25-11. The sequence continues at coordinate 76,460 of NZ_JBYVJY010000001.1, forward strand.
GGATTCGAAACCTGTTTGCTAAAAGTAAGTTTAGTTCTCGACTGCGCTCGAACAGACACTAAATTTAGTACTTTTACAAAGTGAAACAATCTATTTTTAAAACACTCGCCAAGATTAATAAAGCTATACTTCCTAGCTTTACTAAACAACGATTAGATTTGGCTAAAGCTTCCAAAATACAATTGGCTATTTTTGGATATAAGTTATGGGTGACTAAAAATGCCTTAGATTGAAAACAAACATGATCCCGATAGCTATCGGGATGAAAATCTGAACCTACCAGCACGAAGTGCGTCCTACTCACTACCAACTACCGACTAATAATGCAGTATTGCCTTTACTGGATACGGCTGTAGTTTTTCTGCCCCTTTTAAAAAATCTAGTTCCATTAAAAAGTTGCATTGTACAATGGTACCTCCTAATGCTTCGATGAGCTTACAAACAGCACTTGCAGTACCTCCGGTAGCCAGCACATCGTCATGCACCAACACACGATCTCCTTTTTGAATGGCATCCTTATGAATCTCTAAACTATCAGTTCCATATTCGAGTTGGTAACTTTCTGACAGTGTTTCATAAGGTAATTTTCCAGGCTTACGAACGGGTACAAATCCAGCGCCTAATTGTTGCGCTAGGGTATTTCCGAAGAAAAAACCACGTGCTTCGACACCAACAACTTTATCTATTGCTTGTTCTCCTACTAATACTAATAATTGCTCTAGACAAGCTTGCGAAGCTTTTGGGCTTGCTAATAAAGGTGTAATATCTTTAAAAACAATACCCGGTTTTGGAAAGTCTATGATGTCCCGAATATACTCTTCTATGTGTATCATTAAAATAAATGAATTAAAAAACTGTTTGAAAAGTAGTTACTAGAAATCTGTCTGGTTGAGCGCTCCCGAAGCTTCGGGAGCGCTCGAACGGACATCTAGAGTTGCTTTACAAACAGTCTATTTGTGTTCGGTATAATTCTTTACTTGAAGCTCTCGCTTATCATTGCCATAATCGCTAACACAGCACATACTGCTACTGTTCCGATAACTAATCCACCTACTCCCATAGTATTATTTTTTTAAGTATTAATAAAGCACTAAAATAATTGATTCTTGCAAATTCTCAAGCAATGCTTCTAATTATTTTTGAACAGCAGGAACATCTTCGGCTGTATCTGCAACGTTTCGCCATTTTAAATACCCACGTAGCATGAGTAAAAAATTGATCCCGTGCATCACAGCCAAAAACCACAGAGATGCCATCACACATACAATGGTTGCCAATACTTGCCCAACCGCCATGACAGAATAGCCTTTAATACTTTTACGATTTAGCAACTCGAAAGCCACAAGAATAAGAATGGCTGAAGCAATTTCAATTACTGTTTTTGGGAATTCAAAAGTCATATAGGTGGTTTTAAAATATATACATCACATCAAACAAGATACAACTATTGTATTACCAAAGATAGATTTCATCCACAAAAAGCCAAGAAGGATTCCCAGCACTTGGGTGCCAGTCTGGGAGTTTTTTATGGTTCTTAATATGTACTTTATAATATCGCGCTTTGGTTTTTGGTAACCTAAGGGTCACTTTTTTAGATTCCACATCTCCTCCTTCGCCTTCTCTAGAAACGGCAATAGCTCCTATTTTTTTGAATCCTCCATTTTTAGTATTTGACGCATACACTACAAAGTCTGTTGGATATAAAATCCAACTTCCAACATCTTCAATACTACTAAAAGAGATGTTCTGTATATTCTTTTGTTCCACAACATCTATTGTGGTAACGAGATCTGTACCAAAATACCCAGTCCAATTACCATCTTTAAAATCTAAGCTACCCTCTTCTAAATCGAATAGTTTATTAGCATCTGGATAGCGCTCATCTGGGCCCTGCTGTACCGAAAAATTAGTGACTTTATGCTGCACTCTTGCATACTCTCTAGCTAACACCTCACTAGGCAACCAGCCTTCTTTAAAAGCTGCTACTTTGAGTGTTTTTGAGGCGTCAAGAACCAAGGTTTCCTTAAAAAGTTGTGAGGTGCTATCGGGAGTTTTCCCATCGAGGGTATAACGTAGCACTACATCTTTAATTCTACTCTTTGCAGCCACATGTATGGTGTCAAGAAATAAAGTCTTCGGAGGACTAATCTCTGGCATTTCAAGTCTACTCTCTTTTACAAAACCATCTACAATACTGTGTTGTATAGCAACACCATGTGTCGCTTCAAGTTCTAAGGCAGTTACTTTGTCTACTCCAGTTTGCCATGCATATATTTTTTTTGGTTGTATTTCACTTAACAAATCCCGAAGGCCGTCATTAGTAATGGCAGTATTGTAAACATTTAAAACCTCTAAATTTGTTAGTTTTTTTAGGTTGATAATGCCAATATCTGTAAGTTTCGGACTATTGACACGCAGTGATTTCAGGTTTTCAAACTTCTTAAAAACGGCCGTCATATCATCTGTGATGGGAGCATTACCAAAATCTAATTCTACGATTTGTTCGGCTAAATCTTTAAGTTGTGATACAGTTTGACTCGTAGGAGTCCTTCCTAGGTATTTTACATTGAGTGCGCCTTTACCTGGCACCAATGGCAACACTCTAAAATCAGCTGCCTTAACACTTTCAATAGTTTCTTGCGATGCTTTGGCAATCACAACTTCGTTAAAGACTAAATAGTCTTTGAGCCTCTTTCGTAAATTATCATTTGTCGCAACTCCTTCGGCATAGTTTTTAAAATCGGCTCCATTGTTAATCCAATGACCCAGCAACCAAATTTCATCTTTGGTGAGCTGTTCTTTTCCTTCTGGGGGCATGTGTTCCTCATTGGTAATGGGAAGCAACAATCTCGAATACAATAAACTTTCCGAAGCATTTCCAGGAAGCACACTAGCACCATGCTCACCTCCCTTTAAAATAGCGGCTTCTGTAAGTAGTGACAACTCCCCTTTTTGTTTGCTATTGTTATGACATTGCACACATTTTTTATCCAAAATCTTTACCACAACGTCTTGGTAAAGTCTCAAACTATCGACCACTTCAATCGTTTTTTCTTGTTCTGGGGCTATAGCATATTGGGTTAAAAAAGTATCTCCATGTGTAAGTACAGATCCAAAGTGACCAGCTACACTTATACAAATGAGCGACCCAATAAACAAAGGCAAGAATACTTTATGGCTATCAAAAGCAGGTTTCAGACTCATTAAAAAAAGTACACATGTCAAAACCGCTGTGCCAATTCCAGTGTAAAAATGCAGGTCTAAGGTTTCTGCTTCATAGCCGCCTTCTAAAGACAAGAAATATCCAATAAAACAAGTAATAATTGCAAACACGGCTGTAAATCCTAGCAGGTTTCTAATCACTGCATGCGGATATGATTTCTGAAACCTTCCTAATACATCTAGAAAGAATGTCACTACCAAAGCCCCAATAGGTAAGTGCAATACCAGCGGATGAAACCTTCCTAAAAACAAAATAAATCGAGGAGCTTCCTCTGTTCTAATGGCATATAAAGTAGCCATACCAAAAAGAAAAAGAATCACTAGAAAGATGCTTTTGTATAATTGATTTGGTTCTTTCATTCGTTAAAAATCCATTCGTCCATAAATAACCACGCCTTTAATCCGGCACCGGGATGCCATGCTGGGAGTTGTGTTGTGTTGTGTACCTCCAAGGCAATTGACTGCACGTCACGTTGCAATGGAATGTGAACATCATCTATTTTTTTTAGTTCTTTCTCTACTATCTTCGGAAATGTTAGATGTATGGTATCTGTTTTGTTAACAATAGCAGTAATGGCTTCTGGAGGGAAAATCCAAGATTTTGTATCTATTAAATAGCCAATTTTTAAACTCTTTAAAAACCTAGGAGTTTCAAAATAAGCATTTGCCTTAACAACTGTATCAAATCCTTGCCATTGGGTATCTCTAAAATGAGTACTGCCTTTTTTATGATTTAATAAAGTCAGCTCACCAACTCCAGGATACGAAGCATGTGCTTTTGTATTCCAATCAATACTTGTAGGTACAATTCCCTTTTTGTACAATTTTACTTCTGAGATACTACTGGGAGCAAAGTCTGGATGAAAAGCTCTAAATAAGTACACACCTGCTTTTTGTGTAGTAAAATGATCTGTATATCTTATAGATTCTTGGGTAGGTATTGTGCTATCGTTAGTATAAAAAATAGCTGCATTTTCTAGGCGCAAAGCAGCTGTTACTTTTGCTGAATTTTCAATAATAGTAGTTGTTGCACTTATTCTAGGCGCTACCAATGAAATCTCCTTGTCTTGCACATAAACGCTCTTCTCTTTTTTTGCACATCCTACAAGCAACAAGATGAAAAGTACTACTACCGTTCTCATACGCGTGTCAATTTTGTAGGATAGCTTTGCCCAGAATTCCATTGCGCTACATATAGATTATCATCATCATCTACACAAACATCATGCGGATGCTGAAACAAACGTATGGTTTGGTATAATTCGTCCAATTTTTTATTTTTATAGGAAGGCGCTGTTGCTCCTGGGCAAGAAACCACTTCATTGTTTTTATTCATGATGAGCACAAATCCTGAGGCTTCATGAGCTGCATTTTTAGAACGCAACACCGCAAAATAAAGATCCTTTTTATGAATCACCGGACGACAAATTAATGCCCCTGGCACCGAAATCGTTTCTAAAAATTCTCCCTGCAAACTAAATCGCTTTAATTGATTCATCTCTCTTGCCGAAACTAATAACGACAGGTTTGCAGCATCTCTATTATCGTAACAAATTCCATGTGCATTTAAAAACTGCCCGTCTTCTTGTCCTTGCCCACCAAAGACATTGAGCAATTCTCCTTTATGATTGTAATGAATGATGTGTTGTTTCCCATAGCCATCGGCAACATAAATATCGCCACTTTCTGTGACGGCTGTCTCTGTAGGTTTATAAGACTCCTTAGTATCGTACACTAAAGTTTCCGAAGGAACATCCAACGTCATTACTACTTTACCATCGATAGTCGTTTTAATCACTTGATGGCGTTCATAATCTGTAATCAACAAGAAATCTTCTCCGTTTTCTTTAACTAAAGTAAGTCCGTGGGCCCCTGGATACTCGGTTCCCCAAGTTTCTATGAGCTTCCCCGACTTGTCATACACAATGACATTGTTCTTGGTATGATTGGTAAGTAGCACAATACGACCTTTAGAGTCTTGCACCATTTCGTGACAATCTTTAACCGGCGTTTGTTTTGGGTTCAAATTTCCCCAATTAAGATCTACTTTATACCTATGGCTGTTATGCCCTACAATAATATCTTTAGTACCACTTACCGAAAAAGCACCACTATACATAGGTAAGGACACCAAACCTAAGGCGGCAAAAGACGATTGTTTCAAGAATTTTCTTCTGCTCATCTTAACTTAAGATATCGTTAACCACATGTCCAGAAACATCGGTGAGTCTAAATCTTCTTCCTTGGTGTTTGTAGGTAAACTTGGTATGGTCTATCCCCATCAAGTGCATCATGGTAGCCTGTAAATCATGCACATGCACAGGATCTTTTACAATATTATACCCAAAATCGTCGGTTTCACCATAGGTAAATCCTGGTTTCACACCGCCACCTGCCATAAACATGGTAAAGCATTTTGGGTGGTGGTCTCTTCCGTAATTGGTTTCAGTGAGCGTACCTTGGCTGTAATTGGTGCGTCCAAATTCGCCTCCCCAAACAACTAAGGTATCTTCTAATAAACCACGTTGTTTTAAATCCATAATCAAAGCCGCTGTGGCTTGATCAATATCTTTGGCTTGCTTTTCTATTTGCGATGGTAGGTTTTCATGTTGGTCCCATCCCATATGGTAGAGCTGCACAAAACGCACATCTTTTTCTACCAAGCGTCTTGCCAATAAACAATTGGCGGCATAGGTTCCTGGTACGGCAGCATCTGCGCCATACATCTGTAAAATATGATCGGGTTCACCCTCAATATCCATGGTATCTGGAACAGAGGTTTGCATTCTGTAAGCCATTTCGTACTGTGCGATTCTACTATTTATTTCAGGATCTCCAAATTCTCGTTCTTGTTGTTCATTGAGCTCTGCTAAATGGTCTAACATTTTTCTTCGCTCAGAACGTGTCATGCCTTCTGGGTCTTTTAGATACAATACTGGATCTTTTCCAGAACGAAATTGCACGCCTTGGTGTAGAGAACTTAAAAAACCATTTCCCCAAAGTCTCGAATATAGAGGTTGCGCTAAGGGTCTTCCTGTTCCTCTTGATAACAATACACTAAAGGTAGGTAGGTTATTATTTAAACTTCCCAGTCCATAACTCATCCAGGAGCCAATACTAGGCCTCCCCGCTTGCTGAGATCCCGTTTGAAAAAAAGTAATCGCTGGATCATGGTTAATCGCCTCGGTATGCATCGATTTAACGAAACACAATTCATCTACAATCTTAGCGGTATACGGCATTAAGCTACTCACCCATGCTCTAGACTCCCCGTATTGCTTAAATTCATAGCTACTTCCCACCAATGGAAAAGATGCTTGCCCAGAAGTCATTCCTGTAAGACGTTGTCCTTTTCGTACAGAGTCTGGCAAATCTTGTCCGCGCATTTTAGTGAGTAATGGTTTGTAATCAAACAACTCTAACTGCGAAGGCCCGCCGCTCTGAAACAAATAAATGACACGCTTTGCTTTGGGCGCAAAGTGCGGGAGGTTCATTCCTTTTAAAGGAGAATCTGCAGCCTCTACAATAGATGAAAAAGGATCTAACATCGAAGCCGTTGCCAAGCCTCCAATTCCCAAACCGAGCTTTTTGATAAATTCTCTTCGAGTATTATTTAAAAAATGTTTTCCTAATTCTTCCATGAATTTATCCTTTTACAATGGCTTCATCTAGATTAAAAATAAGGCTTGTAAGCATACTAAAAGCATATAATTTTTCTTCGGAAATGTTAGTAGCATTCATCTCTTTAGGTGTTTCAAAAGAAGGTTTCTTTGTCTCGTCATAACCTGCAATCGCATTGTCTAAGTACATAGTGAGATTTTCTATTTCCGAAGCAGAAGGCATACGCGATGTAATTTTTCTAAAAATGGTTTGAATACGCGCCGTATCTGTTCCTTCGATAGCTAATACTTGGGTCGCAAGTGCATTTGAAGCTTCTAGTAATTGCGGATCATTAAGCATGACCAAAGCCTGCAAAGGTGTGCTAGTTTTTTGTCTTTCTACGGTACAATAATCTCGGGTAGCCGCATCAAAAGTCATCATTGCTGGAGGTGGCACGGTTCGCTTCCAGAAGGTGTATAAGCTTCTTCTGTAAAGATTATCGCCAGTATCCATGATGTATTCGGTAAGTCCTTGTCCTGAGGTGGTTTCTGCCCAAAGTCCTGGCGGCTGATACGGTTTCACACTAGGTCCTCCAATTTTTTCAACTAACAATCCGCTTGCTGCCAAGGCATTATCGCGAATCATCTCTGCCGATAATTTTTCTCTAGAACTTCTAGCTAACCATTTGTTATAAGGGTCGATTTCTAAGAGCTCGGTAGTGGTTTTAGAAGTTTGCTGATAGGTGTTAGAGAGTACCAGTCGCTTCATCATTTTCTTCACATCCCAGCCTTCTTCTCTAAAGGTAATGGCCAACCAATCTAATAATTCTGGATGCGAAGGTAAGGCACCTTGATTCCCAAAATCGGAACTCGAAGCAACAATACCCGTTCCAAAAACCTGCTGCCATAACCTATTGACTGCGACTCTAGCTGTAAGGGTGTTTTTATCATCAAAAAGCCATTTTGTAAGCCCTAAACGATCTTTTTCAAACCCATCAAAAGACAATACCGCATTGGGTGTTCCCGATTGTACCTCTTCTCCATGCGCATCATAAGCACCTCGTTTTAAAACATAAGTCTTACGGTCGGGCTTGTCGTCTTTCATTACCATCAAACTCACCTCGGCAATAGAATCTGGCATATTGATAAAGGAAACCAATTCATCAATTTCTTTTCGGGTAATTTTTACATTGGGTTTCGGTATTTCTCCATAATCCATACGCCCCTTTTCATTTACCTTATTGAAGAAGCCATAAAAACTAAAATACTCTTTTTGAGAAATAGGGTCGTATTTATGATCATGACATTGGGCACACTCCATGGTTAATCCCAACATGGATTTTGATACGGTATTGGTCCTGTCTAGCACGTATTCTACGCGATACTCTTCATCAATAACTCCTCCCTCTTGGGTGATTTTATGGTTTCTATTAAAGCCAGTTGCTATGATTTGTTCTAAACTAGCATCTGGCAATAAATCTCCTGCCAATTGCCAGGTTACAAAATCATCATACGGCATATTTTTATCAAAAGCGTTGATCACCCAATCACGCCATGGCCACATCACACGTTCTAAATCGTCTTGATATCCATGCGTGTCAGAATACCTTGCAATGTCTAACCAACTGGAAGTCATATGCTCTGCATATTGTTTAGAATTCAATAAACTATCTACAACTTTTTCGTAAGCCTTCGGACTCGTATTTGCTAGAAATGCGTCGAGTGCTTCTATACTTGGGGGTAATCCAGTAAGATCAAAATAAACGCGACGTAATAATTTTTCTTTGGAGGCTCTTTCTGAGGCAGATAGACCTTTACTTTCTAATTTTTTTACAACAAAATTATCTATTTCATTGGCAGCTAGGCTGGTGTTTGTTATTTCAGGAACTTTATGCTTTACTGGAGCTACAAATGCCCAGTGATCTTTCCAGACAGCGCCCTGAGCAATCCATTTGGTGAGCACTTCTTTCTCATAGCTATTGAGGCTCAAATTAGAATCCTCTGGAGGCATGAGTCTTTGTGTATCCTGTTCATGAATTCTCTCTACTAACAAACTAGCTAACGTATCACCTGGAACTATGGCAAATTTATCTTTGTTTACACCAATGGCAGCATAGGCGCCTGCTTTGGTATCTAATCTTAAATTAGCTTCACGTGTACCTTCGTCTGGACCGTGACATAGGTAACATCTATCTGACAGGATAGGTTTTACATCAAAAATATAATCTATTTGCTCGGGAATTACTTTATCTTCTAAGCTACTTTCTGCTGCGGAGTCTAGCGCGACATAGTCTTTTTTATCCTCTTTTGTTAGGTATTTTACAAATAGTACCAAGAAAAAAGGGATCATGAAGTACAATAACGTAACGTAAAATCGATGTTGCTTTTTCTTTTCCAAAGTATGAGTGTGAGATTTTCTTCCAAATTTAAGAATCTCATTGCTATATCTTCAAAAAAATCATTATAAAAATAATATCATGTATCAAAAACTATTTTCAATGTTAAAGTACTTCTAGCAAAGGCATAAAAGTGCTTTAATTTTCATACTTTAGCTATAAATTGACCAAAAAAGATGACTCATAAATTAGTCTTTACACTGTTAGCGCTTCTCGTTCTAGAATCTTGCGCTACCTATGCCCCACAATATACTTCTGAACAAGAAAAAACTTCACAAAGAGATGAAGCAGCTATTGCACATAGTTTCTATTTAATTGGAGATGCAGGAAACTCGCCTTTAGGAGAAACCTCTGTGGCTTTGGAAGCTTTTAAAGAAGCTTTAAGTAAGGCACCAGAAAATAGTACCGCTATTTTTTTAGGAGACAATATTTATGAAAAAGGACTTCCAAAAAAGAACCACGAAGATCGAGCTTTTGCAGAACACCAACTCAATGTTCAAACGGGCACTACTAAAAACTTTAAAGGGCAAACTATTTTTATTCCTGGAAATCACGATTGGTATACCGATGGCGTGGAAGGGCTTAAACGACAAGAAAAATACATCGAAAAAGCATTAGGAAAAGACACCTTTCTTCCTGAAAACGGATGTCCGATAGAGAAAATTCATATTTCTGAAGACATCGAACTTATCCTTATCGATAGTCAGTGGTACTTAACAAATTGGGACAAACACCCAACTATTAATGACGATTGCGAGATTAAAACCAGACATCATTTTTTTGATGAATACAGCAGCCTTATCAAAAAGGCAAGAGGCAAAACTACCATTGTTGCATTACACCACCCTATGTATACCAATGGCCCACATGGAGGGCAATATGCTGCAAAAACACATTTAATTCCGCCAGTAGCAGGAACTGTTTTTAACGTATTAAGAGAAACTACAGGAGTGAATGCTAGTGACTTGCAAAACAAGCGTTACAACGAGTTCAAGAAGCGTTTGGTAACGATTTCTCAAGAAAACAAGAAAGTAGTTTTTGTGTCGGGACATGAGCACAGTTTGCAATATATCATAGAAGACAATTTACATCAAATTGTGAGCGGATCAGGGTCTAAAATTTCTCCAACTCGAAATATTGGTGGTGGGCAGTTTTCTTATGGAGCTCCGGGATATGCTCGATTGGATGTATATCAAGATGGTTCTTCTACTGTGCAATTTTTTGCTACATCAAAAAACAAATTGGTTTTTGAAACCGATGTGTTCTCACCAAATAGTCCTGAGAAAACAGCAGACTACCCTCTAACATTTCCGAAGGAAGTAACAGCTTCTATCTACACTGAAGAAGAGACAGACAAATCTGGGTTCTATCGTTTTTTATGGGGAGATCGCTATCGAAATGCCTACAGCACGCCCGTAACCGCTCCAACGGTGAGATTAGACACCTTATATGGCGGATTAAAAGTAGTACGAAAAGGAGGTGGAAACCAGTCCAAATCCTTACGTCTAGAAGATAAGAACGGAACCCAATATGTTATGCGAGCGCTTCGTAAAAATGCAGTGCAATACCTACAAGCAGTGATGTTTAAAGACCAGTACATCAAAGGTCAATACGACAATACCGCAACAGAGGACTTAATCTTAGATGTTTTTGCCGGGGCACACCCTTATGCTCCTTTTGTTATCGGAAAATTAGCAGATGGCGCAGCGGTGTATCATACCAATCCGACTTTGTATTACATCCCAAAACAAGAAGTAATTGGAGCTTATAATGATGAATTTGGTGATGCTTTATACATGATAGAAGAGCATACTTCTGAAGGGCATAGTGATTTGGCAAGTTTTGGATACAAAGACAAGATTATAAGTACCGATGATGTGATTAAAAAACTACATAAAGACGAAGACATTATCGTAGATGAAGCCGCCTATATTCGTGCGCGTTTGTTTGATATGCTTATTGGAGATTGGGACAGGCATCAAGATCAATGGCGCTGGATCGAGTTTAAAGAAGATGGTAAAAAAGTCTACCGCCCTTTGCCCAGAGATAGAGACCAAGCCTTTTCAATAATGAGTGACGGGTTTCTTCTCGGCGCAGCAGTAACCATTGCACCTGCTACAAGATTGCTTAGAAAATATAATGACGACCTATTAGACATGAAGGGAGTAAATGTAGAACCGTATCCATTAGACATGGAATTTATTCAAAGGTCTACTAAAGAGGTTTGGGATGCCCAAGCAAAAATGATTCAAGAAGGAGTCACAGATGCTGTTATTGAAGATGCCTTTTTAGAATTTCCAGAAGAAGTAAGAGACCATAACATTTCAGAAATAAAAGCAAAATTAAAAGCACGTCGTGGAAATCTTCAAAAAATGGCGGACCGATATTATAGTCTTGTCAATAAATTTGCAGTTCTTAAAGGCACCAATAAAGATGATTGGTTTGACATAGAACGACTTCCAAACGGTGAGACTAAAGTTACTGCCTACCGCATAAAAAAGGGTAAGAAAGATGATATCTTTCATGAGCGCACGTATACTAGTGACGAAACTAAAGAAATTTGGATCTACGCTTTAGATGATGATGATACGTTTCATGTGTTTGGTGAAGGCACAAAAAAACATATTAAAGTACGCCTTATTGGAGGACAAAACAATGACACCTATACCATAGAGAATGGCAAGGCAATAAAGATGTACGATTACAAGTCTAAAAAGAACACATTTACCACCAATAAAGGGACTAGAAAACTCACCGACGACTATGAAACGAATGTATATGACTACAAAAAACTAAAAAACAACCTCAATCAAATCATCCCAACCATAGGCTCGAATCCAGATGACGGACTTAAAATTGGTGTTACTGACATTTATATTACAAACGGCTTTGAGCGCAATCCTTTTACTAGCTTACACGCTATATCTGCTGCCTATTATTTTGCTACTTCTGGATTTGAGGCGAGTTACAAAGGGGTTTTTGCAAATGTATTCGGAAATTTGAATCTCGGTATTGACGCCCATTTTAACAGTCCGAATTACGCCGTTAACTTTTTTGGCTTCGGAAATACTACACCCAACCCTAATGTGTTAGAAAACGACGGATTGGATGTGGACCTAGACTACAACAGAGTGAAGATAAGACAACTAAAAGTAATGCCCTCTCTTAGTTGGAATGGTGATTTAGGCGCTACGATCACGGCAGGTATTTTTTACGAATCAAATGAAGTAGAGCGCACTAGTGGTCGTTTTTTGGATGATGTTTTAAATACAGCCACTACCAATACTGCACTAAACGAAAGTGTTTTTGACAAGCAAGACTTTTATGGCGTAGAAGCTTCCTATCATTTTGAAAACAAAGACAACAAAGCCTTCCCAACCATGGGCATGCAATTTCGATTGGATACAGGATATAAAAACAATGTGAGTACTAGCAAAGGATTTGGTTATGTGATTCCGCAATTAGGGTTTGATTATAAATTGATTCCAAGCGGTCAGCTGGTGTTAGCAACCAACCTAAAAGGACATTTTAATTTGGGTGATGGTTTTGAGTTTTACCAAGGAGCCACTCTAGGAGCAAATACCGGCTTAAGAGGCTACAGAAACGAACGTTTTACTGGTAAAAGTGCCTTTGTACAAACCACCGATGTGCGTTGGAATTTATTAGACTTAAAAACTGCCATATTACCAATTAGTCTAGGTATTTATGGAGGAGCCGATTATGGTCGTATATGGATTGATGATGGGTTGGCTTTAGACCCTATGTTCAATGAAGACCGATGGAACACTTCTTTTGGTGGTGGACTCTTTGTAAACATGACCAACATTATTGCCGCTAACATTTCAGCATTTAATAGCGATGATGGACTGCGTATTGGATTTAAGCTTGGGTTTGGGTTTTAATTTTTTCACTAATCACTTACAAAAGCTTTGGCTTTTGACGTTCTAAAGACAGGATTACAGATCCTTTGAGATCACGCCTTACAATGAAAAGTAAACATCGCTGAAAAAGCGATGTACTTTTTTTGTTCCTAATCACTTACAAAAGCTTTGGCTTTTGACGTTCTTAGAAACAAAAAAAGTCTGCATGTAAACATGCAGACTTTTCGCTCTAAGTGACCTCGACAGGATTCAAACCTGTAACCTCTTGAGCCGTAATCAAGTGCGCTATTCAGTTGCGCCACGAGGCCTTGTAAAACAAACTGTGTTGTTTTGGGGTGCAAATATAAATAAATAGATCATACCAATCCTAGTAAATTATATAAAAAAATCGCCTTCTTTTCAGGAGGCGATTTTAATTCTCAATTAAACTCAATTAATAAATAGCCCTTAATGCTATTATATCATTATTATTAAACTCTCCATCTTCATTATTGCTAAAACAAGCTAGCATTACAGAAGTTGGATCGTATCCAGAAGGAGTACCATTTACATAATTGGCACCTACACCAGCGGTTCCTTCATTGGTGTTTTGACCACAGCTTTGGCGACTAAACCAATCGGTATGTCTAAATCCAACAGAGTGTCCTATTTCATGCGTAATTACATGTTCTACAACGTTTGTATTGTAGCCATTTAAACCGTAAATCTGTACAAATTTATTGGGACGTCCATTACTTGGAAAACCAGCACTTCCTCCAGCACCACCCTGGTTTGGGTTATGATACACTACCATATCTTTAGTCTGGTAGTTAGTTCCAAAGGTTAGCGTAAAACTAATGGAAACACCACTTAAACGGTTGTAATTATTTACCGCCCATTGTAAAGCAGTTCTTTCTTTATTTGAAAGTCCAAATCCGCCACCACCAGTGTAACCAATAATAGAAATATTTCTACCTTGGCTTACTAGGTTGTTGGTGACATATTGCCTTCCAAGCGCCGCCATTTGGCCTAGCTCTTCTAGAGTAACCACCATATCATCTTCAATAAAAATTCTTTTTTCACTGCTGCCATCAGGAAAATAAAAGTCTTTGTACTCAACATGGGCTGGATTCATTTGAGCACTTCGTACCATATCAATAATTTCTTGAGGTACTTGTTCACTTACAAAACTTTCTGCACCGGCAAAAGATTGACCATTTTCAGTAATGTTGGGTGGTACGGGAACATCTTCTTGAATCAAATTTGTCTCAACTGATTCTGTTTCTAAGGAGTTTTCTCTTTGACAAGAGCTTACTACAAGTGAGATTGCTGCGGCCCCTAAGAGCACTAATTTCAATTTTTTCATAATTATGAGGAGTTAATTAATAATTATCACAAATTTAAGTTAATTTTTATTAAATACTTAATTAAAATATGTTAAAATTAAATATTTCTTAATAATTAACTAATTAACATAGCAATATGATAATGAAAAAATTAACAATAGTTTATTAAAACCCTTAGAAAACTTAAGAAAACTTTGGTATTATCCCGGTAAAAAGCATCTTAATTTTGCGACAGCAGTTTTATTAAATAAACAGAAATTTAGAAAATGAAAAGGTTTGAAGAAGGAAGCAAATTAGTCATTGCTATGATCATTATTCTCATAGCAGGCATGTTAATTTCTGGAATGTTTTTTAATTGGTAAGTTCTATTAGTGAATCTCTGCACTAAGGCCTGCATCCAACAACATACTGCAACGTGTTTTTAGCTCTTCATAAGGCCCCGTTTTTACCGTACACTTTCCTTTGTAATGTACAATTATAGAACATTGTTCTGCTTGTTCAGGGGTATGATCACAAGCATAGATCAGTACATTAATAACATGATCAAAAGTATTCACCTCATCATTGAATAAGACGATTTGGTTTTCGATTACCTCTTGCTCGAGTACCGCAACCTCTTCTTCTGTTTGTTCTTTGGTAAAATTCACAACCTAAAAAATAAATTCAAAACTAATTTACACGTAATCAATTGAATATCAAAAATTTCTACAAAATAAATTTTGCAGCTACCCAATTGTTTTGTTCTTTATTTCCAACGAAGGTAAATCCCAATTTATTGCAAGCATCTGTTATAATTGGCAAATCATCTGTGTAAAATCCGCTTAAGTACAATTCGCCATCAGGCAATAAACTTTCTTTGTATATCGCCATATCATTCAACAAAATATTTCTATTGATATTCGCAATAACAGTGTGGTATTTATTTTTTGGAATTGCAGTTGCATCACCTAAAGATACTGAAATATTTGTACATCCATTACGTGTTACGTTTTCTTCACTGTTCTCAACGCACCAAGCATCTATATCGATAGCGTCTAAGGCAGTAGCTCCTCGCATTTCGGCTAAAATTGCCAATACTGCAGTACCACAACCCATATCCAACACCGTTTTATTAGTATAGTCATTCTCTAAAATATGCTGCATCATCATAAATGTAGTTTCATGATGCCCAGTACCAAATGACATTTTGGGTTCTATTACAATTTCAAATTCGCAATGGTATGGTGAGTGAAAAGGAGCCCGTACTGCACAGGTTTCATCCACCACGATCGGATCAAAATTCTTTTCCCATTCTGCATTCCAATTTACCTGGGCTATTTCTTTTTGCTGAAATGTGATCTCAAACTCAGATGAACCTAACACATGGATATCTTCTAAAATTTCCGAAGACCACATATCCTTTTGGATATAAGCTTTCACACCTGTTTCATGCTCCACAAAACTCTCAAAACCTGCATAACCCAACTCAGCTATTAAAATTTCGGTGCCCGGTTGCAAGGGTGTAATGGTAAAACTGTATTCTATATATACTGACATATTGTGTATGAAAGACGTTTAAAATGCATTAATAATTGCCATGAAATCTGCTGCCTTTAAAGCGGCTCCGCCAATAAGGCCCCCATCGACATCTTCTTTCCCAAAAATTTCTTTGGCATTGGCAGGTTTTACGCTTCCGCCATATAAAATTGAAACGCCTTCAGAAACATCTGCATCATACACGTCTTTTAAACTATTTCTAACAAAAGCATGCATTTCTTGGGCTTGTTCTGGGCTTGCAGTCTCCCCTGTTCCAATAGCCCAAACTGGTTCATAAGCTAAAATCACATTGTTCCAGTTTTCTTTTTGTATATGAAAAATACCTTCTTGTAATTGATTTTTCACCACATCAAAATGACTCCCCGCTTTTCTATCTTCTAGTTCTTCTCCAAAACAAAAAATGATGGTCATTTCATTTTCTAGTGCTGTATTCACTTTAGCAGCTAAGATTTCATTAGTCTCCCAAAACATAGCGCGACGCTCACTGTGACCCAAAATAACAGTATCTACACCTACTCCTTTTAGCATCTTTGCAGATATTTCGCCGGTAAAAGCTCCTTTCTCTGCTTGGTGCATGTTTTGAGCAGCTACCAAAATTTCTGTATCTAACAATGCCTGATTGGCACTTTGCAAGTTGGTTAAAGGCGGTGCAACAATTACAGCTACATCATCTGGCATTTCTTGCTCTTTTAATGCATCTAACAATTGATAGGTCTCTGCGATATCGCAATTCATTTTCCAATTTCCTGCTACTATGTTTTTTCTCATGGTGTATATATTACTCAATTATCCTTTTTAAGGATTCTTGGATTCTAAAATCGTTTAATGTTTCGGCCCGGTATAAGGTAATCACTCCTTTTTTATCAACCACCATATAACGGGGTATCCAATCTAAATCTATGGCTTTTCCAAAGGTACCTTTCCAACCCGAAGATACAAAGTAATGATCTCCTTCTAATTGGTATTTTTTAATGCCTCGCTTCCATGCCTTTTCACTTCTGTCTAGGGATAAAAACAAGAAGGTGACTTTTGGATTATCTTTTTGTAATTGTTTTAGCGTAGGCATTCCTTCAATACAATCTCTGCACCAACTTGCCCATACATCTATTAATAATACTTCTCCGTTATGGGCTTCTAAAATACTTGAGAAGCGCTGTTCATTTCCGTTTGGAGAAAGAAAAACATCTTCCATTGCTTCTTGAGGAAACGCTACCAAATCTTGACCTTTTGAGCAGCTTACCGTTAGTAAAAGCACTAAAATAGAAATGTATTTCATTTTTAAACAATTAAATATAATCCTTCTTAAAACATCTCCTCCCAACCTCCTCTTCTAGGAGGAGGATCTAAAAAGTCTCCCTTTCAGGGGCAAATTCCTATAATGTGGCAATAACAAATGTATCATCGTGAATTTTCATTTTCCTCGCCCTTCCGCGTGTCGCAGGAGCTTTAGCGGAGGCGCAAAGGGTTTGAAAATTCACTAAATTAAGAAAAAACCACCCTTTAGTCCCGAAGCTTCGGGAGGGTAAAAGTTTTTGCTTAGATTTTTGCCACTAACTGAAAAATCTCCCTTCAAGGGAAAGTTAAAGGGATGTTTTTTCAATTAACTATCCTCTAATTTTTGGATCCAGCCAACCATATAAAATATCTACAAAGATATTGATTAGTATGAACAAGCTCGCTATTACAATCACAGTTCCCATAATAACTGGCAGGTCACTTTTATTTAGGGCATCTACAATCTCTTTCCCTACACCATTCCATCCAAAAATAAACTCCACAAACACAGCTCCTGCTAACATGGAAGCAAACCATCCAGAAATTGCTGTCACCACAGGATTTAATGAATTTTTCAAGGCATGTTTTCGTATCACTGCCCCCATAGAGAGTCCTTTGGCTTTGGCTGTAGTGATGTAATCCTGATTTAAAACTTCTAATAATGAATTTCGCATTAACTGGCTCACTACCGCCAATGGACGAATTCCCAACACAACAGCGGGTAATATTAAATTCTTCCATTGAATGTAAGTGCCATTCCCAAAATCGTCTACTTCATACAAACTTCCAGTCATTTGTAGTCCGCTGTACTCATGCCATAAAAAACCAAAGATCCAAGCAAATAAGATTGCGCTAAAAAAAGAAGGTACACTCATCCCTAATGTACTTACCAATTGTATTAACCTATCCACCCAACGGTCTTTAAACAGCACCGATGTAACACCCAATAAAACTCCCAAAAACATAGCAATTACGATAGAAGATACTGCCAACACAACAGTATTAGGCAAGGTTTCTGCGATAACAGCACTTACTTTTTTCCCACTTTTTTGAAACGATTCTCGTAAATACGGAAATTTTAAAACGGCGCTAACATTTCCGAAGTCGAACAAAGCAATGGCATTGTATTTCTTTGGAGCTTGAAAAGTGTAATCTGAAGCAGTTTTACTATGAAAAGAAAGTGGAGAAAGATCGTTGAGATATAACAGATACTGTTTTGCAATAGGTCTGTCTAGACCATACTTCTTCTTCACAGCTGCTACCTGCTCGGCATTTTGATTTTGCCCCAACATCATTTTTGCGGGATCATCGGGCAGCAAAGTAAACAACATAAAAATAACGGTAACCACGCCAAAAAGGGTGAGGATAGCATATCCTAGTTTTTTAAGTGTGTACCCAATCAAAATTTATTGTTTTATGTCCTTCATAGAAAGTACCTTGTACTCAAAATCTTCACCAAACAATAGCTTTGCGTATTCCTCTACGGTTTGGGTAAAGCCAGCTTCTACTCGTCTCTCATTTACTTTTTCAGGATTTTCTATAGGCCAAATAAAAGGCCCTTGTCCTGCATAGCTCATACCTTGTGTTCCATAGACTTGAGGCTTGTCATTTTCCATTAAAAAGCGATCTTCCATCATTGCTACCAACCTAAAAGGCAACTCACCAGCTTTACCTGCTTTTTTGACCAATGGCAAATAGGTCTCAATTTTATCTGAATGCTGTAATACCGACCAAGCCACCATATTTGTAGGCTCACCAACTACTGACTTACCTGGATATCCTTTGGTGTTAAAATAGTCTGAAATAAATTTTATGTTAGCCGCATCAACCACATTTTGCATTTCCCATAAACTATCGTTTGAAGCGCTTTGTCCTTGTTGTAATAACTTTCTATAGCGCTGGTCTAACTCGCCAATACTATCTAGTTTCTTTTTTAAAGAGAAGTCTAAGGTTGGATTAGCACCTTCAAGAGTTTTAAGTTCCAACAAGTCTAGATCATTCCAATGCAATTTCTGCATGATGGTTCCCTTTTCGAGTCTCATGATACTTGGATTGCTACGAATGATGGTTTTAAGGGCAGTCATATCACAGAAATAAAACTTAAAATTAAGATCGTATTTGGCTGTAAGTATTTCGGTTTCTTCAGTAGAAGAGGCTGACATTCCAATGACTTTATACCCATTTTTAATGGCCTTATTGGTAGCTTCTCGAACAGCAATAAAGCCATCATTTTCTGCCACATCTAGGTTGTATGCAATCACTACCACTAGGTTTTCTTCTTCCAATAATTCTAGCGTGTAATCATTCCCATCTCGCTCAATACTAAAATCATGAATTGGTGGCTCGTATCCTTTTTGAACTACATTGGTTTCTACACCCAACAACTCACCATCTACTTTGGGGTCTTCTCCCATGTTAGTGACAATCTTTTCTTGACCATTTACATTAAACTTCCAGTTGTATTCATACACTGCCTTTGGTGCATCTGGTGGCGTTTCCATGCCTTCCTTTATATTGTTTCCTACCTTGTACGCTCTAAAGTCTACCACAGGCAAATGCTGCAATACATGATAGCCCAACCAAAGACATAAAATCAAGGACACAAACACTATAATACTGCGCACACCAGCTGTAAAGAACGGTTGTAGATATTTTTTACCTGCAAACAAAAATAAAATAAGAACAAGCAACACAACGTCCTTAGTAAATGACTCCCAAGGCGTTAACTTTAAGGCATCTCCAAAACATCCACAATCTGTTACTTTATTAAAATACGCCGAATAAAATGTAAGAAAGGTGAAAAACACGATCATAAGCAGCAAGCTCCATAGTGTAAATTTCCTGGCATATCCAATAATAAGCATGACCCCTAACACCACTTCAAATATCACCACTAAAACAGCAATACCCAGGGCAAAGGGTTCTAAAAAAGGAAGGTTTAACACTTCTGACGCAAAGTAATCGCCCAGCTTGAAAGAAAAACCAACGGGATCATTTAGTTTTATTAATCCGCTTATTATAAATAAGATTCCTACAAATATTCTGGAAACTCCTACTAGTACTTTCATAGACTTAAAATTTCTTTTTATTATGCTTCTAGATGAATCATCGCAAAGACCGCATAGTTAATCATATCCTGATAATTAGCATCAATACCTTCACTCACCAATGTTTTGCCTTGATTGTCTTCAATTTGTTTGACACGTAATAGCTTTTGTAAAATCAAATCGGTTAAACTGCTTACACGCATGTCTCTCCAAGCCTCACCATAATCATGGTTTTTATCTAACATCAATTGTTTGGTGACTGCAATTTTTTCATCGTACAAAGTAATGGCTTCTTCTAAAGACATATCTGGCTGCTCAACCACTCCTTTATCCAATTGTACTAATGCCATGATGCTATAATTGATAATTCCAATAAATTCGCTTACTTGACCTTCATCTACTCGTTGCTCTTTATTTTGCTGCAAACCACGTATGCGCTGCGCTTTTATAAAGATTTGATCTGTTAAAGAAGGCAGTCTCAAGATACGCCAAGCGCTTCCATAATCTTTCATTTTATTCATAAAGAGCGTTCTACACGTCTCAATCACGTCATTATATTGTTTGGAAGTATCTGCCATATTATGTGTAAGATTTTGCGTAAATTTCGGGTAAATAAATCAATTTAAAAAATTGCAAACAATCAACTGTAAAGGTACGCTAATTGACTTGTCTACGCCAAAGGTGATGGGCATAATTAATGTAACACCAGATAGTTTTTATGATGGTGGTGTTAGTACTTCGGAAATGTTAGTACTCGAACAGGCTTCCCGTATGTTACAAGATGGTGCTACCTTTTTGGATATTGGCGGGTATAGTTCAAGACCTGATGCTACAGATATTTCAGAACAAGAAGAAATAGATCGTGTGGCTCCAGCCATTAGTGCTATCGTTAGGAAATTTCCGAAGGCAAACATATCCATAGACACCTTTAGATGCAAGGTTGCCAAAGAAGCCATTGCTGCTGGAGCTTGCATGGTTAACGACATTAGCGCCGGAAAACTTGATAGTTCCATGTTGGGTGTTGTGGCTACCGCACAAGTTCCCTACATCATGATGCATATGACAGGTACGCCTCAAACTATGAAATCGCTTACCGCATATGAAAATATCACAAAAGAAGTATTGTTTTATTTCTCTGAACGTCTTGCTGCAGCGCGAAGTTTTAACATAAACGACCTCATTGTAGACCCTGGCTTCGGATTTGCAAAAACTACAAAACAAAACTTTGAACTATTACAACATCTAGAACTTTTTGACACGCTTGGTGTACCATTATTGGCAGGAATTTCGAGAAAATCTATGATTTATAAAACCCTAGATGTTTCGGCAAAAGAAGCACTAAACGGCACCACCGCACTGCATATGGTTGCCTTAGAAAAAGGAGCTTCTATACTAAGAGTGCACGATGTAAAAGAAGCGGTTGAATGCATTCAACTGCATGAACAACTCAAGTTATACACTTAAATAAAATTTAATCCTACATTTACATAACCAACTAAGACAGACCTTTTGGATTTATTTGAACTCACAGATTTTAGAATTATAGATGCTATAGACATACTCTTGGTAGCTGCACTTTTATACTACTTGTATCGATTGGTAAAAGGCACTGTAGCCATTAATATTTTTATAGGGATTGTTATTATTTATGGTATTTGGTGGCTTACAGACTTACTAGAAATGGAGCTGCTAAGTAAAATCTTAGGTGGCTTTTTGGGTGTTGGTATGTTTGCCTTGATTGTGGTTTTTCAACAAGAAATTAGAAAATTTTTATTGATGCTTGGTTCCACCAATTTTAAAGCCAATCGTATTTTTAGGCAGTTTAAGTCCATTTCAAGCGATGCTATCGCTACTACAGATATGACTCCCATTATTGCTGCCTGCAAGAACATGAGTGCCAGTAAAACGGGAGCACTTATTGTTATTAAAAGAAATAACAGCTTAGAGTTTGTAAAATCAAGTGGTGACGAAATGAATGTAGCGGTCAACCAACCTATTTTAGAAAGTATTTTTTACAAAAACAGTCCCTTACATGATGGCGCTATGCTTATTGAAGGTAACACCATTACAGCAACGCGTGTGATATTACCCGTGTCTAATGACAAGAAAATACCGCTACGCTTTGGTCTTAGACACAGAGCTGCGGTCGGAGTGAGTGAAAAAAGTGACGCCGTTTGTTTGGTTGTCAGTGAAGAAAGCGGACAAATATCGTATCTTAAAGACGGAGATTTTGTGCTATTTGAAACCTTAGAAGAACTCACCGAAATTATCAATAAAGATTTAAGCTAATCCCAATATGTTATGAATTGTAAGAATTGCAATCAGCCCTTAAGTCCAGACGACAAATTTTGCAGCAAATGTGGTGGAAAAATTGTAGACGAAGTTATCTCCTACGCCTATGTTGCCAACGATTTTAGCAACCGTTTTTTAAACATTGAAAACAATTTAATTGCAAGGACGTTTAAAGACATGTTTCGAGATCCAAAAAAAGTAATTGATGGGTACATCAATGGGGTTAGAAAAAGGCACCTTAATTTTGCAAATTATCTAGCCTTAGCCTTATCTATATCTGGGGTACAATTATTTTTAATGAAGAAGTTTTTTACAAATAACATGGATATGTCTTGGATGATTGCTGCAGATAATCCCGCTGCAAATATGGAAGGCAGTTCTTATATGAATGCAATGTTCGAGTATCAAGGTATTTTATATCTTCTTATCATCCCAATTTATGCTCTTATTGCTAAGATTGTATTTCTTAACAAGAAAGAATACACCTATCTCCACCAAAATATCATTGCAGGATACACACAATCACATTTAAGCGTCTTCTTATTTGTACCCACAATTCTTTGTTTAGCACTAGGAATGAACTTTTTTAAATTCAGTTACTTCTTTGCCTATCCAGCTATGGTATGCTACTTTGCATATGTATATAAGAAAGTGTTTCAATTATCATTAAAACAAATCATTCTAAAAACACTACTTTTCTTGTTGATTGGAAGTGTTATTTATATAGGGACATCGATTTTGGTATTCATCATTATGCTTGCAACGGGAGCTGTAGATTTAAAAGATTTTGCACCACCACCTAAAGAAACAAAGGAAGTAATAAGTTATATTGCTTCTTCGGTTGCGAATTGGACTTCATAAAGACTGCGATAATATCCATCTTCTTTCGTAAGCAATTCTTGGTGGCTGCCAGACTCAACAATCTTTCCAGCATCCATCACCAAAATTTTATCTGCCTTTTTTACGGTAGCCAATCGGTGTGCAATCACGATAGATGTTCTGTCTTTGGTTATTTTCTCGGTAGCCGTTTGAATCATTTCTTCAGAGTAACTATCTACCGAAGAGGTGGCCTCATCTAAAATTAGAATTCCAGGATTGCTTACATAGGCTCTTAAAAAAGCAATTAATTGTCGCTGCCCAGAGGAGAGCATCACACCGCGTTCTTTTACGTTGTATTGAAACTTTCCTGGTAATGAGTCAATAAATTTCTCCACTCCAATTTGTTTGGCAGCTTCTGCTATTTCTGCTTCGGAAATGTTAGTGCCATTTAAACTGATATTATTAAAAATAGTATCTGCAAAGAGGAATACATCTTGCAAGACCACAGCAATCTGTCCTCGTAATGAAGCTAAGGTATAGTCCTTTATTGAAACCCCATCAATCAAAATTTCACCTCCATTGATTTCATAAAAGCGATTCAATAAGTTAATAATGGTTGATTTACCAGCTCCTGTAGCACCTACAATTGCGATGGTTTCTCCAGGCTGTACACTAAACGAAATATCTTTTATGACATCTTCTCCTTCTACATAACCAAAACGAACATTTCTAAATTCGATAGCTCCTTTGGGATTTTTCAATTCCTTAGTACCGGTATTTACGATATGCGACTCGGTATCTAAAATTTCAAAAACACGATTGGCGGCCACCATTCCCATTTGTAGCGTATTGAACTTATCCGCAATTTGACGCAAAGGCCTAAACAACATTTGTGATAATTCGATAAAGGCTACAATAAGTCCGAGGGTAATTATGCCATTTTCTGCAGCATTTAAGCCTCCAAACCATACCAGTAAACCTATAGCCACAGAGGATGCCATCTCTGCAATAGGAAAAAAGATCGAGTTATACCAAACCGTTTTTATCCATGCTTTTTTATGCTTCTCATTAATGGCATGAAACTGTTTGTACTCGGTATCTTCTCTGGCAAAAATTTGAACGATCTTCATTCCAGTAATTCGCTCTTGTACAAAAGAATTTAAGTTTGCTACCTGCGCTCTTACTTCTTCAAAAGCAACTTTCATGGCACGTTGAAAGATTCGCGTAGCAATAAGAATAATAGGTAAAATAGTAAATACAATGAGAGACAAGCGCCAGCTTTGATACAACATAAAGCCTGCAATAGCTCCCATTTTAAGCAAATCTGCAATGATCATAAACAAACCCTGACTAAAAATACTCGAAATGGTTTCTATATCATTTACAGCACGCGTAGTCAATCTACCCACGGCACTCGTATCGTAATACTGCATTTTAAAGCGCATCATCAAGCTAAAGAGCTTTACACGCATGTCTTTTACCACATGTTGCCCCAACCAATTTGCGTAAAAGATAAAAGCAAATTGAAAAATCACTTCTAACACCAACACCCCGAACATTATACAAACAAAAAACACAAGTCCTTCTCCATCTTGAGGCACAATTGATTCATCTATAGTGCGCTGTAAAAAATAGGGACGTAATACTGCCAAAGCAGACATTACAATAGCTGCACATGCTACGAAATAAAAAATAAGACGATAGGCATTGGTAAACGCCAACAACCGTCTAAACAATTTAAAATCGAATGCTTTTCCTGAAGCCATGTTTTGTTTAAAATATTATGGGTTAAAAATGGTACTTGGATACACCACTTCTGTTAAATACAACCCTTTTGCTGGGGCAGAGGCTCCCGCCTTTCTCCTGTCTTTTGATGCTAAAATACTGGCAACTTCAGCGACTGTAATTTTCTCGAATCCTACATCTAGCAAAGTACCAACAATAGCACGCACCATATTACGTAAAAAGCGATCTGCTCTAATATGAAAAACCAAACTGTTCTCTTGTTGTTCCCAGATGGCTTTGTGCACGGTACAATAATACGTTTTTACATCTGTATTTGATCTAGAAAAGCATTGAAAATCTTGATGACCCAATAGCAATTCTGCAGCTTCATTCATCAATGCTAGATTAGGCGTTTGATAAAGCTGATGCGCTAGATCGATACGAAAAGGATCTTTTCGTAAAGAGACGTGATATTGGTAGGCACGTTCTGTTGCATGAAACCTAGCATGAGCATCTGCTGTAACAGCATAGATTTTTACTACTGAAATATCCTTGGGTAACAATGCATTTAGTCTGTATGCAGTTTCTTCACAATCTCCTAAAGTATCGATATCAAAATGTGCGAATAATTGCTTTGCATGCACGCCAGCATCTGTCCTTCCTGCTCCCATGACCGTGATGGGTACTCTTAAAAAAGTACGCATTGCCTCTTCCAAAACTTCTTGTACAGCCAAGGCATTAGGCTGTCGTTGCCAGCCGCAATACTGAGTTCCAAAATAGGCTATTTCAATAAAATATCGCACGTTGCATTTTTTCACAAAGGTACACGTAAATACCTTTCTGCATAAAAATTCAGTTCCTTCTTCTTGGATACTTGCTGAAATTTTAATGGATTAAACGTATTTTTGAACCACTAAAATTTCCGATAGGTGACCAAGATATTATTACTAAGTGATACCCACAGCCATATAGATGATACCATCTTGAAATATGTGAAACAAGCAGATGAAGTATGGCATGCAGGCGACATAGGCGACCTAACCGTAACCGACGCTATTGCGGCACTAAAGCCACTGCGCGCGGTGTATGGTAATATTGATGATGATAAGGCAAGAGCGACATTTCCGTTAGACTTACACTTTATGTGCGAAGAAGTTGCCGTGTACATTACACATATTGGTGGCTATCCTGGCCGCTACAACAAAAGAATTAGAGAAACTATTTATGCCAATCCGCCCAAGTTATTTATTACAGGCCACTCTCATATATTAAAAGTAATGCCTTGCAAAAAAACGGGCTTATTACACATGAACCCTGGGGCTATTGGCAAACATGGTTTTCATCAGGTACGCACCATGTTGCGTTTTGTTATCGATGGAGCTAGCATTAAGGATCTTGAAGTTATTGAATTAAAGCGATAAAAAAAGACCTCAAAGTTGGCATACTTTGAGGTCTCGCACTAATAATACTAAGTTCGTGTTATCGTAAACGATCTACAGATTTTACGAGATCTTCATCCTTTTTGATGGCTTTATTGGCCATCACTAAAAAAACGATAGAAATGATAGGAAGTAACACCCCAATACCCTTCTCAGAAACCAATGTTTCTCCGGATACGCTTAGTGATCTGTAAACGAAAACTCCCAGTAATACAAAATTTAATATGATATTTAAACGATTTAACACAAACTGTGTTTGTCGTTTTTTAAAAGTCAAAATAGCAATAATAGTAAGTGCAATAGAACCAAATATCAACCCAAAAACCAAAGGTTCCTGGTTGCTAATTACGGTAGCACCTTCTTCATTTGTCACAACAGGAAACCAAATATACAATCCAGCCATCACGAGGGCAGCTAAGATAAGATATACAGTTTGTATGCGTTGTAACATTAGATTTATAATACAATGATGAAGCAAAAATAAGGTTTCTTTTTAAAAATTGTAGGTAAGAATTTAATTTATTGTTGTATACTTGCAATATCAATTCGTAACCATTTCAATCTAGGTTACTTATCTTCAAATTATTTTCAAACACAAATCTTTCTCAAAAGATTTTCCTCATTTTAATCATATTATCATTCTCTAGATGTTAGAAATTTCAGAATTAAAAGCAAAAAAGCTACCTGAATTACAGGAATTAGCAAAAACCCTAAAAGTTCCTAAATTCAGAACTTTAAAAAAATTAGACTTGGTCTATCAAATTTTAGATTACCAAGCAGCCAACCCAAATGCTGTAAAAGCTGTTGTTGTTGAAGAAACTAAAGCCACGCCTGCTGCGCCTAAAAAGCAAGAAAGAGCACCCCGTCAACCTAAAGAGCAACAAGCTCCAAAAGAGAACAAGGCACCACAAAAACAACAACATCGTACTAAGAACGAAGAGAAGTCAAACGCTAACGAAGACAAGCGTCCTCAAGAAAATCGTTCGAAAGACAACAAGCCGCAACACAAAAACAACAAAAACGACAACCGCCAAAACAACGACAATCGTCAAAATAATGATAACCGTCAAAAAGGTGGAAATGATGCTAAAAAACAGCATCGCGATAACAAACAAAAACACGACAACCGTAATAACGGAAATAAAGACAGTCGTAACAGATACAAAGAACCAGACTTTGAGTTTGATGGTATCATAGAAAGTGAAGGTGTTTTAGACATTATGCAAGACGGCTACGGTTTCTTGCGCTCTAGTGACTACAACTACTTATCTTCTCCAGATGATATTTATGTATCTCAATCTCAAATAAGATTGTTTGGTTTAAAAAGCGGTGATACCGTTTTAGGAGAAGTTCGCCCTCCAAAAGAAGGTGAAAAGTACTTCCCACTTATTAAAGTAAACAAGATTAATGGACAAAACCCAAATGTGGTTCGCGACAGAATTGCTTTTGAACACTTAACACCATTATTCCCTCAAGAAAAATTTAATATTGCTGACAAGCAACCTACTATTTCTACACGTATTATCGACCTGTTCTCTCCAATTGGAAAAGGACAACGTGGTATGATTGTAGCACAACCAAAAACGGGTAAAACAATGTTGTTAAAAGACATTGCCAATGGTATTGCTGCCAATCACCCAGAAGTATATCAAATGATACTACTAATTGATGAGCGTCCAGAAGAAGTTACTGACATGCAACGTAATGTGCAAGGAGAAGTAATTGCTTCTACCTTTGATAAAGAACCTTCTGAGCACGTACGTATTGCAAATCTTGTGATTGACAAAGCAAAGCGTTTGGTAGAATGTGGTCATGATGTAGTGATCTTATTAGATTCTATTACGCGTTTGGCAAGAGCCTACAACACGGTACAACCAGCCAGTGGTAAAATACTTTCTGGAGGTGTAGATGCTAATGCATTAAACAAACCAAAACGTTTCTTTGGAGCTGCACGTAACATCGAAAATGGTGGTTCATTAAGTATCATTGCAACAGCATTAACAGAAACAGGTTCCAAAATGGACGAAGTAATCTTTGAAGAATTTAAAGGTACTGGTAACATGGAACTTCAGTTGGATAGAAAAATATCAAACCGTCGTATCTTCCCTGCTGTTGATTTAACATCATCTAGTACTCGTAGAGATGATCTATTGTTAGACGATAAGACCATACAACGTATGTGGGTATTGCGTAAATACCTAGCAGATATGAATCCTGTAGAAGCTATGGAGTTTATTAACGACCGAATCAAGCAAACGAGAAACAATGATGAGTTCTTAATATCTATGAACGGATAAGACGCTAAGACTAGCGTATTTAAACATAGAATCCCAAAAAACCTTACTACGTTTCAGTAGTAAGGTTTTTTTGTTTTATCATAAGGAGGATAGGAATCAACTAATAAATAGCTAATTGCTTACAAATAAGTACTCAAATAGTGTTGGACATTATAAACATTAGAATTGTACATAAAGCAGAACTCAAGTACTATTTTATATTCAACATTCTATCTTAAAAAAAAGTTTAGGGTATAATAGTTAATGAAATAGTAAACAAAAAAAAGCCTCGCAAATGCGAGGCTTTCCTAAAATTATATATAAGTTATATAATTATTTTTTTACAACTTTCGTAGTTAAAGAACCAGCGTTAGTTTCGATGTTTAAGATGTAAACACCTGTTGCAAGATCAGCAATGTTTAATTGACCGTTCTCGATACGAACTCCTGTGTTTTTTCCTAATACATCAAATAAAGATACATTTTCTAATTCAACGTTTCCAGGAACAGAGATGTTTAAAACATCAGTTGCAGGGTTTGGAGAAACAGATACTGCATCAGCAAGGTTATCGTTAACAGATAAAAGCTCATCAACAGTTAATGTTAAGAAAAATTGAGCATCTGGAAAACCAATAGAGTTTGCAGTTACGTAATCTGGTACAGCACAAGTTTCAGACTTAATCCAAGACTCTTTACCTTCTGTGTTACCAGCAGCACCACCAATGAACATAGCATCACCCGGATCTACAACTTCCATGAAGATAGCTTCAGTACCGGCAGGAATAGAGATAGGAGCATCAAAATCGAATTCTAAAGCACCAGGTGCTACGAAGTCAGACTCTACCTCTACTGTTTGAGAACCTAATAAAGTTAAATCAAACTCATCAAAGAAAGCTGGTCCAGCGTATACATTTACTGTAACTTCACCACCATTTAAAGATTGAATTCCGAAAGATCCAGAAAAGATTCCTTGATCACCATCTGGTACAGAAAACTCAGATAAAGTAAAGTTTCTACCCCAGTTGTTATCAGATCCACAACCTACAGCGTTGGTTCCAGTAACAGTAGTGTCACCATCATTGTTATTTAGTGTAATTTGTGCAAAAGAAAAAGCAGTGAACAAAAGCGCACCAGCTAATAATGTAATTTTTTTCATAATTGAAATTTTTAAAAGTTAAATAAAGTTTAATTTTGAAACACAAATATAGAAAAGCAATCCAAACAACACACATGTTTTTTAAAAAAAATGGTATTTAGCATCTTTTTAGGACAAACTACATCTTCTACTATGAAAAACGTAATATTAATTATCCGCATCATTATAAGTATAACAATAACAGGTTGTCATCAACAAAAAAAAGAAAAAGCAACCCCCACAGACTTTACAACATTATTCGAGAGATCTCAGGGTATGGAGACCCCAGAGTATGCCGCAGTGATTCAATACTACAAAAATCTTTCAAATGCTTACCCTTCAATTTCAATTACAGAAGAAGACGTAACTGACAGTGGATTTCCGTTGCATGTTGTTTATTTTGGAGAAAACGGCAAAGAAATTTCTAACATTTCCGAAGCAAAAGAAAAAAATAAAAACATTTTACTCATTAATAATGGTATACACCCCGGAGAAAGTGATGGAATTGACGCCTCTATGTTGTTATTAAGAGATCTTGCTCAAGGTACCATTTCAGCACCAAAAAATACCATTATCGCAGTGATTCCTGTGTACAACATAGGTGGTGCGTTAAATAGAAACAGTACTTCACGCACTAACCAAGAAGGTCCAAAAGCTTACGGTTTTAGGGGAAATGCTAGAAATTATGACCTCAACAGAGATTTTATTAAAACGGATACTAAAAATGCAAAAGCCTTCTCTAAGATCTTTAGAGCTCTTGATCCGCAACTTTTTATAGACAATCACGTAAGTAATGGTGCCGATTACCAATATACCCTCACCCACTTATTTACACAACACAACAAATTGGGAGGAGACGCAGGTAGTTATCTTCACAATACACTCATGACTCAATTGCAAGATTCATTGGCTGCAAAACAATGGGACATTACACCTTATGTAAATGTTTTTAACAGGCAACCAGAAAAAGGATTCTCGCAGTTTATGGATTCTCCCAGATATTCTACGGGCTATACTACATTATACAACACCTTAGGAATGATGGTAGAAACTCACATGCTCAAACCTTACAAACAGCGTGTAGAAGGGACCTATGAGTTGATGAAAAGTTTTATCGCCATTGTAGATGCAGATGCTAAAAATATTCATGACATACACATCACCGCTAAGACAAGATTCACAAAAGGAGACCAGTACCCTATACAATGGACCATAGACAGTACAAAAACTCAAACGTTACAATTTAAAGGGTATGAGGGCACTATGATTCCTAGTGAAGTAACTGGTAGCATGCGACTTAAATTTGACCATAACAAACCTTTTACAAAACCAACCACCTATTACAACACCTTTAAACCAAGTAAAAAAATAACAATTCCAGCATATTACGCAATTCCTAGAGGACATTGGCATATCGTTGAACGCTTGCAACTGAATAAGATCAAATTATCTGAAATACAAAACGACACTACCCTTGCAGCGCAAGTTTATTACATAAAAGATTTTAATAGCAGACAAAATCCTTATGAGGGCCATTACCTTCATTACAATACTCAAGTTACTAGCAAACAAGAGGATGTAACGTTATATAAAGGAGACTATTTAGTAGCTACAGCGCAAGAAGGGATACGTTATATCTTAGAAACATTAGAGCCTGAAGCAATAGACTCTTTCTTTAACTGGAATTTCTTCGACACCGTATTACAACAAAAAGAAGGGTTCTCTCCCTATGTATGGGAAGACAAAGCAGCACAGTTATTACAAGAAAACCCATCACTCAAAACAACTTTTGATAGTATCAAAAAAGCTGATAAAAGTTTTAATAACAACTGGTACAGACAACTAGATTGGCTGCACAAAAACTCACCAAATTATGAGAAGGCACATTTAAGATATCCTATCGTTAGGGTGGGTGGTTAAGTATTCTTTTGGAAATAAAAGTTTAATGTTTTCGTAAGATTCTTTGAGCGCTTTTTGCGTTTTTTCGAAATTTTTCCAGCGTACTTTGGTAATGTCTTCTTCTGCTTGAGGAACTAAATCTCCTTTGTAGTTAGAAAACATTTCATACCAGTAAGTAACTTTTAGTTTAAACTTGTCGTTACGCTTAAATACGTGGTAGGTTTTGGTAATAAACTTTCGCACCTCAAGATGTTGCACTCCTGTTTCTTCTTGAGTTTCTCGAACAGCAGCTTCTTGATAACTCTCCCCTTTTTCTACCTTTCCTTTTGGTAAATCCCATTTGCCATTTCGTCGTATAAACAAAATTTCTTCTTTTGCATTAAACACCATGCCACCCCCAGCTTCAACAACGGGTATTTTTTTTAACAAAAACCGTTCGAGCTTTTCTTCATTCTTATGATATAAATTCACATACAACAAAGAACCCTCATTAATTTGATGGATTAGTTTTTTAAACTTCACATCTTTTAGTGGAATGGTCTTGTAATGCTTTCCAATTTTTTTCTTGGTAGACAAAATTATTGGCACGTCATTGACGAAAACTTTATACATTTGCAGCTATGATATTAAATAAGGAGACCGCCCAAAAGACAGCCGAATTATTATTGCAAATTAATGCAATAAAATTACAACCACAAGAACCTTTTACATGGGCATCGGGATGGAAGTCTCCTATCTACTGTGACAATCGCATAACACTCTCGTATCCAGTTATTAGAAATTTTTTGAGAGAACACATTGCCTCGCAAATAGAAACATTGTACGGAAAACCAGATATAATCGCTGGTGTAGCGACTGGCGCAATAGGTATTGGAATGCTGGTTGCAGACTACCTCAACCTACCATTTTGTTATATACGCCCTGAAGCAAAAAAACACGGGAGACAAAACAAAATAGAAGGTGTTGTACAAGAAAATCAGACTGTAGTAATTGTTGAAGACCTAATAAGCACTGGAAAAAGTAGCTTACTAGCGGTAGAAGCATTACGAGAAGCCAACCTAAATGTAAAAGGGATGTTGGCTATCTTTTCTTACGGCTTTCCAGTTGCTGAAGAAAACTTCGACAATGCTAACGTAACACTCAACACCTTGAGCAACTATGAGCATTTATTGCTCAATGCAGAAAAATCAAACTATATTACCGCTTCAGAAAAAGACTTGCTAAGTGCCTGGAGAGAAAATCCAGCAACTTGGACTGGCAAATAATTAAGACCTAAAAAAAACCTACATGGAATTAAACAGCAAAAAAGTAATCGTACAAAAATCTGCAGCCGACCTATGTGCTCACCTTAGTGAGGTTAAAAATTTCGAGCAATTAATGCCAGACAACATCAGTAAATTTGAAGTGATTCGTGAAGATGCCTTTATTTTTGCTTTAAAAGGAATGCCAGAAATTGCCCTAGAGGTAAAAGAAGTTGTAGCTCCTTACAAAGTAACCTTAGGTGCTATAAGCGATAAAATCCCGTTTACTTTGGTTGGCCATATCGATGTTATAGACGACAACTCCTCTGCCATTGAATTATTATTTCAAGGAGATTTTAATCCCATGATGGCAATGATGGTCAAAGGACCTGTAACAAAATTTATTGACACACTTTCAACAAATCTTGAATCTGCTTAATAACAATACTGAATTTCTTTTAGGTTATATTGTAGTACTTGTTCCTCCTCATCTTCAAGAATCAACAAGCCATTTTCGGTAACCCCTTTTATCATTGCATTAAAGGGACCTTTTTCTTTTGTTGAGAAGACTGCTACTTTATTTAATCGAAATAAGTTTCGATTATAGGCTTCAAAAACAGCATCGAATTCTTGTTGTTCTATTTGCAGTAATCGTTTTTCAAGATGCTCTAGAAGTATTGTTAGCACTTCGGAAATTTTAAATACCTGTCCACTTGATAAGTGCATCGAAGTTGCATTAGGCAGCCTTGTAAAGGATGGTTCGTTTACATTTAATCCTATACCAATTACAGAAGTATCTAAATGCATTCCGCGTGCTGAATTTTCAATTAAAATACCACAGCATTTTTTATCACGTGACATAATGTCGTTAGGCCATTTTATGGTGACTTCAG
Organism: Patiriisocius sp. 208BN25-11; assembly: GCF_058147145.1. Classification (NCBI taxonomy): domain Bacteria; kingdom Pseudomonadati; phylum Bacteroidota; class Flavobacteriia; order Flavobacteriales; family Flavobacteriaceae; genus Patiriisocius; species Patiriisocius sp. 208BN25-11. The sequence continues at coordinate 110,459 of NZ_JBYVJY010000001.1, forward strand.
GAATTTTTTGGTCCACTAACATTTCAGAAACCGCCAAAGAAACCGCCATGGAAGCATACCATTGTTGCGAAATAGAAAGATTTTTAAATCGCTTAAACACACTAAAAGTCAAGCTCTTACCTTGTTGAGATTGCCATTTTGCCTCCAACTGCCCACGACCTTTGGTTTGACTATCGGTTACCACCACAGTGCCATCTGCCAGCACACAAGTCTTTGCCAAATCTTTTAAGTACGAATTGGTAGATGGGGTGGCACTAAGTTTGATTATCTTCACAGGTGACAATTTAAGATTTTATTATAGATGCATGCGCTTATTAACAAACAAAAAGTAATAACTTTGCAGAAACGAAACGTTTGAATGACTAAGAAAGAAAAAAACACAGATCTTCTTATTACAAATATCATTAGAGGGATTGAAGAGGTAAAAGGACAAGACATCGAAATTCTTGACCTAAGAGAAATTGAAAATACAGTTACAGACTATTTTGTAATTTGTAATGGTACATCCAACACACAAGTAAATGCTATTGTAAGCTCCGTTCAGAAAACCGTTAGCAAAGCTATTAAAGAAAAAGCTTGGCATATTGAAGGTAGCGACAACTCTGAATGGATCTTAATGGATTATGTACATGTTGTAGTTCACGTTTTCCAAAAACACATTAGAGATTTTTATGACATTGAAGGCCTTTGGGGCGACGCAAAGTCAGTAAAAATTGAAACTTCTCATTAAAAAAATTTAACAGCCACATGGCAGACGATACAAAAAATTCTAAAGACAAAAAGGACAAAAAACCTGACTTAAAGAAACCTAAGTTTAGCCCGTATTGGATATACGGAGCTATTTTTGTGATTTTTCTTGGCCTTCAACTTTCTGGAGGTAGTAGCTGGTCTCAAGTTAAAAAAACGAGTCAAGCCGAATTTGAAAACTTCTTAAAACAAGGAGATGTTCAAAAAGTAGAGATTGTAAATAAAAAAGTAGCTAAGGTGTATTTAACACAAGAAGCTAAGTCACAAGATGTGCATTTAAAAAACAAGCCCAAAGGATTTTTAGCTCCAGGTCCAAACGACCCAAACTACGAATTTGAATTTGGTGATCTTCAAAATTTTGAAAACAACTTTCAACAAATAAAAAAAGACAACAGTCTTAACACCCAAATTATCTGGAACACCGAGTCTAATCTTTGGGGAGAAGTAATTGTTGGATTATTACCATTTATTGTCATTATCGGAATCTGGATCTTCATCATGAGACGTATGTCTGGTGGTGCTGGCGGTGGTGGTGCCGGGGGTCAAATTTTTAACATTGGAAAATCAAAAGCCAAGTTATTTGACGAAAAAATAGACGTCAAGACATCCTTTAAAGATGTAGCTGGATTAGAAGGTGCTAAAGAAGAAGTACAAGAAATTGTAGACTTCTTAAAAAATCCAGAGAAATATACTTCTCTTGGTGGAAAAATACCAAAAGGAGCATTGTTAGTAGGACCCCCTGGGACAGGTAAAACATTGTTAGCTCGTGCTGTAGCCGGAGAAGCTAAAGTACCTTTTTTCTCACTGTCTGGATCTGACTTTGTAGAGATGTTTGTGGGAGTTGGAGCTTCAAGAGTACGTGATTTATTTAAACAAGCCAAAGAGAAATCGCCATCGATTATCTTTATAGATGAAATTGACGCTATTGGTCGTGCTCGTGGAAAAAGTAATTTTTCTGGTTCTAATGACGAACGCGAAAACACACTCAACCAATTACTAACAGAAATGGATGGTTTTGGAACACAAACCAACGTCATTGTAATTGCCGCAACCAACCGTGCAGATGTATTAGATAAAGCCTTAATGCGTGCGGGTCGTTTTGATAGACAGATATATGTTGATCTTCCAGACGTTAGAGAACGTAAAGAAATTTTTGAAGTACACTTACGTCCATTGAAAAAAGAAGAAGGTTTAGATACCGATTTCTTATCAAAACAAACACCAGGTTTCTCTGGAGCAGATATTGCCAATGTGTGTAATGAAGCTGCCTTGATCGCTGCTAGAAAAGAGAAAAAAGCAGTAGGAAAACAAGACTTCTTAGATGCAGTAGATAGAATTGTTGGTGGATTAGAAAAGAAAAACAAGATCATCACTCCTGCAGAAAAAGAAGCAATTGCCTTCCACGAAGCTGGACACGCAACAGTAAGCTGGATGCTTGAACATGCAGCACCCTTAGTAAAAGTAACTATTGTACCGAGAGGGCAATCTCTAGGAGCTGCCTGGTATTTGCCAGAAGAACGTTTAATTGTCCGTCCAGAACAAATGCTTGATGAAATGTGTGCTACCTTAGGAGGTAGAGCTGCAGAAAAAGTAATCTTTAATAAAATATCTACCGGAGCATTGAGTGACCTTGAAAAAGTCACCAAACAAGCACGTGCTATGGTTACAGTTTACGGACTTAATGACAAGGTTGGAAATCTTACCTATTACGATTCTAGCGGTCAGTCTGAGTATAATTTCAGCAAACCTTACAGTGAAAAAACAGCCGAACTTATCGATAAGGAAATTTCAAACCTTATTGAGACACAATACCAACGTGCTTTAGATTTACTAGAGTTGCATAAAGACAAACTTACCGAACTTGCGAATGTCCTTCTAGACAAAGAGGTAATCTTTAAAGACAATCTTGAAGTTATCTTTGGAAAAAGACCCTTTGAGAAACTTACTAGAGAAGAACAATCTAAAGAAACTGAAAATCCAAAAGAAGACACTGAAGTTCCAACAAATTAAGTAACTCCCTTTGAAATAGCAGCCCAAAGATTAGTCTTGTTGGTTTTCTATGACGAGATTTTTACTATCTTTGAGTGTCATAGAAGTTAAACTCCTCCTAAAACCTGCACATGAGTCTATTTAAAAGACTTTTAAAAGGAAATATCAATCCCCAAAGCAAGCCTAAACAAAAAGGTAAAAGTAGCGAGCGCGGAAAATATTACCCAGAAGATGCCCTTCCCATTGACGAAAAGTTTACTTACAACTTTAAAAAAAATGGAGGAAAATTTTTATACTGCATAGACGCCCAAGAAATCAACGAGGCATTTGATAATATCCTTTTAGAAAATGATTGGTACGAAAAAGAAGTTTTTTGTATTAACAAAATGCTCTCTGAAAAATTTGATGGATACAATTTAAGTTTCTCCAAAAAGACATCGGCCACTTTTTTCTTAACTACTTGCGAATCGTTAGTTGCCAATAATGGCTCCATACTGCTTTCTTCAAATCAAATAAAAGAAAAGAAGTTACATGAACTCCCAGCAAACATTGTCATTTTTGCTACAACCAGTCAGTTTGTTGAAAATATAAGTGAAGGGTTACGTATCATAAAAAATACAGGCGGTAAATTTATACCAAGTAATATTACCACCATTCAAGACTTCGAAACCGAAAAAGAAAAGGATTTTATGAGCTATGGAAGTAGCACAAAAAACCTATATTTGCTGCTTCTAGAAGACCTATAGAAGCCAACCATATGAGAGAAATTATTGTACGAACTATTTCGGGGATTGTCTATATCCTTATCGTTATTTTTTCGATGTACACCTCTCGTGAACTCTTCATGGGGCTCTTTCTACTACTAGGATTACTCACACTCAATGAATTCAAAAAACTCATTCAACTTAAGTCGGTTATACCCTATTTACTACTACCAATAGCCTTGTATTTTTTAAGTTATACTATATCTGAAATATTAATAGTCTATGTGTATTTAGGTATCTCCCTACTAGTTTCATTGTTGTTAGCAAGAGATTTATTTGTTGTTGACAAACCTCACATTTTTAAAAAACAAAATTACATCCCTGCCCTATTTTACCTTATTAGTGGCTTTGTGTTCTTAACACTCATCCCTTTTTCTAAAGGCACATTTTTGCCCGAAATCATTGTAGGTATCTTTGTGCTAATTTGGACGAATGACACCTGTGCCTTTGTGTTTGGAAAATCGTTCGGGAAACGCAAGCTCTTTGAGCGCATCTCTCCAAAAAAGACAGTTGAAGGGTTTTTAGGCGGACTCATTGGCGCTATCGTTGCAGGATTTATTATCTTTAAGGTAACAAACATATACAATCTCCCAATTTGGCTCTCATTAGCTGTTATCGCTTCATTATTTGGAACCATTGGAGACTTAATACAATCAAAATACAAACGCGCAGCGGGTGTAAAAGATAGCGGAGCAATCATGCCAGGTCATGGTGGCGTATACGACAGACTGGATAGTATTTTATACGCCAGCCCATTTATTTATGCATTTTTAGAAATTGTAACACATGTTTCATAAAGAAGGTCACAAAATCATTTTAATCACATTATTTCTAGTGGTAGCCATAAGTTTGGCTTCAGATTATTTTATAGAGAACAACTATTTGCGCAGTGCTATTATGATTGTTGCTATAGTTATGCTTGTATTGGTATTACAATTTTTCAGAAACCCAAAAAGAGACTTTGCAATTAACGAATCACATGTACTATCACCCGTAGATGGAAAGGTTGTGGTTATTGAAGAGGTTTTTGAGAAAGAATTTTTTAATGAAAAAAGATTACAGGTATCTGTATTTATGTCACCCATAAATGTTCACGTTACTAGATATCCAGTGGCTGGAGATGTTGTTTTTAGCAAATACCATCCGGGTAAGTTCTTAGTAGCTTGGCATCCAAAATCTAGCGAAGAAAACGAACGTACTACCGTGGTTGTGAATTCTAAAAAATTCGGAAATGTCCTGCATCGTCAAATTGCAGGTGCTCTAGCAAGACGTATTGTAAATTACGCCAAAGAAGGACAGCAAGTAACACAAGCAAGCGACAGTGGATTTATTAAATTTGGATCTCGTGTGGATGTATTTTTACCCATTGGCACAAAACTTGAAGTAGGGCTCAACGATGTTGTAAAAGGAGGCATCTCTGTTTTAGCATCAAAATAACCAAACAAACATGTAATGACTTCTCAGGAAATAGACATAGCATTTAAAAAAGCTGTTGAAAGTGTAAATAACCATCAGGAACCCTTTCCAGCAGATGTATTGCTGAAACTTTACGCATACTACAAAAGAGCCACAAATTCGCCTTATAACCCAGAGAACAGTAGCAAGAAGAAACTAATAGCAGCCTTTAAAACAAACGCCCTTTTCCAAACACAGCACCTCACAGAAAATGAGGCAAAACAAGCCTATATAGAGACTGCAACTCATTACTTTTTGTATAGGAAGTAATCTTTGGTCATTAGAGGGTGGTAGGACGCCTTTGGCTTGTAGTTTGTAGAAGGTAGTATTTTTGACTTTTTAAATAGCCTTTAGCCTTTAGTCTTTGGTCTTTGGTAAAAATGTGAAATACTACAAAACATAAACATATAAACACTTAAACTTCTAAACCTATAAACTCATTTCAACTAAGACTTTTCAACGAAGCTTCAATAGTTTCAATCTTAGCTAAGGCATCTGCTTCTTTCTTACGCTCATTTGCCACAACTTGCTCTGGAGCACCGCTTACAAATTTTTCATTTTTGAGCTTCCCTTGAACACTTCTTAAGAAACCTTGGGTGTATTTTAACTCTTCTTGAAGTTTCGCAATCTCCTCTTCTACATTAATAGCACCTTCCATTGGAATAAAATACTCATTAGATTTTACTCTAAAAGTCAAAGCACCATCTACTGCTGCAGTAACTGTAGTCATTTCACTAATATTTCCGAGCTTCATAATTACCGAATCAAATTGCGTATTTGCCTTTTCTGCATCTAGCACAGAAAGTGCTATCGCATCTTTAAAAGCAATGTTCTTCTCTTTTCTGACGGTTCTAATTCCAGACACTACTTCTGAAGCAAAATCGAAATTAGACAGCAATTCTTTATCAATTGTACTCGTTTTTGGCCAGTGGTTTACGATCAATGCTTCTTCTGGAGTTCTGTCAGCAATTGTATGCCATAATTCTTCTGTCAAGAAAGGCATAAACGGATGTAGCATACGTAAATTATCTTCAAAAATGGCAATCACTGAATTATAAGTATGTCTGTCGATTGGCGCCTGATAAGCAGGTTTTACAATCTCCAACAACCAACCACAGAAATCATCCCAAACTAGCTTATAAGTTGCCATTAAAGCATCGCTTATTCTGTATTTGCTGTAATGATCTTCAATTTCTACCAATGTTTCTTGTAATCGAGACTGATACCAAGCTATCGCTATTTTTGACGATTCAGGCTGTGGTATCGTTGCATCGATATCCCAAGACTGTGTCAATTTAAAGGCATTCCATATTTTGTTTGAAAATCCTTTTCCTTGCTGACAGAGCGCTTCATCAAACATCAAATCATTCCCAGCTGCAGCACTTAACAACAAACCAACACGAACTCCATCTGCACTGTAGTCATCAATCAACTTCAAAGCATCTGGAGAATTTCCAAGAGACTTACTCATCTTTCGGCGTTGCTTGTCGCGTACCAACCCTGTTAGATATACATTTTTAAACGGACGTTTTCCTGTGTACTCATAACCAGCAATAATCATACGTGCTACCCAGAAAAACAAGATATCGGGTCCGGTCACCAAATCATTGGTTGGATAATAATACTTAAATTCTTCATTTTCTGGATTGTTTAATCCATCAAATACACTCATAGGCCACAACCAAGAAGAAAACCAAGTATCTAATGCATCAGCATCTTGGCGCAAATCTTCTGCCTTCAAGTCAGCACTACCTGTTTTTTCTTTCGCTAACACCACAGCGTCTTCTAATGTTTCCGCTACCACAAAATCCTCTTTACCATCTCCATAGAAATAGGCAGGAATTTGTTGGCCCCACCATAACTGACGCGAAATGTTCCAATCGCGAATATTGGTCATCCAATGACGATAGGTATTTTCAAATTTCTTTGGATGTAATACTACATCATCTTCCTCCAATACAGCTTTAATGGCAGGCTTTACTAAGTCTTCCATTTTCAAGAACCACTGGTCACTCAAACGTGGCTCGATAACCGCTTTAGTACGTTCACTGGTTCCAACCTTATTTAAGTGTTGCTCTGTTTTAAGCAAAGCACCCATGGCTTCCAGTTCTGCGGAAATTTCCTTTCGTACTACAAAACGATCTTTACCTTCATAGTGCATTCCAAAACTATTTAAGCTAGCATCTTCATGGAAAATATCTATCACCTCAAGTTGGTGTTTATCTCCTAGTACTTTATCATTTTCATCATGTGCAGGTGTTACTTTTAAGCAACCTGTACCAAACTCAACATCCACATAGGAATCTTCAATAATTGGAATTACTCTATTACAAATAGGTACAATTGCCTTTTTCCCTTTTAAATGAGTAAATCGCTCATCCTCTGGGTTGATACAGATGGCTGTATCTCCAAAAATAGTTTCAGGACGTGTTGTTGCAATGGTAAGCGTTTCATCACTGCCTTCTATTTTATAGGCAATGTAATATAAGTTTCCTTGCTTTTCAACATGGTTTACCTCTTCATCACTCAAGGTAGTTTTAGCCTCAGGATCCCAATTTACCATACGGTACCCGCGGTAAATCAATCCTTTATTATACAGATCCACAAAACTCTTGATCACTTGTTTAGACATAGCAGGATCAAGGGTAAACTTTGTACGTTCCCAATCACATGAAGCACCTAATTTCTTTAATTGTTCTAGTATTACACCACCATACTCCTCGGTCCAATCCCAAGCGTGTTTTAAAAATTCTTCACGAGTTAAATCAGATTTCTCAATACCTTGTTCTTTAAGTCTTGCCACTACTTTTGCTTCGGTAGCAATACTTGCGTGATCTGTACCAGGCACCCAACAAGCATTTAAGCCTTTTAAACGCGCACGACGAATGAGTACATCCTGTATGGTATTGTTTAACATATGCCCCATATGCAGTACACCTGTCACGTTTGGAGGCGGAATTACAATAGTGTATGGTTCACGTTCATCTACTTCGCTATGGAAGTAATTGTGCTCCATCCAGTACTGGTACCACTTTTCTTCAACGTTTTGTGCAATATAGGCTCCTGCTTGGTTCATTTTGGTATCATTTTTGAAATAAGAATGCAAAAGTAGGGATATCTCTAGTATTATGAAATGTTTAATGTGTATAACTTAACTTGTATAGTGTACTAAAGTTACTTAAATTAGCAAACCCTTAAATTTAAACGATATGAAAAAAATAGTATTAATTGCATTGGTAAGTCTTATTGGATATGCCGCAAATGCTCAGGCAAAAATCAGTTTCAAAAATGAAACTGTAGATTATGGTAAAATAGAAAAAGGAAGTGATGGAGTTCGTGTATTCGAATTTACAAACACAGGAGATGCACCACTTATCGTAACTGATGTTAAGTCTAGCTGTGGATGTACTGTACCAAAGAAACCTAAGGGTCCTATTGCAGCTGGAGCTACTGGAACTATTGAAGTAAAATACGATACCAATAGAGTGGGTCCTATTAGAAAGACAGTAACTGTATATTCTAACGCAGACGAGCCTATTAAAGCACTAAAAATAAAAGGTGAGGTCTTAAAACCTGGCGCTAGTGTTTTAGAAAAAACAGAAAAATAAAAACAATCTCAATTGTATTAAAAGCCGGTTTACTTTGTAAATCGGCTTTTTCATTATAGTACTTTTTCTAGCATAAAATCTGTTACTAGCAGTTTATCTCCACGTTCATATGCCACTTTAATTTTACGTCCTTCTCTACTACTCAGCAATGCGATAAGCTCATATAGTTTGTATTTATAGCAAAACTCCCCATTAATTTTAATAATACCATCTCCAACTTTTAACCCTGCTCTTTCAGCAGGCGAATCGGGTCTAATTTCAGCAATTACTACTTTTGGAGCGGTAAGTAGAGAATAAACTGGATCAACAAGAATAGAAGACTGTCCAGGATACGTATTTGACCCAGGTTTTGAAATAGAAATACTTTCACTTCGAATATCCTGAAGTTCTTTTACTTGAATAGAACCATCATAACTAAGGGTAAGTCCGCTTAAATTATAATAAAAAGGTTTTTTATAATTGCGATTCCTTTTAAGCGTCATCTGCTTCTCTTGGTAATTCATAGTGACCGTAAACCGCTTTAAAATTTCGCCCCCAATACTCCCTTTTCGATTCTTAAAAAATGCTACGGCATCTAACATTTCAACATCTGGAAACGCTACCGTTACATCACGAAACTCAAAAGCATTCATCTTAACTGTATTCATTTTGGACCGTTTCCCATAAATACTTCCACTAATACTTAAGCCCAAAAAATCATTAAAGTAATTTTTAGGGGTTTCTTCCATATATCCCTCCTCTTCAAATAACCAAAGCGCATCACTTGAACCAGAATCTACCAACAACCGTGTAGGTTTCTGTTCGTCTCCAATCATGGCTTCGATATAGGGTTTATTATTAAAAAAATCTAAGTCAAAATCCTGACACTTTCTACAGGGTTTCTTCTGAAATTTTAGAGGATCATAAAAGGTTAGTTTTTTCGAAGTATAGTTTGTCTTTACGACAAAATCTTTAAAAAATTGATAGCCCAAAATCCCGTGAATAGGTACTCCCATTCTTGTAGAGAAATCAAACTGCTCTTCAAAAACTACATAAATATCATGATCGCGATCTATCGCTTTTCCTACTTTAATGGTATTTGCATTACTTTTTAAAGCCTTTACTTCAAGTAAACCGCCTAGACCTCTAAGCGAAATAGGAGTTGCATTCTTAATGGCAATAGAATCTTTGGTTGTCACACCAAACAACAAGGTGTTACTCACGCCAGTATCTAATAAAAAGGATAATGAAACACCATTTAATTCTAGGGGTACCACAACCAGATTATTCACCAATTCAAAAGAAACTACACTTTTCTTTTTACCATCTTCTAGTTGAAACTGCGCCTTTACAAATTGCGGAAACAATAGCAATAAAACAATCATAAAAGACATAAAAAAAGAAATGGAAGTAGCGGTATTTTTCATTCTTTTCAATTTAAAAAAAAATCCACAAACCAAGGGCTACAATGCTGTATTTATAAACTATTTTTTGCAACTTTGTCATTCAAAAAATATTGTTATGCCAAGAATATCAACCAAAGGGCAGCACATGCCTGAGTCACCTATAAGAAAACTGGTACCTTTTGCCGAAAAAGCTTACAAAGCCAACAAAAAAGTATACCATCTTAATATTGGTCAGCCAGACATAAAAAGTCCGCAAATAGCTATGGATGCAGTAGCATCACACTCTCTGGATATTTTGGCATACACAAGATCTGAAGGTTCTGAAGCATACCGCTCAAAAATTGCTGCCTATTACCAGCGCAATAACATCATGGTAGACCACAATGAGATTATTGTCACTACTGGAGGTAGCGAAGCACTTCTATTTGCCATGGGTAGCATAGCAGATGCAGGCGATGAGATTATCATACCTGAGCCATTTTACGCCAACTATAACGGTTTTGCAACAGCTTCTGGTGTAAAGATTGTTCCCGTTATTTCTAAAATAGAAGACAATTTTGCGTTGCCTAATATTTCAGAATTTGAAAAACTAATTACTCCAAAAACCAAAGCCATTCTTATTTGTAATCCTGGAAATCCAACTGGATACTTATACTCAAAAGAAGAAATTCAGACCCTTGCTCAAATTGTAAAAAAACACGATCTGTTTTTAGTGGCCGATGAAGTATACAGAGAATTTGCATACGACAACCTAAAGCACTATTCTATTCTCGAAGAACCAGGTATGGAAGACTACGGGATCATTATCGACTCTGTATCGAAACGTTACAGTATGTGTGGTGCACGAATTGGTTGCTTGGTTACAAAAAACAAACAAGTTATAAGCACCGCTTTAAAATTTGCACAGGCGCGATTGAGTCCGCCAACCTTTGCGCAAATTGCCAGTGAAGCGGCATTAGAAACACCACAATCATATTTCGACGAAGTGATTGTAGAATATAAAGACCGTCGTGATACTTTGATTGAAAAATTAGAAGAAATTCCTGGTGTTACTGTTGGACATCCAAAAGGAGCATTTTATTGCATTGCGCAGCTTCCTATTAAAAATAGTGATGCTTTTGCCCAATGGCTTTTAGAAGAATTTGACGTAGACGGAGAAACCATTATGGTAGCTCCAGCTGCTGGATTTTATTCTTCTCCTGGCGTTGGATTAAACCAAATTCGTATTGCCTATGTGCTAAATAAAGAGAGTCTCTTAAAGGCTGTCTCGATTTTAAAACAAGCATTAGCAGTATACAAAGACTAATGCAGATACAAGAACACATTTCATTAAAGGCCTTCAATACCTTTGGCATTGAAAGCACGGCACGTTATTTTGTTTCTGTAACAACAATACGGGAGCTTCAAGAGGTGTTAGCACTCCCCGACTATCCTGAGAAATTTTTATTAGGTGGTGGAAGCAATATGCTACTCACAGGACCTATAGATGCGCTCGTCATTCATCTTCATTTACAGGGAATTTCAGTAACACATGAAACAGAAGATCACATTGAGCTCTCCTGTATGGCTGGAGAAAATTGGCACGAATTTGTCATGTATTGCATAGCTCATAATTATGGCGGTATCGAAAACATGTCATTGATTCCAGGAAATGTTGGTACTGCGCCCATACAAAACATTGGGGCCTATGGGGTAGAGTTAAAAGATGTATTTCTGAAATGTGACGCCATCGAAATTGCATCTGGAAAAGAAGTTTCCTTCTCAAATTCCGATTGTAATTTTGGCTACCGAAACTCTATTTTTAAGACCACTCATAAAGGAGAATACGTCATCACTAATGTCACCTTCAAGCTGAGCAAAAAAAACCACGAACTACATACTGGCTATGGCGCTATTAAAGATCAGTTAGCCACCAAAAACATTAGTAATCCCTCCATAAAAGATGTAAGTGATGCAGTGATTGCTATACGCCAATCAAAACTTCCTGATCCCAAAGAATTAGGGAACAGTGGTAGCTTTTTTAAAAACCCTATTGTAGACAGCGAAACGTTTAGAACTTTTAAAACGGCCTTCCCAGAAGCACCGTATTACGAGGTCTCTAACACCGAATTTAAAATTCCGGCAGGATGGCTCATAGAACAAGCAGGCTTTAAAGGAAAACGTTTTGGAGACGCTGGTGTTCATAAAAATCAAGCCTTGGTGTTGGTGAACTACGGAAATGCTAGTGGAAATGAAATATGGGAACTTGCCCTTAAAATTCAAGAAAAAGTTCGCAAAGACTTTGGTATTTTAATCGAACCAGAAGTAAATATCTTCTAAATTTCCTTCTAACAGCGAAGCGATCTAACATCTAGCAGCGTTAGCGGTCTGCCTACTTTTTTTAACACAACAGTGAGTTGTTTCTCACAAAAAATCCTTGTATTTTCACAGTATGGAATCTCTAGACTTTAGCAATCCGTTTTTACTCATTTTTGGTGGGCTCGTTTTATTGATAGTCCTTTATTTTTGGAACAAACAAAACCAACATAGTTTGCGCAAAAGAAAGAACAAATCCTTTAGAGAACGCTATCAAGAACGTAAAAAAGCTGAACATGAAAACAAGTTATAACATGAAAAATTATTGGATAGCATTCGTTTTTTTAGCAAGCAGCACGATGGTGTTTGGACAGTCTTTTCAAGGCAGTAAGAGTATATCGAGTCATTTTAACACGACCAACATACCATCCATACCAACACAAGATTTTAGTGTGGCTTTTACCAAAAAATCTGGAAACTCTTTTTACGTATACAATGAAGCTACGGGTCTTAATGATACGTTTACTGAATACAGAAACCAATACGCATACACTAGATCAACCCTCGTGTTTAGCAATCAATTTAGAAGTATTAAAGTAGATTCTTTTAATCCGTACGGGGTTGACAATCCTGGAGCCGCTATTGTGACAGGACTTTTACAATTATTATTTTAACACCTGCAGCATAACGCCATGAAAATATATACAAAAACTGGTGATGCCGGTACTACTGCCCTATTTGGTGGTACCCGCGTACCCAAACACCACATTCGCATTGAAAGTTACGGAACCGTAGATGAACTCAACTCACATATCGGACTCATAAGAGACCAAAAGGTGGATCCACGTACTTCGGAAATATTAGTGCACATTCAAAATAAGTTATTTACCGTAGGTGCTATTTTAGCGACACCTCCGGAGAAAGAAATTCTTAAAAATGGAAAGGAACGACTTAATATTCCTAAAATTTCCGAAGAAGAAATAGCGCTTTTAGAAACCGAAATTGATTATATGAATGAAGCGCTTCCTCCCATGACACATTTTGTATTACCGGGAGGACACCCAACGGTGTCATATTGTCACATAGCACGTTGTGTGTGCCGCAGAGCCGAACGAATCGCGACGCTTTTAGACGAGCAAGAAGCGATCGATCCAAGGGTTTTAAAGTACCTAAACAGACTATCTGACTACCTTTTTGTGCTGGCACGAAAGTTGTCACATGAGTTGCAAGCAGACGAAGTAAAATGGATACCAGAGAAATTATAAGTAGATCCAAAACTAACTTGCTTAGAAACAGCTACAACAAATTAAAATCTTAGGTTTTATTTAACAATTGGAGCTTAAAAATAATAATCGCAAATAATTGATTTTTAATTAGTTGCAAACGTTCTTAGAAATACAGCTTAAATAATTTGTTTTTTCCTTGACTTTTTCGACTAAAAAATTATTTTTGCACAAAATTAAAACATAGTAATATATGTACTGGACATTAGAATTAGCGTCGTATTTAAGTGACGCGCCTTGGCCGGCAACAAAAGATGAGTTGATTGACTACGCGATCCGTACTGGAGCTCCATTAGAAGTAGTAGAAAATTTACAAGCCATAGAAGATGAGGGAGACTCTTATGACTCTATTGAAGAAATCTGGCCAGATTATCCTACAGATGAAGACTATCTGTGGAACGAAGACGAATATTAAGACAAACGTTTTATATAACGTTATTATAAAACAGGCTTACTGTTATACGTACGCTATTTAAAAGTCTCTGTTTTCAGGGACTTTTTTAGGTTATAGGTATGTCGCCATACCGCAACAATAACCTAATCACACAACAAGAAATAAAACATATAGCGCTAGACGCTGCAGAATATAAGACACATGGGATTTTTAGACAACGTATTAAAGGTATTTGTAGGAGACAAATCCAAAAAAGATATTGGAGACATACAACCGTATGTAAAGGAAGTAAAATCGCACGAAGCTGCACTTGAAAAATTAAGTATCGATGAGCTACGTGCAAAGAGTGATACTTTTAGAGCCATTATCAAAGAGGATCAAAAAGAAGTACAAGCTAAGATTGATGCACTTCAAGTAGCTGCAAATAAAGAAGATGATATTGACAAGAAAGAAGATATCTACAACGAAATAGATGCCTTAAAAGATGAGCGCTATGCCATCGAGAAGGAAACGCTCAATAAAATCTTAGGAGAAGCCTTTGCTGTCATGAAAGAAACTGCAAAGCGTTTTAAAAACAACGAAACACTTCGCGTTACTGCAACTGCCTATGACCGTGAACTATCTGGAGAAAAAGACTATGTAACCCTAGACGGAGATCACGCCATCTGGAAAAACTCTTGGGATGCAGCTGGAAAGCAAATTACTTGGGACATGGTACACTATGATGTACAATTGATTGGTGGTGTTGCATTACATCAAGGAAAAGTAGCAGAAATGCAAACGGGTGAAGGTAAAACATTGGTAGCAACCTTACCGGTATACTTAAATGCCCTTGCTCAAAATGGAGTACACGTAGTAACGGTGAACGATTACTTAGCAAAACGTGATAGCGCATGGATGGCACCTATTTTTCAATTCCATGGCATGACTATAGATTGTATCGATAATCATAAGCCAAATAGTGCTTCAAGACGAGAGGCATACAACAGTGATATCACCTACGGTACGAATAACGAATTTGGTTTCGATTACCTGCGTGATAACATGGCACACAAGCCAGAAGATTTGGTACAACGTCCACATCACTACGCAATTGTCGATGAGGTAGATAGTGTATTAATTGATGATGCGAGAACGCCATTAATTATCTCGGGACCTGTTCCACAAGGAGATCGTCATGAGTTTAATGAATTAAAGCCAAAAATTGCAGACATTGTTGCTGTGCAGCAAAAATACCTTACTGGTGTATTGGCAGAGGCTAAAAAATTAATCAAAGAAGGAGATCTTAAAGAAGGTGGTTTCAAATTACTTCGTGTGTATCGTGGTATTCCAAAAAACAAAGCCTTAATTAAGTTCTTATCGGAAGAAGGGGTAAAACAAATTCTGCAAAAAACAGAAAACACGTACATGGCAGACAACAATCGTGAAATGCCAAAGGTAGATGCAGAGTTGTACTATGTTATTGAAGAGAAAAACAACCAAATAGAACTTACAGACAAAGGTGTAGATTACCTTTCTGGACCAGACAATCCAGATTTCTTTGTAATGCCAGAAATGGGGACTGAGATTGCCAAAATTGAAGCGCAAGGACTATCTAGTGAAGAGGAAGCAAATCTTAAAGAAGAATTGTTTAGAGACTTTGGTATTAAAAGT
Source organism: Patiriisocius sp. 208BN25-11 (assembly GCF_058147145.1). Classification (NCBI taxonomy): domain Bacteria; kingdom Pseudomonadati; phylum Bacteroidota; class Flavobacteriia; order Flavobacteriales; family Flavobacteriaceae; genus Patiriisocius; species Patiriisocius sp. 208BN25-11. Next base: position 126,032 of record NZ_JBYVJY010000001.1, read on the forward strand.
GAGCGTATTCATACGTTGAGTCAGTTACTTAAGGCGTACTCGTTATTCGAAAAAGACACCCAATATGTGGTGATGGATAACAAAGTTATGATTGTAGATGAGCAAACTGGACGTATCATGGATGGTCGTCGTTATAGCGATGGATTACACCAAGCCATTGAAGCCAAAGAAAATGTAAAGATTGAGGCAATGACTCAAACCTTTGCAACAGTTACCTTACAGAATTACTTTAGAATGTACCGCAAACTAAGTGGTATGACAGGTACTGCTGTAACAGAAGCAGGAGAACTTTGGGAAATCTACAAGTTGGATGTGGTAGAGATACCTACCAACCGCCCTATTGCCCGTCACGATCGCGAGGACAAAATTTATAAAACAAAAAGAGAGAAATACAATGCTGTTATTGATGAAGTAACAGAACTATCTGCCCAAGGAAGACCGGTATTGATTGGTACTACCTCTGTAGAAATCTCTGAATTATTAAGTCGTATGTTGAGCATTAGAAAGGTACCACATAATACCTTAAATGCTAAGATGCACAAAAGTGAAGCAGATATTGTTGCCGAAGCTGGTAATGCTGGCGTGGTAACTATTGCTACCAACATGGCAGGTCGTGGTACCGATATTAAACTAAGTGATGCTGTAAAAGCTGCTGGAGGTTTAGCCATTGTAGGTACAGAGCGTCATGACTCTAGACGTGTAGACAGACAGTTACGTGGTCGTTCTGGTCGTCAGGGAGATCCAGGTAGCTCACAGTTCTATGTATCGCTAGAAGACAACTTAATGCGTTTGTTTGGTAGTGAAAGAATTGCTAAGATGATGGATAGAATGGGACTAAAAGAAGGAGAAGTAATACAACACTCTATGATTTCTAAGTCTATTGAACGTGCGCAGAAAAAAGTAGAGGAAAATAACTTTGGTATTCGTAAGCGTTTGCTTGAGTATGATGATATCATGAACGCTCAGCGTGAGGTTATCTATAAACGAAGATATAATGCTTTGTTTGGTGATAGACTACGTGTAGATATTGCCAACATGATTTATGATACTGCAGAAATCATTGCAGAAACAAACAAAGGTGCTCAAGATTTCAAAAACTTTGAGTTTGAGTTAATTCGTTATTTCTCGATGAGTGCTCCTATTACTCAAGATGAGTTTGGTAAGCTAAGTGCCCAGGAAATTGCTGGAAAAGTTTACAAAGCTGCCTATAGTCATTATCAAGATAAAATGACTAAAAATGCAGCAATGGCATTTCCAGTGATTCAAAATGTATATGAAAATCATAAAGATCAATACAAACGCATCTTGGTGCCATTTACAGATGGTGTAAAAACATTAAATGTTGCTACAGATCTTGAAAAAGCATATGAAACCCAAGGAACAGAATTGATAAAAGATTTTGAGAAAAACATTTCGTTAGCCATTATAGACGATTCTTGGAAGACGCATTTACGTAAAATGGATGAGTTAAAGCAATCGGTACAATTAGCTGTACATGAGCAAAAAGACCCTTTATTAATTTACAAGTTTGAAGCTTTTGAGTTGTTTAAGAAAATGGTTGAAAACGTAAATAAAGATGTATTATCATTCTTATTTAAAGGGGAGTTACCACAAGAAAACCAGCAACAAATTCAAGAAGCTCGTGAGGTAAAGCGTAAAGAAAACCTAAGTGAGCAGAAAGATGAGATTCAAAATTTAGACGAACGCTCTATGCAATCAAGAGCAGCTGGACAAACACAACCGCAGCAACAACAAATTACGGAGACCATTACGCGTGAAATGCCAAAAATTGGTAGAAACGATAAAGTGACTATCAAGCATGTTATGAGTGGAGAAAGTAAAGAGGTGAAATACAAACAAGCCCTGCCTTTAATTACCAAGGGAGAATGGGTGTTGGTTAATGACTAATACTTAAAAGGTATCTGATAAGAAAACCCAAAGGCTACTGCTTTTGGGTTTTTTTATATCTTTAAAGTTGCTATTTTTCTGAAATTTTAAACCAACCAATTATGTTTAGTAAAATTAAAATAGAATTTAAATGGGCAATCATCTTTACAGTATTGACCTTAGCATGGATGCTATTAGAAAAAACACTAGGCTGGCATGATGAAAAAATTGCCGATCATTGGTGGCTTACGCTTTTCTTTATGCCTTTTGCTGTGGCAATGTATGTATTAGCCATTCGTGAAAAACGAAGACGCATCTTTGATTTTAAAATGTCTTGGAAACAAGGGTTTATAAGTGGTGTTACTTTGGCAGTTTTTATAGCTTTATTGTCGCCTGTTGCGCAATACATAACCCATAATTACATTACGCCAGAGTTTTTTGAAACGGTAAAGAATTATTCTGTAACCAATAACTTAATGACTATTGAGGCTGCTAATGACTATTTTAATTTTAATAGTTATTTAATGCAATCCTTTTTTGGAACGTTACTAAGTGGTATTGTAGTATCGGCTATTGCAGCCTTTTTCTTGAAGAGAAACGAATAGGTTTTGAAGATTGGGGATGAATGAAAGGGATCTGGGTTTCTAAAATTTCCGAAGTACTATTGCAAAATTAAATTGCTATACTCTGCATTTACTAAGAAGTTTCTGCTTTTGGTATTGCTTTTATTAAATCCTTTTGCCAAGACACGCTGTCCTTGATTGCTTGTGTTAATTTGCAATGATTTTGGATATTTCATGGTAGACTTTTTACCATTAAACAAAAACGAAAAAGAGGTATTTGGTAACGACACTGCCGCATCTGTATTACGCAATACAAGCTCTAATTGTTTAAAATCGCTATCCACTTTTCCAATAATTAAGGCACCAAAAGAACCCGTTACAAAGGCTTCCTTACCAATTCTACCCACACGCACATCGCTTGAATTTGCGTTGAGCTGAATACTCTCTGCAGTTTCAATATCACATTTATCTACAAACTTTACATATAGAGTTCCATACTGCCAATCTTTTACCACCACAGGCGCATAAGAAGCATTGATGAGGGTTTGCCCCCCATCAATACGTTCTGCTGTAAACGGTGTGTGATTTAATGTTGCTTTTACATTAAATGCATCTGCCATTTTTATTTCTCCATGACGTACATTAATTTCTGTCTTGGTGTCTTTTGGCATTTTAATAATAATCGTTCTTTTTGCCGCTGGTGTTTTCTTAGCGTTGTTGTTGGTAATAATGGTTTTGGTATTTCCATTTTCATCAACAACAGTCGTTTTAGAATACGAAGATCCATTAGCACCGTTCACACTGCGCTCTATTATTTTACCCATTTCTTCCATTTGCTTTCCGAAGTCTTCTCCAAAGTTTTCTCCAAACTGCTCTCCCCAGGCTTCCATTTCTTTTCCAAATTGCTCGCCCCATGCTTCCATGTCTTCTCCAAACTTCTCACCCCATGCTTCCATTTTTGCTTCCCATTCTGGACCAAAACGCTCTTCGTATTCTTGCTCTAGTTTTTTACCCCAAGCTTCCATATCTCTTTCAAAGTCTTCTCCAAAGTTTGCATCCATTTGTGCTTCAAACTTTTTCATGTATCCTTCTTCATCTTTCTTGTATTCTTCGTAATCGAAATCTACGGCACCTACACTGCGCATAATAGTTTCGGTAAATTCTGGCGAACTCACAGAGGTAATTACAGGTGTTAGTGCATTTTCAAGTAAGGGTCCCAAGAAATCTAGGTTTCCTAAAGATTCTAGACTAGATAGATTGTTTCCATTCCAATTACCTCTAGCATTAGAACTAATTACTACACTCTTAGAATTTCCAAGTACTTCAAAATTCCAGTTATCAAAAAGTTCTTGCTTTTGTTCTTTAGTAAGGTCATCTCCTTCTATAAAAGCTTCTACTTCTACTTTGTCTTTGTTCCAGGTTTCAAAAATAACATTGGTGTGTGACGTATTCACCGTTACAACCATATCATCACCTGCCTTGTAAGACTCTACAAATTTTTCTTGAGAAAAACCTGTAGCAACTACTACGAGCGCTAGGGCTGCAGATAGCTTATGCTTCAATACTGCTAATGTTTTCATTTGTTTGATTTTTTAGTTCTTTTAATTTTGTTTTTAACTTCATTAATAGCTCTAATCTCATCTTAAGGTTATCGACTAGTGCTGTGATGGTTTCTTCTGTAGGACCTACTTCAGTAAGTTCAGCATTTAAGCTCTCATACTCTTCGGTAAGTACTTTTAATTGTTGCATGTATCCGTCAATGACATCTTTATTATCTGTAGTGATTTCTAGAGATGCTAATTGTACATTAATACCTATCATGTAATAATCCTCAACACGTTTTAAATCTGGAGAGATATCTGCCAGACGCAATTGCTTTTCGTTTTTTGTTGGTTGCGTGGTAGGAGTACTTTCAACAAGTGAATCTTCCCCGTTATTTTTTGAAAATTGGTGATAGCCAAACATACTAACTGCTATAAATGCAATAGCAACAGCAGCAATTTTCATCCAAAAAATAAGTGGCCTTTGGGTTTGGGCCGTATCTTCCTCTGTACCAAAAGCAGCTTGCAAACGGGCTTCAAAACGTGCTTCATGTCCTACTGGTAATGAGGGCTCTTGCGATGGTTTCCCCTTCATGAGTTCTCTAATATCCTGTGCCATATTGTAGGTGTTTTAATTGTTGTTTTAATTGTATTTTACCACGATGTAAATTGGTTCTAGAAGCACTTTCTGTAATATCAAGAACTTGCGCAATTTCTTGATGATCATAGCCTTCTAATAAAAACAATTTTACTACCGACTTATAATTTGGACTTAACTTCTCTATTGCTCCATGAATCTCTTCCATGGTAGTGCCATCTTCTACTGCCCAATCGGTATCTTCTTCATCTTCAATACGTAATGTCTCGTCATTTATCTCCTCTAGATGCGCTTTTTTCTTTTTTAATGCATCTAAGCAAGTATTAATTACAATACGTTTTAACCAAGCTCCAAATGTAACATCACCCTTAAATTGTTCAATTTTTTTAAATGCTTTTATAAAGGCAACTTGCATGGCATCTTCGGCCTCGGCTGTGTTTTTCAAATACCTACTCGCTACGATAAACATACCATCACAGTATTGTTTATAGAGGGCCATCTGGGCTCTAGGATTTTGTGCTCTGCACTGTTCAACAAGTAATGAATTTGACACGTATGCTGATGGTTTTTTTTAGTGGTCGTTTAAGAGACGACAATTTAACAAGGCTGTTTCAGAAAAAATGATTTTTTTAGAAATAAATAGTATATTGGAGTAAATTCCTGAAAACCAACGGTTATGAAAAAAACTACATCATCTTCAATAGTATACCTTTTACTTGCGTACTTTATTTACACTACTTCTGTCTATGCCTTCACTTTTGGTGGAAATGACACTTGCAACACTGCCTTAGAAATTGTCTGTGGCGAAAGTTTAAATGGAACCACTTTAGATAAAACAGATACCAATGGCGTAAGTGGGCCCGATGCTTTTTACAAATTTACAGAGACTGCAACAGAAGCAAGGGACGTAACTTTTTCTGTGTGCACAGGATTTAATTATGATACCTATATGCGTGTGTATACAAGCTGTACTCTTACCAATCCATTAGAAAATGATGATACTTGTGATTTAGGTTCCGAAATCATTTTAACTACTACTCCGGGTACCACCTATTATATTGCTATTGAAGGATTTAATGGCGACACAGGAAATTTCACCTTAACAGCTGCCTGCGAAGGCCCTGCTATGCCACCACCAAATGATAATTTGATTAATGCAATAGATATTTCCAACAACGGTCAGGGATTATCCTATTATGCTGAAAACGTAGATACACCAAATGCTACAGAAGAGGGTGGAAATCCCATAAATTGTACACTAGATGGTTTTAATGGAGTTTGGTATACCTTTTATTCTTTTGAAGAAACAGGGAGAATAAACGCATCTATCCTTTCACCTAATGGAGTTCAAGCTGTTATTTTATTTGAGTCTCCTATTGCATCACCCACTATAAATGAACTTACGCGAATTGATGATCAACAAAACCCTTGCTTTACAGGTAACAATGCACAAGCAGGAACTGTTCCAGAGATGTATTATTTCGTATTTGTAACCAACTCTGGAAATATCACAGATATTTCGATAGATCAAGCCATACTTGGTGTTGAAAATTCTTTATTTGAAACATTTTCTTTTTCTCCTAATCCAACTTCGGAAATTTTAAACCTCAAAAATACGATCGCTATAGACCAAATTAGCATTAAGAATATGTTAGGAACAACAGTTTTAGAAACTACTATTAATGCAACGCAAGCCACTATCAGTACAGAACATCTTAGCAGCGGCACTTATATTTTAACCGCTACTGTAGAAGGAGTGCATTCTCATTATCAGTTGATCAAAAAATAATTGTTTCTAATATTTCAGAAAAACAAAACCCCAAACTTTTATAAGCTTGGGTTTTTTACTATGTGGAATTCACTATTTATTCATCCAGTAACAAATTAAGTGTAACTGTTATGTTATCTCTCGTTGCTTTTGAAAAAGGGCACATTTCATGCGCTTCGTTTACCAATTGCTCGCCAGTTTCATGGTCTACTCCAGGAACATAACAATCTAAAGTTGCCTCTAAAAAGAAACCATCTTCATCTTTGCAAAAACCAATCGTTGCATCTACACTAATTTTTGTAGCATCTATGTCTAATTTATGAATTCCAGCAACTGCTTGCAAGGCGCCTCCAAAACAGGCTGCATAGGCAGCGCCAAAAAGTTGTTCAGGATTAGTGCCTGTACCACCATCGCCACCCATACCTTTAGGTACAGACAATGGCATATCTATAGGTCCACCTTCACTTTGCACATGTCCTGCTCTTCCTCCTGTAGCGTTGGTAGTTGCTTCATATAATGTCTTCATGATCTATTTTTTAAGGTTATTCTGTTCAATATACAGCGCAAAAATGAGTTTCGAAAAATAGAATGTCATAAATTTGTCATAAATTCACTTTGTGAACAAGAAAGGAAAACATAGTAGCGCATTACACGAAAAAAAAGGTATTGAACAACCCAAAACCTTAAGTACAGACGCTGCCGAAAAACTAAAAAAAGCACGCAAACAAAAGCTAACCATTCCTGACTTAATTACACAGCTCCTTGCTGGAAACAAAACAGCATTAAGTAGAGCGATCACCATTATTGAAAGTACCGCCACCAAACACCAATTGCAATCCAAACAACTTATTGAAGGTTGTTTACCCCATGCAAATAAGTCAGTTCGAATTGGTATCACGGGTGTCCCTGGGGTTGGAAAAAGCACCTTTATCGAACAGTTTGGAACCTTATTAACCCAACAAGGTCATTGTGTTGCTGTCTTAGCTGTAGACCCAAGTAGTAGCTTAAGTAAAGGAAGTATTTTAGGGGACAAAACCAGAATGGAAGCTTTGGTGAAAAACGAACATGCGTTTATTAGACCTTCTGCTAGTGGAGATTCACTTGGAGGCGTTGCTAGAAAAACGAGAGAAGCTATTATTTTATGCGAAGCTGCTGGCTACACACATATCATTATAGAAACTGTTGGTGTAGGGCAAAGTGAAACTGCAGTACATTCTATGACAGATTTTTTCTTGTTATTAAAATTAGCTGGTGCGGGTGACGAATTACAAGGAATTAAGAGAGGCATTATGGAAATGGCAGATGCTATTTTAATTAACAAAGCAGATGGTGAGAATGTAAAGGCTGCCAAATTAGCCAAAACAGCATTTAATAGAGCCTTGCATCTCTACCCTCCAAAAGACAATGGTTGGATTCCAAAAACAATTACCTGTAGCGCACTTCAAAACGAAGGAGTCATGGATGCATTGAACCTTATAGAAGTTTACATAACACAGATGAAAGAAACAGGGCATTTCAGAAGCAAAAGAAATGAACAACAACAGTTTTGGATGCTACAAACCATAGAAAACACCTTGAAGAATGATTTTTATAAAAACCCAGAAATAAAAAAACTATTAAGAACACTCTCCAAAAAAATTGAAAGCAATACGATGTCTCCTTTTGAAGCAGCAGACATACTCATTAATGCTCACAAGGGTAGCGTTTTATAATTTTTTATACTTTTATAGCTATGGTATCCCCAGAACATCATCATATTGATAGCCACTTTATGCTAACTAACATAATTACAAGCAAAATTGCTATGGTCTATATTTACAACAAAAATATAGTTGTAGTGGAGGTAAAAAGTGGTATAAAGCTTTCTTACCTAGTAGGTGCTTCTTTACTCTTAAAGGGATTAGCAGTGTTAAAAAATCGCCCTTGGGTTTATATTTCAAATCGCGTCAACAGCTACTCTGTCGTACCTACAGATTATGATTACCTTCATAGAATAAAAACCCTAAAAGGGCTTAGTATTGTTACAAAAGAAAGTGTGATTAATTCTAATCCTCCAATAGAAGAAGTATTTTGCAAAAAACCATTTAAGCTTTCATCAGACTTAAATGACTCTATGATATGGGCAAAAAATGCGCTTAATGGCACGTTTGTTCTTTAACTCCATACTTAAATTTATATCAGGTTTTCTGCTTTTTCTTTTTCGCAGCTGGAAATAACACATTATTTAAAATCAAACGATAGCCTGGCGATTGCGGATGTAATGCCAATTCGGTTTTAGCATCACCAACGCGATGTTGGTAATCTTCTGGATCATGACCTCCGTAAAAAGTAAAGAAGCCTTTTCCTTTGATACCATGAATATAGCGAGCTTCTCCACTTGCTTTATGCTCTCCCATTACCAATACATTCGATTTAATAAGATCTCTTTTGTAGCTAGTTGTTTGACCCATAAAGCCTTTCACTAAAGATGTATGATTTTGCACTAACATACACGGAATTGGATCCCACTTAGCAGAATAATCCATTAATGAGAAATAATCTGTCTCTTTTCGAACTTTACGCTTCGTAGTCATATCAATAGAAGAAAACTCATAGACCATTGGGCTACGTTCCAAGATGTAATTCTTAAAAGCAAAGGTTTTTTTAAAATCAATTTTGTTTTGGTAATTGGCATCGCTAGCATCACCATCAAACATAGGTTCACATATATCAACTCCCTCGGCAGAAAGCGCAATATCAAAGCTATCAGTAGCACTACACATAGCAAACATAAAACCACCTCCTACGACATAGTCTCTAATTTTTAAAGCGACATCTCTTTTTTCTTCGGAAACTTTAGCATACCCTAATTTTGCTGCCAATGCCTCCGATTTCTTTTTTTCTTCTATATACCAAGGTGCCGAACGATAAGCTCTGTAAAATTTACCATATTGCCCTGTAAAATCTTCATGATGGAGGTGCAACCAATCATACAATAACAGCTCATCACCTAACACCTCTTCATCATAAATGGTTTCGTAGGGTATTTCAGCATAGGTCAATACCATCGTTACTGCATCATCCCAAGGCTGATTTCCTTTTGGAGAGTAGACCGCAATTTTAGGCGCTTTTTCTAAGACAACAGCCTCCATATTTTGAGAAGGACTACTAATTTCTTCAAGAATCTGAGCCGCTTTAGACTCGCTAATTACTTCGAATGAAACCCCTCTTATCTGACATTCTTTACGAATTTCATCACTATCTGGCAGTAAAAAAGAACCGCCTCTATAGTTGAGCAACCATTTTGCTTTTACTTTCTTTTCTAGGGTCCAATAGGTAATACCATAGGCTTTTAAATGCTCTTTCTGAGAATCGGCATCCATTGGGATTAAAATATAAGAGGCATAGCTTTGTATGCTAAAAAGAAATAAAAACAATAGGGTAAGAAACTTCGTCATAGTGTAAATATAACGACAAAATGTAAGCCAAAGTTTAGGAAGACTGAAAGAGTTTGAAATTTTAGAGGAAAGACCGTTCGCTTCGCTCTCAAATAGAGGCTAGACCGCTTGCTCCATCGCTAAGGCTTCGACAGGCTCAGCCTGACAAAACATCTTTGAAACTTTGGAGCTTTAGAGCTTTGCTACTTTAGAGCTTCCATTAAAAAGGAACATCATCTTCAGGAGGTAATGGATCGTTATTAAACGAGCTTCCAAAAGCGTCTTCTGCAGACGGGAAATTAGATGTTTTAAACGTGTCATCGTTAGCAGCCGCATTCATACTTGATGCAATTTCATTGCTAAATGGGAAGGTATCTAAATTTTCAAACTTACCTAAATGCCCAACAAACTTTAAACGAATTTCATCTAAGCCACCATTACGGTGTTTTGCCACAATAAATTCACCTTGTCCAGCGGTTGGCGTGTGCTCATCATCATCCCATTCTTCTATTTTGTAGTATTCGGGACGGTAAATAAAAGAAACAATATCTGCATCCTGCTCAATCGCTCCAGATTCACGAAGGTCACTCAACAAAGGTCTTTTACTTCCACCACGTGTTTCTACGGCACGAGATAACTGTGATAATGCAATTACTGGTACATTTAATTCTTTAGCTAAAGCCTTTAAGTTTCTAGAAATGGTAGAAATTTCTTGTTCACGATTTCCTCCATTTTTTCCTCCACCCGCTGTCATTAACTGTAAGTAATCAATCATGATCATTTTAACACCATGTTGCGAAGCAAGTCTTCTTGCTTTTGCACGTAAATCGAAAATAGAGAGCGATGGCGTATCATCTATAAACAAAGGAGCCTTTTCTAATCCTTTAACTTTTACGTTTAATTGCTCCCATTCGTGCTTCTCTAAATTTCCGGTACGTAATTTTTCCGAAGACAAACCTGTTTCAGAAGAAATAAGACGCGTAATTAATTGTACAGAAGACATCTCACAAGAGAAGAATGCTACAGGAACATTATGTTCTACAGCCATATTACGAGCCATTGATAATGTCAAGGCAGTTTTACCCATACCAGGACGAGCTGCAATAATAATTAAATCACTCGGCTGCCATCCAGAAGTAAGTTTATCTAATTCTGTAAATCCAGAAGGAATTCCAGAAAGGCCTTCTCTATTGGCAATTTCTTCAATTTTCTTCTTTGCCTGTATTACCAAATCTTGAGCCGTCTCACTAGAACGTTTAATATTTCCTTGGGTAATATCGTAAAGTTTGCTCTCTGCGGTGTCTAATAGATCAAAAACATCGGTTGTTTCGTCGTAGGAGTCTTCAATAATTTCGTTTGAAATTTTAATCAAACTACGCTGTATATATTTTTGAAGAATGATACGTGCATGAAACTCAATATGCGCCGAAGAAGATACTTTTTGAGTAAGCTGAATCAAGTAAAACTCACCTCCTGCTTTCTCAAGCATTTGCATTTTCTTTAACTGCTGCGAAACGGTTAATAAGTCGACAGGCTGACTATCAACGAACAAGGTATTAATGGCTTCAAAAATATATTGATGCGCCTCTTTGTAGAATACATCGGGATTCAAAATATCAATAACCTCATCTACTCCCTTTTTATCAATCATCATCGCTCCAAGCACAACTTCCTCTAAATCAGTTGCTTGTGGCGGTATCTTGCCTTTCTCCAAGTTAATTACTTGTCCGGGGCGTTTTTTATAAGGAGAGTTTGGCTGTACTTGTTCCATAAGGCGAATGTAAAGAAATTGTTATCAGGCGAGGCATTTTTTAAACGGTCTTCTGTCCACTAGTGATTAACATTTGAACTGTTAACAACTTGAAAATATTGTTAATAAGCATAAAAAAAATCTGAAGCAACAACTTCAGATTTTTTGATGTATTGCTATGACTAGGTTTATCCTTTAAAGACCCCCATGTCTGAATATTTATCCATACGTTGGGTGACTAAATCTTTTGGTGATAAGTCTTTTAATTGATTAAATTCTTTGGAAATAGCATTTGCAACAGTACTAAATGTTTTTTCTCTGTTTGCATGCGCACCCCCTAGAGGTTCTTTTACAACCACATCAACTAGCTTCATTTTTTTCATATCCGGAGCTGTTAATTTTAATGCTTCTGCTGCTTGTTCTTTGAACTCCCAACTACGCCATAAAATGGAAGAACAACTCTCTGGAGAAATCACAGAGTACCATGTGTTTTCTAACATGAGTACACGATCTCCAACACCAATTCCTAGGGCTCCACCACTAGCTCCTTCACCGATAATAACTACAATAATTGGCACTTTAAGGCGTGTCATTTCTAGAATATTTCTAGCAATTGCTTCTCCTTGTCCGCGCTCTTCTGCTTCTAAGCCTGGATACGCTCCAGGAGTATCAATTAAGCATACCACAGGAACACCAAATTTTTCGGCAGATTTCATTAAGCGTAATGCTTTTCTGTATCCTTCTGGGTTAGCCATACCAAAATTACGGTATTGACGTGTTTTGGTATTGTATCCTTTTTGCTGCCCAATAAACATATAACTCTGGTCCCCTATTTTACCAAGTCCGCCAACCATAGCTTTATCATCTTTAAAGCTTCTATCCCCATGTAATTCTAAAAAACTATCTCCGCAAATAGCGTTGATGTAGTCCATAGTATAGGGTCTGTTTGGGTGACGTGATAATTGCACGCGCTGCCAAGGTGTTAGGTTTTTATATATATCTTTTTTGGTTGCTTCTAATTTTAGTTCAATTTGCTTGCATGTGTTAGTCACATCTACATCACTCTCTTCGCCAATTTGGCAAGCCTTTTCGTATTGCTCTTGCAAGTCTTTTATTGGTAATTCAAAATCGAGGTATTCCATAGTGGTTTTTGAATAGGTTATATTGCTTCTAATGTACAAAGATAAAATTTTGTTTGGAGCTACGTATTGAACTCCTTTACAATTTTCGATTTCTTTTTGCTTCTGTTTTTTATAATTCCGTTAGCAATGACTGTTGCTAAGATGATAGCTGCTCCGTAATAAAACTGCGGCCCCATATTTTCTGAATCTCCTAAAATAAAAAGTGCCAACAAAATACCATATACAGGCTCCATATTAATAGTGAGCATTACTGTATATGGGCTTATCCACTTCATAACATGCACAGAGGCTATAAAAGCGTAAGCCGTACAAGCTGAAGCCAAAATAAACAAGTAGCCCCAATCTGCTTGGGATAATGTAAAGAAAGACGCATCAAAACTACCACTAGCTAATAGATATACTGTAATACAAGCAACTCCAAAAAACAATTCATAAAAAGAAATGGCACTGGCATTGTATTGTGTCGCTAATTTTCCATTGATAACTGAAAACAAAGCACTCAAAAAAGCCGATGTCAGTGCTAAAAGTATTCCCCAAGTATAATCACCTTCTACCTGAAAAATGATGTAGAGTCCGAAGACCACGATAAGACCAAAGAGCAATTCATACCAAATTACTTTACGCTTGTAGTAAATAGGTTCTAGAATGGCTGTAAAAAAAGAACCTGTAGCCATGATTGCTAAGGTTATTGAAACATTTGCAACCTTTATCGCACCAAAAAAAGTAAGCCAATGCACTGCAATAATAGCTCCGCAAAGCAAGAAAACAGCCATGGTTTTAGGCGCATATTTTAATGGTATTTTTTTATATCCAACCCACACTAATATTAAAAGAGAAGCAATACTCATTCTAAACCAAACCAATGGGATGGCATCAATACTTATTAAAGCACCCAAGACCGCAGTAAAGCCCCAAATAAAGACTATAAAATGTAAATGAAGGTAATTGAGAAGTTTAGCGTTTGGCATTTCGTAACAAGTAAATGGCTAAGATAGCAAATACAATATTAGGTGCCCAAGAGGCAACAAATGGTGAAAAGTCACTTTGTGCAGCAAGGGTTCCAAAAATCTTATCAAAGAAGATAAACACCATTCCTATTGCGATACCAATAGCAAGGTTAACTCCCATTCCTCCTCGTCGTTTTACCGAAGATACCGCTACAGCGATAATGGTTAAGATATAAGCAGAAACTGGCAAGCTCCATCTTTTATGACGTACCACTTCATAAGAACTTATAAAAGAAGATCCTTTTTTCTTTTCTCTAGTAATAAAATTATTTAGCTCTGGTAAATTAAGTGTCTCTGCAATATATTTCACAGGAGTTAAATCTTCAAGATCAAAACTAAAGACGGTATCTAACACCTTTTTACGTTCTATTATATCATCATTTTCACCTATAATACGCTTGGTATAATTTCGTAAGGTATAAGTACTATCTTTTTCGTTAAATTGTATACTATTTGCAGCCAACTTATAGGTCATTTTTTTGTTCTCAAAATGCTCTAGTGTAAAATTGCTCCCTCTTTTATCTGAAACATTAAAATAACTTACATAGATATAATCGTTATCATTTATTTGTCTGTAGACATTAGACTTTTCACGATCTTGCTTTCCTTTTTTTAGGTATTTAAACGAAAACTCATTATAGCCTAAACTTGCTTTGGGCGCTATAAACATTCCTAAAAAGAATGCTCCAATACACACGATGGTAGCACCAATCATGTACGGACGTAAAAACCTATAATAAGAAACACCACTACTTAAAAAAGCAATAATCTCTGTATTATTTGCCAATTTGGAGGTAAACCAAATCACCGATAAAAACAAAAACAGTGGAAAAAGTAGGTTGGCAAAATAGATAGTAAAGTCTAAATAATACACTACCACCTCCAAGAAGGGCACTTCATTATCGAGAATTTTATCAATCTTCTCTGCAAGATTCACAATAATTCCAATAGGTATAAATAACAATAAGAGCAACAAAAATGTTCCTATGTATCGTTTTAAAATATACTTATCAAGTATGCTTAGCATGTTTTAGTTCTTGGTATTTTGTCGTTAGTCGTTGGTTACCTATTTAAATGTATTCTAATATTTCCGAAGAGAAATGTGTTCAGTGTTCAGTGTTCAGTGTTCAGTGTTCAGTGTTCAGTGTTCAGTGTTCAGTGTTCAGTAAAAGTTTTAAAATAGTTCCCAGGTATAAACTCATAAACACCTATACTTATACACTGTTTTTTACAATCTTTTATCCATTTGTTTCACCATCATATTCTTCCAGGCAGTGAAATCTCCTGCTAAGATATGTTTTCTAGCTTCACGTACCAACCACAAATAGAACCCTAGATTATGAATGGTTGCAATTTGTCTTCCTAGCATTTCATTAACGGTAAATAAATGACGTAAGTATGCTTTACTATATTCTGTGTCTACCCACGTGATTGCCATGTCATCTATGGCGCTAAAATCTGCTTCCCACTTTTTATTTTTAATATTAATGGTTCCATGTGCTGTAAACAACATTCCGTTTCTTCCATTTCTGGTAGGCATCACACAGTCAAACATATCAATACCAAGGGCAATATTTTCTAGTAAGTTAATAGGTGTCCCTACTCCCATTAAATAACGCGGTTTGTCTTTAGGTAAAATTTCAGTAACCACCTCAGTCATAGCATACATCTCCTCTGCTGGTTCTCCAACAGATAAACCACCAATAGCATTCCCTTCTGCACCAACGCCTGCAATGTACTCTGCAGATTGCTTACGCAAATCTTTATAGGTACTTCCTTGCACGATAGGAAAAAATGTCTGACTATAATCATACATAAAAGGTGTCTTATCCAAATGTGTCAAACAACGCTCTAACCAACGATGTGTCATGTGCATCGAGCGTTTGGCATAGTTATAATCGCATGGATATGGTGTACACTCATCGAAAGCCATGATGATATCGGCTCCAATACTTCGTTGCACTTCCATCACATTTTCTGGCGTAAACACATGGTAACTTCCATCGATATGTGATTTAAATTTCACCCCTTCTTCTTTAATCTTTCTATTTGCAGAAAGTGAATAAACCTGGTACCCACCGCTATCTGTTAAGATGTTTCGATCCCAGTTCATGAACTTATGAAGTCCACCTGCTTTTTCAAGAATACCTGTTCCTGGGCGTAAGTATAAATGATAGGTATTTCCTAAAATGATATCTGGGTTTATTTCGTCACGCAGCTCTTTTTGATGCACTCCTTTTACCGTACCTACGGTTCCAACAGGCATAAAAATAGGCGTTTCAATGGGACCATGATCTAAGGTAATGGTAGCCGCACGAGCTTGCGAATTTGGGTCTGTAGCTTCAAGTTTAA
The DNA here is from genome assembly GCF_058147145.1 of Patiriisocius sp. 208BN25-11. Lineage (NCBI taxonomy): Bacteria > Pseudomonadati > Bacteroidota > Flavobacteriia > Flavobacteriales > Flavobacteriaceae > Patiriisocius > Patiriisocius sp. 208BN25-11. The sequence goes on from NZ_JBYVJY010000001.1 coordinate 142,056, forward strand.
AATCCATGGAGGCGCTTTAATGAATGGGCAAAGATACGGTTGATTTACGAATGAGGATTTACGAATGCCTTTTTTTTTGCTTATAGCATATAGCATATAGCAAAAATAAAAACTGAGAAACACATAAACTTTTAAACCCCTATGCTTATAAACTCTTAAACACCTCAACTCATAAACTTTTTTAAACTGTCTTCGGAAATATTACAAATCCAAATAATGTTAACTAAAACCTAAAAATCGTTAATAACCTCATTTCGCTCAGCTTTGCCTTAGGGCTTTAAAAAGGTATTTTTGAAGCAGAAACCAAAACATACCATGGCAGACATTCATCAACTAGAAGCATTTGTTACTCAGGTGCGTAGAGACATTGTAAGACAAGTACACAAAGTAAATTCTGGACACCCAGGAGGTTCATTAGGCTGTGCAGAATTTTTTGTTGCCTTATACCAAGAGATACTCGATCGCAAAGAGGGATTTGATATGGACGGTAAAGAAGAAGACCTTTTCTTCTTATCGAATGGACATATTTCTCCTGTTTTTTACAGTGTATTAGCGCGTTCTGGATATTTTCCGGTAGCAGAATTAAATACGTTTAGACTTTTAAACTCGAGATTACAAGGGCACCCAACAACTCATGAAGGTTTGCCAGGAATACGTATGGCATCTGGATCTTTAGGGCAAGGAATATCTGTCGCCATTGGTGCTGCCGAAGCTAAGAAACTAAACAAAGACAAACATCTTGTGTATGCCCTTTGTGGTGATGGTGAATTACAAGAAGGACAAAACTGGGAAGCCATTATGTATGCCGCAGGAAATAAAGTAGACAACTTAATTGTTTCTATTGATTTGAATGGGCAACAGATAGATGGATCTACAGATAACGTACTCCCACTTGGAAATGTAAAAAATAAATTTGAAGCCTTTGGTTGGGACGTTGTTACCATAGAAAAAGGTAATGACATGGCTGCTATTCTAGAAGGCATGGCAACTGCAAAAACGAAAGCTGGAAACGGAAAACCTATATGTGTTTTATTACAAACAGTAATGGGCAATGGAGTAGATTTTATGATGCACACACACGCATGGCATGGTAAAGCTCCAAATGATGAGCAATTAGCCACAGCATTAGCGCAAAACCCAGAAACATTAGGAGACTATTAAAACAAATAATTTAAAAAGATATTCGACACCTCGGATATGAAAAAATTAACATCTCTATGAAAACATATATAGACACAGGAAAAAAAGATACGCGATCTGGTTTTGGAGCAGGTCTTACCGAACTAGGACAAACTAATGAAAATGTGGTTGCCCTTTGCGCAGATCTTACAGGCTCATTAAAAATGGATGCCTTTAAAGCCAATCATCCAGAGCGTTTCTTCCAAGTAGGGATTGCAGAAGCTAATATGATGGGCATGGCAGCAGGGATGACGATAGGTGGAAAAATTCCATTTACAGGAACCTTTGCAAATTTTTCTACAGGTCGTGTCTATGATCAAATTAGACAGAGTATTGCCTACAGCGGGAAAAATGTAAAGATTTGTGCATCGCATGCAGGTATCACTCTTGGAGAGGACGGTGCAACACACCAAATTCTTGAAGATATTGGCTTAATGAAAATGCTGCCTGGTATGACGGTTATAAATACCTGTGACTATAACCAAACCAAAGCCGCTACCATTGCTATTGCAGCTTATGACGGTCCCGTTTATTTACGATTTGGAAGACCTAAAGTTGCGAATTTTACTCCAGAGAATGGTTCCTTTAAGATAGGCGAAGCAGTCCATTTACAAGAAGGGACAGATGTTACTATTGTTGCCACCGGACATCTAGTTTGGGAGGCACTAGAAGCAAGCAAGACACTTCAAGAGCAAGGTATTAGCGCTGCTGTTATCAACATACACACTATTAAACCTCTAGATGCTAATGCTATTTTAAAAAGTGTTGCCACTACAGGTTGTGTTGTTACAGCAGAAGAGCACAATTATCTTGGAGGACTAGGAGAAAGTGTTGCTAGAATTTTGGCCGAGAATCATCCAGCACCTCAAGAATTTGTTGCTACTAAAGACACCTTTGGAGAATCTGGAACTCCAGATCAATTAATGGAAAAATATGGTTTAAATGCTGCTGCTATTGTTGCTGCCGCAAAAAAGGTAGTTGCAAGAAAATAACGCTCCCTGTTTACCCATAAAAAAACCGCTTTAAGAATTCTTAAAGCGGTTTTTTTATACTAATATTTCCGAAGAAAATTAAAATACCATTAACTATCAGCATCTAGATAATCTACAATTCCGTCTCCATCTGTATCGGGAAATGTTATGTTTCCTTCTTCATCTATTTCAATTTCGTCTCTTGTAGGTCTTCTGTCTCCATCGTCATCTGGATCTGTATAGTTGGTTGCATTATCACCATCTGTATCATCATCTTCTTCTAAGCCATTTCCGTTAAGATCTTCAATTACAGAAGGAATACCGTCATTATCTTGATCTCCTATTTCAGTTTCAAAAAGTTGAAATGTGAATATAAGCTGAGAATATACAGGAATAGATACTGAGGAAGTAGGTGGAGGGTTTACATAATACCCCAAACCACTTTGCATAAACACAGCGCCAACACCAAAGTTTTCGTATTGAATGGTTCCATCTTCATTGGTATTAAATCCTGTAGCTGCTTTAAATTCTATAAGCGCATCTTGCAATCCATTTACGATAAGTGTTAAATCAAATTGTAAAGGTGATACAGAGCTATCAAACAATTTTATTCCTTCTTGACCATCTTCATCAACAAGATAGGTCCCCTCGTAACTTATTCTTACAATATCTGGAAAACTTGGCTGCTCCCCTTCTCCATCAATAACTTTTAGGTAATACAATTTATATTGCACCGCTTCATTAACTCTATCCTGAACCATTTTAAAATCAACTTGATCTATTAACGGAATCTTATCTGCATTTTCACCAGCTATGGTATCAAACACAATTCTAAAGTCGAAATCGGCTGGAGGGTTTTGGAATTCTTCATAGTTATAGAAGTGAGTGTTTAAGTATGTTTCTACTTCTTCGGTAGAATCAATAACTTCTATGGCACGATCACGTGCTGGAATAAAATTACCATCACCTTCATCATCGTCATTACATGCACTAACAAATAACAACACTAGGGTGAAGATAGGGACGAAATATTTTAAATTTTTCACTTTGTTTATTTTAGGGGTGCAAGATACAATTTTCCATTATTTTTGTTGTATTCTTTAACGCACAATTTAAGTTAAAATGTATGAGGGTCGATAAATATTTGTGGTGCATACGCTACTATAAAACAAGAAGCATAGCAACACAAGCATGCAAAAAAGGAGCCGTACGTGTTAACGATGCAACTATAAAGCCCTCAAGAGACGTCTATCCAGGTGATGTTGTTACACTGCGTAAAAATCAAGTCAATTATTCGCTCGAAATTATTGATATTCCTAAAAGCAGGCTTGGAGCTAAATTAGTAGACCTATACAGAAAGGACACTACCCCTATAGAAGCATTTGAACATCAAGAATTATTAAAATATTCTAAAACCTATTACAGAAAAAAAGGAATTGGAAGACCTACAAAAAAAGACAGAAGAGCAATTGACGAGTATACTGGTGAAGAAGAATAATCCATCACATCTTTTAGTATATTTGAAATAAATTTTGAATTCCTATCTACATGGCTCAAACAGAAACGCTCATACTTGACAAAAAAGAAATTGCTCATAAATTAAAACGTATTGCCTATCAAATTTATGAAGCTAATATTTCCGAAGAAGAAGTTATCATTGCTGGTATTAAAGAAAATGGATACACATTTGCTAAAAAACTAAAAGTAGCTGTCGAAAAAATATCTCCTATAAAAGCGACACTTTGCCAGGTTATTATAGATAAAAAAAATCCAATTAATTCCATAAAAACATCCTTACCACCCGAGTCATATCAAAACAAATCACTAATTCTTGTAGATGACGTATTACACTCAGGCACTACTTTGATTTATGGAGTTAAACATTTTTTGGATGTCCCATTAAAACAATTTAAAACCGCCGTACTTGTTGATAGAAACCACAAAAAATATCCAATTAAAGCAGATTATAAAGGCATTTCGTTATCCACTTCAATTAATGAAAATGTTGCGGTAATTTTTGAGGCAGGTAACACTCGCGCTATATTAGAATAATAGTGCTACAATTTCTTCTATTATTTGGCGCACTGATTTTTCATCAATTTTTATTTTAGCTTTTGCCTTACTGTAATAAAAACTTCGTTCAAAAAGGTGTTTTCTAATAAAATCATTTACTTTTTCTTTCTCTGAAATATGAGCAATCATAGGTCTTGCTTCTTTTTCAAGAAATAAACGCTCGGTTAAGGTTTTTAATGAAGCCGATAAATATATAGGAACTATTGTTTCATTTTCATTTAATAATTGCATCACATTTCCATAGCAAGGAGTACCACCTCCTAGCGAAATAACAGCGTCTGAATCATTTGCTAGCAAAGTATCTAGTATGTTACTTTCCTTTTTTCTGAAATAGATTTCTCCTTTGGCATCAAATATTTGTGAAATTGATTTTTTTTCATCTTCTTCGATAGCCTTGTCTAAATCAATAAAAGAATATCCAAGAGTAGCAGCAAGTTCCTTTCCTATAGTGGTTTTTCCACAACCCATGTATCCTAAAAGCACTAATTTCATAAAATTTTATGTTTGTTTTTAATTGTATTTTAAGGGTTTACAAATAAAGTTTAAATTTATTATAAAATGCTTTGAAATATAAATATAATGATAGTATATTTGCATCCGCTTAGCAAAACATCTTATGCTTTGTAAGGCAATTAATGTTTTTGACATTTTGACCAGTTAGCTCAGTTGGTAGAGCACCTCCCTTTTAAGGAGGTGGTCCTGGGTTCGAGCCCCAGACTGGTCACTTAAAAGTTAAGCCTCTTGGTTTAACTTTTTTTGTTTCAATGGGTTTCTAATGTTACAAGAAACAACTACCCGAGTGCTGGAATTGGTAGACAGGCACGGTTGAGGGCCGTGTGCACTTGTTGCGTGTGGGTTCAAGTCCCATCTCGGGTACTAAGTCATCTTATTTATAAGGTGACTTTTTTTTAGACACATGGAAGCCTTTACAAAAAGTCAAAAACCAAAAAAAAAAGCATTAATACAGTTTGTTTATAAGGCTTCGCAAATTTTTTCCGCTTTTTTTTTTGTAATTTACACCACCAACAAAGAGGAGAAAATGAGTGTGAAAACACATTTTAGTATAAAAGATCTTGAGAATTTGAGTGGTGTGAAAGCGCACACCATAAGAATTTGGGAAAAACGCTATGGTCTTTTGGCGCCAGAGAGAACTGGGACTAACATAAGACAATATAACTTAGAGAATCTAAAACGACTACTAGATGTTACTTTTATATACAGGAACGGGGTCAAAATATCAAAAATAGCAGAATTAGAACCCCAAAAAATAAAAGAAGTAATTCTCGAAAACGCAGCTGTTTACAAAGAATTTTATGCCATTAATAGCTTAAAAAAAGCAGTACTTAATTTTGATACAGATGAATTTAATAGTGTCTACAAATCACTTTTAAGCACAAAATCTTTTGATGAAATTTTTGAAACTGTTTTTATCCCTTATTTACAAGAGATTGGAATGCTTTGGCATTTAGGAACTATTGATGTTTCACACGAACGCTTTGCTTCAGAACTAATAAAAAGAAAAACAATTGCTCACATTGACTTGCACACATCGCAAAACATAGTATACAAAAATGATCTGAAAGCATGTTTATTCTTGCCTCATGAAGAGATACATGACATAGGTTTATTATATGCCAATTATCAATTAGAAAAGCATGGGATAAAAACAATTTATTTAGGCCCAAACATTCCTTTAGAAAGCCTATCAAAACAAATTCCTATTAAACAAAACATATTATTTTTAACCTATTTAACGGTAAAACCTGAAAATGGAAAAGTAAAATCATACTTAGATTCATTTCAAAAGTTGGTTTGTAAAGAAAAAGAGTATCCACTCTGGATCTTAGGACCAAAACACGCCGAGGTTATGAAAGAAAAGCTTCCTTCAAACATCAAATGCTTCAATTCACTGACTAGTTTCTTAGCATCTGTAAAAAGCTTAAATACATGATTTTTTTGAAATCTTTAACTAGTTTTTGTTTAGAATAAATATAAGTTTGCTAAACAAAATTATGCATAAAGAAATTATTATTATTGGTTCAGGTTTTTCCTCTCTTGCTGCTGCATCTTACTTAGCAAAGGAAGGATACAATGTAACTATCTTTGAAAAAAACGATTCTATAGGAGGACGTGCAAGACAATTTCAAAAAGAAGGTTTTACCTTCGACATGGGTCCTTCTTGGTATTGGATGCCTGATGTTTTTGAACGTTTTTTTAATGATTTTGGAAAAAAAACTTCAGATTACTACTCACTTAAAAAACTTAGTCCTGCTTATAGTGTTTATTTTGGAAACAATGACTTCATTACTATTGAAGACACCTTAGAGAAGATATGCAATACATTTGAAAGGGAAGAACCTGGAAGTTCCAAAAAGCTCAAAAAATTCATACAATCTGCCAAGAACAATTACAATATTGCCATAAAAGATTTAGTTTATAGACCAGGAGTATCACCTCTAGAACTAGTTTCTCCAGCTACCATTAAAAGAGTTGGTCAGTTTTTTAGCACAATTAGCAAAGATGTGCGCAAAGAATTTAAAAACCCAAGATTAATTTCAATACTTGAGTTTCCAGTTTTATTCTTAGGTGCAAAACCCTCAAAAACTCCTTCCTTTTATAGTTTTATGAACTATGCAGATTTTGGATTAGGAACGTTTCAACCGTATGGAGGAATGTTTAGCGTTATTAATGGAATGAAAAGTCTAGCAGAAAGTCTTGGAGTAATTATAAAGACCAAAGAAAATGTTTCTGAAATAGTGGTAGAAAATAAAAAAATAAAAGGGATTGTTTCTAATGATCAATTTTATTCAACAGATATATTGCTTAGTGGAGCAGATTACCATCATACCGAAACATTGCTTTCAAAAGAGTATAGACAATATTCTGAAGATTACTGGGACAAGAAGACCTTTGCTCCCTCTTCCTTATTATTTTATGTTGGTTTCAACAAAAAAATTAAAAATGTTGAGCATCATACATTGTTTTTTGATGTAGATTTCGAACAACATGCCAAAGAAATTTACGACGAACCTTCTTGGCCAAAAAGCCCCTTATTTTATGCTAACTTTACTTCCAAAACACAGCCAAATTTAGCACCTGAAGGTTGTGAAACTGGTTTTTTTCTAATCCCAATAGCACCAGGGCTTGAAGACACAGAACAACTTAGAGAAAAATATTATGAAAAAATTATGACACGTTTTGAAGCGCTTACAGGGCAAGAAATCAAAAAACATGTTATATTTAAGGAGACTTTCTGTGTGAACGATTTTGTGACTGAATACAACTCCTACAAAGGAAATGCGTACGGATTAGCAAACACATTACAACAAACTGCATTTTTAAGACCTAAACTAAAAAGCAAGAACGTAAAAAATTTATTCTTTACAGGACAACTAAGCGTACCAGGACCAGGAGTACCTCCTGCACTAATATCTGGAAAACTTGCAGCAGGTCTTATTGCAAAAAAGAAATATCAATGAAAGAAATTTTTGACATAGTATCTAGAGAATGTAGCAAAAAGGTTACGAATGCCTACAGTACTTCCTTTTCGTTAGCAACAAAAATGTTGGCTCCTAGCATTCGTCAAGACATTTACAATATCTATGGATTTGTTCGATTTGCAGACGAGATAGTGGACAGTTTCCATGGCTATGAAAAAGTAGCACTCTTTGATCGTTTTGAAGCAGATTTAGAACATGCACTTACTGATAAAATAAGTTTAAATCCAATCTTGAATGCATTTCAAGAAACTGTTCATACCTATGAAATAGAGAAACATCTCATCACTTCATTCATGAAGAGTATGCGCCTAGATCTATCAAAAACCGACTATCTAACAGATGAAGAATATAAAGAGTATATATACGGATCTGCAGATGTGGTTGGACTTATGTGCTTACAGGTATTTGTAAAAGGGGATCAAGAAAAATACGATAGCTTAAAAGATACTGCAATGGCGCTAGGGTCTGCTTTCCAAAAAGTAAACTTTTTAAGAGATTTAAAAGCAGACTTTGAAGGGCTTAGTAGAACATATTTTCCAAATACTAACTTAAATGCACTTGATGAAGCTTCTAAGCAGCAAATTATAAATGATATTGAAGAAGACTTTAAAAAAGGATACGAAGGCATTTTAAAACTACCAACAGAAGCCAAATTTGGTGTTTTTATGGCATATCGCTATTACAGAAAATTGCTGAAAAAACTACACAAAACTCCTGCGTTAGAAATTAAAAATGCAAGAATACGAGTTCCTAACTATGAAAAATTTGGACTCTTAACAAGGAGTTATGTTAAGTACCAATTAAATTTAGTTAGATAGTTTTTTTACCTACATTATACCATACATACAATGACAACATTATTCTGGATCATTCTATTTTTAGGAACTTTTGCCATGATGGAGTTTTTGGCTTGGGCTACTCACAAATATGTTATGCATGGTTTTTTATGGAGTTTACACAAAGATCACCATCATAAAGACCATAAAAGTTGGTGGGAGCGTAACGACTTCTTTTTTATTTTTTACGCGGCAGTTAGCATTATTTGCTTCGTTAGATGGCAGTATTACGGTTTTTGGGCAGGACTACCTATTGGCCTAGGAATTTTCTCATATGGTATAACTTATTTCATGGTGCATGACATATTTATTCATCAACGGTTTAAGCTTTTTAGAAATGCCAATAATTGGTATGCCAAAGGGATTCGTAGAGCTCACAAAATGCATCACAAACACCTAGGGAAAGACAAAGGAGAATGTTTTGGTATGCTAGTCCCACCACTTAAGTATTTTAAAAAATAGGATATGAAAAACTTGTACCTCTATTTAAATATAGGTTCTATACTCATTCCTTTTGTATGCAGTTTTTATCCGAAATTTCGATTTTATAAAAAATGGCCCTCTTTATTTCTCGCTATCTTTATCATGATGGCTTTTTTCATTTCATGGGATGTGCTTTTTACAAATGCTGGTATTTGGGGATTTAATGATACTTATATTACGGGATTCAAGATTTTAAATCTCCCTGTAGAAGAATGGTTGTTTTTTATATGCATCCCCTATGCATGCTTATTTACACACTATGCCTTAGATTATTTTTTTCCTGGTTTCGCTTTTTCAAAAAAGCTAACCGACATTATCTATGTTACGCTACTTTGTATACTAATTGTTTGCTTGTGGTATTTTTATGACAAATGGTATACCCTTATAAATTTCAGCTATGCTATTTTACTATTAGGTTTCGTATATAATTATAAGCGGCCCCTTTTGGCAAAATTTTTACCCACTTTTCTACTTATACTTCTGCCTTTTTTTTTAATCAATGGAATACTAACTGGGAGCTTTATTGAAGACCAAGTTGTTTGGTATAATAACACTGAAAATTTAAACATTAGAATGTTTACAATACCAATAGAAGATACAATCTATGCATTAGGAATGCTGCTAACTGTCTTTGTGTTGTTAGAATATTTTGAATCTAAAAAACAAGCCAGACACATCTTATAGATTCTCTATATTTACACTATGGAAATGGTAACGGGTGTAATTTTAGGTCTATCTACACTTCTCTTTGTGGGACCCGTTTTTTTCTACCTTATCGAAAGCACCCTTCTTTATGGAAAAAAAGCTGGCATTGTTGCAGCAATTGGTATTATTTTAGGTGATATCATTTATGTCTCACTCATACTAAAAGGATTTAGTTCTTTTTTTAATGACGAAACCTTTCAAAAATGGTTTGCTATTCTTGGTGGAATACTACTTTTAATCCTAGGCTTTTTATATCTCTTAAGACCAAAAAAAAATAACCCATCATCATTTAATCTTACTAAAAAAAGCAGCTTAGGAATCGGTTTAAAAGCTTTTCTTTTAAATTTCATTAATCCTTTTGTTGCACTCGTTTGGGTCGGTTTTTTAGTATATAACCAATCAAAATTTGATTCCCAAACTGGGATCATCATTTCTTTAACGGTGTCTCTATTCGTTATATTTATAACAGACATTATTAAAGTGATACTAGCTTCTAAGATCAAAAAATTAATGAAACCCAATAGCTTTAAAAAAGCACAGAAAATACTTGGATTTCTATTAATCTTGTTTGCAATTAGACTACTGTTTGCTGCTATATAACTAGTTATTAGTATATTTAAGTCAATTTCAAAACAACCAACCTATGTTTCCTAAGATTTTAATTGTTGCACTTGCTGCACTAGTACCCCTTGTAATGGGCTTTATTTACTACCATCCAAAAGTTTTTGGAACCAAATGGATGAACCTTTGTGGACTCACCAAAGAAAAATTAGAAAGCGGCAATATGGGTGTTATTTTTGGCACCTCATATGTTCTTAGCTTTCTATTATCTTTTTTCTTATTTACCTTAGTAGTGCATCAAACCGACCTATATTCTACCCTCATAAATGAACCTGGTTTTGGAGAAGAAGGTTCTGCTATTATGAATTATATTAATGACTTTATGACCAACTATGGTGATCGTTTTAGAACGTTCAAGCATGGCGCTTTACATGGTGGCCTTGTGGGTGGCTTTGTTGGGTTACCAATACTCTTAACCAATGCTTTATTTGAAAGAAAAGGGTTTAAATATGGTTTTCTAAATGCTGGTTATTGGATTATCACATTAACCCTCATGGGAGGCATTTTGTGCCAATGGGCATAACAATTTCTATTTTGAAATTCTGAGCTATGCCTCAGAATAGTATACAGCTTTAAAAGGTTTTCTTAGTTCGAAAGGACTTGAGGAAACCTTTTTTAATATAGAAGCCATAAGTATATGTGTGATTTTTGAAGTATGTTTTGCGTATAATTTCATGCGAGTTGGCTGTGCTCCTAAAGAACTCTTCAAAAGCTCACTAGTTCTGCCAAAATGAAGGATTTCTACCCTGTTTTCTATGGCCAAAGCTACATAATCATATAACAATCTTTGATATATAGCATAGGTGCCATTAATAGTATAATCGATACCTACATAATTAGCTTCAAGCACATTGCTATGGATAAAAGACGTACTAAACCCTACCAAAATATCCTCAAAAAAAACCGCTCTAAATACAAATTGATCATCAAGCGCTTCTTTTATTGCAGCAAAACCTTTAGCTGTCATAATCCCAAATTCATACTCCGACTTACCAATAACATTTCCAAACAGTGTATTGATGGTGGTTTCATGTGCTTCTATTTCTGCAGTAGAAAAAGAACAAATTCTTAGTGACTTTGCTTTAGCGTATACACTATTCGCTTTGGTTCTAAACTTTGCTTTAAAACTCTCAAAATAAGTTTCCATAGAATTCCAACGTTCTAAAATTGGCAACGACATATACATATCAATTTCAAAATCTTGATACCCCTTAGTTTCTAAATAGGCGCTGCTAGATAAGGTCTCAGGTGCAAATTCTTTAAAAAGTTGTACTGAAATTTTAGTTTCCTTTTTTTCGCTTAGCATTTTTTGAGCCTTTTGCATTCCTTTTGCTACTAACTGAAATGCCATCTCAGTATCGATAGCATTACTAGCAACAAAACCATGCTCACCAGCCATAAAAACATTTCCGCAAACCAACATTTGAAGCATAAAATATCCTTTTTCATTTTTAGAGCAATGCCGTAAAATTTTAGGAGGTTGGTTATCGCCTTTGTACACAAAAGGAACCAATTGAAAAGAAGCTATTAAGACTGGCTTTGCGGTAGCATCCTCTAAAACCAGTAGGTAACAAAAATCAAGTGTATCCTTAAATGCACTTTCTATAGCAGAAAGATAAGGAAAAGATAACAAACAATTTTGATCTTGCTGTACTTCGTTCCAAAGAGCAACAGGTATAGCGCCCGTGGTGGTTTCAAGAATATAGGTGTAGGTTGCGATTGCGGTAGTATTTTAAGTAAAAATAACGAAAAAAATGTGGCTATATAGCTAGATTATTCTTTTAATAACCTTTCGAGAACGTCATGCATCATGCTACTATTCCAATCTGCAGCTCCAGTTTTCTTTATAATGAGACCTCCATCTTTTGCTATCACATAGGTTGTTGGCAATGCGTTAGTATGTAGTAACTCTGGAGCAGTTCCTTGAGGGAGATATATGGGGAAGGTATATGCATTCTTTTGCATAAAAAGCTCCTGTTTTTCAATTGGGTCTTGGGAGATAAAGTAAAAATCAACACGATTCCCATAAGTGCTATAAAGGTCTTGAAGTGAAGGCATTTCGGCAATGCAGGGCGGACACCAGGTTGCCCAAACATTAATAACAATGACATTTCCTTCAGAAGAGGTCAAGTTTGTATTGGTTCCATCCATACCAGACAGTGCCCAATTATAATCTTTAAGGACGACTCTTTTTTCTTCGGAAATTTCCGAAGGACTAAAAGAAAAGATACGATGTACAAATACTTGAATAGGAGTTCTTGTTTGTGGAATAAGCATCATTGCTAAGAGTACCACAAATAAGATATTTCCTTTATTCTTTTTCAAAAAAGAGATCATTCCATAAAAATAAGGTTTTAAAAAAAGAAAGGGTGTAATACATTTCATAATACACCCTCTCTACTAACAAAAAAAAACAAATCTTAATTTATTGTCTTGTAACTACACCTATTGGAAATGATCCAGCATTTACCGTAAAATCATTGGTTGATGGTGCAGTATCTTGTCCAGACACTCCAAGTAATGGTTTTAATAAAAATGGTGCTGGACTATTATCTGGCACAGGCTCTACACTTATTACTACAGTTCTTCCTCTAATATCTAGCGGGAATGTTTCACCAGTTGGTTCATTGTTAAAGAAATCTTCTCCTGGAAGTGGTGGTCCAATTCTTTCTGTACCGCTAAAGCTTGTTGCAGTACCAGCATTGTTATCTACCATATCGAAACTTGTAAATGTTCCAGTAGATAATGGCCCAGCATCTCCAATTACCCATCCTTCATAGGTCCAACCCGTTGGAAGTGTTGGTAAAATTAAATTTGACATTGGAGGCATTCCTGGTAATCCAAACCATACTCCATATTGGTCATTTCCATTATTCGGAGCTCCCTCAGCCTCGTCTGTTGGTGTACGCAAGAAAAAAGTTCCAGCGGCTCCGCTTAAATCTCCTAAGGCTGGAGCAACATCGATTCCTACAGTAGCTGTATTTCCAGAGAAATCCCCAGCAATTAATTTTTGGTCAGATGGCGCAGGATCTTGATCTGGGCTTGGCTCAATACTTAATACAAATTTTGTTGCAGCATCTAATGTTGCTTGCGGTACTTCAAAAACAGTTTGAGAAAGTGCTCCATCTGCATTCACAGTAAATGTTCCTGTTGTAATAGGGGTTCCGTCAACGACAACCCAACCTTCATAGGCAAATCCTGATCCTAAATCTTCTAATCCATCAAAGTTTAATGTAAGATTTGCAGTTGCTGGTACTACTGTCGTATTATCATCATCGTTATTACATGATGCAACTACCAATCCTAGAGCAAGTGCTCCTAAAATTACTTTTTTCATACTTCTTTTTTTTAGTTAATTTTTTTTTTAAATAAGACATTTGTCCTTTTCAATACACAATAAGACGGGATAGCATGCAGCAACTTACAAATGGCACTTACTTTTTATTTTTTCGGAAAGATTATGGGGTAAATTAAGGGGTTAAATTCATGAATTCGCAGTTATAAACTCCTCAAATTCAGCCAAAAAATTTGTTTACAGCATTTTTTTGTCTAGTTTTAGGATAAGAAAACTTCCCAATATGCATTTAAAAACATTTGTTTATGCACCCTTTAAAATTTCTTATTTCTGCTTTATTCCTCTTTTTGTCTTTTAATAGTTATAGTCAAATAGTAGACATCCCAGATCCAATTTTTAAAACAAGGCTTTTAAATCATGACCCCGTTATTGATCTAAATAACGATGGAGAGATTCAAGTAAATGAAGCATTAAATGTAGTATCTACATTAAGTGTATCTGGCAGTAATGGCTCTGATGAAATAGAAGATATGACAGGTATCGAGGCTTTCGCTAATATTACAACACTTAATGCTGGTAGAAATACTATTACGAGTATTGATCTTAGTCAAAACACAGCGCTTCGGACTTTAAATATTGGTGAAAATGAAATTTCAGAAATTAACCTCAGCCAAAATCCCATGCTTCGAACATTGGGTATTCACCAAAATATGCTCACCGAGTTAGATGTTAGCAACTTATTTGATTTAAGAGTGTTAACCATATATGAGATGCAAATTGACGCGATTGACCTAAGTCAAAACCCCTTATTAAGGACTCTTATAGCAGCAGAATGCAATCTTTCTATGCTAGATCTAACCAATAATCCAGCATTAAGAAGCTTAACACTTTTTTCAAATCCATTAGAAGCTATAGACCTTACCCAAAATACAGTGCTTGAAGAAATTATATTAGGAGACACGCTACTACAAGGTATTAACTTAAGTAACAATGCTCAATTAGAACTAGTAGACTTGAGAGGTAATCTTTTGCTGGAAGAAATCAATATAAAAAATAGTGATAATGACAATATTGATATTACAAGTACATTTCCTAGTAACTTTACCAATTTACCTCTTTTAGACCGAGTGTGCATCGATGATGTAACTTCAGATTTAGCAGCATTTATCTTAGATCAAGTTGGGCATCCTGTTCAATTTTCTGAGGATTGTGCTTTTCTTGGCACACCAGATATTGAGGTTTTTGATGTGGTACTAAGCCCAAATCCAACCTCCAATTTTTTCACCATTCAAACTAAACATAATATTTCGTCGTTATCTATGCATACAATTTCTGGAGCTACAATACTAGAAAACAATAAAATACAAAATAATAATGTAGACATTACTTCTTTGGAGAGTGGTGTATATATTGCTCGAATTGTTTTTAGTGATGGAACAGTAAGCTCTCAAAAGATTGTGAAATTTTAAAATTGAGTTATCATGAAAAATATTTTTAAAACTTTTGCAATTTGTATAACCATTTTACTTTGCAATGGATGCTCGATTGATAATGAGGAACCAATAGACAACACACCTTATTACCAATTCACCGAAGAAGACGCAGCATATATTATTGATTATGAATACATGCCTGGACAAATAATTACCTACCAAAATCAGAATAAGGAAACGCTTCGCTTCAAAATAATTTCAAATGAAATCCAAAAAAGTGGATCTTACTCAAATGGAACTTTTTCGGGAGGTGGTGGACTATTAGAAAATTATTATGATAGTAAAATTATAGCATTTGAAATTTTAGAACATGAAAGCCTTGAAGAGGCATCTAAACTCAAATACATATTTTCAAGAAATAATAATGAATTTAGAAATGTACTTAATTTCCCCATGTGGAATATTTGGTCAGCTACCTTTTTAGATGAATTACAAAACAACTACAACATTAATGTCACTCCCTTTAATACAACTCCAAAAACCTCAATAAAAGTAAATGAACGCCGATTTGAAAATGTAATTATTATCAATTCAAATTCTGATGATACTATTAATACGTTCGGCTCATTACCAGGCAACGTTAATGAAGTTGTTTATGATTATAACTTTGGAATTATACAATTTAAAGAATCTAACGGAACTGTATGGAGTGTTTTACTTACTGAATAACCAATTTATATAAATAGGCTTAAAACCATTGAAATATCAAGTCATGAAAAAAATAACAGTTTTAATATGCGTCCTAATAGCATCAATAAGTTGTATTAACGATGATGATACGACTAGTGAAAATATTTTACCAGAAGCTACACTAATTGGTGCCAATACCTTTGGAGCTTATGCTAATGGTATTTTAATTAAACCAAGAGATGGAACCGGTACTTTTGGAGGCGAAGACAAAGGAATGAGAAGGTACATTGGCCCTAGAGAAGATAATATAGAATATCGTGAAATTAGAGTGAACGATTTTAAAAGCGACAGAACTTCAAGTATGACCCTTCATTTCACCCAATTAGACAGCCTTGGTATTGGAGAATACACAGTACTTGAGAGTAATTGTTTCGAGGGATCTTTTAACATTCAAACAAACAATATACAATGCAGAATATACAATACAGCATCAAATCTATATGCATCGTATTGTTCCATACCAAATTCTGGATTTATAAGTGTAACTAGATTCGAAGATGGATACTTATCTGGAACTTTTTATTGTAAGGCAGCAAACATAGAAGATCCAGAAGACATTATTGATATTACAGATGGTAGGTTTGACACCTATGCTCCCACCTTGCCAACAACTCAATTTCCGTAATGAGCTAAACGAATAAAATTTATTTCTACTATGAAAAACACATTTAAATACATAATGTCTTGCATTCTTCTCTTAGTTGTTTTTGCTTGTGACATTGATGAAACGAATGACAATGTTCCTTATTATACATTTACAGATGAGGATCGTTCTCTCATTATTAATTATAATTACACCCCCAATCAAATTATTACATACCAAAATCAAGATGGAGAGCTGTTACATTTTAAGGTGCTTTTTAATGAAACTAAAAAGGCTGCTTTCTATTCCAGAGGAACACTTGCAGGAGGAGGAGGAATTTTACAGAATCACTATGATAGCAAGATTATTAGAATGGAAATTTTAGAGAACCCAAGTGAATTAGAACGTGCCAAAGTAAATTACATCTTTTCAAGAAATAGTAACCGTTTTAAAATTGGTTTAAATCTGCCGATGTGGAATGTATCTAAATTTTATTTTATTGATCAATCACAAAATGATGCCAATATAATTATAAGTGATTACAATTTGGAACCTAAAACCTCAATGACAATAAATGGGCATCAATTCAACAAAGTAGTTTCAATCACCTCAGGAAGTAATGAGAGTAAGGAAAGCTTTCAATTTGGACCCCTTGTCCAAAATGTGAATGAAATTCTATACGACTATGATTTCGGTATCATTCAATTTAAAGATGTTTTAGGAAATGAATGGAATGTTATCTATCCATAATTAGATAAAACTCCCCAATACCTGATAGTTAGCCTACTATCAACCACACTTTTTGGCACCTACACTAACTTCGCTTTTTCTCTATTAGAGACTCCCCAAAAGAAGAAGACGGGATTTCTATATCCTACTCTTAATACAAAACCTCCCCAGCATTAGATTATAGCACTTAAAAAACTCAATTATGACATAGCTATCCAATAAAAAAGGATGCCATTGCAGTGGCATCCCAAACATAATAAATAAAAAATTTTACGAAAGTTTCACTTATTAATACTACAAAATTATGAGAAATCTATCTCTTTATGCAATATTATTGCTACTATTTTTTCAAACCAACGCACAAAATCACCTTCCAACCAAAATAGACAGTATGCTCGTCGATATAGACCAAACTGAGTTTACTTCTGGAATACTATATGACAGAACCGTTCCTTGGGCTTCTTTATATTCTTTTAATGAGTCCTTTAATCATTCAAATAAAAACCATTTTGAGCAAGCACTTCTTGAAATCCATAATGCCTCAAACAATGAATTATTTATGGATCAAAATCAATTACGATTACTATCAACATCCAGTACTATAAAAAATGTTGTTGACGTAGGGATTCTAAATGTATCATTTCATCAACTCAACTATATTAAAAACCATGAAAATGATGGCGCATTGAGGACTAATGACTCTAAATTTGAAAAAATCAACAACGATAAAGAAGAGTTTCTTAAACGCCATGCTTTGGTTTTTTCTCCTCTCAAAAAACATGTAAAAGGAGCATCTATAACATTCAATTTTAGTGAAAATTTCTTATTTCAAAGCACACAAAATAAAGATGTACAAATACTCGATGTTGATTTTGGAACTGGAGAAATACACAGAATTATTGAAAATGGGGTGATTTTGCAGGAGCAGGTTGTTATTTCTTATACGAATAATGGAAACAAGACACTTGAGGCATTTGTTACTTTTGAGGACAATACAACAATAACCACAAAGTCATCTCTTTATGCAGGAGGTCTGGGGACAACTCCTCCACAAACAAATTTTGTTGAAGATTTTTATGAGTTTGAATCAAATTACGCTTTTGTAGGATATGAACCTGGTGATGTTCCTATAAAAGGAAAGCTAGATTATAGAGTCTTTTACCGAACAACAGCTTCATCACCAACACTAAAGAAGCCAATCATTATTATTGACGGATTTGACCCTGGAGACAAACGACAAATACAAGATTTTGATTCAGACCTTGCTCCAGAAGAACACAATTCTATTGAAGAAATGATGGAATATATTGCACCAAGTGGCAATGTTGTTAGCCTAATTTCTTTGCTTACTGATGAAGGTTATGATGTAATTATTGTTAATCATCCCCATTATACAAGTAGCAATGGAATTGAAATAGACGGAGGAGCAGACTATATTGAACGTAATGCCTTAACACATGTATCTCTGTACGAGTATATAAATGAACTACTCATCGAGAACAATAGCAGTGAGGAATTAGTAATCATTGGCCCTAGTATGGGTGGACAAATATCAAGGTATGCATTAGCTTACATGGAAGCAAATGGTATAAATCATAACACTCGCTTGTGGGTGAGTATCGATAGTCCTCATTTGGGAGCTAACATACCAATTGGATTACAAACGCTTGTAAGACAAGTAATGCCTGACAATGCAATGGCTCAAGAATTTGTGCATAAGCAATTAGGTTCTCCAGCAGCAAAACAACAATTGATCGAACAGTTAGATGGCTGGAACATAAGTAATGTGCATCAATCTTTCTTAAACGGGAAAACCATAGCCCAGGGATTTTCCGAGACAAGAGGTCATCCTTATTTTATTAAATACTATAACAATCTTTTTAATAATGGTCTTGAGGGAAGTAACGGATATCCACAAAATCTGAGGAAGATTTCCTTAGTTAACGGCTCTCTTAAAGGAGTTAAAAACTATGATATTCCAACTGTTGAAAATGTTGGCTCCTATGCAAACGATGGTCAAATAGCTTTAAACATACGTGCTTTTCAATCTATTTGTGCTCCTTGGCCATTTCAGGAAAATTGCTGGGATGTACTTATTGGTAGCTTAGAGGCTTACACAATGCCTTCGTATGGAGAAAATGGTAAGATTTCACGCTATAAAAATGGATTTGATGACGATGACAAATTTGTTTTTAATAACAACACTAGAGGAAACATGGACAACGTTCCAGGAGGTTATTTTAATGGATATAGTCAACTTGCCGATCCAGTTGATGGAACTGACCCTATTGAATATGATAATTCTCATTGGCATTTATTCTTAGACCAAATCTCTGACGTCCTTGGAGATGCGGTTTCAACTGTCTATGCAAATGAACAAGTACATTCATTTATTCCAACGATAAGCTCATTGGGTTTTACCAATCCTGATATGAATTGGAATCAAAACCTGGACAGGAATTTAGTATGTACTAACGAAATACCTTTCGACAATTATTTTGGACCTAAAAACAATCAGCCACATACCTCATTTACCCAAAAAAGTGTGGATTGGATTCTAGCAGAGCTAGACGAAGAACCTTTACCCCCAACTGTATACAATGAAGAGGCCACTATTAATGGACCTAACATTATGTGCGTTAATGATTTAATGACCTATGATTTTGATCTTTGTAGTAGTGCAGATGTACAAGAATGGTTAGTATCTCCATCACTACAAATTATAACTTCTGATGAACAATCAATTACTGTTGCATCAATAAACACAAATGAGTATTACAATAATGAAGCATGGATAAAAGCAATTTATCAAGACCACGAAATACTAAAAGAGTTATGGATTGGGAGACCTGACAATCCTGGAGATATTTTAGGTCCAGAAGAGGTAAACGTAGGATCTTTTAATAATTATAGAGTCGCTCCTGCATATGGCGCAAGTACATACATATGGGGACTACCAGAACCCTTTGATCCAGAAATAGACATTGTAGATTACATAGATGGCACGAGCGATCATTGGCAAATGAAAACCAACGCAAACCTAAGAAACAATGGAGTATTTTCTGGAAATGGAGGATATGAAGGAGAAATACGTGTAAAAGGAGTTAATGAATGTGGAGAAGGGAATGACTCCTGGTTATATGTGTCTCAATTTTCAGATAGTAATTGCATCACTTGTTTAGACCCAATAGATGTAGTTCCATATCCTAATACATCTGATGTAGCTTTCAAACTTGATTTTAGACAACATGGAGAAGGCGTATATTATATTTATATATACGATGAAAACTCAAATATTATTTACCAAGGAGAAAGTAGCAATATTGAGAAAACAGTCTACACAGAAGACATTCCTCCTGGAACTTATTTCTTACATATTTACGAAGGAGAAAGAGTAAAGTACCAACAATTACACATAGATCATTAATAAAAAACAAAAAAGCTTCCGTTGTTACGGAAGCTTTTTAATATTCTAATATTTCAGAAACACTAAGCATTCTGCTTTTTAATTAAATTTAATGCAGATCCTTCTCTGTACCATTCTATCTGCGCATCATTATAGGTATGATTCAACATAATAGTATCTATACTTCCATCTGCATGAGTTACCTCAAGTGTTAATGGCTTTCCGGGCGCAAAAGATGCAATATCTACAAAATTAAATGTATCATCTTCTTGAATTAAATCGTAGTCTGCCTCATTAGCAAACGTTAATCCTAACATTCCTTGTTTCTTCAAGTTTGTTTCATGGATACGTGCAAAAGATTTAACAATCACTGCAGCAACTCCTAAGTGGCGAGGCTCCATTGCAGCATGCTCACGAGAAGATCCTTCTCCATAATTATGATCTCCTACTACGACTGTGTAAATTCCTTTTGCTTTATAAGCTCTTTGTGTATCTGGAACACCACCATATTCTCCATCTAACTGGCTCTTCACAAAGTTTGTTTTCTTATTGTATGCATTTACAGCACCAATCAAACAGTTGTTAGAGATATTATCTAGATGTCCTCTATATCGTAACCAAGGTCCCGCCATAGAAATATGATCGGTCGTACATTTACCGAAGGCCTTGATAAGTAATTTAGCACTTGCCAAATCTTCATCTTTAATAGGTGTAAATGGTGTTAATAATTGTAAGCGCTCACTTGTTGGACTCACTGTTACTTGAACACCGCTTCCGTCAGCAAGAGGTTCTACATACCCATTATCTTTTACTTCAAAACCTTTTGGAGGTAATTCCCATCCAGTTGGCTCTTCAAACTTCACTTCTTCTCCATTATCATTAATTAAGCTATCTGTTAATGGATTAAAATCTAAGCGTCCTGCAATTGCAATAGCAGCTGTTAATTCTGGAGAGGCAACAAAGGCGTGCGTATTTGGATTTCCATCGGCGCGCTTTGCAAAATTTCTATTAAATGAATGCACAATACTATTTTTGGGTGCATTCTTTGGATCACTGTAACGTGCCCATTGCCCAATACATGGTCCACAAGCATTTGTAAAAATAGTAGCATCTAGTTTTTCAAAAATATCTAGAATACCATCACGTTCTGCTGTGTAACGCACTTGCTCAGATCCAGGGTTAATTCCTAATTCTGCTTTCATGCTCAAACCTTTGTCAATGGCTTGTTGCGCAATGGATGAAGCTCTTGAT
Organism: Patiriisocius sp. 208BN25-11; assembly: GCF_058147145.1. Classification (NCBI taxonomy): domain Bacteria; kingdom Pseudomonadati; phylum Bacteroidota; class Flavobacteriia; order Flavobacteriales; family Flavobacteriaceae; genus Patiriisocius; species Patiriisocius sp. 208BN25-11. Next base: position 163,871 of record NZ_JBYVJY010000001.1, read on the forward strand.
AAATCTTCGTAACTAGAGTTGGTACAAGAACCAATAAGTCCCCACTCTACTTGTAAAGGCCAGTCATTACTTGTAGCCTTTTTAGTCATATCTGTTCCAACCTGAGTCGATAAATCTGGAGTAAAGGGTCCGTTTAATAAAGGTCCTAGTTCAGATAAATTGATATCAATTACTTGATCGAAATACTGTTCTGGATTTGCATATACCTCAGCATCTGCTGTTAAATACTCCTTTACTTGGTTGGCAGCATCTGCAACATCTGCTCTATCTGTAGCACGTAAGTAGCGTTCCATAGATTCGTCGTATCCAAACGTAGAAGTGGTAGCTCCTATTTCGGCTCCCATATTACAAATGGTACCTTTTCCAGTACAAGACATTGCGGTAGCTCCAGGTCCGAAATATTCTACAATCGCTCCGGTACCCCCTTTGGCTGTTAAAATTTCAGCAACCTTTAAAATAACATCTTTTGGCGCAGTCCATCCAGAAAGTTTTCCTGTTAAACGTACTCCTATTAACTTCGGAAATTTTAGTTCCCACGCCATACCAGCCATGACATCTACAGCATCTGCTCCTCCAACTCCGATGGCAACCATACCAAGACCACCTGCATTTACAGTGTGACTATCGGTACCAATCATCATACCTCCTGGGAAGGCATAGTTTTCTAGCACTACTTGGTGAATAATTCCTGCACCAGGTGCCCAGAAACCAATTCCGTATTTATTAGACACAGAACCCAAAAAGTCGAATACTTCATTACTTACTTCATTGGCGCGCTTTAAATCTTCTTTGGCTCCTTGTTTTGCTTGAATTAAGTGATCACAGTGCACTGTTGTTGGCACGGCAACTTTATCTTTTCCAGCCTGCATAAATTGCAATAAAGCCATTTGTGCAGTGGCATCTTGACATGCAATACGGTCTGGAGCAAAGTCTACATAATCTTTACCTCTCGTAAAAGCTTTGGTTGCAGCTCCGTCCCATAAGTGATTGTACAATATCTTTTCTGAAAGTGTTAATGGCTTCCCTACAACTTCACGCGCTTTATCAACACGCTCTGCCATTTGAGCATACACTTTTTTTATCATTTCTATATCAAATGCCATACTATTTAGTTTTTGGTTCTTTGTTCTAAAATTTCTTACAAACCCTTTATTTATAAGATTTGCGAAGGTACAAAAAATATAAAATATTTAAAAATATACAACGAAATTGATTTATTATTGCGAATTATTCAATAATTCGCAATAATAAATACAAGAAAAAACAAAATCGATAATTTCGGGGTACGAAAATTATCGATTTAAAAATTCTTAGCACTTTAAAAAGATAGGTTCTTTAAAACAAACTTGTGATTATTTCTTCTATAGAGAGACCTTCTGCTTCTGCTTTGTAGTTTTTAATTAAACGATGACGTAAAATACCAATAGCTACTTTTTGTACATCTGCCATATCTGGTGAAAATTTACCTTGTAAAGCCGAATGCGCTTTCGCGGCTAAAATTAAATTTTGTGAAGCACGTGGTCCAGCACCCCAATCTACATATTTCTTTACCAATTCTGGAGCAGCCTGACTTTTAGGTCTGGTTTTACCTACTAAAGTTACTGCATATTCTACCACATTATCTGCTACAGGAATACGTCGTATTAAATTTTGAAAATCTATTATTTCTTGAGCTGTGAATAAGGCATTTACTTTGTTAGAAACACCCGCAGTTGTTGCTTTTACAACTTCCACCTCTTCTGCAAAAGTTGGATAGTCTAAATTAATAGCAAACATAAAGCGGTCTAATTGTGCTTCAGGTAATGGATAGGTACCTTCTTGTTCGATTGGGTTTTGTGTAGCCAATACAAAATAAGGAAGATCTAATTTGTAGTTGTTTCCCGCAACGGTTACAGAGCGCTCTTGCATAGCCTCTAGTAAGGCTGCTTGTGTTTTAGGTGGCGTACGGTTGATCTCATCTGCCAATATAATATTAGAAAAAATAGGACCTTTAATGAACTTAAAGTTACGTGATTCATCTAATATTTCAGACCCCAAAATATCACTAGGCATCAAATCTGGCGTAAACTGAATTCTTTTAAAATCTAAACCTAAGGCTTGAGAAACGGTATTTACTAATAAGGTTTTAGCAAGTCCAGGAACACCTATTAAAAGTGCGTGTCCTCCAGAAAAAATAGACAACAGCACCTGTTCTACAACATCATCTTGACCTACAATTACTTTTTTAATTTCTTGGCGTAACGCTTCATATTTTGAAACGAGTTGCTGCACTGCTGCTACGTCTGACATATTTTTATTTCCTGAGTTTAATTGTAAAAATGAGATTAAAAAAATTAGTGCGGTTAGGTGTTGCTATTTTTTTTGTTAAATATAATAATTAAATAAAGTTTACAACAATAGTTTGTGTGTAGTTTAACGAACTGGATAGAGAAAGGTTCTAAAAAAGAAAAAAAGGATTAAAAAGTGATAGCTAATAGGCACTCCTTAATCCTTTCTACTATATTTTAGATAGTTCTTGCTCGTATTATTTTTTCACCCATCCACTAGCAAAATCACAATCTTGATAGTCTTGGTTTACATTTACATAGGTGTCCTTAATTTTTTTCTCTTGCCATTCTTCAATGGTCTTAATTTGTTTTTGACGCAAAGCTAGTTCTTTAATTTTTTCGTAATCCTTTACAAACTCTGCTGGATGCTCTTCGTATCTATTGGTTACCGTTAAGAACTTAAAGGTCTTTTTACCCGTTCTATCTTGATCGATAAATATTTTTGAGACCTCATCTTTTTCAAGATTGTATACTTGTGCACTTAAGGTAGGATCCATTTTGGTTAAATCAAAACGTGTGTCTAAATTAGATGGATTTACCAATTGCCCTCCATTATTACGCGTCACCTTATCATCTGAATACAAACGAGCGGCTTTGTCGAATGAAATACTATCATTTACAATACTTGTTCTTATTTTCTCAATACGATCGCTAGCCTCATCGATAGCATCTTGGGTTAATTCTGGGAATAATATAATGTGACGCACATCAATTTCTTGACCACGAATTTTATCTACTTTTAGAATATGAAATCCAAATTCGGTTTCAAAAGGTTCGCTTACTTCACCTTCTAATAATGAAAAAGCAACATCTTTAAACTCTTTGGCATAAGGATCTCCACGACGCATACTTGGTAACAAACCACCTTTTGCCGCAGCACCATCTTTAGAGTACAAAACTGCTTTGGTTGCAAAACTAGAACCATTTTCTACGATATCTTCTCTAAATTCATTCAGTCTATCTATTACTGCCTGTCTTGCTTCATTAGAAACTTTGGGTTCTACAACTATTTGGGCAACTTCAACTTCTGCACTAAATACAGGACGTTCGTCTTCTGGAATTTCATTAAAGAAAACACTTACTTCCTCTGGGGTAACCTCTACGTTTTCTACCACCTTGGCTTGCATACGCTTTGCCAATTCAATCTCTTTTTTTGCCTTTAACAAATCATTCTTTAATTGTAGTAAATTATCTTTTCTATAATAAGAAACCACTTTCTCCTCACTACCTAGTTGTCCAACCATGTATTGCACTAATTGATCCACCTGAGGATTAATCTCAGCATCAGAAATCATGATACTATCTTGCTTTGCTTGATGAAGGTACAATTTATCTTCCATCAACTTACCTAACAATTCACAACGGGTAACATCTTCTACAGAAATTCCATTTTGTTGAAATTCTAAGTAACTCTTATCGATATCACTATCTAGTACTACATATTCTCCAATAACAGCGGTTACACCTTCTGCTTTAAAACGCTTAAAAGGTTTAATAGAATCATTTTCTTTGGTATCTACAACCGTTTCTAACAATGGGTTTTCTCTAGCAACTCCTGTACTATCTACAGCAATAACTTCTTGAGCAAATAACATTGTTTGCATAAAAAGCAAAGCCAATAAAGCAATACTATTTTTGGGTGTAAATTTCAAAATTTTTGTTTTTAATGGCATCTTTTGTAATGTCTTTTTCTAGTTCTTTAATGAGATCTAGCGTTCTTTTGTTTAAAATAATCTCTTTTATAGTTGGCTTAATGTATTGCAAAGGTGCAATTTCATTGACAGAAAGCACCTCTTCAATTTTCAGCAAATATACTCCTAATGAATCTTCTAATTGTGAGAAAGCGGCTTTTTTTAATAGCCTTGATTCATTATTTCTAATCACTGGAAATTGCTTTAATAGCACCTCTTTTTTAACCCAAATAGAATCGTTTAAATTAGCGCTTTTAAACTGAAGGCTAATTGCATTTAAAGCAGCTTTGTCTTCAGTATTAAAACGACGTAATTTCTCCTTTGTTTCAGAAATAGTACTATAATTATGATCTACATGAATATATCGTAATCTAAAAATTTCTTCTTTGAGCGTGAAATTCTCTTTATGCTCTTCATAAAAGGAGCGATAAGTTTCATCAGAAACAAGACTATCTAGTTGTTTTGATACAATAGCACCTTTATACGCTTCAGCAAAAAGGTCATTTTTATAGTCTTCTACCATACGCTTGTAGGCATCAATTTGCTCTTGAGGTAAATTAATATTTGCCTTATCAATAAGCAGTTGTTGCGTTGCCCATCTTTGTATATAATTTGATACAATACTACTACTATCTTCCTTGGTGGTATTTTCGGTAATTAATCCTTGAATATCTTCTGCATACAAATAGGTGTCATTTACTCTAGCAACATATCCTTTGGTTCCTTTTGGCTCCAAATAATCGCATCCAACTAATGAAAACAATACTACTCCTATGCAAAGAAATTTGATCATTACTACTTCAACTCTTTTTTAATTCTCTTTAGTGTCTTATTATTAATTTTTACTTCATAGCGATCTCTTAAACTCTGCATCCATGATGCTTCAAGTTCTTTTTGATATCCGCTCATTACATTTCCTCTAACTTCATCAAAAGATTTAGGCCCTGCAGGTAACACTTCTTCAACATGCAATAAAGTATAGCCTACGCTGTCTACATAAATGGTAGAAACACCTTCGTTAAAATAAGTGTCTGCTGGAATTTTTGAAGATCCTTTTTCATAGGTTCCTTTTGATAAAAGCACTCTAACTTTCCCTTCTGTATTTAGCAGCTCTTTAACTTCTTCTGGTGTCTTTCCTGCATTTAATAGCACTTTTGCTTCATCTAATGCTTCTTTTTCTTTGCTTTTAAACACCGAAGCTTTCATTCTATCTTCCCAGTTGTATTGAGACACATGTGCGTTGTAATATTCTTGTAGTGCAATAGTATCTGTCTTTGCTTTATCCCAAATATTTTTTTGCATTACTTCAAAAATAAGCAGCCCATCTCGATACTCGCTAATCACTGCCGCATACTCTGGATTTTCGTCTTCTAATCTATCTTTAAAATATTCTTGGAGTATGTTTCTTTCAAACTCATCATACATATATTTAACAACTCCTTGACTGGTCTTAATAGATCTAGATACAGGTCTCTTTTGACGTTCTTTTACAAACGCAGCAAAATCTTTATAATACAAATCGTAATCACCAATAGTAAATAACAGTTTATCTAGCGATGCATTTTCTGTATCATAGTCCCAAGTTCTTTTTAAAATATCATCATTTACAAAGTCATAAAAGAATGTAGCATAATTCGCATCTCCTTTAAATCCGTATTTTTCTTTAATTTTATTGCTTATTTGATTCTCTACTTTTTTAGAACGTTCTCCTCTTTTTATTTGAGAAAGCAAGCGTTCTTTTTCTTCTTCATAGGTTTTCTCTTTGCTAATATTTTCTAATCTAATGATGTGCCAACCAAATGAAGATTGTATTGGTTTAGAAACCTCACCAGGGGTTTTTAATGCTAAGGCAGCATCTTCAAATTTTGGAGATCGTAGTTTTCCTTTTGTAAATGGCTTTAATTTCCCACCAGCAATCCCAGAGTTTTTATCATCAGAAAATTGCATAGCAAGCTCTTCGAATTTTTCTCCTTGCTGCAATAATTGATACAATTCATTAATACGTTCTTCTGCGTTAAAACTTGGATCATCTTTCTTTTCGGCCACCATAATATGAGATACTTCAATCTCATTCCCTACGAGTCTTCTATCCAATACTTTAATAACATGATACCCAAAACTAGTCCTAGTAATTTCAGAAATACCTCCTACGGCTGTATTATACGCAGCAGATTCAAAAGGATACACCATTGAAAAAGCAGTAAAATATCCTAAATTACCCTCTCTATCTTTAGCGCCTGGCTCTTCAGAATATTCAACAACTAAACTAGAAAAATCGGTTCCGTTTAATGCTTTTTGTCTCGCCTCATTAGCTTTGTTATACGCTTGTAATGTGTCCTGAGCTAATGCGTCATAACCAACCTTAATTAATATATGCTGTGCATTTATTTGTTCTTTTGATCGATCAAAAGCTTCGCGCATCATATCTTCTTCTATTTTTTGTTCGAACAAATAATTTCTAGATAATTGAGCACGATATTTCTTGTACTCTCTCTGGTAAATACGGTCTTTATCCAAACCCTGTGCATAGGCTTCCTGTACTTTTAGCTTATAGTCTATAAATAGATCTAAATAACCATCTACAGATTTTTGAGATTCATCTTTTACGAGATCTAAATTCTTTTTATATACTCGTAAAAACTCTTGCTTGTATACAGGAGCACCTTCAATAGTAAGTAAGATATCTTTTTTTGATTGTGCGTGTCCCAAAAAGACAAAGGCAATCATTGCACAAAAAACAGTAATTTTTTTCATAAGTAATAGGAATTTTTTTAGGTCTTTCTTTCTGAAATATTAATAACAACACTAAGCTGGCAAAAATAACAATTTGCCAATGGTATGCAAACCCAATCTATAACGCAAAGAGTCGTCTAAAAGTGTACTACATTTATTTTAAAACCAATACCTTTACCGCTGTAACAAAAAAGCTATTTTTTTTGAATACTTTTTAAGAGATTTCAAAAAATATGCCACCAAAAAAATAGCTGGTATCCCACTAAAATTTCAGAAAAAAGAAATGGAACAACGCATCAAATTAATATGGGATTTTAGAGGTCCAAATGCTGCACCCATTGCTGCACATCATATCATCCACTTAAAAGAATTTGTGGTCTCCGAAAAATTAGAACACACTATTTGCGATATTGAATCTGTCACAGACATGCATCACATTGCATTTTTGGTGGTAGAAAAAAAACACATGGACGACTTGAGAGAACGCCTAAAACCCAATCGCGGACAACTTTATACTGAAAAATAAACTACGGGATATTTAAATACTTATGGGTTTGCAAAGACACCATCCACTGGGGATTTGCCATTACATACTCTACAATCTGAGGAATCATCGTATCTCGTTTACTCCATTCTGGCTGTAAATATAAAATACAGTCTTTACCTACCTTTGCAGCCTGCTCTTCGGCAAACTTAAAATCGTTTTTGTTGTAGATAATCACCTTTAGCTCATGGGCAGCTTTGTATACTTCGGGAGTAGGAAGTTTTATTTTTTTGGGTGAGAGGCAAATCCAATCCCAAGTTCCAGATAATTTGTATGCTCCAGAAGTTTCGATATGGGTATTCATTCCTTTTTCTTTTAGCAAAGAAGTTAAAGGCCCCATATCCCAAGTAAGCGGTTCTCCTCCAGTGATCACAATAGTCTTTGAATACTTACTTGCATTTTCTGCAATAGCATCAATAGCCGTTGGCGGATGACTATTTGGATTCCAGCTCTCTTTTACATCACACCAGTGACAGCCCACATCGCAACCTCCTACTCTAATAAAATAAGCAGCAGTCCCTTTATGAAAACCCTCTCCTTGAATGGTATAAAACTCTTCCATTAACGGAAGCATCACCCCCTTATTTACTTGCTCTTGAATCTCTTTTTGCATACGGCGGCAAAGATACTATAGATTGGTGAATTGAGAATTACGAATCGATAATTAAAAAGCTATTGTTTCACAGCAATGACTTCAATTTCAATTTTAGACCCCAAGGCCAACCCTTCTGCTGCAAAGGTAGTTCTAGCCGGTTTCTGCGGAAAATATTGTGTGTAAATCGAATTAAATGCTGCAAAATCTTTAATGTCATCTAGCACTACCATGGCTTTCACCACATCTTTCATGGTCATATCATGTTGTGCTAAAACAGCCTTAATATTTTCTAGTGTTTGGGTTGTTTCGGCTTCAATCCCACCAGAGACCAATGTTCTTGTGCTGTGATCCATTCCTATTTGTCCAGATAAATAATAGGTGTTTCCAACTTGAACAGCATCACTAAATGTTGCTTGTTGTTTTTTGGGTTCATGTGAGGCATGAAAAATTGGAGTTGTAAGTACTTCTGAAATGTTAGCTTCATTGTCAGGCACTACTATTTCCGAAGAGGTATCTTTACAAGATATAAGACTACAAAACACAACAATTGAAAAAAGAATAAAACGCATAGGCATCATATTTAATGAAAAGTAAATTTCCGAAAATTTCCGAAGATACCCTACAATTACTATTTTTACCCAAAATATAAGATTATGGCAGATACACAGGCTTTTTTTGATCATATTACCGAAGGGTACAAAACCAAAGGTGAGTTTATAGCGATGGGAGCAGCCATGCTCGACGGTGAAACCGTTACCGATGCTTTGGTGAAAATCCCATTAAAAACTATCAATCGCCACGGTCTTATTGCTGGAGCTACTGGTACAGGAAAGACAAAAACACTACAAGTGTTGGCAGAGAACCTTTCAGAAAAAGGAGTGCCGGTATTGCTAATGGACATGAAAGGTGATTTAAGTGGTATTGCACAACCAAGTCCTGGACATCCAAAAATTGATGAACGCCATGCTAAAATTGGATTTCCATTTGAGGCTAAAAAATTTCCTGTTGAAATTCTAACTTTATCAGAACAAGATGGTGTGCGTATGCGTGCTACCGTCAGTGAATTTGGACCAGTATTATTATCAAGAATCTTAGACCTTACCGAAACCCAAAGTGGTATTGTAGCCGTGATTTTTAAATATTGCGACGACAATAAGTTGCCATTGCTTGACTTGAAAGATTTCAAGAAAATGCTCAACTATGTTACCGAAGAAGGGAAAGAAGAAATTCAAAAAGAATACGGCAGAATGTCTTCTAGTTCTACGGGTTCTATCTTACGTAAAGTAATAGAAATAGAACAACAAGGAGGTGATTTGTTTTTTGGAGAGAAATCTTTTGACACAGATGATTTATTACGTACCGATAGAAATGGTATGGGATACATTAACATCTTACGTCTTACCGACATACAGGACAAGCCTAAATTATTTTCAACGTTCATGTTGAGTTTATTGGCAGAGATCTATGCTACCTTCCCAGAGCAAGGAGATAGTGGGCGTCCAGAGCTTGTAATTTTTATTGACGAAGCTCACCTTATTTTTAACGAAGCTAGTGATGCTTTGTTAGATCAAATAGAAAGCATTGTAAAATTAATACGTTCTAAAGGAGTTGGATTGTACTTTGTAACACAAAATCCTACCGATGTGCCAGATGCGGTGCTAGGACAATTAGGTTTAAAGATCCAACACGCACTCCGTGCCTTTACTGCAAAAGATAGAAAAGCCATTAAACTAACGGCAGAGAATTATCCTTTGAGTGATTATTACGAAACAGACGAAGTACTTACTTCTATGGGTATTGGTGAAGCTATGATTAGCGCCTTGAACGAAAAAGGGATTCCAACTCCACTAGCTGTTACCATGCTTAGAGCTCCCATGAGTAGAATGGATGTCTTGGAGAACAATGAGCTAAAAGAACTTATTGACAATTCTAAGCTTGTAAAAAAATACAATGAAACCGTAGACAGAGAAAGTGCCTACGAGTTACTAAACAAGAAAATAGAAATCGCCGAAAAAGAAGAAGCGAAAGAAAAAGCGAAAAAAGAAAAAGAAGCTGCCGAAAAATCTAGTAGCCGAAAAAGAAGCAGCGGAAGACAAAGACAAAACCCTTGGATTAAAACACTTACCAGTCCAACTGTCATTCGAAGTGTCCTCGGGATCTTAGGAAAGATGATGCGCTAAAAGGTGAATAGTGATTGGTGATCAGTGATTTGCTTGAATACCAGCTTCATAAAAACCCTGCAAGGTGTTGTCGAAGACCCCCTTGTAGGTCTAAGCGAGTAATGCAACAAAAAGGTTGTATTTTAAAAAAATCAAAAAGGCATTTCAAGATTCATTTCTGCACCTAATTTTCTATTTTTGAAAATTCAAAATCAAGTATTATTCTAATAAAACTAAATTTAAACAACGAAACATTTGTTGCTTTTTACATATGAAAAAAACAATCATTATTACTGCAATACTATCTTTAACACTTTTAAATTGCACCACCAAAGCTGATAAATTCGCCATCAGCAATGGACAAATTGGCCTTGTAACTAACGAAACTTCTATCAAGCAACTAGATTCTATTTTTGCTAATGACAGTATTGTGCCTTTAAGCAATGTTAAAGACGCCTTAGGAACTCAAGGAGAAGTAGAAGTTTTTGCTAAAGATGGAACAAAATTATTGCGTTTATCGCCAGACGATGAAAGCAACCCAGATGCTGTGATTAATACCGTTCGTGTGTATGATGCACGTTACAAAACAGATAAAGGGCTTTCTATTAAAAGCACCTTTAAAGATCTTAAAGACTCCTATGAAATTGCAGGAATACAAACTAGTATTGATGCTGTAGTGGTATTCTTAAAAGATAGTGATGTATACATTACTATCGACAAAAAGGAATTACCAGAAAACCTGCGCTATAATGCTAGTTTAACGATAGAAGCTTCTCAAATTCCAGATACAGCAACCTTTAAATATTTTATGTTAGCCTGGGATGGCGAGTAATATATCATACAATATGATTTAAAAAACGCCTGCATTTATGCGGGCGCTTTTGTTATTTTTATAGTTCATTAAAACCTAATTGTTATGTCAGCACTATCACCCTTTCACCTTGCCATCCCAGTACACAATCTCGAAACCGCAAGAACCTTCTACAGAGATATTCTTGGTTGCGAAGAAGGAAGAAGTAGCGACCATTGGGTCGATTTTAACTTCTTTGGACATCAGCTAGTACTCCATGTAAAAGAAGAAACTCAAGAAAACGCACCTACCAATGCGGTTGATGGAAAAGAAGTCCCTATCCCTCATTTTGGAGTTGTTTTAGACATGGACACGTTTCATACTTTTGCAAATTCTTTAAAAAAACGTAACATTTCGTTTATTATTGAGCCCTATATACGCTTTGAAGGATTAGCAGGAGAGCAAGCCACCATGTTTTTTAAAGACCCTAGTGGTAATGCGCTAGAATTTAAAGCTTTTGCAGATATCAACCAATTATTCGCTACCTAATGAACAACACACAAATTTCTGCCAAAACCATTCGTCAAGTTTTTATACTTGTTATTATTGTCATTATTGGGATGCTTATTTTTAGGGAATTAATGCCCTATTTTTCTGGTGTCCTAGGCGCCATCACTATTTACGTTTTGATGCGCGGTTGGATGTTAAAACTAGTACGCAAAGGATGGAATCCTAACCTTGCAGCTTCGCTTATTTGTATCGTTTCTTTTGTGGGTATTTTATTGCCGGTTTCGGGTGTTATTTTAATGCTAGGAAACAAAATTGGGAATGCCGTTCAAAACTCAGAACGCGTGGTAAGTGCTTTTAAAACCCAAGTAGGTACCTGGGAACAAAAATTAGGCTACGACATAGCTTCGCAGATTGATGTGGGAGCTATTTCTGGATGGATTTCTAATAATCTACAAAGCATTGCCGGAAGCACATTTACCGTGGTTATTGCTATTGGAGTCATGTACTTTATCTTGTTTTATATGCTTACAGATCGAAGAATGATGCAGAACTCTATTGGAGATCTAGCTCCAGTAAGCAATGCCAACTTAAAACTCATTGGCAAAGAAATTCAAGCTATGGTTCGCTCAAATGCGTTGGGTATTCCATTAGTTGCTATCATGCAAGGAATTATTGCGCTTATAGGCTTTTTAATTTTTGGAGTAGACGATCCTTTTTTCTGGTTTATTATTGTAGCGGTAGGTTCTATGATTCCTTTTGTAGGTACGCTCGTGGGAATTATTCCTGTTTTTATTTTAGAACTCTCTACAGGAAATACCGGTGTTGCTTGGGGTATTTTAATTTATGGACTGGTTGTAGTGGGTTCTGCAGATAATATCATTCGTTTGGTAGTGCTCAAAAAGTTAGACAATGTACATCCACTTATCACCCTTATTGGTGTAATTGTTGGGGTACCGCTTTTCGGGTTTATCGGACTCATTTTTGGTCCCTTACTCATTAGCTTGTTTTTACTCATTCTTTCTATTTATAGAAAAGAATATGCATCAGAGACTCAAGAAGTTCAGCTTGAAAATAAAGAAGAGCCCTCATAGTTTATTGCAAGCTTCCTAAATGTTCTAGCACAGTTTCTCTATAACTTCTACTAATAGAAATTGCTTTTCTAGCGATAGTAATATGTTCGTTGGTATAACTATCTATTTTAGCAATGGCTACAATAAAAGAACGATGAGTTCTTAAAAATTGTGATTGGGGTAATTTCTCAAACACATGTGTCATGGTTTCTCTGGTAATTAACACGGTATCTTTTAAGTGGATTTTCAAATAATCCCCGCAGCCTTCTATATACTGTATGGCATCAAAATCTACTTTTACCATTTTACGGTCACATCTAAAAAAGGTAAAATTTTGAATTGACGCAGCTGGACTAGCAGATTGTGTTTTTTTAAATTTAGAGACTGCTTGCATTAAGCGTTCTAGAGAAATTGGTTTCAATAGATAATCTATGGCTTGCACATCAAAGCCTTCTAGAGCGTATTCTCTGTAGGCTGTCGTAAATATAATTGCAGTATTGCCTTGTATAGCTTTAGCAAACATAAGTCCGGTGACCTCTGGCATATTGATATCCAGAAAAATAAGATCAATCTTTTGCTTGCTTAGTTCCGAAAAACCTTCGGCTGCATTTTTACAACTTGCTACCACCGCTATCGAATCAATTTTAGAAAGATGACTTTCTAAAATATCTCTTGCCGTTGGTTCATCATCAATAATAAGTGCAGTATACATAGGCTATTAAATTATTGAAATTTTTAAAGACACTTCATACCAATCTGTGGTGTTGTTGACGTCTAAGGTGTAGGAATTTGGGTACAATACATCCAATCGTTTTTTTGTAGTTGCAATTCCCAAGCCATGACTTTCTTTGTGGTTTTGATTGGGTACGACTGTATTTTTTACATCTAACAAGATGTGTTGTCCGTCACATTTCAGAAAAACAACAACTTCCATCAACTCCGAAATAGGAGCTCCATGTTTAAATGCATTCTCTACAAAAGCCATAAACAACATAGGAGGCACCATAATTTCCTGATGGACTTCTTTGGTAAAAGTCACCTTTAACGTGTCACGAAAACGCACCTGTTCTAGACCAATATATGCATCAATATAATTGATTTCTTCGGAAATATGAACGCTCGTTTTATCTGTCTGATGCAACATATAATCTAGCATTGCCGACAACTTCAAAATAAGCTCGGGAGTATCTTTAGATTTTTTTAAAGCAAAGCCATAAATGGTATTTAAGGTATTGAATAAAAAATGCGGATGAATTTGCTGTCTCAGGTAATACAACTCCTTTTCCTTTAATTGAAGCTTTGTCTCTAGTACTTTATTTGCTAATAATTTATTATTTGTTTCGGCGGTATAATGATACCGAAGCAACTGAATAAAACTCACCACACCAGCCACTAAATAAACGAGTATAACGATAAAAATAATGTTCCGTGTAAGCAAAGGCATATCATCAACTTGCTGTTTTGACAACAAGACAAACAAGATAAAATTGATCAATAAAATAACATACACAGAGCTTATAATGGTTGCTATGCTATACAAGACAAAAGCAGTATATTTTTTTACTATGAGATAGTTAGGAATTAACACATAGGCAAACACATAGGTAACCGCCATAGCAATTGGTAGTAAACTGCTAGAAAACCAAAAAATAAAATAAGTATCACTACTGGCATAACTAAAAAAGTACACAAAAAACAACCACACCAATATCCAAAACAATAAATGTAATGGCGCGTATTTAAATTGCTGTAAGAGTGCTTTCATGTGGAGCAAAGTTCCATAAATTTAAGAAACAAAGTCGTTTTATAAGACAGATAACGTATTTAGATGCTTTACTTGCATACATTGAGTGCCTTTTGCAATACTAGGTGTTATTTTGGGTAGATAATGACTTAAAACAGACACTCATCGTTTTCTATATTTTAAAACCAACTATCGCAGTAGTTTTGATACCATAACCATTTAATTTAAAATAATATGATTTACTTTTCAAGCATTATTACAGACGGCGGACCCGTGTTTATGATTCCATTAGTACTACTCATACTAGTAATTCTAGTACTATTTGTACTCGCGTTAACGGGTAAACAAGAACACTCAAAAACATCTAAACTTATTGGGCATATTAGCTTATTTGCTATGGTTTGGGGATTTTTAGGCTCTACCATAGGCCTCATAACAGCCTTTGATGCTATTGAAGGAGCTGGAGGCGTGTCTCAACCAATGATGGCTTCTGGACTTAAAATTGCACTCTTAACCACACTATTTGGATTTGTTACTTTTTTAATAGGGAGACTATCAATAATTATACTTTCCGTAATAGAAAAAAAATAAAAATGAACGTATTTAAAAAGACTACTCTTGTAATTTTTACTCTTTTAATCTGGACTGCATTTATTGGTTATGGGTTTATAAGCGGGTTTCTACTAAAATCCATTTCTTCCAAAAACACCTCAGAAGCGTTTATTAATGCTATAAAAAGAAATATAGACGATGTGTTTGTTGGTAACTTAGCATTGACAATCATAGAAGACGGTGAAGTCTCCAGCAGTTATTTCTATTCTATTGATAAACCCATAAATGAAAACACAATTTTCCCCGTAGCATCAGTCAGTAAATGGGTAACCTCTTTTGGTGTCTTAAAACTGGTGAAACAAGGAAAATTAAATTTAGACACCCCTATTGATAACTACCTTACGAGGTGGCATCTTCCAGAAAGCGAATTTGATAATAAAAAAGTTTCTATTAGAAAACTGCTCTCACATTCGTCTGGTCTAATAGATGACCTTGGCTATTCCGGTTTTGCAATTAACGATACAATACAGACCATTGAAGCATCATTAAACAAAGCTTCAGATGCACCTTATTCAGAAGGAGTTGCAAGAGTAGGTTATGAACCTGGCAGCAAGTATATGTATTCTGGAGCTGGATACACCATACTACAATTAATAATAGAGGAAGTTACGGGGAAATCATTTCAGAAGTATATGAAACAAGAAGTATTTGAACCCTTGGGAATGAAAAACTCTACTTTCATTTTATCTGATGTATCATCCCCACAGTTAGTCAATATATATAAAGACGATGGAACAATAAGACCCCCTAAAAAATTTACTGCACTTGCAGCAGCTTCATTGTTAACCACGTCGGCAGATTTAACAAAGTTTCTAAAAGCAAATATTTCTAACAATCATGTTCTACAAGAAAAAACAATCAAGGAGATGAGCGTACCAGAAACATTTATAAATGATATAGGAGTTTACGGATTAGGACCACATCTTTACAGTCAGAATGATAAAAACTCTACCATTATTGGTCATGACGGAAGCGGTGGAAATGCTCTTAACACAGCGGCACGTATTAACCTTAGTTCAAAAAATGGGATTATTGTTCTAGAAACAGGCAATCACAGTTTAGCATCAGCGATAGCTGACGAATGGATTTTTTCGGAAGCAGGAATAGCAGATTATGTAGTCATGCAAAGAAATAAGCCATATATACTGAGCGTATTAGTAATAGGCTACATCACTATTATTGGAGTTTTTATATTTATCTTCAGGAAAAAACATAAAAAATCCCTCTCCATTTAAATGAAGAAGAATTTCAATATATGCTTCGGAAAAATTAGTCATTGAACTAGTATTTCCGAAGTATTAAATACTATCTTTTTGCTGCTGCGCGCTGTTCTCTTGCAAGCAATGTGTTTTTTAACAACATAGCAATTGTCATAGGTCCAACTCCTCCAGGAACTGGCGTAATATAACTTGCCTTTTTACTTACGGTGTCAAAATCTACATCGCCAACAATTCTGTATCCTTTCGGTCTAGACTCATCTTCTACACGAGTAATCCCTACATCGATTATTACAGCGTCATCTTTTACCATTTCTGCTTTCAAAAAGTTTGGAACTCCTAATGCCGAAATAATGATATCTGCCTGACTTGTAATTTGTGTAATATTTTTGGTGTTACTGTGCGTTAGCGTTACCGTACTATTTCCTGGCCATCCTTTACGACTCATTAAAATACTCATAGGACGTCCTACAATGTGACTTCTACCAATAACTACGGTATGTTTTCCTTTGGTATCTACATCATAACGCTCTAGTAATTCAAGAATACCAAAAGGTGTTGCAGGAATAAAGGTCGACATATCTAGCGCCATACGCCCAAAATTTTCTGGGTGAAATCCATCTACATCTTTACTTGGATCTACGGCCATTAACACACGTTGGGTGTTAATTTGTGGAGGCAAGGGTAATTGAATGATAAAACCATCTATGTTATCATCTTGATTAAGCTCTTCAATTTTATCTAACAACTCTATCTCACTTGTGGTGTGTGATAATCGAACCATGGTAGATTCGAAACCAACACGCTCGCAAGAACGGACTTTGCTTCCAACATAGGTCAAACTAGCACCATCATCCCCCACAATTACAGCAGCTAAATGCGGTACTTTTTCACCCGCATCTTTCATTTTTTGCACTTCTGCAGCGATTTCGTTTTTAATATCGTTTGAAACTTTTTTACCGTCGAGTATTGTCATATTTTTTTAGTATGCAGTGGCAGTGGCAGCGGCAGTTTTAACTGTTCACACCAAATTTACTTGGGTTATTAATCATATAATTTATGAGCTTTCCAACTTCTAAACTCATTAGATGTAACTCATTTTTATTTTCTTCTGAAATATAGTTACAGGATAATGCAAAATCTAACCAAACCTGAGTTTTTGAGTTTTCAGCATCACTGTCTGTAAGCTTACTTATAAAATGTTTTTTGTTTAATCTCTTTCGATATGCTTCTGCAATATTCGCACAAACTGATCTTGAACTTCTTCTAATTTGATCGGTTAGTGAGTATGTTTACTCTTTAGGAAATTGTTTTGACAGTTCAAAAATTCGCATTGATACATCAAATCCTTTTTCGTGAGCTAGCAAATTTTTAAAACTCATTACTATTTATAATAAAATCAAAATACTACTGCTACTGCGAACTGCTACTGTTGACTTTTATCTAATACTGCCAACTAAAACCTAGCGCATTTTCCCCATCATCTGCATCATCTTCTTTCCGCCGCCGCCTTGCATCATCTTCATCATCTTACTCATCTGGTCAAATTGTTTCAACAACTGGTTTATTTGCTGTACAGAAGTACCACTACCCTTTGCAATACGTTTTTTACGACTTGCATTTATAGTAGCAGGAACAGATCTTTCACCAGGCGTCATAGAATGAATAATAGCTTCAATATGCTTAAATGCATCATCATCTATATCAACATCTTTAAGGGCTTTTCCAGCACCTGGTATCATTCCAACCAAGTCTTTCATGCTACCCATTTTCTTTACTTGATTGATTTGCTTTAAGAAATCATCAAACCCAAATTGGTTTTTAGCAATCTTCTTTTGTAGCTTTCTGGCTTCTTCTTCATCAAACTGTTCTTGGGCTCTTTCTACTAAAGAAATAACATCTCCCATCCCCAAGATCCTGTCTGCCATACGTTCTGGATAGAACACATCAATCGCATCCATTTTCTCTCCAGTACCAATAAACTTTATAGGCTTATTGACAACACTCTTAATTGAAATAGCAGCTCCACCTCGTGTATCACCATCTAATTTGGTAAGAATTACCCCGTCAAAATTTAATCGATCGTTGAAGGCTTTTGCTGTGTTAACAGCATCCTGACCAGTCATAGAATCTACCACAAACAATGTCTCATCTGGAGAGAGTGCTCGGTGCACATTCTCTATCTCCTGCATCATCTCTTCATCTACTGCCAAACGACCTGCAGTATCGACAATGACTACATTATGTCCGTTAGCCTTTGCATGCGCCACAGCTTTAGTGGCGATATCAACAGGGTCCATATTTCCCTCATCACTAAATACCTCAACACCAATTTGATCTCCAACAACATGCAATTGGTTAATCGCGGCTGGACGATATACATCACAGGCAACTAATAAAGGTTTTTTCGTTTTCTTTGTTTTAAGATAATTGGCAAGTTTACCAGAAAAAGTAGTTTTACCACTACCCTGCAAACCAGACATCAAAATAACACTAGGCGATCCTTTTAAGTTAATCCCTGCAGCATCACCACCCATGAGTTGGGTAAGTTCATCTTTTACCAATTTCACCATTAACTGGCCAGGCTGTAAGGTCGTCAACACGTTTTGACCTAACGCTTTTTCCTTTACGGTTTTGGTAAATTCTTTAGCAATCTTAAAGTTTACATCGGCATCCAAAAGGGCACGACGCACTTCTTTTAAGGTTTCGGCAACATTAACTTCTGTGATGCTTCCGTGTCCTTTGAGGACGTGAAGTGCTTTATCTAACTTATCACTTAAATTATCGAACATAGGGTGTTATTTTATGCAGCATCTTTCTCGAAAATTTCGAAAGATTGAAGCGCAAATATACTAATTGCATAGGGAGTTTCAAAGCAGCTCAGCTATTAAAAGTGTAGAATTTTACTTCGGAAATATGAGTATTCAAAAGCCTTTTAAGTGTATCTTTAATGCACTAAAAACAACCTAAAATTTCAGTTATGAAACACCTCTTTTCATTTTTATGTATCGCAGTATGCATAGGCTCCTTTTCGTTAACAGCCCAAAACACAATTATTCATGCAGGAACCTTATTGGACGTTCCAGGATCCTCACCGAAAACGCAACAAACACTTGTTATAGAAAAAGGAATCATAAAAGAAGTAAGGAAAGGTTATCTAAAGCCATCACAGCTTGGATTAGAAAACTCTAAAACAACAATTATTGACCTCAAAGACAAATTTGTAATGCCGGGGTTTATAGACATGCATACACACATCACAAATGAACGTAACCCCAGTGCAAACCCACATGAATGGACTACCCTAGAAGAAGCAGATGCAGCTTACAAGGCAATTCCGTATGTAGAACGTACCTTAATGGCTGGATTTACAACCGTTAGAAATTTAGGAGGTGACCCGCATGTGATGAATGCCCTAAAAAGAGCTATAAAAAACAACCTTATTGTGGGGCCCTCGATTATGGCATCCAATGGAGCTGTTTCTGCCACAGGCGGACATGGTGATTTTCATGGCTACAATGATGCCATTCATGAAATGGTAGGACAAGATGTGAGTATATGTGACGGTAGTGATGATTGTAGAAGAGCCGTAAGAGCACTTGTAAAATCAGGCTCCGACGTTATAAAAATAACAGCAACTGGCGGTGTATTAAGCAACACAGCAGCAGGTGTTGGGCAGCAATTAACCAATGACGAGATGGAAGCTATTGTTGCTGCTGCTGCAAGCCTTGGAAGAAAAGTAGCAGCACATGCACATGAAGCCGATGGGGTAAATGCGGCATTAAGAGCTGGTGTACATTCTATAGAACACGGTTCGTACCTCAACGATGAATCTATTAAACTCTTTCAAAAAACAGGTGCTTATTTGGTACCAACACTCCTGGCTGGTGTTTCTGTGTATGAAGAACTTTCTGTAAACCCCAACATCCCACCTGCGATTATTGAAAAAATCAAAAAGGTGGCTCCAGTGGTAGAAGCCTCTTTTAAAAAAGCACTAAAAGGAAATATCAACATAGCATTTGGAACCGATAGCGGTGTAAGCAAACATGGCACCAACGCACGTGAATTTGAACTCATGGTACAATACGGAATGGACGAAAACCAAGCGATTAAAACGGCTACTATAAACGCAGCTACATTACTTGGAAAAGAAAAAACTATTGGGACTTTAACCCCAGGAATGCAAGCAGATATTGTGGCAACCAACGAAAATCCGTTAGAGGACATTTCAGTATTAAAAAACATTGCTTTTGTAATGAAACAAGGAGACGTCTACAAGGAATAATACAAATTACAGGTAAAAGAGAAAGCCGTTTTGATATGCAACAAAACGGCTTTTCTCATAGCAATCTAGAGAGTAACCAATAACCTCTCATAAAGTATAACAAGTTACCTACCAAAATACCACTACATCCAAAATAACTTTTTTTTACATAGTTTTACGACCCCACAATTATGGAAAAAGAAACAACTATTTGTAAAGAACAAGCCTTCGATGCTGTTTATAAAACACATGTACAATCGTTGCGAAATTTTATGTTTTTTAAGACTAAAGATCGTGATGCTTCCTACGACTTGGTACAAGAAGCATTTTTAAAATTATGGCAAAATTGCGGCAAAGTAACTCCTGGAAAAGCGAAGAGCTATGTTTTTACAATTGCCAACAACCTTTTTTTAAATACAGTTGCTCATAAAAAGGTTCAATTTAAATACATAGAAGGAGCGCAACGCAAATCTGATCATTATTCGCCTGAATTTTTATTGGAAGAAAAACAGTTTGGAGAGAAACTACAAAAAGCGCTAGACAACCTCACCGAATTGCAACGAACTGCTTTTTTAATGAGTCGTGTAGAAGGGAAAAAATACAAGGAAATTGCTGCGATTTATAATATTTCAGAAAAGGCAGCAGGCAAAAGAGTTTTAGATGCTTTAGAAAAATTAAGAGAGACCATAGAAAATTTATAACAATCGAGGTGGTATTTTAAGTAACCAACTGTTATATAGACACAAACAAGAACATGAAGGCGCAAGAATTATTAGAAAAATGGCTCAACAATGAAGCAACTCCAGCAGATATGGAGGTACTCAACGCTTGGCCTGATTTTGAATTGTATAAAAAAATAGATACGCATACCAAGCGTATTGAAGTACCTACACATGATATAGATGCAGGCATAAAAGAACTAAAGACGAATAGCGCTTTCAACGCACCTAAAGAAACAAAGGTTAGAACACTACCAATGCTCTTAAAAATCGCTGCTATTTTTGTTTTAATAGTAGTTTCTTATGTTTTTGTAGCAACAATACCTACCCAAATCAATGCACCATTAGCTAGCATTGAAACGGTAGCTTTACCAGATACTTCAAAAATCACCCTTCAAGAAAATGCAAGTGTAGCATTTAAAAAGTATGGTTGGCTTTTTAATAGAGAGGTGACCTTGGAAGGAGAAGCGTATTTTGAAGTCGCAAAAGGAAAAACATTTACAGTAGCTACCTCAAAAGGAACCGTGCAAGTTTTAGGAACGAAGTTTAATGTGAACACCAAAGACGATAGTTTTATAGTAACTTGTTATGAAGGCTTGGTTACAGTTACCGCAAATGGAGTTACAACAAAGGTTACTCCAGGGAATTCTTTCACATTTGGAACTACAGCTATACAGCATAAGGTGTATACAACCAAGCCTACTTGGATTTTTAATGAAAGTAGTTTTGCAGATGTTCCTTTAGACAACGTTCTAATGGAAATTGAAAATCAATACCAAGTTTCTATACAGACAAATAATATTGATGTAAATTTACGTTATACTGGTAGCTTTACGCATGCAAATCTAGACGAGGCTCTGCGCACTGTTACACTACCTCTTAACCTCAAGTATCGCAAAGATTTAGAAAATGACATACAAATCTATGATCCTAAAAACCAGTAATTATAGTGTACTATGTTACTTCTTTTTAGTTTTTATTTGTATGAGTAAGGGTATTGCTCAAAACCCATTAAAAAAAATTCCTTTTACAGAAGTTGCCTCTTTACTAGAGCAAAAATTTGAAGTTAAATTTTCTTTCAATAGTAAAACAGCGGCCAGAGTAACTATTGACACACCAGATATTTCAAATACTCTTTCTGAAATATTAGAGGTATACACCAAGCAAGATAATATTACTTTTACTGTCATTGGAAAACGCTACATTACAGTTCAATTTCCTAAAAAATATGTTCCTTTTTGCGCTACCTTTATTGAAACACAGTCTGGCAAGCCCATAAATGCGATCCTAACCGACACCAATAATAAGAGATATGTTGTTTCTAAAAGCGGTGTTTTATCTATTGATAGCATTGCAGATGATGAAATATTACAAGTGTATGTCAATGATCTATATGTAAAAGACATTCTGGTCTATGAATTTCTCAAAAACACAACCAATTGCCCCTTTGTTTTTATTACTACCAATTATGTAAACAAGCTACCAACAGTAACCCTTAAAAGCTACATTACCAAAGGAATTGACAAAACAAACAAAGGAGCAATTACCATAAAAAACAAAGATTTTAAAATTCTCCCTAGTCTGATTGAACCCGACGTACTCCAAATTGCACAAGTGATACCAGGTATCGAAAGTTATGATGAAACTGCTTCTAATATTAATATTCGTGGAGGCGCAAGCGATGAAGTAAATATTCTTTGGAATGACATACGCATGTATCAAACTGGGCACTTCTTTGGACTCATCTCTGCTTTTAATCCTAACTTAATAGACAATGTACTCATCTATAAAAACGGAACACATCCTAGATACAGTGAAGGTGTTTCGGGGGTAATACACATGTACCCAACCAATACAATATTGCCAGAAATAGATGGAGGTGTTGGCGTAAACCTTAGTAGTGCTAACGCATTTGCGAAAATTCCAATTTCAAATACATTTGCCTTGCATGCTTCAGGAAGGACTTCTATCAACAACGGCATTGGGAATCCTATTTACAAATCTTTTTTTGAACGCACCTTTCAGAATACAGAAATTACCAACTTAAATAACAATACTACAGAAGCAGTTCGAACTACCAATGAAGACTTTAATTTTTATGATATTAGCATTTCTGCACTTTGGGATATTTCTCCAAAAGACCGTATCAATTATCATTTTATGACCATTAATAATGCGCTTCAATTTACAGAACGATTATTTATGGATGGCATTTCTACGGCAACTTTTAATGAGGTAAAGCAGAACACATTATTAGGAGGTTTTAATTACCAAAGAGATTGGAACTCAAAACTAAGTACTGCGTTACATTATAGCGCAAGCACCTATAAAGCAAGTGCTAACAATAGACAAATTGAAATAATTACCGAAGCTTCACAAGCAAATGAAGTGAAAGAACAAACCATAAAATTTGATGCCAGTTATCGTATCGATGATCAATTTTCTCTAGAAGCCGGATACCAATACACAGACACATCTATCGAAAACAGCCAAGTGTTACCATCGAGCTCCATTCCAACTACAAACAATTCTAGTTTAATCACAAATGGATTTTACCTGCAGGGTATTGCAGCTTTTTTTGATGACAAAACGCTAGTCACACTTGGGGGCAGAATGACCAATCTATCGTCTTTTGACACTCAAATAGAACCTAGACTTACCCTATCTCACAAAATTAAAAAAAATTGGAATACGTTTCTAGCAGCAGAAAGAAAACACCAAAGTGTATTACAATTTACAGCAAATGAAAACCAAATTTTAGCCATCGAGAACAAACAATGGTTTATTGCAGATGGAACCACAAATCCATTAGTAAAGGGCACTCAAGTATCACTTGGATCAGATTTTTCAGAAAACAAATGGACACTTAGTGGGGAAGGTTTTTACAAAAAAGTAGACGGCATTAACACTCAAAATCTTGGCTTTCGAAATCAATTACAAAACACACAAGCTATTGGAGATTATACAGCGTATGGAGTAGAACTTTCTGTTGGAAAACAAATCAATAATCTGAGTACTTGGTTGAGTTATAGTTACACTAACAGCAATTACACATTTGCATCTTTAAATCCGCAAGAATTCCCTGCAAACTTTAATGTCGCACATGCACTCAATGGCATTGTCACGTATACACTAAAAAATTTCACATTTTCTGTTGGTGCTAATTACCATTCGGGACTTCCATTTACGACACCTATTAATGATACTGCTATTACAACAGATGGCACTTTGCAAATACAATACAATACTCCAAATAACGCAACCCTGAAACCCTATTTTAGAACCAATGTTTCTGGAGTGTATGAAGCAAAACTAGATGACACCTTTAGCACCCGAATTAACGTAGCCTTGCTTAATATATTTGATACCAGAAATGAGTTGGCTAGTTATTTCCAAGTAGAAACAAATCCAGAAGGAACTGCAACTATTAATCGCATCGATCAATTCTCTTTAGGTTTTACACCAAATGTTTCGTTACAGTTGTTGTTTTGATAGGGCTTTGTTATGTAGTCTACGACAAACTCAGACTGACAAACTTTTTTTAACTTCAATTTCGAACAAAACACCCCTTTAGTCCCGAAGCTTCGGGAGGGAAAAGTTTTTACTTAGATTTTTGCAACTAACTGAGAAATCGCCCCTCAAAGGGAGAATCATTTTCTTTGAGATTTGTAGAATCTATGAAACGCTACCATTTGTGCCTCGGCCGCCGCCATAGGCTTTTGCCGACGGCTGTCCGTTAAAGCTTCAACGACACGCGGAAGGGCTAGGGAAAAGCGTTGCAATTTCAACCCTACATCCTTGCTGGCACTTGAATTCCTAATAAAGAAAAGGCTGTTTTAATAACATCCCCAACCGCAGCGCATAAGGCAATTCTAAAATCCTTTTCTTCTTTGTTTTCTGCAGCAAAAATGGGTACGTTTTGGTAAAATGAGTTAAAGATTTTTACCAAATCGTAGGTGTAGTTTGCAATTAATGCCGGACTGTAATTTGACGCCGCTAACTGAATGGTTTCAGGAAACAATTGCAAAGTTTTAAGTACTTCTTTTTCTTTAGCATCTAATGCTACATTAGCAATAGTAGCGGTATCGGTTCCAGCTTTTCTTAAAATAGACTGAATACGTGCATAGGTATACTGTATAAAAGGCCCAGTATTTCCTTGGAAATCTACGCTCTCTTCTGGGTTAAACAAAATACGTTTTTTAGGATCTACTTTCAAGATGTAATATTTCAAGGCACCCAAACCAATGGTTTTGTAAAGCGCTTCTTTTTCTTCTTCTTTAAAGTCGTCGATCTTTCCTAACTCCTCCGAAATGGTTTTCGCCGTAGCCGTCATGTCTTTAATTAAATCGTCTGCATCGACCACCGTACCTTCACGAGATTTCATTTTTCCGCTAGGTAAATCAACCATACCATAACTTAGATGGAATAAATTTTCGGCCCAGGCAAAACCAAGTTTTTTCAAGATTAAAAACAACACTTGAAAATGGTAATCTTGTTCATTTCCTACCGTATAAATCATTCCCGTAATGTCTGGATAATCCTTTACACGTTGTATGGCAGTTCCAATATCTTGCGTCATATACACCGCCGTTCCATCTGCACGCAATACGATTTTACGATCTAGTCCCTCGTCTGTTAAATCGCACCAAACAGAACCATCTGGATCTTTTACAAACACACCAGATGCCAATCCTTCGGCAATAAACTCTTTCCCTAGTAAATAGGTATTGCTCTCGTAATAATTTTTATCGAAGTCTACTCCTATGGCTTCATAGGTGGCATCAAAACCTTCGTATACCCAGCCGTTCATGGTCTTCCACAAATCAACTACGGCTGTATCACCCGCTTCCCATTTAAGGAGCATGTCCTGAGCTTCTAGCAATAAAGGAGCTTGTTTTTTTGCATCTTCTTCGGAAATTCCCTGTGCTACTAACCTTGCAATTTCCTTTTTATATTCTTGATCAAATCTCACATAATAATCCCCTACTAATTTATCCCCTTTCTTTCCAGAAGTAGCTGGAGTTTCATTGTTTCCAAACCGTTGCCATGCCAACATACTTTTACAAATATGGATTCCACGATCGTTTATGATTTGTGTTTTGTATACTTTTTTACCACTTGCCTTAACAATTTGAGCCACACTGAAGCCTAATAACACATTTCGTACATGACCTAAGTGTAGAGGTTTGTTAGTATTGGGAGATGCATACTCCACCATCACGGCATCGGCACTAGGTGGAATGGTACCAAAGGTGTTCCAGTCACTAATATTTCCGAAGAACTCTAAATAATAAGCATCACTTAACACAACATTCAAAAAACCTTTCACCACATTAAATGCTGTAACATGTGCAACATGTTCGACCAAATAGTTTCCAATAGCTTCTCCAATAGCCACCGGATTTCCTTTTACCACACGCAGCATTGGGAAAACAACCACGGTGATATCGCCTTCAAAATCTTTACGTGTTGCTTGAAACTCTACCGTTTCAAGGTCTGCTTGATATAGATTTTTAATAGCTTCTTTAACTTTTTGACTAAGGATCTCTTGTAAGGTCATGGCTTTATTTTGAAGGTGCAAAGATAGTTTTTTTAACCTTTTTTTGAGAATACTTCTTTGTATCTTTAAGCGAACAACTACCAAAATTTAAAAACCATGACATTAGGAGCATTATCTATTAGTTTAAGTGTAAAAGATATTACCGCATCAAAAGCCTTTTATGAAGCCTTAGGCTTTTCTGTTTTTGGAGGAGCGCTAGAACGAAACTACCTTATTATGAAGAATGGAGAATCGCTAGTAGGTTTATTTCAGGGCATGTTTGAGAACAATATCATCACCTTTAATCCGGGTTGGAATACTAGCGCCGAAACTTTAGAAGAATTTGACGATGTAAGAACCATACAACAACACCTAAAAAAACAAGGCGTAGCCCTAGCAACAGAAGCCGATGAAAGCTCTTCAGGCCCTGCAAGTTTTGTAGTGATAGATCCAGATGGCAATACCATTTTAATAGACCAACACGTATAAAATGCTCGTAAACGTATCGTATAACAACAAACAAATTGCACAGAAAATTGATGCCGAAGTTGGCAAACCCTTTAGCCTGGCAGAACGGTTTAAAAGAAAAGGAATAGGATCTACAAAACTCATTATTACAGAGACGAGTGTTCAAATCCAGAACTTATTGATTCTTGACAACAATCGAAATCAGTGTAATATTGAAATGCGCCCTAATGGCATTATTGTAGGTTTTAGATCTTTGTTAGAGAGTTATGCTTTAGTAATTCCTTATTACAAATTGGTGTTATACAAAGGAAAAGCCGAAGAATACTCCATCTATCGTGACCAGTATTTTTTTAAAATTGAAGCGAAAGCAAAAGATAAAAGCATTCACAGGTTTATGCAAAAAGTCATGGACGCCAAAGCATTAGCAACTCCTACTCGACTCGAAGATTTATAGCTTTTAGTTCTTTTACACTTCACTGTTGCTTACAAAAAGTAAAGGGAAAAACAATTAATAATTTTGTTTCAACATCATTAAAAACAAATGCTATTGTTTTAGCAATTGAAAGTGAGGTTTCAGAAATATTTTTTATTGATAATTTGGAATATTTATACTTTTGGTTTTCAACCAATAAATTTTAGTATGAAATATTTAAAATCAATTGTACTTGCATTTTTAACTACAATGATATCCTGTTCTACAGCAGATGATTTAATACCCACAACCCAAGAATCTAATTTTACCACCCCTACAGGGCAACAAACTAGAGAATTTACGGGAAAGATAAAAAGAATTAAAATTAAAAAACGAAGAGTTGGAAGTGGATTTAAAATAACTGTAAATACACCTCCTACAGCAGATGCTTTTGGACAGTTAGTCTTTATAGAAACCAGAGTTGCTGCTGGACAAGGTATTGTAACAGACCCAATTGTTTCTGAGCTATATCTTCCACAAACGAATATTTCAGAAGATAAAATAACCTATAGTATTTCTAACTATGAATTTGAAGGGGAAGACCCCACAGGCAATTTAATGCTTGTAAAAGTGCAAGATACGGGTGAAGATGGAACTCCATTTGGAGAAGTTCAGGAATATTTAGTAACAGCAGACGACAACAATAAATTAAATACTAAACCCTTACTTATTACAGAAAATAGTAATCCAGAAACTGCACATTTAGGAACTAAATTAAAAGGAGATTTAGCGCCAGAAGTATCTTTTATAGAAGGTGAATTATACGGAGAAAATGGAGAGATTATTCCTTTTGAACTTGGACTAGTAGAAGGAGAGGAGACAAATTCTGTAAGCTTCGAAAATCCAACTTTTATAGGTGGTGACACTTCTATGAATAATGTAATTGCTGCAAGTATAAGACCCATTGGCCAAGATGGATCTATCCTTGAAACTACAGTAGTTGAAGCTCAATTTACTGCATACACTGGGCTTAATCTTGGCGCTACAAAAGTAGAAAGATTTCCAGACAACTCTTTAAACATTAGAGCGGTACTAAGAGGAGAACGACTGCAAGAAGTAACCGCTATGTATGTACAACTTTTAAATCCAGAAACTGGAGCTGTATCTGAACAAGCAACAATGGACGTGTATCGTAACAATGAAGATAGAATTGTATATAATTTTATTGGTTTTAATGAAGCATCAGAATTTATTATTGATGCAACTACAACGCTTATACTTATACCACATAATGGAGAAGGTAATATGGCAGACTACAGAAGAACAGAAGATATTATAGACGCTTCTGGTATAACTATTAATGCGCCAAACATTGCTTACAATCCTATAAGCAAATACATCAGAAAGGGGAAAGGAAAGATAAGAGCTGCGTATATCGAACAACTAAGAAGAGCAGAATTATCTGTCACTTTTAATAACAACACAACCATTGAAGCAGAATTAGTGTTAGAAGACAAAGGTGATTATTATGAATACAATATTGAAAATCCAATTTTTGTAAATGCAGATGATGCGTTAACAAATGCAATTGCAACCATAACAATATTTGATGATGACAACAATATAGCAGAGCAACAAGTTTTTGAAGTTGAGGTAAAAGAGGATTTTGGAGCTAAACTTAAATACTGTTTTAACAAAAATGAGGATGAAGATTTCTTTTCAGTAGAGGTTATTGTAAGGGGTGACGATAAAGAGTATATTAATGAAATTTCTTTGTCTTTAACTCCAGAAAATGAAGGATCTCCTACAGTAGAAAATGAATATCCTCTTGAGTTAACCGAAGTATTAGATACTAAGTTAATTTTCTCACTACAACAACTCACTTTTGAGGACATTTCAAATGTTGTAGATAAAGGATATAACATTTCTGCAAAATTAAATCAAAATAGTACAAATCGCGATTATACTCTTGATCCAGACACTTGTGTTTTAACAACTAGTGTGTGTCATTTATAAAATGACGTATTATTATACTCTAAAAGGCTCACTACATTGTGGGCCTTTTTCATGAACGCCTCTTTTTAATTGCTAATCCTGCTAGAATAGTTAATACCCCAACACCCATCATTCCAATTACTTGATTAACAGGTGTTTCCTGTTTACAAAACAAGGAGAACAATCCATAGCAAAATAATACAACACCTCCCAAAAGCAAGACCCATTTTAGTACTTTCATTTGCTGAAATTTTAGAGGACTAAGATACGGGATTTGAACTCGATCCCGATAGCTATCGGGACGAAGTTGAAACGCATTTCCTTAGCCCTAAAAGGTAGCGTTTCTTTAAAATAAAACATATATCGAAAATAATGATGCTCCACTCTTAGCGGAAGATATCCAAAGACTAACTACTAAAGAAAAAACCTAAAACCCTTAAAATCAAGTTAACACTTCACTAATCTTTTAACATTTCAGAAGTGATGTGTATCTTTAGTAAAAAAAACTATTGAAAATACTACTTACAGGAGCTAATGGATATATAGGCATGCGCTTGCTGCCACTTTTACTCGCAGAAGGGCACCAAGTAGTTTGCTCGGTGAGAGACGCCAATAGACTTTCTGTTCCAGAAGATTTAAAAAGACAGATTGAAATTGTAATCATTGACTTTTTGGAAGAGGTAGTTCCAAACAAACTTCCCAAAGACATTGATGCTGCGTATTATTTAATTCACTCTATGAGTTCTTCCACAAGTGATTTTGATGCAAAAGAAGAGCAAGCGGCCAAAAACTTTAATGCCTACCTATCAACAACAAACTGCAAACAAGTTATCTATGTAGGCGGTATTGCCAACGAAGAAAACCTCTCCAAACACCTTAGGTCACGTAAAAATGTCGAAACCATTTTATACAATGGCAACGCAGCGGTAACTGTTTTAAGAGCAGCAATTATTGTGGGAAGTGGTAGTGCCTCTTTTGAAATTATAAGAGACCTTTGCGAAAAACTTCCACTAATGGTAACCCCTAGGTGGGTAAAAACCAAATGCCAGCCCATTGCCATTCGAGATGTGTTAACTTACCTTACTGGCGTCTTAGGTAACAAACAATGCTATAATGAAAGCTTCGATATTGGAGGCCCCGATATACTTAGCTATCGACAAATGATGGAAGGCTATGCACGTTATAGAAAACTAAATCTAACCATTATTACCCTTCCGTTTCTATCCCCTAAACTTTCTAGTTACTGGTTGTATTTTGTCACCTCAACCTCATACAAACTTGCACTTAATTTGGTTGACAGCATGCGTATCGAAGTAATAACCAATGATACTAGATTACAAAAAATTCTAAAAATTAAACCTATTTCATACATGAAAGCCATAGAACTAGCTTTCAAAAAAATAAAACAGAATCAAGTTGTTTCTAGTTGGAAAGACAGCATGATTAGTGGCCGTTTTAGGAGAGACTTGAAACAATATGTAGAAGTCCCAGACCATGGTTGTGTAACCGACAAACAAACCATACCATTAATACATCCAGAAAAGGCTCTTGAAAATATTTGGTCAATTGGCGGCGAACGCGGTTGGTATTACGCCAACTGGCTCTGGCGGGTTAGAGGAGCTATTGATAAGCTTTTTGGAGGCGTTGGACTACGAAGAGGC
This sequence comes from Patiriisocius sp. 208BN25-11, assembly GCF_058147145.1. Classification (NCBI taxonomy): domain Bacteria; kingdom Pseudomonadati; phylum Bacteroidota; class Flavobacteriia; order Flavobacteriales; family Flavobacteriaceae; genus Patiriisocius; species Patiriisocius sp. 208BN25-11. The sequence goes on from NZ_JBYVJY010000001.1 coordinate 194,921, forward strand.
AGAACACACACAAACAAAATATATGAAGGAGACGCATTAGACTTTTGGCGTGTTATTTTAGCAGACAAAAAACAAAAAAGGTTATTACTTTTTGCCGAAATGCGTGTTCCAGGAGAAGCCTGGCTAGAATTTAAAATTGATGAAAAGAATGTACTACACCAAACAGCCACTTTTAGGCCCAAAGGTTTGCTAGGAAGAGCCTATTGGTATAGTATGTTACCATTTCATTACTTTATCTTTGGAGGGATGATACGAAGGATTGCTGAGAATTGAATAAAAATAAGCAAAACACCCCTCTAAATATCCCTTGCGCCACCGCTGTAGCTAAAGCCCACACGGTCATGGGGAGACCTATATCGTATTAAGTTATAACATGAGTTTATGATTTCTAAAAAAGATATCACCAGTCCCGAGGACATCAAATTTTTGGTGGATACTTTTTATGAGAGCGTCCAAAAAGACACCAGTATTGGATATTTTTTTTCAGAAGTCGCAAAAGTACATTGGGAGAAACACTTACCTACCATGTATTTATTTTGGGAATCTATCGTGTTTAAAAACGCAGCATACAAAGGAAACCCAATGCTAAAACACATCGCGCTTAACAAAAAAGAGCACATGGATTCTAAACATTTCAAGCAATGGCTTTTACTATGGGAAATCAATGTGAATCATCATTTTTCTGGGAAAAACGCCACAGAAATTATAGAAAGAGCCAAACAAATTTCAGGCTTAATGGAGTTTAAAGTGACTGGGAGTCTTTAGTCTTTGGTCAAAATAATAAAACCATACTCATAAACTCATAAACACCTCAACTTCTTAACTATTTCAAACCGCTCACCAATCACAGCTCACTATTCACCAAATTAAACTTTAGCAACACCTTTAGGTAAGAAAACCTCAGCCATCATGCAACGAGCACTTCCGCCACCACAGGTTTCTATGGTTGTTAAATCGCTACTCAAAATTTTGCAATGTTTCTGAATGGCTTTTACTTGATCATTTCGCAAGCTCGTTCTAGCAGCTTCACTCATCACCATATATTTTTGGTTATTGGCTCCAACGACTTGCAACATGTTACCGGCAAATTGATGCATTTGTTCCTCGGTAATTTCTATAATTTCTTTCTTGGTTTCTTTTAAATGCTTTATCACATTTTTCTTCTCATGTTTGTCGTCAATAGTATCTAGACAAATCACGGCAAAGTTTTCGGCGAGCGCCATCATTACATTGGTATGGTAAATCTGCTCACGCTGATTTTTATGCGTTTGATTTGCGGTAAAAATCACAGGATCCATTTCAAAATCCTCACAAAACTCTACAATTAATTCTTCATGTGCTCTTGGTGAAATGGCGCAGTAGGCTTTTCCATGCACACGGTCTAGTAATAAACTTCCTGTTCCTTCTAAGAAATAGCCTTCGTTCTCTGCCTCTGTGTAGTCCATGAAGCCTTCGATTTGAAATCCTTCAGTTTCAAGTCTATCAATGATTTCTTCACGTCTTTCGCGGCGTCTGTTTTCTGCAAACATTGGGTAGAGACCAACCGTTCCATTTTGATGAAAGCTTACCCAATTGTTTGGAAAAATAGAATCGGGTGTATCTTGCTCAATCACATCATCTTCTACAATTACATTGACACCTACACCACGAAGTTTGGCTACAAAAGCATCAAATTCTTCTTGTGCTTTGGTATTAATTTCACTATTTCTCAAGTTTAATTCTTCTTGAAAATAGTTGTTTACTGCCGTTTCTTCGTTCATTCTAAATGCTACTGGACGTATCATTAAAATGGTATTGGTGATTTGTTTCATTTTTCGACTAAATTTTATAGGTGCAAAAATACCCTATTTTAGAAAAAAGAGTCTCTTGTCATCCTATTAAATTTATAAGTTGAAATTACTGTTGTTTATTCATAGTATATACTAATCCTATACCATAGCCTGGGCCTTGAAATACATTTCTTCCACTAAGCACGCAAGACAGACTTATATAGCCCCCAAATGTATTTGAAAAAGACCTATATAATGTGCCACCTACTTTATGAAAATTTACCCCAAGCTCTCTAAAATTTTGAGGAGCTGGTGTCCCCCTGTAGTCTATTCCTCCAAAAGAATATTGATAATTATAATATAAGTCGTAATACCATGATTTTAATGTTTGACCAACTTTAACAACAGCAGGAATGCTATGTGGAGTTTCATTAAATTTATAAGAATATCCGCTTTGCAAGGTCATAAACCAACCAGTTTGAATATGATAATTAGCAAGCACTCTACTTTCAATAATGGTAGCTTGCTGCCCAATATCATTTAACCCACCAACACTATAGTTACTTATAGGTGTCGAGAAACCTATTGCTAAGCTGGTATGAAAAGTATTATTTGCTATCTTTTTTTCTAATACTTTGTATTTAGCAAAAACCAGTAGATCCTGAAAATTCCTATTTTGATTACTCATTAAATAAGGCACCGAAACTGAAATATCAAAATCTTCATTGACACCTATAGCTCCATAAAGATTTGCATAATAGAGATTTCTACTGATATCTTCCTTCTGTGTTCCTACAAAATAAGATTTAGTATCTTCAAATCCTACTCCAAGTACTGTAGTTATATTTCCACTACCACGATAAAAACCATCAATTTTTCCTTGAGAAAAAACAGTGTTTGAACATATCAAAAAAGAAATACTTAGAAATACAATTCTCATAGAATACCATACATTTCAAAAGTCGAATTAAATCGCACAAAACATAGTAAAGAAATTACTCCCTCACCAAAGGCATTGTAGAACATCTCAATAAACCTTCCTGCTTAGATATTTCTGCATAAGGTACTTCTTCTACAGTGTATCCTTTAGAGCGCAGCCAAGTATTTAGTCGGGTAAAGTTTTTTTCTGAAATGATCACATCTTCACTAATGCTAAATATGTTACTATTCATGCGATACATCTCTTTTTTATCGATGTGAAAACAATTTTCCTCACCAAAGAAATTGACTAACCACTGATACTCTTCTTCTACTAAGAAACCATCTCTATGAATGATACATCTACCATGACCAATAGGTTGGAAACAACAATCTAGATGCAAGGCATTGTCTTCTGCAACGGTATTTGATTTTCTTAGATTAAAAGATTTTACCGTCTTGTTTGGAAACAAGGTTTGTAATGCATTTACAGCTGCCATATTTGTACGGGCTGTAATATAACTTGAGTAATCTTCACCATAATAGGTCCCTACAAAAATGTACTCACCATAGGGCATGACATCCCCGCCTTCTACATGAACTTCTTCAGGAAATTCAACGATGTTTTTAGGGTCTATTTGATCTATTACATACTGAATGGCCTCAATTTCGCGGGCTCTCTCTGGCAAAATATTGGCTTTAATAAACTTATCTTCAATCACAAAAGCAATATCACGAGAAAATATCTGGTTGTAATCTTCAATTTGGTTGGGGCGATACACGGTAACGTTATGCTTTTCAAAAACGGCTGCAACGGATTCCATTTCTAGAATCATATCCTCATTTTTAGGATAGGTACCTGCTTTGATATGCTCTGCAGATTTTGGATCGTAGGCCTCTTCTAAAGAAGGTGCAGGACCATTGCTTTTTGCAGTTCCTAATACGACAGCTTTTAGTTTTGAAAATTCGTTGGTGACGTTTAATTGTATCATGAAAGCAAATATAAAAAAAGCACCCCGACAATGGTGGGATGCTTTTAAAATTTCCGAAGGAAAAAATTATCTTTTAGAGATCTCTTTAAAGTCTCTGTGGTTTTCTCCAATATATACTTGTCTTGGACGACCAATTGGCTCTTTGCGAGCACGCATTTCTTTCCATTGTGCGATCCATCCTGGCAATCTACCTAGAGCAAACATTACGGTGAACATTTCAACAGGAATTCCCATGGCTCTGTAAATAATACCTGAGTAGAAATCTACATTTGGATACAATTTACGCTTTACAAAATACTCATCGCTTAGGGCTTCAGAAGAAAGTCCTTTGGCAATATCTAATACTGGATCTTCAATACCTAAATCTCCTAATACCTCGTCTGCTGCTACTTTAATAATTAAAGCACGTGGATCAAAGTTTTTGTATACTCTATGTCCAAAGCCCATCAATCTAAAAGGATCTGCTTTGTCTTTGGCTTTTGCCATAAACTTCTTTGTGTCACCACCATCTTCCTTAATTGCTTCTAGCATTTCAAGTACTGCTTGATTAGCACCTCCATGTAACGGTCCCCATAAAGCAGAAATACCAGCAGATAAAGAAGCATATAATCCTGCATGTGACGAACCTACTATGCGTACCGTTGAAGTTGAACAATTTTGCTCATGATCTGCATGTAATATTAGAAGTTTATCTAAGGCATTCACTAGAATATCATTTTGAACGTACTCCTCGTTTGGTTTTTCGAACATCATTTTTAAGATGTTCTCTACATATCCAAGGCTGTTATCACCATAATTTAATGGCAATCCTTTTTGCTTACGCATGGTCCAAGCTACTAATACTGGGAATTTACCCAATATTTTCACGATGGCATTATACATCTCTTCTTCGCTTTCTACGTTTACTGTAGAAGGATTAAACGCTGTTAATGCACTCGTTAATGAAGACAACACGCCCATTGGGTGTGCCGACTTAGGAAAGGCGTCTAATATTTTCTTTACGTCATCATCAACAACGCTTTCTGCTTTGATATCTGTATGAAATTTATCTAATTGCTCTGCTGTTGGTAGCTCACCAAAAATCAACAAATATGAAACTTCCAAAAAGTCTGCACGCTCTGCTAATTCTTCAATTGCATAGCCACGATATCTTAATACTCCTTCCTCTCCATTTAAAAACGTAATGGCACTCTCGCAAGAACCCGTGTTTTTATAACCAGGATCAATAGTAGTAATACCCCCTGTTGCTCCTCTTAGCGTTTTAATATCTATAGCAGTTTCATTTTCGGTACCGGTAATTAACGGAAACTCATACTTGTTACCATCAATTTCTAGTGTAGCAGTCTTTGACATATATCTTTTTCTTATTAAAATTTTTGCGAAGCGCTAAATTACGAAATATTGCGCAATTTTTTTAACATTTAGAGTTTCAGTTTGGTTAAATAAACCTTAATTTATGTAGAGATTCTTATAAAGATTGTTTGAATATCACTTCGGAAATATTAGAGAACAACGCTACGTTAGGAACACAAGTTATAAGACCAAGCCAATTTTAAGTGCTTAAATCAGAAATCATATTCACACAAAAAGCCAATGACACAGGATGCATCATTGGCTTCTCATATTTCAGATATAAAATTCTTAAATCTTAAAGGCGTTTTTGCCAGGAAAATACGCAACAGTATTTAATTGTTCTTCGATGCGTAATAACTGATTGTATTTTGCCATACGGTCACTACGTGATGCAGAACCCGTTTTAATCTGTCCACAGTTTAATGCTACCGCAAGATCTGCAATAGTATTGTCTTCTGTCTCTCCAGATCTGTGAGACATCACTGAAGTATATCCAGCATTATGCGCCATGTTTACAGCAGCAATGGTTTCTGTTAAGGTACCAATCTGGTTTACTTTGATCAAAATAGAATTTGCAATGCCTTCGTTAATACCTCTTGACAAACGGTCCACGTTAGTTACAAATAAATCGTCTCCAACCAATTGTACCTTGTCTCCTATTCTTTCTGTAAGGTACTTCCAACCTTCCCAATCGTTTTCATCCATTCCATCTTCTATAGAGATAATTGGATAGTTTTGAGAAAGCTCCGCTAAGTAGTCTGCTTGTTCTTTACTTGTTCTAACAACACCTGTAGCACCTTCAAATTTTTGGTAATCGTATTTCCCGTCCACAAAAAATTCTGCAGCAGCGCAATCTAAGGCTATCATAATTTGATCTCCAAAAGAATAGCCCGCATTCTCCACTGCCTTTTTAATCGTATCTAGTGCATCTTCTGTACCATCAAGCGTTGGTGCAAAACCACCTTCATCCCCTACGGCAGTGCTCAAATTTCTATCATGAAGGACCTTTTTTAAATGGTGGAAAATTTCAGAACCCATTTGCATCGCCTCAGTGAAAGAAGTTGCTTTTACAGGCATGACCATAAATTCTTGAAATGCGATAGGCGCATCACTATGAGAACCTCCATTAATGATATTCATCATAGGCACTGGTAGGGTCTTTGCGCTTACCCCGCCTACATAGCGATACAATGGCAAACCTAGCTCATGAGCCGCTGCTTTAGCACAAGCTAAAGAAACCCCTAAAATTGCATTGGCACCTAACTTTGATTTATTTGGAGTACCATCAAGATCTATCATAATTTGATCGATCTCTGCTTGCTCAAAAACCGATACACCTAGAAGTGTCCCTGCAATTTTACCATTTACATTCTCTACAGCTTTGAGCACTCCTTTTCCCATGTAGGCATCTCCACCGTCACGAAGTTCTACGGCTTCATGCTCACCTGTTGAGGCTCCAGAAGGAACAGCTGCACGGCCAATAAAGCCATTTTCTGTAACTACATCAACCTCTACAGTTGGGTTTCCTCTAGAATCAAAAATTTGTCTGGCGTGGATATCGATGATGACACTCATAATTCGTTATTTTTAGTATTAATCTATTATTATTTTATTGTAAATGTTGTAATTATTTTTTCGCCAAGCGCTTTGTAGTTTTCATACTCACTTTCTTGGCAGGTTAAGGTAACCACATAAGCCTTTTCATTGGCAACCCAGTAATACTGCTGTGTTTTAAGTTCCAAAACACCTTGCTTACCGGTAATGATATTTCTATGCGCTCCAAGTTCTGAAACATAGCTACTTTCAAGAAGTTTTGCATCTGTAATAACAGAAGCAAGTTGCTTTTTTGAAATTTCAAAGTAGGCTTCTTGATCAACATTGGCATCCTGTAAATCTTCAATGTAGAGATTGACATTTTCTTTAAAAACATCTGTAGAATCTTGCTGTGGACTAAACAAAAACAGGTCTACTCCAAATCGTCCAGAAGTATCTACGTTCCACCCTTTTGGATGTGCAATGCTATAGGCATCTTTTTCAAACAACAACCATCCTTCTTCAAGTAAGACTTCTTTATTTTTAGAGGTACTTTCTCCACAAGAAACGCTAATGGTTAGTAACAAAAATAGCATTGTATACTTTAATGCGTTTAATATGTGTTTGTTTTTAAACATTTCCAAAGAAAAAAGCCCAAAAAATGGGCTTCCATTACTATTGATTCTTAATATTTTCTACAAATTGATCAAACAGATAACTAGCGTCGTTTGGTCCCGGACTCGCTTCTGGATGGTATTGTACAGAAAATACAGGCTTATTTTTTACGCGTATCCCTGCGACTGTATTATCATTTAAATGCACATGTGTAATTTCTACATCTGGATGCGCTTCTGTCTCTTCTCTATTGATAGCAAAACCATGATTTTGAGAGGTGATTTCCCCTTTGCCTGTCAAGATATTTTTAATTGGGTGGTTAATCCCTCTATGTCCATTATGCATTTTAAAGGTAGAAATCCCATTTGCTAAGGCTAATACTTGGTGTCCTAAACAGATTCCAAACAATGGTTTATTTGAAGACAACATGTCTTTAGCAGTCGCGATAGCATCGGTTAATGGTTCTGGATCTCCTGGTCCATTGCTCAAGAAATAACCATCAGGATTAAACGCTGCTAGATCACTAAAAGGAGTATTGTAAGGAAACACCTTGATGTAACAATCTCTTTGAGCAAGGTTTCTTAAGATATTCTTTTTAATACCAATATCTAGTGCTGAAATTTTATGGGTTGCATTTTCGTTTCCGAAGAAATAAGGTGCTGTTGTTGACACTTTACTTGCTAACTCTAATCCTTTCATGTTTGGCACGGCAGCCAATTGTTTTTTGAGTCCGTCGATATTATCTACTTCTGTAGATATCACAGCATTTTGAGCACCGTTATCACGAATATAGCTTACTAAGGCTCTTGTATCAACATCACTAATGGCAAGAAGGTTATTTTGATCCAGAAAGTTTTCTAATGAGTCATCTGCACGGTCTCTTGAATAGTTGTAGCTAAAATTTCTACAAATGAGTCCAGCAATTTTAACGCTACCAGATTCTGATTCTTCATTAGTGATTCCATAGTTACCAATATGTGCATTGGTGGTCACCATAAGCTGACCAAAATAAGAAGGATCTGTAAAGATTTCTTGATATCCAGTCATTCCTGTATTGAAACATACTTCACCAAAAGCAGTTCCTTCTTTACCTCCTACTGCCTTTCCGTGAAAGATGGTTCCATCAGCAAGGAGGATTAGTGCCTTTTTTCTTGTTTGGTATTTCATCATTTTGTAAAAAGAGTTTCGCAAAAATACAATTCTAGTCTTTGTTTTTCTGCATTGGTTTATAAGAACTTTTAAACAATACCATAAAAAGTACTATTCAATAGATTTTTAAAATTTCAGTTATAAAAAAAGGGATAAACATTTAAAACGTTTATCCCTTTATATATAGTGAAGAACAATCATTTATTCTTCTTCTTTAGTTGCTTTGGTTTCAACTGGCGGGGTAGCAACTTTAGCAGCACCTCCACGACGGCTACGACGTGTTGATTTTGTTTTCTTTGCTTTTCCTGCGTTGTAAACTTCGTTGTAATCAACCAATTCTATCATTGCCATATCTGCGTTATCTCCAAGACGGTTACCCAACTTGATAATACGAGTGTAACCCCCTGGGCGGTCACCAATTTTTACAGCAACATCTCTAAATAATTCTGTTACAGCATCTTTTTGACGTAATCTAGCCATAACGATTCTACGATTGTGCGTAGTATCTTCTTTAGACTTAGTGATTAGCGGCTCAACAAAACCTTTTAAGGCTTTAGCTTTTGCAACAGTTGTGTTGATTCTTTTGTGTTCAATTAGGGAACAAGCCATATTCGCTAACATAGCTTTTCTATGTGCTGTTTTTCTTCCTAAGTGATTTACTTTTTTTCCGTGTCTCATGACATTTGTTTTATCATCTTGCTACCAAACTCGTGTATCGAGGAGCAAAATATGATTGTTTAATAATTATAGTGTAGACGAGTTGTACAACTAGTCTTTATCTAATTTGTATTTTGAAAGATCCATACCGAAGTTTAATCCCTTAACGTTTACAAGCTCTTCCAATTCTGTAAGAGATTTTTTACCGAAGTTTCTAAATTTCATTAAATCATTCTTGTTGTACGATACTAAGTCTCCTAAAGTATCAACTTCTGCAGCTTTTAAACAGTTAAGCGCACGAACACTAAGGTCCATATCTACTAATTTTGTTTTAAGCAACTGACGCATGTGCAATGACTCTTCATCATATGTTTCAGTTTGAGCAATTTCATCAGCCTCAAGGGTGATACGCTCATCACTAAATAACATAAAGTGGTGAATTAATGTCTTAGCTGCTTCAGTTAAAGCATCTTTAGGATGAATAGATCCATCAGATTGGATTTCGAAAACTAATTTTTCGTAATCTGTCTTTTGCTCTACACGGAAATTTTCAATGCTATACTTAACATTTTTAATTGGTGTGTAGATAGAATCTGTAAAAATAGTACCTAAAGGAGCGTTGGCTTTTTTGTTCTCTTCTGCAGGAACATAACCTCTACCTTTTTCGATAGTGATCTCAAAATTAAGATTCACTTTAGCATCCATATTACAGATTACTAAGTCTGGGTTCAATACTTGGAAACCAGAAATATATTTTTGGAAATCTCCAGCGGTTAATTGCTCTCCACCGTTTACTGAGATAGTAACAGTTTCGTTGTCGATTTCATCAATTTGTCTTTTGAAACGAACTTGTTTTAAATTCAAGATAATTTCAGTAACATCTTCTACAACACCAGAGATGGTAGAAAACTCGTGGTCAACTCCCTCAATACGTATCGAAGTAATAGCAAAACCTTCTAATGAAGAAAGTAATACTCGTCTTAGTGCGTTACCGATGGTCAAACCATATCCAGGCTCTAAAGGGCGAAATTCAAATTTCCCTTCAAAATCTGTTGAATTGATCATGATAACTTTATCAGGCTTCTGAAAATTAAATACTGCCATAGTGTGACTCGTGTGTTATTGATTATTTAGAATATAATTCGACTATAAACTGTACATTGATGTTCTCTGGAATTTGAATAAGTTGAGGAATAGAAACAAATGTTCCTTCCTTCTTATCTCCATTCCAAGTGATCCACTCGTATACGTGTCTAGCATTCGATAATGAAGCTTCGATTGCTTCTAGAGATTTTGACTTCTCTCTTACTGCAACAACATCACCTGGCTTTAATTGGTAAGAAGGGATGTTTACTTTTTCACCGTTTACAGTAATGTGTCGGTGAGAAACAAGTTGTCTTGCTGCAGGACGACTAGAAGCGATACCCATACGGTAAACAACATTATCTAAACGTGATTCAGCTAATTGCAACAATACCTCACCTGTAATTCCAGGAAGTGCTGTCGCTCTTTTGAACATGTTTCTAAACTGACGCTCAAGAATACCATAGGTATATTTTGCCTTTTGCTTTTCTGCTAATTGTATAGCATATTCAGATTTTTTTCCACGACGACGGTTGTTACCGTGTTGCCCTGGAGGGTAATTCCTTTTTTCGAAGTTTTTGTCATCTCCGTAAATCGCTTCTCCAAACTTACGAGCGATTTTAGTTTTTGGACCAGTATATCTTGCCATTTTTACTAATTTTTGAAGAGAAACTAAATTAAGGTCTTACGTTAATCCTCTAGTTTCTTATATCTTCAGATTGATATTTATTATTTACAACGTAAGATGCCCTAGAGCATCTTGATTTATAATTCTTATTACAGCCGGCAAAGGTAGTAATAAAAAAGTAAAGAGACGCCTTTAAAAAGCGACTCTTTACCAGTATGATTTATACACGACGTCTTTTTGCTGGACGACACCCATTATGTGGCATTGGCGTAACATCGATAATTTCTGTTACTTCAATTCCTGAGTTATGAATACTACGTATTGCAGATTCTCTACCATTACCAGGTCCTTTAACGTATACTTTACACTTTCTTAGCCCAGCTTCGTGTGCCACTTTTGCACAGTCTTCTGCAGCTAGCTGTGCTGCGTAAGGAGTATTTTTCTTAGATCCTCTGAAGCCCATTTTACCGGCAGATGACCAAGAGATTACATCTCCATTCTTATTCGTCAACGAAATAATGATATTGTTAAAAGATGCTGTAACGTGAGCTTCACCTACAGACTCTATAACCACTTTACGTTTTTTTGTGCTTTTCGCTTTTGGATTTGACTTTGCCATAACGCTATCTATTATTTAGTTGCTTTTTTCTTATTAGCAACAGTTTTACGTTTTCCTTTTCTTGTTCTTGAGTTATTCTTAGTACGTTGTCCTCTTAAAGGAAGACCCGCTCTATGACGAATACCTCTATAACATCCAATGTCCATAAGACGTTTGATGTTTAATTGAACTTCAGAACGTAATTCACCTTCGATTTTGAAAGACCCTACAGCTTCACGAATGTTCCCGATTTCTTCATCGTTCCACTCACTTACTTTTTTGTCTTCGCTAACTCCAGCTTTTTCCAATATAGCTTGGGCACGGCTTCTACCAATACCAAAGATATATGTTAACGCGATTACACCCCTTTTTTGTTTAGGGATATCTACACCTGCGATTCTTGCCATAACTTATCCTTGTCTTTGTTTGAACCTAGGGTTCTTTTTATTAATTACATATAATCTACCTTTTCTACGTACAATAACGCAGTCGGCACTTCTTTTCTTAACTGATGCTCTTACTTTCATCTGATTTTAATTTTAGTATCTGTATGTGATACGAGCCTTTGTTAAATCGTAAGGGCTCATTTCTAATTTTACTTTATCTCCAGGTAACAATTTAATATAGTGCATGCGCATTTTACCTGAAATGTGTGCAGTTACAATATGTCCGTTTTCTAACTCTACACGAAACATTGCATTACTTAATGCTTCTACAATGCTTCCGTCTTGTTCTATTGCGGGTTGTTTTGCCATAATTACGCTACTGCTTTTCTGTTTTTACCAGACTTCATTAAGCCATCATAATGACGGTTTAATAAGTATGAGTTAATTTGTTGCATAGTATCTATTGCTACACCTACCATAATAAGTAGTGAGGTACCTCCAAAAAACAATGCCCATCCTTGTTGCACACCTAAGAACTTAACTACGACTGCAGGAAATATTGCAATCAATGCTAAGAAAATAGATCCCGGCAATGTGATTTGTGACATGATTTTATCTAAAAATTCTGCAGTCTCACCACCTGGCTTAATACCTGGTATAAATCCACCACTTCTTTTTAAATCATCAGCCATTTTATTTGTTGGCACTGTAATAGCAGTATAAAAATATGTGAACACTATAATTAGGAGTGCAAATGTAATGTTATACCACAAACCAAAAATATCACTATAGTTAGCCAACATCCATTGACCAACACTAGTATCTTTCATGAAACTAACACCTCCTAAAAAACTAGGCACGAACATAATTGCTTGCGCAAAGATAATAGGCATTACTCCAGAAGCATTTAACTTTAAAGGAATAAACTGTCTAGCTCCAAAAATATTCTTCTCATATTCTCCAGTAGCAGTTCTACGCGCATATTGTACAGGTATCTTGCGAACAGCCATTACTAACAATACACTTAGTAGTATAATTACAAACCAAATTACCAATTCGATAAGAACTAACATCACAGAAGATGAGGCTAATTCCTGAGCAAATGATAATGGTAAGGTAGCAATAATACCTACCATAATTAAGATAGAAATACCGTTACCAATTCCTTTATCTGTAATCTTCTCTCCTAACCACATTGCAAAAACACAACCAGTTACTAAGATAATTGTAGAAGAAATAAAGAACATTGGCGTTTTACCAAGTATAAATGCTTCAGCAGGAACCCCTAAGGCTTCTAAACCGAACAAGTAACTTGGCGCTTGAATCAAACAAATACCTATGGTTAACCAACGAGTAATTTGATTGATCTTCTTTCTACCGCTCTCTCCTTCTTTTTGTAATTTCTGTAAATAAGGAACTGCAATCTGCATCAATTGAACCACAATGGAAGCAGAGATATAAGGCATAATACCTAATGCAAATACAGACGCATTAGAAAATGCACCTCCTGTAAAAGCATTAATTAACCCACCGATTCCACCAGCATCAAACTTGCCAGCAAATTCACTAAGTTTTGAGGCATCAATACCAGGTAATACTACTTGAGCACCAAAACGGTATACAAGTAATAAACCTAACGTTACCATGATACGGTTACGTAGTTCCTCTATTTTCCAAACATTTTTTAAGGTTTCAATAAATTTCATCCTTAGTATAGATTACAATGTTACTACTTCACCGCCAGCAGCTTCAATAGCTTTCTGAGCAGTACCCGTAAATTTGTGTGCAGTTACTGTTAATTTTGCTTTTAATTCTCCTCTTCCTAAAATCTTCACCATTTCATTTTTACCGGCAAGACCAAGTCCAACTAGTGTATCAAAATCTACAGTACCTTTAATTTTCTTTTCGTCAACTAACTGTTGTAAGGTATCCAAGTTGATTCCTTGGTACTCTTTACGATTAATGTTAGTGAAACCAAACTTAGGTACACGACGTTGTAGTGGCATTTGCCCACCTTCAAATCCTAATTTCTTAGAATATCCAGAACGAGACTTTGCTCCTTTGTGACCACGTGTTGCAGTACCACCTTTACCAGAACCTTGTCCACGACCAACGCGCTTTCCTTGTCTCTTAACCGAACCTTCCGCAGGTTTTAAGTTATTTAATTCCATGTGTCTTTATCTTAAACGGTTTCAACAGAAACCAAGTGTTTAACTTTATTTACCATACCAAGAATATTTGGCGTGTCATCATGCTCTACTACTTGACCAATTTTTCTTAGTCCTAAAGCTTCAAGCGTTCTCTTCTGGTTTTGAGTACGGTTAATCGCACTTTTCACCTTTGTTACTTTTATCTTTGCCATCTTAGTGCTGTTTATCCTTTAAACAATTTTTCCATTGAAATACCACGCTGTTTTGCAACAGTTTGAGCGCTTCTCATTTGTAGTAAAGCATCAAATGTTGCTTTTACTACATTATGTGGGTTAGAAGATCCTTGAGATTTTGATAATACATCATGTACACCAACTGCTTCCAATACGGCACGTACAGCACCACCAGCAATCACCCCTGTACCAGGAGCTGCAGGCAATAAGTTTACTCTTGCACCACCATATTTACCTTTTTGTTCGTGAGGTAATGTAGCTTTATTTAAAGGAATACGTACTAAGTTTTTCTTTGCATCTTCAATTGCTTTTGCAATTGCACTTGCAACATCCTTAGATTTACCTAATCCTTGTCCAACTACACCATTTTCATCACCAACTACAACAATAGCAGAGAAACCAAAGGCTCTACCACCTTTTGTTACTTTAGTTACACGTTGTACACCTACCAAACGATCTTTTAAATCAAGACCTCCTGGTTTTACTAATTCTACGTTTTTATAATTCTGATACATACTACTTAGAATTTTAGGCCACCTTCACGCGCACCTTCTGCTAATGATTTAACTCTTCCGTGATATAGGTAACCTCCTCTGTCAAAAGAAATGGTTTCAACACCTGCTTTTACAGCTTTCTCTGCGATTGCTTTACCTACTAACTTTGCTGCTTCAACTTTATTTACTTTTGAAGCATCTATATCTTTGTCTCTTGAAGATGCTGCTGTAATGGTTTTTCCATTTACATCATCAATCAATTGAGCATAAATTTCTTTATTACTTCTGAAAACTGCCAAGCGCGGACGTTGAACAGTTCCTGATACAGTTTTACGTATTCTGAAACGTAAACGCTGTCTTCTGTCTTGTTTTGATAATTTCATAACGTTCTTATTGCTTATGCAGATTTACCTGCTTTTCTTCTAATTTGTTCTCCTACAAACTTCACACCTTTTCCTTTGTAAGGTTCTGGTCTACGGAAACCGCGAATCTTCGCTGCAACCTGTCCAACCAATTGTTTGTCGTATGATGTTAATTTGACGATTGGATTTTTTCCTTTTTCAGAAACTGTTTCAACCTTTACTTCTGGAGCAATGTTCAATACAATATTATGAGAAAATCCTAAAGCAAGATCTAATTTTTGTCCTTGATGGCTAGCTCTATAACCTACACCAACCAATTCTAATTCTTTTGTCCATCCTCTTGAAACACCTTCAATCATGTTAAAGACTAAAGATCTATACAATCCATGTTTAGCTCTATGATCTTTATGATCTGTAGAACGCTCGACAACCACTTGGTCACCATCCACTTTAATTGTAACATCAGAGTACTCTTGTGTTAACTCTCCTAATTTTCCTTTTACAGTCACTATGTTTTCTTTAACATCAACTGTAACACCTGCAGGAATTGCTACCGGGTTTTTACCTATTCTTGACATCTGTTCTTGTCTTTAATGATTAATATACGTAACACAATACTTCACCACCTACATTTTGCGCTTGTGCTTGCTTTCCTGTCATTACCCCCGCAGAAGTTGAAACAATAGCAATACCCAAACCGTTCAAAATACGAGGCATCTCTTTTGAGCTAGCGTATTTACGTAAACCTGGTTTACTCATTCTTTGAATCTTCTTGATTACTGGATCTTTGGTAAGCTTATCATATTTCAAAGCGATTTTGATAGTTCCCTGAGGCCCTTTATCGTCTTCAAATTTGTAGCTTAACACATATCCTTGATCAAAAAGAATTTTTGTGATTTCTTTTTTTAGATTCGACGCCGGTATTTCAACAACACGGTGTCCTGCATGTACTGCATTTCTAACTCTCGTTAGGTAATCTGCGATTACGTCTGTATTCATATTTATTAAGTTGCGGTAGTGGTTTTCTGAAATAATAGATATTCAAAACCTTCTACCCATTTATAATTTTGTTAGCGAACTAACAGTTTGGTTTACCAAGATGCTTTTCTTACACCTGGGATAAGCCCTTGATTTGCCATTTCACGAAATGTTACACGTGAAATACCAAATGTTCTCATGTACCCTTTTGGTCTTCCTGTAAGTTTACAACGATTGTGCATACGAATAGGAGAAGCGTTTTTAGGTAATTTCTGTAATGCTTCGTAGTCTCCTGCTTCTTTTAAAGCTTTGCGTTTCTCAGCATATTTAGCTACCGTCTTTGCTCTTTTAACCTCACGGGCTTTCATTGATTCTTTAGCCATCTTAGTTCTTTTTAAAAGGTAAACCTAGTTCTGTTAATAATGATTTTGCTTCTTTATCTGTAGGAGCAGACGTCACAAAAGTGATGTTTAAACCTTCAATCTTTTTCACTTTATCGATATCGATTTCAGGGAAAATGATTTGTTCAGTAATACCCAAAGAATAGTTTCCTCTACCATCAAAACCAGTAGCTTTGATTCCGTTGAAGTCACGTACGCGTGGTAATGAAGAAGTTACTAATCTATCTAAGAACTCAAACATACGCTCACCTCTCAATGTTACCATTGCACCAATTGGCATACCTTTTCTTAATTTGAATGTCGCAACATCCTTTTTTGAAATAGTAGCAACGGCTTTCTGACCGGTGATGTTTGTCAACTCATCAATAGAGTAGTCAATCAATTTCTTATCGGCTACAGCAGCTCCAACACCACGAGACACAACAATGCGCTCTAGTTTTGGTACTTGCATTACATTTTTGTAACCAAATTCTTCTGTAAGAGCACCTATTACTCTGCTCTTATATTCTTCCTTAAGTCTTGGTGTATATCCCATAACTATAATACTTGATTCGATTTTTTAGAAAATCGTACTTTGTTACCATTTTCCATTTTATATCCAACACGTGTTGCAGTTCCTGTTTTAGGATCAACCAATGATAGATTTGAAATATGGATAGGAGCTTCTTTTTCAGTAATTCCACCTTGAGGATTCGCCGCACTTGGCTTCTCATGTTTCTTTACCATATTAACTCCTTCTACGATTGCTTTGTTTTTCTCAAGAAATACACGTAATATTTTACCTTCAGAACCTTTATGGTCTCCTGCAGTAACAACTACTGTATCTCCAGATTTTAATTTAAGCTTTGCCATTTTAATTTTCGTATTAAAGCACCTCTGGTGCCAATGATACTATTTTCATGAATTGTTTATCACGAAGTTCTCTTGCAACTGGTCCAAATACACGTGTACCTCTCATTTCACCTTGTGGGTTCAATAATACACACGCATTGTCATCAAAGCGGATATATGATCCATCTGCTCTTCTTACCTCCTTTTTTGTACGTACAACAACAGCCGTTGAAACTGTTCCTTTTTTTACTGTACCGTTAGGAGTAGCGTCTTTAACAGTTACCACTATCTTGTCACCAATTGAAGCATATCTTCTTTTAGTTCCACCTAGCACTCTAATGGTTAAAACCTCTTTAGCACCAGTGTTGTCTGCGACCTTAAGTCTTGATTCTTGTTGTAACATATCTTACTTCGCTCTTTCAATGATTTCTACTAATCTCCAACATTTAGTTTTACTCATAGGTCGTGTTTCCATGATCTTAACAGTATCACCTTCGTTGCAGTTATTTGTCTCGTCGTGCGCTACATACTTCTTCGTTTTTAAAACGAATTTTCCATACATAGGGTGCTTTACTTTTTTTACTTCGGCAACAACAATAGACTTGTCCATTTTGTTACTAGTAACTACACCAACACGTTCTTTTCTTAAATTTCTTTTTAATTCTTCCATCTTTCAGCTTGGTACTTATTGTACTTCTCTTTTAGTTAGTTCTGTCGCGATTCTAGCTACGGTTCTTCTATGAGAACGTAATTGAATAGGATTCTCTAACGGTGAAATGGTGTGAGCCATTTTAAAATCTGAATACACTTTCTTAGCTTCTGCAAGTTTTGCTTGCAAATCTGCTGTTGATGCTTCGTTTATCTCTGATTGTTTCATAATACAGTTTCAAAAATTAAGCTTGAAAATCTCTAGATACCACAAACTTGGTTTTCACTGGAAGCTTTTGAGCCGCAAGGCGCAATGCTTCTTTAGCTGTTTCCATTGGCACTCCAGATACTTCAAACAAAACTCTACCTGGTTTAACAACAGCTGCCCAATATTCTACAGCACCTTTACCTTTACCCATACGAACCTCAAGAGGCTTTTTGGTAATAGGTTTATCTGGAAAGATCATGATCCACATAGACCCTTCTCTTTTCATAAAACGTGTTGCTGCAATACGAGCTGCTTCAATTTGACGAGCCGTCAAGAAATTTGAATCTAAAGATTTAATTCCAAACGTTCCATAAGAAAGTTGATTTCCGCGTCCAGCATTACCCTTCATACGTCCTTTCTGTTGTTTACGGAACTTGGTTCTTTTAGGTTGTAACATTTTTCTTTTACTTTAAAAAATTACTTTCTACGACGTGACTTATTACCACCTCGTCCTTGATTTCCACCTTTTCCACCTTTTTTGTTACCCGTAGATAACCCAACTAATGGAGAAAGTTCTCTTTTGCCATATACTTCACCTTTCATGATCCATACTTTAACACCTAATCTACCATAGGTAGTATGTGCCTCAACTAAAGCATAATCAATATCGGCTCTAAATGTTGATAAAGGAATACGACCGTCTTTGTAGGACTCGCTACGTGCCATTTCAGCACCATTTAAACGTCCAGAAATCTGAATTTTAATTCCCTCAGCATTCATACGCATTGCTGCAGCAATTGCCATTTTGATAGCACGACGGTAAGAAATTCTATTCTCAATTTGTCTTGCTACACTAGCACCTACTAAATGCGCATCCAACTCAGGTCTCTTGATCTCATGGATGTTGATCTGTACTTCTTTACCTGTAATTTTCTTAAGCTCTTCTTTCAACTTGTCTACCTCTTGTCCACCTTTCCCGATAATAATACCAGGTCTTGCAGTAGTGATAGTAACGGTTACAAGTTTAAGCGTACGCTCAATAATTACTCTAGACACACTTGCTTTACTTAAACGAGCGTGAATATACTTTCTAATCTTGTCGTCTTCGGCTAATTTATCACCGTAGTCGTTCCCACCGTACCAGTTAGATTCCCATCCTCTGATAATTCCTAAGCGGTTTCCGATTGGATTTGTCTTCTGTCCCATTTATAATTTAGCTTTGTGTGTTATCGTTAGCTCCTAATACCAATGTAACATGGTTTGAGCGTTTTCTAATTCTGTGCGCACGACCCTGCGGTGCAGGACGTAATCTCTTTAACATAGCTCCTCCGTCAACACGAATTTCTTTGATAAAAAGATCTGCATCTTCTATAGAAGCATCTTCGTTTTTAGATTGCCAGTTTGCAATAGCAGACAATAACAATTTCTCTAAACGACGTGATGATTCTTTTGAACTAAACTTTAAAATGTTTAGTGCCTTGTCAATTTTCTCACCTCTTACTAAATCCGCCATTAAGCGCATTTTTCTTGGTGATGTAGGGCAGTTATTCAACTTAGCGAAGTACTGAGTCTTCTTAGCCTCTTTAATCTGCTCTGCTCTTTCTCTTTTACGAACTCCCATGGCCTATTATTTTTTACCTTTATTTTTTGCACCTGCGTGACCACGGAATGATCTTGTTGGTGAAAATTCTCCTAGTTTATGTCCTACCATATTCTCAGTTACATATACTGGCACGAATTGACGGCCATTATGAACTGCAATAGTTTGTCCTACAAAATCTGGAGTAATCATAGAAGCTCTTGACCAAGTCTTGATCACAGTCTTTTTATTAGACTCCACATTATCTTGTACTTTCTTATCTAACTTGTAGTGAACGTACGGTCCTTTTTTTAACGATCTTGCCATAGCTTATTTCTTTCTACGTTCGATTATGTATTTATTACTCTGCTTTGTCTTTGAACGGGTTCTAAATCCTTTTGCAGGAATACCGTTTCTAGAGCGTGGGTGTCCACCAGAAGACTTCCCTTCACCACCACCCATTGGATGATCGACCGGGTTCATAACTACTGGTCTAGTACGTGGTCTTCTACCTTGCCATCTAGAACGTCCAGCCTTACCAGATACAGTTAACTGGTGGTCACTATTAGATATAGCACCAATAGTTGCCATACAAGTGACTAAGATTAAACGTGTTTCACCAGAAGGTAATTTAACGGTAGCAAATTTACCATCACGCGCCATTAATTGTGCAAAAGCACCAGCACTACGAGCCAATACAGCTCCTTGTCCTGGACGCAACTCTATACAAGAGATAATGGTACCTAATGGAATGTTTGATAAGGTCATTGCATTTCCAATTTCTGGAGCTACAGCATCGCCAGAGACGATATTTTGACCAACTTGAAGACCGTTTTGAGCAATTACATAACGCTTCTCACCATCTTGATAGTTTAATAAAGCGATGAATGCTGTACGGTTTGGATCGTATTCAATAGAAGCTACGGTAGCAGGCACTCCTGCCTTTTCGCGCTTAAAATCGATAATTCTATACTTCTTTTTGTGACCACCACCTATGTAGCGCATGGTCATCTTTCCTTGACTGTTTCTACCACCAGACCTCTTTTTCGGAGCTAATAAACTTTTCTCCGGCTTATCAGTTGTAATGGCGTCAAATCCATTTACAACTCTAAAACGCTGTCCTGGGGTGATTGGTTTTAATTTTCTTACTGACATTTTTGTCTTTTTTTAATTGAAAAGCTTATTCAGCTCCTCCGTAAAAATCTATTGTATCACCTTCCGCCACCTGTACAATTGCTTTTTTGTAAGCATTTGTTTTACCAGTTTGAATTCCCGTTTTTGTGTAACGAGTTTTTCTATCTGGGCGGACATTTAATGTGCGAACTTTAAGAACAGAAACTTCATAAGCAGCTTCCACCGCTTTTTTGATTTCTACCTTATTCGCCTTTGGGTTTACTACGAATCCGTAACGGTTATTTAATTCCGCATCTGCCGTAGCTTTTTCCGTAATTATAGGTTTAATTAAGATACTCATCTTGTTTCTATTTACTTAAGTTTGACTCAATTCCTTCCAAAGAACCTTCAAATAGCACTACACTATTTGCGTTCAAAATTTTATAAGTACTTAATTCTGAGTTACTTACGACTTCAGTACCTTTTAAATTTCGCGAAGACAAATATACATTATTATTTGATTCACCCAACACAAACAAAGACTTTTTGTTTTCAAGACCTAAAGTCTTTAAAACTGCAGTAAAATCTTTTGTTTTAGGAGTATCAAATTTTAGGTCTTCTAACACAACGATTGCCTTATCATTTGCCTTCATTGTAAGGGCAGATTTACGAGCTAAACGCTTTAAGTTCTTGTTTAATTTAAACGAGTAGTTTCTTGGTCTTGGACCAAACATACGACCACCACCTTTAAAAACACCAGACTTAATACTACCCGCACGAGCAGTACCAGTTCCTTTTTGTTTCTTTATCTTTCTGGTAGATCCAGCAATCTCTGCACGTTCTTTTGCTTTATGCGTTCCTTGACGTTGATTTGCCAAGTACTGCTTTACATCAAGATATACAGCGTGATTGTTAGGCTCAATACCAAACACATCTTTAGAAAGCTCTACCTTTCTTCCTGTGTCTTTTCCTTTACTATCTAATACAGCTACCTTCATTATTTCTGAATCGTTACGTAAGCGTTTTTATGTCCAGGAACACACCCTTTCACAACAAGTAGGTTCTTTTCAGCAACTACTTTTAAAACTCTTAAATTTTGAACTTTCACCTTTTCGTTCCCCATTTGACCAGCCATCTTCATTCCTTTGAATACTCTCGCAGGATACGACGCTGCACCAATAGAACCTGGCGCTCTTAAACGGTTATGTTGACCGTGAGTAGCTTGACCTACACCACCAAAACCGTGACGTTTTACAACACCTTGAAAACCTTTACCTTTTGAAGTACCCGCCACATCAACGAATTCTCCTTCTGTAAAGTGCTCTACAGTAATTGTATCACCTAATTTAACTTCCTCATCAAAACCTTTAAATTCGGCGACTTTGCGTTTTGCAACGGTTCCTGCTTTTTTAAAGTGCCCTTCAGCAGCTTTTGTAGCAGTCTTCTTGTCATCGAAACCTAATTGAAGCGCAGCATAACCGTCAACTTCTTCAGTTCTGACTTGGGTAACAACACAGGGCCCACACTCTATAACGGTACATGGTATATTCTTACCATTCTCGTCAAAGATGCTGGTCATCCCTATCTTTTTTCCAATTAACCCAGACATAATTTATTATTTATTGATTTATACTCGAATGTAGCACTCACTACGTTCTTAATTATTATTTTTTTTCGCTTTGCCCCTCCCTAAAGGGTGGCGAAAAAAATTTCCTCCCTTTAGGGACGGGGAAAAGAAATTTTATTAAAAACAAAAGGGATCAAAATAAATTCGATCCCGAATATTACTTTGTTTTCCGTTTTTCCCTCGCTCGCAGCTTAGGACATGTCTACTGAAAATAAAATTTCAGAAATATACTTAGACTTTAATCTCTACTTCAACACCACTTGGCAACTCTAACTTCATTAGAGCGTCAATTGTTTTTGAAGAAGAACTGTAGATGTCCAATAACCTCTTGTAAGAGCTTAATTGAAACTGCTCTCTACTCTTCTTGTTTACGTGTGGTGAACGTAATACTGTAAAGATTTTCTTGTGTGTTGGTAACGGAATTGGTCCAGTTACAACAGCACCTGTTGTTTTAACAGTCTTAACGATTTTTTCAGCAGATTTGTCTACTAAATTATGATCGTATGATTTTAATTTAATTCTTATTTTTTGACTCATTGCTGAAATATTAAGCGTTAGTTCCTCTAGCGGCAGCGATTACTTCTTCTGAAATATTAGAAGGTGTCTCTGCATAGTGTGAAAATTCCATTGTTGACGTTGCACGACCTGATGACAATGTTCTTAATGTTGTAACATATCCGAACATTTCAGAAAGTGGCACTGTAGCTTTTACAGTTTTAGCACCTGCACGGTCACCCATATCACTTACTTGTCCACGTCTTCTATTTAAATCACCTACAATGTCACCCATGTTTTCTTCAGGAGTAATTACCTCAAGCTTCATGATTGGTTCCATAATAACAGCTTTTGCCGCTTTTGCAGAGTTTTTAAATCCAAGTTTAGCAGCCAATTCGAAAGATAACTGATCCGAATCCACATCATGGTAAGATCCATCTTTCAACGTTACTTTCATAGAATCAACTTCATATCCTGCTAATGGACCATTGATCATCGCCATTTTAAATCCTTTTTCAATAGAAGGGATAAATTCTTTAGGAACGTTACCACCTTTAATGATAGACTCAAATTGAAGACCTACTACTCCTTCGTCTGCTGGTTCAATCGTAAATACGATATCAGCAAACTTACCACGACCACCAGATTGTTTTTTATAAACTTCCCTATGATCTGCAGCTCTTGTGATAGCTTCTTTGTACTCAACTTGCGGCTGGCCTTGATTTACTTCAACCTTAAACTCACGCTTTAAACGGTCTACAATTACATCTAAGTGAAGTTCACCCATTCCAGAAATAATGGTCTGTCCTGAAGCTTCGTCTGAACGCACTGTAAACGTTGGATCCTCTTCAGCTAATTTAGCCAAACCAATACCTAATTTATCAACGTCCGCTTTAGTCTTAGGCTCCACAGCAATACCAATTACTGGATCCGGGAAGTCCATAGATTCTAACACAATTGGGTGTTTCTCGGCCGAAAGTGTATCTCCTGTTTTGATAGATTTAAATCCAACAGCAGCTCCAATATCTCCAGCTTCTATAAAATCGATTGCATTTTGCTTGTTAGCATGCATTTGGTAGATACGTGAAATACGCTCTTTTTTTCCTGAACGGTTGTTTAAAACATACGAACCTGCATCTAAACGACCAGAGTACGCTCTAAAGAATGCTAAACGACCAACAAAAGGATCGGTAGCAATTTTAAATGCCAATGCAGCAAAAGGCTCATCAACACTTGGCTTACGAAGCTCTTCTTGCTCTGTATTTGGATTCACACCAACGATACCTTCCTTATCCACTGGAGAAGGTAAGTAACGACATACAGCATCTAATAAGAACTGAACTCCTTTGTTTTTAAACGCAGAACCACAGATCATAGGTATGATAGCCATATCCATTACAGCAGCTCTAAGTGCTTTGTGCACTTCTTCTTCTGTAATAGAATCTTCGTCTTCCATAAATTTCTCTAAAAGATTCTCATCGTAACTTGCTACTTCTTCAATTAAAAGCGCACGGTACTTACGAGCTTCTTCTTTCATATCCTCAGGAATGTCAATCACATCAAATGTTGACCCTTGAGTTGCATCATGCCATACAATAGCACGGTTTTTTACTAAGTCAATAACACCTTTAAAATCTTCTTCATCACCAATGTTAAGTACAATAGGCACTGCGTTAGACTTCAACATGTCTTTTACTTGCTGACAAACACCCAAAAAGTCAGATCCTTGACGGTCCATTTTGTTAACGAAACCAATTCTAGGTACTTTATAGTTATCTGCCAATCTCCAGTTAGTTTCAGATTGTGGCTCTACACCATCAACTGCACTAAACAAGAATACCAAACCATCTAATACACGTAAAGATCTATTTACCTCTACAGTAAAATCTACGTGACCAGGAGTATCAATAATGTTGAAGTGATATCCTTTTGTTTCAGGTGTTGGTTCTCCGTTTTCAATTGGGAATTTCCACTCACATGTTGTCGCCGCTGAAGTAATCGTGATACCACGTTCCTGCTCTTGCTCCATCCAGTCCATTGTAGCAGCACCATCATGTACTTCTCCAATTTTGTGTGAAACTCCTGTATAATAAAGAACACGCTCAGTAGTGGTTGTTTTACCAGCATCAATATGAGCCGCAATTCCAATGTTTCTTGTGAATTTTAAATCTCTTGCCATTTCTGTTAGAATCTAAAGTGTGAGAATGCTTTATTTGCTTCGGCCATTTTGTGCGTATCTGTACGCTTTTTAACCGCTGCTCCTTCTTCTTTAGCTGCTGCTAGGATCTCAGATGCTAGCTTTTGAGCCATTGATTTTTCGTTACGTTTTCTAGCGTAACCGATCAACCACTTCATAGCAGTTGAGATCTTACGATCTGCACGAATCTGCATAGGTATCTGGAATGTAGCTCCACCTACTCTACGACTACGTACTTCAACGTGAGGCATTACGTTTGAAAGGGCATCCTTCCAAATCTCTAAACCTGTTTTTTCTTCGTCTGTCTTTTTTTCTTCTACGATGTCAATTGCATCATAAAATACTTTGAACGCCACCGACTTCTTACCGTCCCACATCAAGTTGTTCACAAAACGTGTAACTAACTGATCGTTAAATCTTGGATCTGGTAAAAGCGGTCTTTTCTTGGCTGCTCTTTTTCTCATGTCTTCGTTTTAAAAAAATTAAAATTACTTCTTAGGGCGTTTTGCTCCGTATTTAGATCTACGTTGTGTTCTTCCATCAACACCAGCGGTGTCTAAGGCTCCACGAACAATATGATATCTAACTCCCGGCAAATCTTTCACCCTTCCACCTCTAACCAATACTATCGAGTGCTCTTGAAGATTGTGTCCTTCACCACCGATGTATGCGTTTACTTCCTTACCATTTGTTAAACGAACACGCGCTACTTTACGCATTGCAGAGTTCGGTTTTTTAGGTGTGGTAGTATAAACACGCGTACATACTCCGCGGCGTTGCGGACATGAATCTAAGGCAGCCGATTTTGACTTCTTGGTTATTTTGGTCCTTCCTTTTCGTACTAATTGTGAAATAGTTGGCATAAAAATCCTTGTTATACTTAATTGTTATTTATTAATTCCCTCTTATTAGGGCGTGCAAAAATATAATAATTATTTGATATTTCAAACGTTAGCCTATTAAAATTTTACCTTTTTTATTATTTACAGTTTGAGATATTAAAAACGAAATGCTATCGTTAATTTTACAATACAATTTTCCCTTTTTGAAACAAATCTGCTACATATTTTTATACCTTAATATATATACTAGTTTTTTTACATTTGTAAAAGCTCAAGACATTAGCCTTACCATCTCTTCGGAAATACCCATCTCTAAAACACTTGAGGATTCACTTTTAACAAGTAAAAATCATCTTGATTACAAAAGCATTCAAGAAGAAGTAACTAACATTTCAAAAAGATTAGAACAATTTGGCTACATAGAAAATCAGTTGATCCAAATTGATAAAATAAACGACACGCTTTGCAACGCCCATTATTTTTTTGGAAAAAAGTACACCCTTATAAAAGTTTACTTCAACAAAACATCGTTCACAAAAAAACAACTTGAAACTATTTCAGATTCTGTCCAAGATACTTATTTCATACTTCCAATTTCAGAAACTCAAACTGCACTTCAAAAACTAAATGTGCTTCAAACCCAAAACGGAAATACATTTGGAAAACTACAACTTTCAGAACTCATCATCGATGGCACTAACATTTCAGCAACACTAAAAGTAAATTCACAATCCAAAAGAACCATCGATAGCATTACAGTAAAAGGGTATGAAAAATTTCCGAAGTCATTTATAAAATACTTTGCTGGCATAAAAAAAGGAGATGTATTTAACAAAGAAGAAATCTTAAAAAAAAATAACGCTTTACAAAGTTTAGGTTTTGTGAATAGCAAAAAAACTCCAGAGGCCTTATTTGAGAAAAATAAAACCACAGTCTACTTATATCTCGAAAAACAAAACTTCAATACTTTTGACGGTATTTTAGGATTTGCAACAAATGAGGAAACTCAAAATATTGAATTTAATGGCTATTTAGACCTAGCATTAAACAACAACTTAAATTTTGGCGAGAAACTCATTCTAAAATACAAAGCTGATGGAGGAGATCAACAAAACCTATCTATTAGAACAGAACTCCCCTATCTACTCAAAACACCCTTTGGCATAGCAGCCGAAATAAATATTTTTAAAAGAGACAGTACCTTCTCTTCTACCTCACAAGAAATAAACACCTCGTATCAAATTTCACCATCATCCAAAACATACCTAGGTTATAAAGGCAACACTTCTAGCAACTTACTAGAAAACAACCCTAATCCTGAAAGCTTGCAAGATTTTCAAGCAAAATCTATTATTGGCGGTCTACAATTCGTGAAACCACAAAACAACAGACTATTCCCATTTAAAACCAAGATAGACTTCGAAATAGGTATTGGAAATAGGGAGTCTAACACTTCAAAAGAAGACCAATTAAAAATCACCAATAACATATATCACATTTTTAAATTAAACTCAAAAAACAATGTATACGTCCAGAACACTACGAATGTGCTGCTAAGCGACAGCTATTTAACAAATGAATTATTTAGATTCGGAGGTATAAATAGTATACGCGGATTTACAGAAAACAGTATTGATGCATCACTAGTATCTGTTTTAAATACAGAATATCGTTTTCTACTCAATCAAAACACCTACATACATAGTATAATCGATCTAGGATATTTCGAAAACGATGTAATTGACCAAAAGGAAAATCTATACAGCTTTGGTATTGGTCTAGGACTTCTAAATAAAGCCGGTGTGCTAAAATTTAATATCGCTAACGGAAATATTGATAATCAAGCGTTTAAATTTTCTAACACAAAAATTCACCTTAGCCTCACTTCACGTTTTTAAGATAAAGTGCTTAAAAACCTCGACAGCCTAAGATAAAAAAGCAAAATTTAAGTTTAAAAAGTTGTGTAATTAAGTTTTTATTGTGATTTTTGGCATTGGCTAATTCAAATAATTATAAAATGAAAACAAAGTTTAGTGGAATTTTAACGCTATTGCTAGCGTTAGTAGTGCAACTATCGTTTGCACAAGAAAAAACAATCTCCGGTACGGTGACTGATGATTCAGGACTACCATTACCAGGAGTTAACATTATTGTAAAAGGTACAACAAATGGTACACAATCTGATTTCGATGGGAACTACTCTATCGCAACAGCTGTAGGCCAAACACTTGTATACTCTTACGTAGGATTTGACGCACAAGAAAAGCCTGTTACGGCTTCTTCAAGCAAAATGAATGTAACAATGGTTGCAGGAGAGGCTTTAGAAACTGTAGTTTTAACAGGATATGGTGGTGTTACTAAAGAACGTAAGTCTTTAGGATATGCCGTAACAACTCTTGAAGCTGAATCTATTGAAAACAAACCAGAATCTGACGTTGTTAGATCTTTAAATGGTAAAGTTGCCGGTGTACAAATTGTAGGTAACAGTGGTGCAACAGGATCTGGTACTAACTTTGTTATTCGTGGTAGAAGTTCTATTAACGGTAGCAACCAACCGCTATTTATCGTAGATGGTGTTCCTTTTGATTCTGGAACTAACCAACAAACTGGTTTTGCTGGTGGTAACACAGTTACAAGTAGCCGTTTCTTAGATTTAGATCCAAATAATGTAGAAAGTGTACAAATCTTAAAAGGTTTAAGTGCATCGGTATTATATGGTCAACAAGGTAGAAATGGTGTTGTATTGATTACAACAAAAAACGGAAGTAACAAGGACTTAAACAAGAAGTTTGAGGTAACTGTAAACTCTTCTGTATACCAAACACAAATCTCTAACCTTGCAGATTATCAAAACGATTACGGTCAAGGATCTGACAACACTCCTAACCCAGGATTCGTTGGAAACTGGGGTGCTCGTTTAGATGCAGGTCTTACTATTGCTCACCCATATGCGGGACAAGGAGATTTATTTCCTGAGTTTGACGGATTAGAGATTCCTTATGTTGCAGCTCCAAATAATGTATCAGATTTCTTTAGAACTGGTTTAGGTCAGTCTATGTCTGTTAACGTTGCTGGTTCTCCTGGAAACGAAGGAAACACTCGTTACAACTTAAACTTTGGTTATACTACTGAAGATGGATACATCAGAAACAACGGTTTAACTCGTTACAACATTGGTTTAGGTGGATCTACAAAGCTATCTAACAAATTCTCTTTCGATGGTACAGCTAACTTTAGTAGCACACGTGTAAACACACCTCCTATTGCTGCAAACAACGCAGGTGGAGCACTATCTATTTTTACTAGAACGTTGTTTATTCCTAGAAACTTAGATCTAACAAATTTACCATTTGAAAATCCAAATGATGGATCTAGTGTTTACTACAGAACAGATCAAGAAAACCCTTATTGGTTATTAAACTATGCAGGAAATGAGCAACAAACTAACCGTTTCTATGGTAAGTTAGGTGCTGCTTATGAAATTTCTGACAACACAACTGTATCGTACCGTTTTGGATTAGATACCTATAATGAAAATCAAGAATTTAGAGCTGCTCGTGGTGGTGTTACTGCACCATACGATACTGGTTACTTAAGAACTACAAGTGGAACTAACTTTATTTATGACCACAACTTAAACTTTAGCTTTAACAATATTGAGTTAGCTGATAACTTTAGCTTAACTACACAACTTGGTTTCAACGCAAGACGTGATACATATGAGCAATTTGGACAGTCAAGTCAAAATCAAATTGTATTTGGTTTCTTTGATCATGACAACTTTATTGACCAACAAATCAACGATCCTGTAGCAGGAAGTTTAACATTCCAAGCTGAGCAAAACATCTTAGGTGCATATGGTGAAGCTTCTTTTGACTACAACGGATACCTTTACTTAACTTTATCTGGACGTAATGACTGGGCTTCTACATTAGAGCAAGAAAACAGATCATTATTTTACCCTGGTGCTTCGATTTCATTTGTACCTACTTCAATCGAAGGTGTACGTAGCGAAACACTTGGTTACTTACAATTACGTGCTGGTTACGGTACTTCTGCGAGATTCCCTGGACCTTACAGTACAAGAACTCCTTTTAACTCTAACGCATCTGCCGTTATTGACCCAACAGGTACTGCTGTAACTACCAATGGATTATCAACTTTCCTTGGTAACAGAAACTTACAACCAGAACTTCAAAAAGAATTTGAGGTAGGTTTAGAATCTGAATTATTCAACAAAAGAATACGTTTAGACGCAACTGTTTACCAAAGATCTATTGAAGACCAAATTGTAAATAGACCAATTTCTCCATCAACTGGAGCAACTGTAACAGCAGATAACATCGCTGAAACTCAAATTAGAGGTGTTGAATTAGGATTAGATTTCACTCTATTAAAAAGTGATAACTTCTCATGGGATGTAAGAAACAACTTTACTGCTTTCGAAAATGAAGTTATTGACTTAGGTGGTGTTGAAGAATTTGCTTATGCAGGTTTCACTAACTTAGGAAACTTTGCCGCTGAAGGTGAACCTCTAGGTGTAATAAAAGGTGGTTATGCTGCTCGTTACTCTCCTGCTAACGTTACGGAAGAAAATCCTTTCGGAGTTGGTGTAGAAGGTGTTTTATTAATTGACCCTACAGACGGTACAATTATTGATTCTGAAGGTGATTTGAACTTACCAATCGAAACCATTGGTGATCCAAACCCAGACTGGACAGTAACTACAATTAACACATTGACATACAAACAACTTTCTTTGTCTGCACAACTTGAATATACTCACGGAGGTGATATCTATTCTCAAACTGCTTCTCAATTCTTCCGTCGTGGTGTAACAACTGTGAATGTTGATAACAGAGAAGGAAGTTATGTGATTCCAGGATTATTAGCGAACCCTACAACGGGTCAGTTAATTTTGGATGATGCAGGACAACCAATCGAAAATCAAATTCAAATTGGTGCTAACGACGTATACTTTATCAACTTAGTTGATCCTTCTGGACAGGGTATCTACGACGCATCTCACTTACGTTTAAGAGAAGCTTCATTGACGTACTCTTTAACTGAGAAAATGTTAGAGAAGACTCCTTTTGGAAATGTATCATTCTCTTTATCTGGTCAGAACTTATATGTAAAGGCGTTTAACATTCCTGATGCATTCAACATTGATCCAGAAGCATTAAGTGTTGGTACTGGTAACGGTCAAGGTTTAGAATTCCAAACAGGACCTACTTCTAAGCGTTATTCATTTGGTATTAAAGCAACATTCTAAAAAAAAGTGAAGCTAGTAAGGTGGTATTTTTAATACCACCTTGTTATACTAGCAAACACCAATAATTTAATTACGTATTATGAAAAATATTTTAAAAATAACTATCGTATCTGCTATGTTAGCTTTCTTCGCAGGATGTGAAACAGCAGAACTAGATTTACTAGAGAACCCTAATACAATTAGTGAGGATGTAGCTGATCCTAATTTTGTACTTAACCAAATTCAGTTAGCTTTTAATGGTATTACTAGTGGATTAAGAGGATCTTCTTCAAACATTACGCGTATGACTGCTCAATTCGGTCAATATGCAGGTGCTGTTACCAATACTACTTTAACAGGTATTTGGACTTCTTCATATAACATGTTTGCCAATGTAGATTTATTACAAGAAATAGATGCTGGTTCTGAAACTGGTATTCCTTACCATGTTGCCGTTGCAAACATTATAGAAGCATACACTTACATTACCTTAGTGGATTATGTTGGAGATGTTCCTTTCAGTGAAGCAAATCAATTTACTGAATTCCCAACTCCAAAACTAGATGATGCACAAACTGTTTACATGGCTCAATTAGCATTATTAGATGATGCGATTGCTGCTTTAAGTAGTGAATCAGTAGTGATACCACAGGATTTATTTTATGGTGAATTTGATACAAACAACTGGATTGCTGTAGCAAACACTTTAAAATTAAAAGCAAACCTAAACATGGGTAACGGCGATGCGATTGCCGCAATAGCATCTGAAAATTTCATAAACACTGAAGATGAAGATTTTCAATATGTTTATTCTACAGCTACTTCACCAGAATCTAGAAGTCCAATTTTCTTAGGAAACTATCCTAACGGTACTGGATTCTATATGAGTAACGGTTTTTACGATTACCTAAACGCTGGTGATACTGAAGCTCCTTTTGTTGAAAATGGAACAGCTGATCCAAGATTACGTTACTATATCTACCGTCAACGTGAAGGTGCACCTGATGGTTCAAACCTACCATGTGCAGGAAACTCTATTTACGATTACTGCTACGTAGGAAACTTCTACTGGGGTAGAGATCACGGAGATGATGAAGGTATTCCTAATGACAACACAAGAAGATCTACTTTTGGTGTATATCCAGGAGGTGGAGCTTTTGATAGAAATCAATTTGACAGAACAGATTCTCAAGGTATAGAAACACTTGATGGTGCTGGTATTAACCCAATCTTCTTATCTTCTTTCTCTCACTTCGCATTAGCTGAAGCTGGATTAGACTTAGGAGTTGCTGTTGATTCTAGAACTTTATTAATGCAAGGTATTCAATTAAGTATGGACAAAGTAACTGGTTTCTCTGGTGCTTTAGCTACTGAAACTGATGGTGTTGATTACGCTGCTACTTCTACAGATGTTAGTGACTATATCGCTAGAGTAATGGCAGAGTACGATGGTGCATCTGGTAACGAGGCTAAATTAGCTATCGTAATTAGAGAGTGGTACTTAGCTTCTTGGGGTAATGGTATAGAGCCGTACAACATGTACAGAAGAACAGGATACCCTAATTTACAAGAAGGTGTTATACCTGTAGGTGCTTTCCCAAGAACGTACAGATATCCAACTACTGAGGTTGAGACAAACCCTAACATCAGTCAAACACCTGCCTCAAACCAAGTATTCTGGGATACAAACCCTGCTGGTTTCATTAACTAATACATTTTAATTAAATACTTTAATTATGAAAAATATAAATAAAATATTCTCTCTAGGATTTGTAGCGCTTGTATCTGCATTTACATTTACTAGTTGTGAAGATGAAGATAAAGCACGTTTTCCTGAACTAAGCAATGGAGGATTTGTAAAATTTGTTGAAAGACCTGAATTTAACATGGGAGCTGATCCAGCTACCGCTTCTTTCAGTGCTATGACTGAAGACCCAAATGGAAACGTTGCTACTTATTCGGTTCGCGTTTTAGGAGACTTCACTGGTGCACCTACAGATACTTTAGCATTTAGATCTACCACAACATTCCCATTTGATGTAAGTTTCGCAACTGCAGATATGGCTGCTTTGTTTGGTGTTGATGCTTCTGTTTTTGAAGAAGGTGACGCTTTCGAATTCTTTGGAACGGTAACTACTGTAGATGGTGTTGTTTACGATGGTTCTGAAACGGGTGGAACATTCCCTGGTTCACTTGACCTAGATGATCCAGGTTCTTGGAACGGAGGAAACTCTAACGGACCTTTAACTGGAGCTATTGGCCTACTAAATGCCTTTAACTGGGAAACTGAATACGAAGACCCAGCAGAATAAATAATATATATTCTCAATATATCTTAAAAACCATCCTTTTCTAAGGATGGTTTTTTACTTTTACAATCTTATGAAGAAAGAAACACTACTTTTTGGTATTTATCCAGTAATAGAAGCTTTAAAAGCAAAACAAACTATAGACAAGGCTTATGTCCAAAAAGGTCTACAAAGTCCTAAAATTGATGCTATCGTGGCGGATCTTGAGCGTTTGAATGTTAGTATTTCATTTGTTCCTATTGAAAAGATGGATAAATTATGCCGTAGCAATCATCAAGGTATCATCCTTGTAAGCTCTCCTATAGAATTCATTCCTTTAGAAACCTTAGTAGAAACAGTTCTTGAAAGTCCAAAAACTCCTCTTTTCTTAATCCTAGATCAAATTAGTGATGTGCGTAATTTTGGAGCTATCTTAAGAACAGCAGAATGTACTGGTGTGGATGGCGTTATTATTCAAAAAAAGGGTGGTGCACCTGTTGGAGGTGACACTATTAAAACATCAGCTGGCGCTATTTTCAATATTCCTATTTGCAAAGTAGATCACATTAAAGATGCTATATACTATTTACAAGGAAGTGGAATTACAACCATTGCAGCAACAGAAAAAACCCAAGAAACACTCTATGATATTGATTTTAAAGAACCACTAGCGATTATCATGGGTTCTGAAGGTGTTGGTGTTCAGAAATCGGTTTTAAATATCGTAGACAAAAAAGCTGCGCTTCCATTATTAGGAGAAATTAATTCTTTGAACGTATCTGTTGCCTGTGGTGCCTTTCTTTATGAAACAGTACGACAAAGATCTAGTTAATATCTTCTTCCTGTTTAGTTATAATAGTATAAACAATCCGCACAGGATTTTCTGAAGTGGTGCTGAAATTTTCTTCAACAAACTCAGGTTGCTTTTCTATAAAATTTCCGTCGTCATCGAATTGCTGCATGAATGGATCATTTTCCGGTTTGTAATCATCGCGCTCCCATTCATATTTTTTTACAGGTACTGTGGTACTGCCTTTCATTAAAAAGGCTAACACTACTCCTACTCCAAAACCAGATAGATGACCCTCCCAAGAAATAGCTGGATCTATCGGAAAAACATACCAAAGCAAACTCCCGTATACAAAAACAACAGCAAAAGAAAGTGCTGTAAGCTGATATTGCTTAGAAATAATACCTTTAAAAAATAAAAAGGATGCCAATAAATAAACAATACCACTGGCTCCTATATGATTTGCAGGTCTGCCTATGAGCCATGTAATAATTCCTGTACTAAGCAGACCAAACAATAAAACTTGCCAGCGAATAGGTCTATAAAAATAAAATAAGGCAGCACCTAGTACCAGCATGGGAATACTATTATTAAACAAATGCTTTAAACTCCCATGAATAAAAGGGCTAAAAAGCACACCGCGTAATCCTTCATACTTACCAGGGTGAATCCCAAATCGATTAAAATCTGTTGCGAACCGAATTTCAAACCAAAAAACAACCCACATAATAAACACAAACAAGAGTGGATATAAGATTACATCTAATGAAAAATATAATTTTTGAGTTTTAGGCATACTTCAATATAGCAAAAACAAACCCATTTAAGAGGATATGATAAATTGTCAGTTTTATAGAACAATTAAAACTGTAACTTTACCTTATGAATGCACCGCTTGCCGAAAGAATTAGACCCAAAGTACTAGCAGATTATCTTAGTCAGCAACATCTTGTTGGCGATCAAGGAGCCTTAACACAGCAATTGGCTAGTGGCATGATTCCTTCTATGATATTTTGGGGACCACCCGGCATAGGCAAAACGACTTTAGCAACCATTATCGCCACACAGTCTGAAAGGCCTTTTTATCAATTAAGCGCTATCGATAGTGGCGTTGCAGCTGTTCGAGAGGTGATTGAAAAAGCAAAAAAATCGGACGGATTGTTTACTACAAAAAACCCCATCCTGTTTATTGATGAAATACACCGATTTAGCAAATCGCAGCAAGATTCTTTGTTAAGTGCAGTAGAAAAAGGATTAGTAACTCTTATTGGGGCAACCACGGAGAATCCAAGTTTTGAGGTCATACCTGCCCTACTCTCTAGATGCCAAGTATATGTACTAAATTCCTTTTCAAAACAAGATCTTGAAGACCTTTTAGAGAGAGCGATTGCTACCGATACTATCCTTCAGAAGTATGATATTGACTTACAAGAATCAGAGGCCATATTAAAACTCTCTGGCGGAGATGCTAGAAAGCTTCTTAATATATTAGAATTGGTAGTGATTTCGGAAATTTCCGAAGTGCAAAATGACACCAAACAAAAAGTTACGATCACTAATGAAATGGTACAGCAAAAAGTGCAAAAAAACACTGTACTGTATGACAAAACTGGAGAGCAACATTACGATATTATCTCTGCCTTTATTAAATCGATCCGCGGCAGCGATCCAAATGCTGCTGTTTACTGGTTAGCTAGAATGATTGAAGGTGGGGAGGATATAAAATTTATTGCAAGAAGATTACTTATTCTAGCATCTGAAGATATTGGAAATGCAAATCCAAACGCCTTATTACTGGCCAATACTACATTTCAAGCTGTTACTACTATTGGTTTTCCAGAAGCGCGTATTATATTAAGTCAATGTGTTATTTATTTGGCTACATCACCTAAAAGCAACGCTAGTTATCTCGCTATTAAGAAAGCACAGCAGCTTGTAAAACAAACAGGCGATCTATCGGTACCTTTCTCTATTAGAAATGCACCTACAAAGCTCATGAAAGAGTTAGGATACGGACAAAATTACCAATATGCCCATGATTTTGAGGGTGGATTTGTACCCCATGAATTTTTACCCGAAGAAATTAAGGGCACAACCTTATACAAACCAGGAAACAACGCTAAAGAAAATCAATTAAAAGTATATCTAAAAAGTCTCTGGAAAGAGAAGTACGATTTTTAATTCTGAAATACTAGTGTAATAGATTTATTTCTTCCTGTGGTATCTACAAGCATTACATCTTTGTTTTCTCGGAAAACACATTGGTATTGAGCTTCAAAAACGATAGCAGTATATCCTAAATTGCTTTTAATAATGGCACCTTTTAGTTCTAGACCTGTATCTGAACTATATGAAACTTTATAAACATTAAAACCGTTTTCTATCTTTTTCAACAAGTAAGAATCTCCATTATACACATAAGAATTAAATGTATTTTGAGGAGGATATTGATTGACCGATTTAACATCTTCAATTTGGGCAACATCCTTAAGAGATGTCTCAGTTACAGTTTCTTTTGAAAGCGTTTCTTTCTGTGAAGACAGTTGGTTATCTGCAATAATTATTTCAGTCTGCGGTTTTGGAAGCGTAGGAATAGCATTGAGTGTTTTCCTGAGAGCTTCTTGATAAGACTTTCTATAATCTTTATGTTTACTTGATCCTTCAATTCCTCTATAAACCTCAACTCCTTTACAATCTTTTAAGACCAATGTCATTTTTGTTCGTGTAAGGTTTGATTTTGTTTCAACATCTGCCCATAGGCCATCACAGTTTTTTACATCAGGCAACTCTTCAAAATAATAGGCGTTAAATCCTTTCTTTCCAAGAAAAAACTTCGTCATCGAATTTAATTGGTATTTATCATCCTCAGATAAAAAATCAAATCGTTCAGGAACAACCACAAAACCGTAATCACTAAGTGATTTTTGTGCTACTCCTTTTGATACTACTGTTAATACTAATAGTAACCCTACTATAACTTGCTTCATTTTTGATCTACTATATAATTAAATCCTAGCTGTAAAGATACACTTTTTGCTTTGGCAACATTTGCAAGATCCAGCAGATTATCTGCGGCCAAAAAGAAATTTACAGCACCCATATGTAATGACATCCCTGCGCCAATATTTTTTGCAGAATAGCTATCAACTGTATAGGTAGTTTTTAAAGAAAACCATTCTCCAAATTTTCTTCGATAGTACAAAGTTCCTGCCATTTGTGGTCCTCTAGGTCTAAATATACTGTAATATTGAATTCCAGCCTGTGATACTCTTTCTTCTCTACCACCTCTATTTTTACAATCACACTCATCTTTATTTCCCACTCTTCTTCCAAAGTCATAATGTATTCCAGCATTAATTTTGGTAGGACGAAATTGGGTATAACCCCTACTTAGCGTATCAATTGGAATCTCTCTCTCCACTTCATCTTCTAGGTCTTCATAATACGGAAATGTCAATTCACCATCTTCTATTTCAGGAAAAATAAGTTCAATACCATCTAAAGTATAATCACCACTTGCACGATATACTTCTGTATCTCTTGTGTGAAAAATTGCACCAAAATCTAGAACAGAAGCTGTAGCGGTAAGTTGTCTGTTAAATTGATACGTGACTCCTGCATCGATACCTAGCCCTAAATTTCCTCCAAAAAACGAACGCCCTATCAATCTATTTCGCACTTGAGATTGATCTAGATCTTGTAATGACAATACTCCAGAAGTTCTAACTTCGACATCTAAATCGTTAACTGTATGTTCGTAGATATTGTTTGTTCCTTCTCGTTGCGTTGTTGTAAATGTTCCTTTATTATTGGTACTACTAATACTCAACATACTCGAATACAGTTTTACACGTACTCCTGCGGTGAGTTTTTTTGACACTTGCTTATTTGCTCCAAAATGATACACTGTTAGTAAGTCTGCTCGCGCATTAATTTGGTTAAAATTAAAAGGCCTACCAATATAATCTCGATTTCCTTCCCAAGCTAGAATAGCAAAATCTCTTGGAAAATAGGCTATCACATCTGCTTCTTGATAGATCCCAC
This sequence comes from Patiriisocius sp. 208BN25-11, assembly GCF_058147145.1. Classification (NCBI taxonomy): domain Bacteria; kingdom Pseudomonadati; phylum Bacteroidota; class Flavobacteriia; order Flavobacteriales; family Flavobacteriaceae; genus Patiriisocius; species Patiriisocius sp. 208BN25-11. The sequence continues at coordinate 233,136 of NZ_JBYVJY010000001.1, forward strand.
CAGAAAAGAAATAAGGGTCTCTTCCTTTGGATTGCCACCCAAAATTTATGATATCAAGTTGTTGCGTAACGGTAAAGAAGTCTCTAGCACTAAGATCAAAAATGGTGTTTCTAATTTTTGTATTTATATCTACACCATCATTTGCAAAGACATCAAATACAGAAACTCCAGAAGAGCCTGCATTTATATGAAGTTGAGATAAAAAAGGAACACCAACATAATAGTTTTCATCCACAAGATTCCCTGGGTTTAAAAGAAGTGATTGCGGTGTTATATCCCAATTATAAAGCACTTGCTTATTTTGAGAAATAGCCATAGATAGTCCAAAGACTATATAAAAAAACAGGATTTTTTTCATAGTAGTTTTTTACTAATCTATTTCTAAATAATAGGTTGTTTTTGATTGTAGATTTAAGGTACCCACTAAATCTTGAGAAGACGATGGAATTGTTACCGTAACAACCACTTTGTTTGCTTTGGTTAGCTCTACAATTTCTTCTTCATCTACCTCTTCTATGAATGAGGTTAAAACTGGCGTTTCAAGTGTGCCTTCAACTACTGTTGTTTCTGAAAAGAATTTAGAATCATTTTGATCATTTAGAAAGTCAAAAGAAACATCAAATCCTCTTGGGATACTATTGGTAAACTCAAAAAGAAATTCGGCTCGCTTTAGTATATCTTTAATATCTCTACCATCCAAAAACTCCAGATTGGTTGTATCTTTTATCACTAAGTTTTCTGTATTGGTACCCGAGTCATAGAACTGGGATGCTTCTAGTGTAAAGAAGATAAGATCGAGTTCGATTTCGGGTCGTACTTCAATATCGTTTGCTTGATCAAAATCTGTGTCTTCAAAACAAGAAACACAAGCCAATAAGCCAAGTAAAAAAATAAATAAAAAACTGTTTTTGAGGAGCATAATAGTATGGGTATGTTAAAATAACGCATCCATTTTAACATTTAGTATACTAGCAGTTCAGTCTTTTTATAACAAGTGTTTAATTTCAAGTAGATGGTCTACTACTTTGTATCCTGGAGTTGGAACTTCTTTTCTGTAGTTAAAAAAAATTGTATCCATACCCACGGCTTCTCCACCCAAGATATCGGCTTCAAAGGTATCACCAATCATGACAGAATTTTGTGAAGATACATTGGCCTTTTTTAGGGCTTTTTGAAACACCAGAGGGTTTGGTTTTTTTACACCCACTTCTTCAGAACTAGTTACAGTATTAAAAAAAGGGTCTAGCTTACTCTTACTTAGTTTAATATGCTGTACTTCTGTAAAACCATTTGTGATGATGTGTAACGTATATTTTTCTTGTAAATAAGAAAGTAATTCTAGCGTGCCATCAAACAAGTAATTATTATTTGGCAACTCTTCTATATAAGCATCACTCATACCATCTATAATCGTTACTGGATATGTTAGTCCCAATTCCTTAAAACTATCTATAAGACGCCCTCTACGAAGTTCTTGCTTTGTAACGCGTTCTTCTCTATATTCCTTCCAATAAGCAAAATTTATAGGCTCGTATACTTTTAAAAAGGATGCTAAAGGGGTTTCTATTTGATACCGCTCAAAAACCTGTTGAAAAGCTAATGAAGAGTTTTTATCAAAATCCCATAGGGTATGATCTAAATCAAAAAATACATCGGTAATCTCTAAGTTTTTCATGTAGTTAAAGTTTCAGAAAATAAAGTACGCCATAGTTTGTTATTTGGGTCTGCAGAAAAATCTTTGTTTGAAAACAACACAGAGAAAGTACCATTAACTGCTTTTACTTTTGTTAACATTTCTTGGACTTTAAGGCTAGTGTCTTTTGGACTTTCTTTTAAAAAACCCTGCGTAGTACATGCTATGGGTTGAATAATCAATGGAGTAATACTTTCATAATCCAAATCGTAAAACAAAAAAGGTGTGCAAGTACCTGCCCTAAACCCAGGTTCATTTTCATAGACCATGGTATAGTCTTTTTCAATTTCTAGCGCTACTAGGTTTCTATAAATTTCTGGCAATCTTATAAGCAAATTACTATTCTGGCTGCTTTCAATAGTTCTATTTATAATCCCTTCTAAGGTACGCTTTTCAACTTTTAAAAGCTCTGGATTTGTTAAGGCAGCCATAGAGACCAAGAGCCCTACTTCTTTGTAATCTGCTACAAATTTTACAAGCATTTTAAATGCTCCTTTTTGTGTATTTATACTTTCCTCAAAAGTAACCGCCTCTCCTACCAAAAAGAACACAGTAAGTTTCATAGCACTATTTTTTGCTATGTTTACTATCCATTTATAACTGTCATACGGATCTCTCTTTAGTCCGAGTACCACCCTAAAACGCAGCAACAATTGTTTTAAGCGTAGGGTAAACAAATCGGAACTAAAGCCAATAAAAGATCTAAATATTCCTTTGTTTAAAAAAGCAAAAGCAGCTTGCGCATTTACTAAATTATGGAGGGTAGGGTTTCGCTTCGGAAATATAATTTCGGGAAATTCTTGCTGTAATAACGCTTTTAGTTTATAACTCCAAATATCTACCACTGGCGATGTTAAAAAATCATTTTTGTAGGCTAAACTTTCAGATGCTGAAAACCTTCCAAGGTGATCTTTTACATGGGGTAAATACTCTTCGTAACGACTTAAAAGATAAAATGCTGCCGCAAAAATATCGAAGGGCAATGCGCTTTTTTCACTCACCGAAAAAAAACATTTGGTTTCTTCCCAATCACGCACATTAACATCGATACTCTCGATACCCTGTTGTGTAAGTAAATCATGACTTTGAAAAAACAACTCATTTCCCAATGGCTGTTTGCCATAAGAAGCTTTTGGACCTTTATGCGCTAAGAAGACTTCTATTTCATTAGTAAAACCTACTTCTATACTAAGAACACGCGTACAGATGTATTTAAAAACATACGAAATTCTTGGAGTAAGTTGTTTGGTAAATATAAGTAGCATGACGTCTAAGCGAAATAAGATGCACTAACATTTCCGAAGTACACCCCTCAAATATAGGGTTAATTGCATTGCTATTTTTTTATTTTAAAATAAAAGGTACTTCCTTCTCCAAACTTAGACATTACCCATATATTTCCCTCATGCAACTTTACAATCTTCTCGGCATGCGCAAGACCAACACCTGTCCCGTTTTGTCTTTCGTGGTTAGGTACTGTTGAAAAAATGGTAAATACGCCATCGATATCTTCTGGTTTTATACCAATTCCGTTGTCTTGAATAGCAAACTCCCAAAAATCATTCTTTTCTTTAGCTGAAATTTTAATCTTTGGAGCTACTCGCTTTTTACTATACTTTAGGGCATTTCCTATTATGTTTTGAAGTAGTAAACGCAATTCTATTTTATACCCTTTTACTTTGGGTAAAGGCTCAGAAATGATAGTAGCCTGTGTTTCTTTAATACGTTTTTTAAGATCGTATTTTACTACCTCAAGTTGTTCTTGAAGATCTACTTTTGTTTTCTTTAGATCTTTACCAATTCTACTGTGCTCTAGCAGTCCCTTAATCTGCTCGGCCATTCTCCCAGAAGCATCGTGAATGTATCCTATATACTCTTTACCCTTTGGTGAGAGTTCATCGGTGAATTTTTTCATTAAAAAATCACTACTAAAACGTATGGTTGCCAAGGGCTCCTGTAAATCATGAGAACAAATTGATACAAATTGCTCAAGGTCTCTGTTAACACGTTCTAAATCCTTTTTCTTTTGCTTTGCTTTGCGTTGGGCTAATTTTATTTCAGAAATATCGACCAATGTTGATACAGATTTAACAATAACACCTGCCTCATTATAGATAGCTCTTGAGTTTAAAATCACAGGAATCTTTTTTCCTCTTTTACTTTTTAATGTTATCTCTTCACTTTTTATTGAACCAGTCTTTAAAAAAGTGGCTAGTAGTTTTTCAATTTTTGATATTGATTTATCTGTGTAAATTTTTGATATGTGAGACCCTATGATGTCGTCTTTACTTTTGTAATCTAGATTTGATACTAATGAATTATTACAATCTATTATGTATCCTGTTGCAGGGTTTAAGCTAGCATGCATTACAGGATCCTCATCATACACAAGATCAAACTTAGCTTTACTAATTCTAAGTTGTTCTTCCAGTTGTGCAATTTCTAATGCAAGAGAAGCTGCACTAGAATCTATAGGTATGTTTGTTTCTTTGCTCAAAGTTTTTTGTTGACTCTAAAATTACTACAATATCCCTGTATCGGCAAAACTAAAATAGCCTTTTTCGGTAATAATTACATGATCTAGCACTTTGATGTCTAAACCTAACCCTGCCGTTTTTACTTTTTGAGTAATAGTTTTATCTGCTGTACTTGGAGTTAGGGTGCCACTTGGATGATTATGCACTAAAATAATTGCCACTGCGCAAAGTTCTATTGCCTTCTTAAACAATAACCTAACATCTACAAGGGTACCTGTAATACTTCCTTTACTTAATTGAAATTTTTGAAGTATGACATTGGAGTTATTTAAATATAAAATCCAAAACTCTTCATGTGCTAATGCTCCCAAAAGGGGTTGCATACAATCAAAAACAGATTGGCTAGATTTTATTTTTTGTGAATCCATTAAAGGCGCTTCACGTTTCCTTCTTCCTAATTCTAGAGCCGCAACAATAGTAATGGCCTTGGCCTCCCCTATTCCTTTAAACTTCATAAGTTCATGAATAGATTGAGTAGAAAGTGTCGATAATTGATGTTGATTTGTCGCCAAAATACGCTTACTCAAAGAAACAGCACTTTCATCTTTGCTCCCACTTCCAATTAAAATGGCAAGTAACTCTGCATCGGTAAGTACTTCTTTGCCTTTGGCTAACATTTTCTCTCTTGGGCGATCTTCTTCACTCCATTGCTTTATTGAAAATGATGTTTTAGGTTGCTGCGACAAAAGAAATTTCGGTTTTGAATAAAGATAATTGTTATATTTATAACGGTAGATAATATACTGCGATTCACTAGTCGCTTTTCATGAATACGCACCTAAATATTTTAACATATGAAGTCACTTTTTACAGATGATGCCTTTAATGAAATTAAGACAAGGCTCAACAACTTAAATGAAAATTCTGAACGCCAATGGGGCAAAATGACTCCAGGTCAAATGGCACATCATTGTCAATTACCATTAAACATTATTCTTGAGAAAAAAGAGCTAAACCTAAAGCCTAATTGGCTGGTTAATTTGTTCTTTAAGAAATCGATGTACAGCGATAAACCCTGGCGTAAAAATTTACCTACCGCACCTGGTTTTAAAGAAGTGGAGCCAAGAGATTTTGCTGCAGAAAAAGCTGCTCTACAAAGTTTGTTAGAAGAGTTTGGCACTCAAAGAGATCGAAACGACTGGAAACCGCATCCCTCTTTTGGAAAATTCACCAAAGAGCAATATGGCAAAATGCAATACAAACATTTGGATCATCACTTTAGACAGTTTGGAGTTTGACTTTCGGCGGATGACGGATGACGGATGACGGGTGACGGGTGACGGGTGACGGGTGACGGAAAATAAGTACGCAGTGGTCAGTGGCAGTAAGCAGAATTATTTACTTTGAGGCTTTGGAACTTTCTAATTGCGAGAGACCGCAGACCTTCCATGAGTCGTAGGGGCTTTAGTGGAGTCACAAAAGATGCCTTTGTATTCTTAAAAATATAAACTTTTGCGAATTTAAATACACCAACGTCTAAAGACAAAAGACCAATGACTAAAAAAATGCTAAGTGGCAGTAGGCAGATTTTTTTTATTTGAAAATGTAATGATTTGAAAATGATACTTTTGAAATTTTACAACTTTGAACCTTTGCATCTTTGCACCTTTGCACCTTTGCATCTTTGCATCTTTGCATCTTTGAAACTAAGGAACACATAAACTTTCAAGAACAGGAACATGAACACAAACTACCCTCCTCCACACCATCAAAGCGACGACATTAAAAAAATGATTGCATTGATACAAGAGTATCCTTTAGCAATGTTGGTATCTGCAAAAGACGGAACTCCTTTTGTAACACATATTCCTATTATCTACAACGAGACTACGGGCAAACTAGTTGCGCACATAGACAAATACAATCCGCAAGTAGCGACCCTTATTAATGGTGCAGAAGTTACAGTTGTTTTTAAAGGACCTGACACTTATATTTCTCCAAGTGTATATTCCACCAAACAACTGCCCACTTGGAATTATATTATCGTGCATATTACAGGAACCATTACACAAATAAACGATACAGAAGCAGCCAAAGAAACCATGATTGCCATGACTACATTCTTGGAAGGAAAAGATCAGAAATATGTTTTAGAAAAAGACAATCCTAGAATGGATAGTGCTGTAAAATACATTCAAGCTTTTGATATCACCATTACAAACTGGGAAGGAAAGTTTAAACTCTCTCAAGATAAAAACAAAAAAGATCAAGCCGCTGCTAAAGAAGCTCTTGTAAAAAACAACCGACAAGATACCACAGATTTCATTGTATCAATGTACGGTTAAATGCTGCTTTTTAAGAAGTCGAAATACATAAAATTGGTATCACTTATTTCTCACATTGTTAGTTTTCGACACTATTTTACACTATCCTTGTTGATAAAAGAAAATGCTATGAAAAAGAATTTTTTCTATATCGTCCTTAGTTTTGCAACTACCTTAGCATTTGGGCAAACAGAATGTGTCAATGGCTTTGCTGGAAACTTTCCTTGCGAAAATTACGATCTCATGTCAGTGCTTACCCTTAATGACATGGATGCCGATAGCGGGAATGATTCCTGGGGTTGGACAGATCCAACTACTGGAAAAGAATATGCATTAATGGGATTAAATAACGGAACTGCGTTTGTAGATATTTCAGACCCCGTAAACATCATCTATCTTGGAAAACTGCCTACCCATAACAACAACTTAGATGGCGGTCAAATATGGCGTGATATTAAAGTTTACAACAATCATGCTTTTATTGTAAGTGAAATTTCAAATCATGGCATGCAGGTATTTGACTTAACAAGGCTTAGAAATGTTCCTAATCCGCCTGCTACATTTACCGAAGATGCCCATTATGATGGTTTTGGTAACGCACACAATATTGCGATTAACGAAGCTACAGGATACGCCTACGCGCTCGGCACACAAACTTTTAGTGGTGGAGGTCATTATATTGACATAACAGATCCAACAGATCCCATTGATGACGGAGGAAGTTCTCAAAATGGCTATTCACACGACGCACAAATTATTATTTATAATGGTCCAGATGCAACACATGTTGGTAAAGAAATTTACATTGGAAGCAATACCGATGAAATTGTAATATTTGATGTTTCAGACAAATTAAGTCCTATACTACTTGGTACTGCTTCATATACGCAAGAAGCTTATACACATCAGGGATGGATTACAGAAGACCACAAATACTTTCTTGTAAATGATGAAGCAGATGAAGTGGCTTTTGGCGTAAACACAAGAACTCTAATTTTTGATCTAACAGATTTAGATAATCCAACATTTAAATTTGATTACGAAGGACCAACACCCGCAACAGATCACAACCTATATGTAAAAGGAGACAGAGCCTATTTGGCAAATTACAGTGAAGGTGTTCGAGTGATTAATATTTCAGATATAGAAAATGAAAATATTACAGAAGTCGGTTCTTTTGACACCTTCCCAGAAAACAATACAGCAGGAACTGATAATGGAATTTGGAATGTGTATCCATTTTTTGAGAGCAACAATATCTTTTTAAGTGATTATAATAGAGGTTTATTTATCGTAAGAGAATCTAATACTCTTAGCACTCCAGACAATGCAACTCTTGATTTTTCTATTCAACCTAATCCAGCACGCACTTCTATTACCATTGCTACAAATCAAACTTCTCTAGAAAGTATTGAAATCTTTAACATCCTTGGAGAACGTATTAAAAACATACAATTGGAACAGCAGGTAAAGGAAACTACCATAGACATTAGTGATTTATCTTCGGGAATGTATCTCATGAAGACCAATCAAAATACAGTGAAAAGATTTATTAAAGAGTAATATTAAAACGTTACAATAAAAAAATCCAGCGATGACGTCGCTGGATTTTTTTATTGTAGTATCTCTTTCACTTCCTCAAAATCCAATCCTCCATAATTACCGCTGCTCATTAATAGCAAGGAAGTGTCTTTACACTCTTGTTTAAATAAGAAGTCTTTAAACGCAGCAGGATCTGTGAAAATTTCTAAATCGTCTCTTTGAAATGCTTCACTAATTTGATCGCTAGACACTGCTTCCAACTTTTTAATCTTTACTGCATGGGGAGAATAAAAAACCACGGCCTTATCTGCTGCATCAAGCGCTCCTTTATACTGCGATAAGAATTCTGGGTTTAAACTACTATAGGTATGCAATTCTAAGCAAGCTAATAAGGTGCGTTCTGGGTATTGATTTTTTAAAGCCTGGGTGGTTGCTTTCACTTTACTTGGCGAGTGGGCAAAATCTTTATAGGCAATACTACTTGCTCCTTCGCCTATTTTTTCAAGACGCTTACTTGCTCCTTTGAAGGTGGCAATGGCTTCATAAAAATCTTCTTGCTGCACACCCATGAGCTGACAAATCCAGCGGGCACCTTCTAGATTATTTAGATTGTGTTTCCCAAATACTTCGATAGGCATCGGACCTTCTTCGGTAGTCAATAATGTTTCCCCATCTTCCACGGTATACTCGGGAGTTTGATAGGCATATTTTTTAATTTGATTTTGTGCTGCTTCGACCACATTTTTCACCTCCACATCTTCTTCGTTGTAGACAATGGCTCCACCATTTGTGATTTCAGAAAGAAAAATACGAAACTGCTCCACATAATTATCAAAGGTTGGAAACACATTAATATGATCCCAAGCAATACCACTTAATAAAGCGATGTTTGGCTTATATAAATGAAATTTAGGGCGCCTATCAATGGGTGAAGATAAATACTCATCGCCCTCTAACACCATAAAATCATTTTCTTGGGTAAGATGCACCATGGTATCAAATCCTTCCAGTTGTGCGCCAACCATATAATCTACTTCCCTGTCATGATAATGCATGACATGTAAAATCATTGAGGTAATCGTTGTCTTTCCATGAGAGCCACCAATCACAACACGTGTTTTATTTTTAGACTGCTCATATAAAAACTCGGGATAGCTATAAATGGTAAGCCCTAAATCTTTTGCTCGCAAGAGTTCGGGGTTATCTTCTTTGGCATGCATTCCTAAAATAATGGCGTCAATATCTTCGGAAATTTTAGTGGGAAACCAACCATATTCCTCTGGCAACAAACCTTTGGCTGCTAGCCTTGATTTTGAAGGATCGAATATTTCGTCATCACTTCCGGTTACCTGCTCTCCTTTGTTGTGTAATGCTAACGCTAAATTATGCATGGCGCTACCGCCAATGGCTATGAAATGGATTCTCATCTAAATGCTCGTTATGGATGTATAGACACACATCGGTTCTAAAAAAGATAAAGATACTTGCAATTCTGATTTCAGAATTCAGAAATCAGTTTTTTTTTAAATTGCTTCTATTAATTCTTTTTCAGCAATAGCTTCTTTAAACGAAGGACGCACTTCTAGAGCCTTGTTGATCCATGAAAGTGCTTTGTCTTTATTTCCGCTATTCTTATAAATCTGAGCTAGCCTCAAATAGGCCCAATCTTTAGGAACTCCATCTTTTACAGAATGATTTTTTAAGTACTTTTTTAAACAAGCAATTCCTAAGCGAGCATTCAAATTGTACTGCGCTGTTATTTTACCTATTTGATAATGCAATGCATTTCTATCGCTATGCATCGCCAAACATTCTTTGGTGTTTTCTAATGCCTTTTCTGGCTGATTTGTATTTTCATACAAACTAGTTAACTTGTCATAAGTATGCACAGAACCACCTACTTTTATAGCTTGCTTGTAAAAGCGCTCTGCATCTTTCGGCCTGTCATTATACTCTGCAATGTAGCCATTGGCTAAGTGGCCATCAACTGGTGAAATTGAAGCGAGTTCGTTGGCATAGGCAATCGCTTTTTCTTCACTTCCACCAATGATACTCGGCAATTGAATGTAAAATTCTACCAAAGCCCATCGTACTTCAATATGTTTTGGATCTAATCGCGCAGCGGTTTCAAAATGTTCTTTAATATCTGAAATATAAAATGCAGCACGTAATTTATTAACCGACAACGCTTTCATACCTAACACACCTCCATATTTGAAGTGATAATTTGCACTTGTTGGATCTTTTGTTACCAACGTTTCAAAATAGTGCAATGCAGTATCCCAATTTTTGGCGTATCCAGCAATATCTCCTAAGTACTCGATAACTATAACATTTTCTGGATGCTCTTTTAAATATGCTTCAAATAGCGGTTTTGCTTTGCTGAAATTTTCTTCACGATAGAGCTGTTCAGCGCGTTCAAATTGTGTCTGACCAAGCACTGCAAGCGGGAATAATAGTAAAAAACAAATCAACTTCATAGGTTCATATTTCCGAAGTACCCTACTTAATATCTAGAGACACTTATTTTTTTTGAGGTGGAAAATTCTTTAAAAGTTTAGCAATCATTTCTTGATAATAGTCCTCCTTTTGTATTGGAGTGGCATTTTCTTTTCGTTCACCAATGGCGCTAGCTTCCCAAACCAATGCTCCATTTTTGGAGGCATCAAAAACTTCTAGGGTAAGGCGTTCTTGATAACGTGGGGAACCAATAGGTATTGCAACGCCAATACCTATGCCATTACCATAGGTTCCAAAATCACCACCAACAGCAACATTAGGCTGCGCATCTTCATAAAAAGGAGCTGCATGAAAACGTACGTAAAATTGATTATAATCGGTTTTTATCCATTCTTTTTTTTGAAGTACTGAGTCAATGGCGTGTTTTATTCTTTTGTCATCAAGTTGGTTTAAACCCGTTTCAAATGGATCTGGACCCAAGGCAGCTCTTCTAGTATGTGCATCATAATATTGATATGTTTTCATACTAAAATCTGTTTCGGGATCATAATCTACATGAACGTAAGGTCCGCAAGAAAGCAACAAAGTGCTTATACATAAAAAAGCGATGATTTTCATAGTAGCTATCGTATCAAAAAGTAGACCAAGAACCTAGAATTTATTCTTTCATAATTTTCTTTACAACACTTCCTGCATCAGTGTTTATTTCAAGAAAATATACACCACTTGCCAATACTGACACATCTATCTGTTTTGTATATGTTTCTAGCAATTTTTTACCCATCACAGAATAAATAGATGCCTTTTGGAACTCTAACATTTCAGAAACTGAAATCGTAAGGCTATTTGAAACTGGGTTGGGGTATATAGTTATATTAGTATCTAGTGAAATGATCTCATTACCATCTAACAGCAAACAATCTTCAACAAAAATGACTTGCGCATCAATATTAGTAAAGTTAGCCTCTGCATAAGCAATATCATCTACACAAATAGCAATTAAACTTGGACAACCCTGCCCCTCGAAAATCGTTATTGCTGTATTGTTACCATTTTTTAGATTTACACTTTTTAGCTGGGGATTATTATTTTGAAAACGCACACTAGTCAACGCGGTATTTTGAGACAAATCGAGTGTTTCCATGATGTTTGTTTGTGCTTCGATACCCGTAATAGCAGAAAATGCCTCAATTCCCGTAAAATCTGAAATACCAAGATTTGCCAACTGTAAAATTCCAGAGAAGTTTTGGGCCTCTCCAACTTGAATAAATCCGTCCTCATTCTGGTCAATGATTGGATCGTGATTGAGGAGTCCATCTAACATAAATGGATCTGGAATCCCAACAAATCCGCAGGCTATTACTACATCAACTTGGGTCTCACAGCTTCCCGTATTGTTAATAATGTTTGTGTTTCCTGTTCCCAAATCAAGATACTCACAAATAGAAGTAATGCTGCACATAGAAAGACTTTCATTGTCTGTAATAGTAACTGTAGTTAAATTTTCAGGTATTACAGATGTAAATAGAGAAATATCTGTTAATGAAACATTGTCAATTAGGGTTAAAGAGGATACATTTTCTAACCTATCATCACAAGCATCGGTTACAGAAATTAGCGAAGCGTTATTTGTAATATTGGCATTTGTTGCAGTTACCAATTCACAATGTTCAATTTCTGTGAGTGCATCATTATTTGTAATCGTATAGTTTTCTACTTCAAACAAACTAGCAGCTAAATCCTGTAAGTTTAATAAACTATCGTTATTATCTATCGTAAGCGTGTTTGGACTATTTAAATAAAACAAAGCGCTCATTGAGCTTAGCATAGGGTTATCCTTTACACTTACATTAGAAATTGAACTAGTAAAACTACCATCACCAAAAACAGGGTTACTCAAACTCTGCAATTGTGCGTTTCCTTCTACAATAAAATTACCTGTATTAGAAGAAAACATTTCAGAGTATAACATACCATCTGTATTTATTAGATTATCATTGTTTATTAAGTAAAAATTATTCATGGTGAAGTCTCCATCATCTGCAAAATTAAATGCGGTTAATGATGGGTTATTTTCTACACGAAATGTTCTAAAACCCCCATCGGCAGTTAAGGGACCAATAGATGTTAATGCATTATTATCTTTTATGGTCAAAGAAGAGGTTCCTAACGGAAATGCATTTAAAACTATGGTTTGTAGTGCCGCATTATTTTCTATTTGCATCGTTTCTACTTCAAACAAGGCAAGTCCATCTAGCGAGGTTAACAAGGGGTTATTGGTAATAACAACTTCATTGACACTTCGATCAAATTCTGAGAGATCAAGATTAGTTAACAAGGGGTTGTTGTCTATAGTTAAGGTACCTTCAATGACTTGCATGATACGAAGAGGAGAGATATCTACAATATCTGCACCAGATACAGTAATATTAAACGTTGTTTGAAAACAATTTATATAGTCTACCTCAAAAGCATCTACTTCAGCTTGGGTTGTTAATACAATATCTTGTGTGGGACACTGCCCCAAACCAACAAAAGAAACCAAAGTAAAAACTACAATAAGTTTATAGTACTTCATAAAACAAAAATTTGAAGCAAGATACTTAAAATAAGTCCCTGCTTCAAATTTTAAAATGTCACTTTTACTATTGAGTTAGTGCACCGATGTCTCGTTTAACATCTGCCACAAAGTGTCTTTTAATTCCATTAATCCTTGCTGCGCTACAGAACTAAAAAATAGATACGGTATGTTTTTAAAATCTTTATCTAAAACTTCTTTCATCTCTGCTTTTAACTCATCATCTAGCATGTCGCTTTTAGATATGGCCACTAACTTATCTTTATCGAGTAGTTCTGGATTATAACGCTTTAACTCGTCTAGTAAAATATCGTATTGTTTTTTAATATCATCTGCATCTGCAGGGATTAAAAACAATAGGGTTGAGTTTCGTTCTATATGACGTAAAAAATAATGTCCGAGTCCTTTTCCTTCGGCAGCTCCTTCAATAATTCCTGGAATATCGGCCATTACAAAAGTTCTGTGATCGCGGTATTCTACAATCCCTAAATTTGGCTTTAGCGTTGTAAACTCGTAATTGGCAATCTTAGGTTTTGCAGCCGTAATTACAGAAAGCAGTGTCGATTTTCCAGCGTTTGGAAACCCTACCAAGCCTACATCTGCAAGTACTTTCATTTCTAAGGTAAAATTTCCTTCTTCTCCTTCAAGACCTGGTTGCGCATAGCGAGGTGTCTGGTTGGTAGCCGATTTAAAATGATTATTTCCTAAACCACCTTTTCCTCCTTTAGCAATAATGAGTTCATCATCATGCTCTAGTAATTCTTTTAAACGCTCTCCAGTATCTGTATTTAGGACTACCGTACCAAGCGGCACTTCAATATACACATCTTCACCATCTGCTCCAGTACTGGTTTGCTTGCTTCCTGCACCACCATGACCTGCTCTAAAGTGACGTTTAAACTTTAAATGGTGGAGTGTCCACATATTACTGTTGGCCTTCAGGATGATATGTCCTCCACGACCACCATCACCACCATCAGGACCTCCTTTTGGGATGTATTTTTCTCTACGCAAATGCGCACTTCCTTGTCCTCCTTTACCAGAGGTTACATGGATTTTTACGTAGTCTACAAAATTTCCTTCAGTCATTATTTAAGTTTAAACGTTGAGGCGTTTATAAGTTTATGCTCCTCTCCCTCTGGGAGAGGCTGGGTGAGGGATTTAGAGCTTATCAATAACTGCACTCAATCGCTCAGAAATCTCTTCAATATTTCCTACACCATCTACCCCGTGGTATTTATCTTGTGCTTTATAGAAGTCTTTTAAAATATCGGTCTTTCTATAGTATTCTGCTACGCGCTCTCTAATAATAGATTCGTCTGCATCGTCTGCTCTTCCGCTTGTCTTTCCTCTCTCAAGCAATCTTCCAACAAGCACTTCATCATCTACTTCTAAAGCAACCATCGCGTTAATCTGACTCTCTTTTGCGTCCATTAAACTTGCCAAAGCTTCTGCTTGTGCTGCAGTTCTAGGGAAACCATCAAATATAAATCCGTTAGCATCGGCATTTTTTTCTACCTCTGCATTGAGCATGTTAATGGTCACCTCGTCTGGTACTAAATGCCCTTTGTCCATATACGACTTGGCTAGGGTTCCTAATTCGGTTGCGTTTTTTATGTTGTATCTAAATACATCTCCCGTAGAGATATGTACCAATTGGTATTTTTCTTTTAAAACTTCGGCTTGGGTTCCTTTTCCGGCTCCTGGAGGGCCAAATAATACGATGTTTTTCATCTTTTTAGTTTTCTGAAATAATGATTTTATAAAATCCCACATTTCAATAAGTGTTCCATAAAAATTAATCGCGGCAAAGATACCGCTTTTAAAGGGAAAAACGAAGAAAGAAGAACGACCATTGTTTCTAATTAAATAATTTAAAAATGAGTCCATTTGAAAATGAAATTATCGATTTCGGATTCATCACCTACCCCTTAAAAGAAAAGCGTTATAACACCTACTAACTATTTCTAACGACTAACGTCTAAAGACTAAGGACCAGAAAAAAGTTAAAATGTAAAAATTAAAAGTATAGTTTCTCCCAAAGTTTCGAAATCGATTTCGAACGAAACACCCCTCTTACTCCCCTCAAGGGGAGAATTCCTATAATCTGACAATGATAAATTCATCGTCGTGAATTTTCATTTTCCCCGCCCTAAAGGGTGAGAAAATTCACTGAATTAACAAGAAACCACCCTTTAATCACAAAACTTCGGGAGGAAAAAAGTTTTTGCTGAGATTTTTGCCAATAACTGAGAAATCGCCACTCAAAGGGAGAATCATTGTCCTAGTTTTAGAATACAAAAAGAAACGCTACCCTTTGTGCCTCCGCTAAAGCTACAGCGACACGCGGAAGGGCTAGGATAAAGCGTTTCAATTTCGATTTCAATTTCATTTTCGGTTTCAACAACGTATCTTTGTGTCATGGCAAATTATTTTTCTTCAAATTTCACACTCGGAATTTTAGGCGGCGGCCAATTAGGCAAGATGATGCTTTACGAAACACGCAAATTTGACATCACCACGCATGTGCTTGATCCAAGCCCAGAAGCTCCTTGTAAAATAGCGTGTGATTATTTTCAACAAGGCAATTTATTAGATTTTGACACCGTATACAACTTCGGAAAAAAGGTAGACGTACTTACTTTTGAAATTGAAGGTGTAAATATTGATGCCCTAGAAAAATTAGAGGCAGAAGGAACAAAAGTATATCCAAGTGCTGCCACCCTTCGAAACATTCAAGACAAAGGAATTCAAAAGCAGTTTTACGATACACATAATATTCCTACGTCACCATTTAAAGTGTTTCAGGATATTTCAGCATTAAAAGAAGCCGTTAAAAATGGTTCGCAAACACTTCCATTTGTATGGAAAAGTTGCACGGGTGGTTACGATGGTATGGGGGTAAAAATGATTCGTACTGCGGAAATTTTAGAGGAACTTCCCAACCGTCCTTGTATTGCAGAGGGTCTCGTACCTTTTAAAAACGAGTTGGCCGTTATTGTGGTTAGAAACCCTAGTGGTGAAGTAAAGACCTACCCCGTGGTAGAAATGGAATTTCATCCGGAAGCCAACCAAGTAGAGTATGTCATTTGCCCAGCCCGCATTGACGAAAGTGTCGCTAAAAAAGCAAGAGCCATCGCTACTCAGGTTTCCGAAGCATTTGAACATGTAGGGCTTTTGGCCGTTGAGATGTTTCAAACCGAAGACAACCAAATACTAGTCAACGAAGTTGCACCAAGACCTCACAATAGTGGGCATTACAGTATTGAAGCTAGCTACACCAACCAGTTTGAACAACAACTACGTGCTATTTTAGACTTACCGTTGGGTAATACAGCGAGTAAAGTGGGTGGCATTATGGTGAACTTAGTAGGTTCAGAAGGCCATACAGGTGAAGTAGTCTACCAAAACATAGAAAAAATCATGGCAATGGAAGGCGTAACACCACATATTTATGGCAAGAAACAAACACGCCCTTTCAGAAAAATGGGGCATGTCACTATTGTAAACAAAGATATTGACATAGCCAGAGCCATTGCACAAGAAGTAAAAGAAAGTATTAAAGTGATAAGCAAATAAACCATGAGCAAAGTAGGAATTATAATGGGAAGTACCAGTGATATGCCAGTGATGCAAGACGCTATCGATATCTTAAAAGGATTTGATATCGAGATTGAAGTAGATATTGTTTCTGCACATCGAACTCCTGAAAAATTATTTGAATACAGTAAAAATGCACACACACGAGGTATTAAAGTAATTATTGCTGGCGCTGGTGGAGCAGCCCACTTACCAGGTATGGTTGCATCACTATCCCCCCTACCAGTAATTGGCGTACCTGTAAAATCGAGCAATAGCATTGATGGTTGGGATTCTGTATTATCTATCCTTCAAATGCCCGGCGGTGTTCCTGTTGCAACTGTTGCTTTAAATGGTGCTAAAAATGCAGGGATTTTAGCGGCTCAAATTGTAAGTACGGCAGACAAATGTGTCTTAGACAAAGTCATTGCCTACAAAGAAGGCTTAAAAATGAAAGTGGAAGAAGGCGCTAAGAAAGTACGCAGTTCGCAGTAGCAGTTGGCTTTAGGTTGTAGGTTGTAGGTTGTAGGTTGTAGGAAAAACTAATTTAATAAAAATAAAGCAAGCTGTCCGGTCGAGCGCAGTCGAGACCTATGTTAATCTTAACTATATGAAATCTTATTACATTTATATTTTAAAATGTGCAGATGGATTACTATACACAGGATTTACAAATAACATAACAAGACGTTTTGAAGAACATAAAGAAGGCAGAAACAAAAATGCTTTCACATACAAGAGAAGACCAGTAAAACTTATTTTTCATCAAGAATTTAATGATGTTGAACAAGCTATTTACTTTGAGAAGAAAATTAAGAAATGGAGTGCAAAAAAGAAATTAGCATTAGCTAATGGTGACTTTGAAATGTTACAAATTTTAGCTGAATGCAGAAATTTAACACATTTTGAATTTCGTCCTACCGAAATGGAGGTCTCGACTGCGCTCGACCAGACACAGTAAAAACAATGAACAACAATCCATTACTAAATAATTTCAATCTCGCTCCATTTTCTGATATAAAAAATGAGCACTTCTTGCCAGGAATCACACAACTCATAGAAGATACCAAAGCAGAAGTAAATGCTATTGTTGAAAATACAGAAGCTCCAAGCTTTGAAAATACTGTTGAAGCACTAGAGAATACTGGAATGCGATTAGATAGAGCTACCAGTATCTTTTTTAACCTAAACAGCGCCGAAACCAATGAAAAAATTCAACAGATTGCTCAAGAGCTTTCACCATTGCTTTCTAACTTTTCGAATGACCTCCTTTTAAACGAAGCCTTGTTTAAAAAGGTAAAAGCAGTATATGACAGTCGTGCTTCTTATCAGCTTAGTGGAGAGCAGCAGATGTTGTTAGAAAAACAATACAAAGGATTTAGTAGAAATGGCGCTAATCTTTCCGAAGAGAAAAAGAAACAACTTCGTGAGATAGACGCACAATTATCGAAGCTAGCTTTGACTTTTGGTGAAAATGTATTGGCTGCCACCAACGCCTTTGAAATGCTACTCACCAATGAAGAAGATCTTGCTGGTTTGCCAGAAGGAGCCAAAGAAGCTGCCAAGCAAACTGCTTCAGAAAAAGGAAAAGAGGGTTGGATGATTACTTTGGATTATCCCAGCTACATTCCATTTATGAAGTACGCAGAAAATCGCGAGCTACGTAAAAAACTATCCTTGGCTTTTGGAGCGAGAGCGTTTCAAGATAACGAACAAAACAACGAACAAAACGTTCTTGATATCGTTAACCTAAGACACAAACGCGCCCAATTACTAGGCTATCAAAGTCATGCGCATTTTGTGCTAGAAGAGCGTATGGCAGAAACACCAGAGAAGGTGCACGCATTTCTAAATGAACTCTTAGTAAAAGCAAAACCTGCAGCGCAAAAAGAATTTAATGAATTGGAAGCTTTTGCAAAAGACCTAGATGGGATTGATGCCTTGCAAAAATGGGATAGTGCTTTTTATGCTGAAAAATTAAAACAACAAAAATTTAGCTTAGACGACGAGCAATTAAAACCCTACTTCAAATTAGAAAATGTCATTCAGGGAGTGTTTACTGTGGCCGAAAAATTATTTGGGTTAAAATTTGAAGAAGACAACAGCATTGACAAATACCACGATGATGTTAAGACCTACAAAGTGCTAGACGCTACTGGTGATCTTGTTGCAATTTTCTATGCAGATTTTCATCCGCGTCCCGGTAAACGCGGTGGGGCTTGGATGACGAGCTATAAACCACAGCAAATGATACCTTCCTCTAAAGGTATGACAAATGACAGACCACACATTTCTAATGTGTGCAATTTCACCAAACCAACTGCTACCAAACCATCGTTACTTACTTTTAATGAGGTAACTACTTTATTCCATGAATTCGGACACGGTTTGCACGGTATGCTAGCAAATACCCAATACAAAGGTCTAAGTGGAACAAATGTATATTGGGATTTTGTAGAGCTTCCTAGTCAGATACTAGAGAACTGGTGCTACGAAAAAGAGACCCTAGAATTATTTGCAACGCATTACGAAACAGGAGAAGTCATCCCAATGGAATTGATAGAAAAGATCAAGGCATCGGCGACCTTTCATGAAGGAATGCAAACGCTTCGCCAATTAAGTTTTGGGATGCTTGACATGTCTTGGCATGGAAGTGACCCAACCCATATTAAAAATGTAAAAAACTTTGAGAAAGAAGCGTTTGGAGATACTGCATTATATCCAGATACTCCGGAGACGTGCATGAGTACTGCGTTTAGTCATATTTTTCAAGGAGGTTATAGTGCTGGATATTACAGTTACAAATGGGCAGAAGTACTGGATGCAGATGCCTTTGCGTATTTTAAACAAGAAGGAATTTTCAATAAAAAAGTAGCGACCAAGTTTAAGGATCATGTTCTTTCACAAGGAGGCACGCAAGATCCTATGGATTTATATGTAAAATTTAGAGGCCAAAAACCCAATCCAGATGCCTTATTAGAGCGCGCAGGGTTATTAAAACAATAGTATGAAACACATCGTAATCTTTGCCTTTTTAATAGCTTTTGTTTCATGTAAGCAACCCACTTCGGAAATATTAAAAACCGAAACCACTTTAGAAGAAACTACTCCGGTTATAAATACAGAAAAGATTCCTGAGTCTGAAAATTTCAAATTATTACAAGGCACATGGGTGAATATAGATGACCCATTAAGCAGTTTAACTTTTGCAGGAAGAAAAGTTATTAATTTGTATGATGGTATCGATTCAAAAAAGAATATTGAATTTACCATGGCAGACAGCTGTCAAAATATGAATCCTGAAATAGAAAAAGAAGACGATAAGTATATTCGTACTACAGGCGATGCAGAAGAATGCTATTACATTGTAACACTAGACCAAGAAAACTTAATCCTTGGTTTTTGGGGTGTAGAAAGTGCTTTGCGATTTAGACGAGCACAATAACAAACATCTCATATTTCAACATAGAACAAAATACATGTCACAAACTTTCAATAATTATTGAAAGTTTAAAATATTTTTATATATTTACTCTATGGATTACAAAGAAGCAAAAAATAAATTTATTAGCACTTGGGGTACTTTAGGTAGTTTATGGGGGATTAATAAAGCTATGGCTCAAATACAGGCCTTGTTATTTATAAGTCCAGATGCCATGTCTATGGAAGACATCATGGAAGATCTGGGGATTTCTCGAGGAAACGCAAGTATGAACCTACGCCATTTAATGGAATGGGGCATTGTTTACAAAGTAAATGTACCCGGAGAACGCAAAGAGTTCTTTACTACCGAAAAAGACGTAACTGAGTTGTCAAGGCAGATTGCAAAGGAAAGAAGCAGACGTGAACTACAGCCTTCTATTAGAGTTTTAAAAGAGGTATCTTCTATTAAAGAAGACGGCACTAACAAAACCAAAGAATTTATCAAACAAACCAAAGCCATGCATGATTTAGCAGATACTGCCGATACCATGCTGAATAGAATCGTAACCCAAGAACAAAACTGGATTACCAAAACGCTGGTCAAATTTTTAAAATAAAGACCAAATAAAATCAAGAAACATTGGGGACGTAATACTCCCTTTTCTTTGAAAAATATGTTTCAATATTTATTGAAAGTTTTAAAAATAAAATCATGAATACAATTAAAAGTTTTATACCAATTAACTGGATACTCATTGGATTAACGATTCCACTCTATTTTGTCTTTGTTGGAATTTTAACACACATCCTCCTAGGGATATTCCAAGTCTCGGTTTTCGCATACATTCTTCTTCAAGGAGAATCTTATTCAAAAGCAATACAAATACAATTGTGGGCGTATGGTATGCTAACTTCACTTACACTCCTCACTCCTTTTATTCAAGAAAGTTGGTCATGGTATGCTTGGGTTTCCAGCTGTATCCTAGCTTTCTATTTCACCGGGATTTTATATCAATTAAAAAATAACTAGCATGAAAACAATGATCATCGCAGGGGGTACTGGTTTCTTAGGAACCGTTTTAAGCAACTACTTTAAAAACAAAGTAGACCACATCTACATTCTTTCTAGAACAGAAAAAAAGAGCATCGACAACATTTCATTCTTACAATGGGATGGAAAAACGAAGGGGCCATGGATGAACGTATTTGAAGGTGCAGATGTGCTCATTAATATGACAGGAAAATCTGTTGATTGCAGATACAACCAATACAACAAAGATTTGATTTTATCTTCTCGAATTGATGCTACAAAAATTCTAGGTGAAGTCATAAAAGAGTGTACTCATCCACCCAAAATCTGGCTTAACTCATCTACAGCAACTATTTACCGTCATTCTTTAGACAAAGAAATGAACGAAGACACTGGAGAGATTGGCGATGGATTCTCTGTTGGGATAGCAAAGGCTTGGGAGCAAGCATTTTTTGGCTTTCAATCTGAAAAGACAAGACAAGTCGCTTTAAGAACATCTATCGTCCTTGGAAAAAATGGAGGTGCATTTGTTCCTATTAAAAATTTAGCAAAAGTAGGCTTTGGAGGCACCCAAGGCTCAGGAAACCAAAAAGTAAGTTGGATACATGAAAACGATTTTGCTAGAAGTATCGAATGTATCATACACAATACTCATATCAGTGGCCCTATCAATATCGTCTCTCCAACTCCAACCACAAACGAAGGCTTAATGAGAGCCATTCGTAAAACAATAGGGATTCCCTTTGGCATCCCATTAGGAAAAACAATGTTAGAATTTGGTGCAAAAATCATCAAAACCGAAACAGAGCTTATTTTAAAAAGTAGAAATGTAGTGCCTAAAAAATTACTTGACAATGGCTTTATTTTTCAATATGGAACATTAGCGTCATGTTTAGAAAATCTTCTCAAAAAAGACACAAAATGACTACAATAACACTATATACTAATATAAATGCACCTATTCAGGAGGTGTTTGATCTCTCCAGAGACATCGATTACCATGTGCAGTCTGCTTCACAAACCAAAGAAAGAGCCATCGCAGGAACAACTTCGGGTTTAATAGGATTACATGAAACAGTCACCTGGAGCGGAAAACATTTTGGTATTTTTTTGAAACACACAAGCAAAATCATAAAGTTAGAAAGACCATATGGCTTTACTGATGTCATGATCAAAGGTCATTTTACCTATTTCTGTCATGAACATTTTTTTGAAGAAAAAGAGGGTATCACAGTCATGAAAGATATTTTAAAGTACAAAACTCCTTTTGGTATCCTAGGCAGATGGTTTGACACCTGTTTTTTAAAAAGACACTTACATCGGTTTCTACAACATAGAAATGAGATGCTAAAAGAAGAGGCACAAAAAAGAGGATTAAAAAAAACTTAGATGTCTGTTCGAGTGCTCCCGAAGCTTCGGGAGCGCTCAACCAGACAAAAGTTACTATTTCAATTTTTAGAGACCTACTTTTGATGGTTCCTATTTCAGAAATACTAATTCTTAATCAATATTTTTTTAGCAACAGCTCCCCTACCCTCAGTAACAAAAGAAGTTATGTATAATCCCGTTTGTAAATTTGCTACACCTATGGTGCCTGAATCACTAGGTATAGGCTGTGAAAGAACTCTTTTTCCAGTAATGTCATACAAAACCACTTCCGAAAAAGCCTGAATATTACCCGCAAATGAGTAGTGAATCACTCCTGAATTATAGCTAACAGTAACGGCTTCTAATGTGGCTTCATCTAATCCAAGTGGGGCATTACTTTTAGCAGTTTCTATTAAAAATTCAGCTGCTAGTTTTGCAAATTTGGCAGAGTGATCGGCATCTCCTGCTACATTAAAGGTATCACCAGGTGTATGTATATTGCTATTATGATCTCCAAAATTTGCTTCAAATGGAAACGTAGACATATACCCTTCTGCAGTCCAACTTGCATGGTCTGAACATCCATAATTACATAAAGAGGTACTATAGGTGATAGCATGGACTCCAGAACTATTATAATGATCTAGTAGCTCCATCATGTAGTCATTCAAGTCTGCATTTGTAAAATCTGTAATAAAAGAAATATCGGTTGCAGAACCGTTGTACAATGTCATATCAAATTGCGCCACGGCAGTTACATCGACATTAGCATCTGCATATGCTTCTGCAATCTCGGCAGATCCAACGAGTCCTATTTCTTCTGCGGCATAGGCCATCACTTCGATGGTTCTTTTAGGTACAAAACCAATTTCAAAAAGTGTCCTTGTCGCTTCTGTAATAGTAGCAATACCCGAAGCATCATCATCTGCCCCTGGAGCATTGGTAGTTGGTTCAAAAGAGGTAGAATCTAGATGCCCACCTATTACAATAAACTCTTCTGGCAACTCGGCACCTTCAATCGTCATAATTACAGAAGGCATATTGGTAGCACTATGATCGAATAAGCGCACACTAACGTCTGTTCTACCATAATCTGCAGCAATAGCTTCCCACTTTGCTTTTAAATCAATAGCAGATTGACTCCCACTCGAAGTGGTATGATGTCTGGTACCATAAGCTTCTAACTCTTGGATATGATCTTCAATATTTTCAGTATTGACAGCATTGATAGCTTCTTGCACTAAAGCGTCCTCTGTAATTGTAAAATCAATAGCAACCCTATTTTGTGGAGATTTTTGTAAACTTTCTAGAGCAGCCTCTTTATTCACCTTATACATATATCCTGGACCATGTACAAGCACTCTGTCATGTAATTTGTGACCGGCATGTTCTGTTAAGGAAACCGCTGCTTCATTTCCTTTTTTTGCTAAAATGGTTACTTCATCTGGGAAGTCATTTTTCAACTCCTCGGCATCATGCAATGCCATGGTTGCAAAAAAGCGTTCATTTTCAATTAATTGGGCTTGCAGTGAAATTGTAAAAAACAAAATCACATATAAGATTTTTTTCATTTCGATATTTTTACTAAAAGTACCTTGAATATGTTACATTTTTGGGTAAAAGTGATAAAATTATGAGCTTATTAAATAGGTTATTATGGCTGGAGATTATTTTTGAAGCACAAACTTTGCTATTTTTGTAGTCATGACAAACCATGTTATTAATGCAGACCAATGGGTAGATCGCTATAGTGATTATCTCTATAATTATACTATTGTTCGTGTAAATAATCATGAGATAGCGCAGGACCTTATTTCTGAAACTTTTTTAGCTGGACTAAAATCTGCTGCTAATTTTAAGGGAGAAGCAAGTGAACGTACCTGGCTTATTTCTATTTTAAAACGAAAAATTATTGATCATTACAGAAAAATAAACAGCAATAAAGGGAAAGCAGAAGTTCGAATGAACTATACAAGCGAAGATGCCGAAGGTGACTGGTTAGAAGAACGAGTAAGCGACCCTTACGACAAGACCGCTGAAGACGAAATGGAAAACGAAGAGTTAGGCAGCGCTATCCATAATTGTTTGGACACGTTAAACCCAAAACAAGCTTCCATATTTAAAATGAAAACGATTGATAATTTTGACACAGAAGCTATTTGTAATGAATACAACATTACTCCGTCTAACCTCTGGGTAATCATCCACAGAGCAAGAACAGCAATGGCAGATTGCCTAGAACAAAATTGGTTATAATAAGAGTTATGAAAATATTTTTAAAATGTGATGAAGCAAATCACACCTGTGATAAAAATCAATATAAGGAAGCTTCCTTTTTGGAACTTATTAAATTGAATATTCACCTAATCTATTGTAGAGCGTGTCGTAAATACACAGCTCGAAATACAAAATTATCAAATGCTTTCAAGAAAAGCAATGTTAAGACGATGCCACTAGACACCAAAGCAGCAATGAAAGAGCGCTTACGCCATGAAATGGCAAAATAAAAACACCATAACTCCCCACACAATCGGAATACTCTCTATCCAAAAAGAGGCAAAGTATTCCGATTGTTTTGTTTTAGAACCTATCAAACCAAATCCAACAAGGACGCATATTACAAATAACACTGCCACACTACAGGATGTAATTTGATCTTTAAAGCCCTCTAAAACAATCACAACAACAAGTAATAAAACTCCAATTCCTTTTGTTTTTTTCACGCCAAACAACTGCGGAAATGTTCTTAATTGATACCTGTCTTCCTGAACATCTCGTATTTCAAAAGGAAATATAAGTATGAGTACAAATAGGAAACGTTGTACAAAACTGAGCCAAATATCAACATCAAAATCTTGCTGTCCATAAACTGGAACTAACACAGATACACCAGCCCAAACCAATGCAACTATAAATATTTTAACTCCACCCAGATTTCGAAGGTTCTTGCTTTTTACAAACGGAAATACATATAATAAAGTAATGACGGCAAAAATGCTAAGCCCAAGAAGTGTTCTAGTTTCTAATTGAAGTAAAAAATAAATGAGTGCACAAAAAACTAGGAAAGAAAATACTTGTATTTGTTGTAAGCTTGAAATTAGCCCTTTGCGATGTAATCCTGCAATTTCTGCATACTTAATAAAATTATACCCTGTAATGGTCCCCAAGAAAGCAACCCAGAGGTATGAAAAAGAAATAGAAAGTTGAAACTCAAAAAATGTTACATACACCAGAGCGGTCACTGCCAAAGCAACATGCACGCTGCTTCGAATATAAAATTTAAAAAGAGATGTTAAGATACCCACTCTATAAAATTACATATTCTACTACGTCAAAAACAAAAGAAGTTTTGCTTTTTACTAAAGAATGTTAGTAACATCATTTTTTAGTTGAAAAGTAATAGGGTTCAAACTGTTAAACATGTAACATTTATTTCATTTATGTTGTATTTTTGGAAACCAATTTTAAAACGTTTTTTCAGGGCTATTTTTTCTGAAATAAGAACGTACTAAAATGTTTTAGACACATGTTCAATTAATACTATTTCCGAAGAAAAAGGAATATACTATGAATACAGATTCTTTTGCCCTTAGACATATTGGTCCACGAAGAGAAGACCTTCAAAAAATGCTTGACACTGTTGGTGTAGAAACCATGGAACAGCTCATTTTTGAAACCATTCCAGACGATATTCGTCTAGAGAACGACTTAACTTTAGATGCTGCTATGAGTGAGCAAGAGTATCTAGAACATATTACAGAGCTTTCTGCAAAAAACCAGGTATTTAAAACCTACATTGGTTTAGGATACCATCAGGCCATTACACCTCCTGTAATTCAAAGGAATATTCTTGAAAATCCAGGATGGTATACAGCCTACACGCCCTATCAAGCTGAAATTGCTCAAGGACGACTTGAAGCGTTGTTGAACTACCAAACAATGGTAACCGACTTAACAGGGATGGAGCTAGCAAATGCTTCTTTACTGGACGAAAGTACAGCAGCCGCAGAAGCCATGGCATTATTATTTTCTGTTAGAGAACGCCAACAGAAAAAAGATGGCGCTAATAAGTTTTTTGTTTCGGAAGAAATTCTACCACAAACCCTTTCTCTATTACAAACCAGAGCAACTCCAATTGGCGTTGAACTTGTAATAGGAAACCACGAAACATTTGATTTCGGTACTGGATTCTTTGGGGCTTTATTACAATACCCAGGAAAAAGTGGAAAAGTATTTGATTACAAAGCATTTGTAACAGCTGCAAATGAAAACAACATAAAAGTAGCGGTTGCTGCTGATATTTTAAGCCTAGTAAAACTAGAAGCGCCAGGCTCTTTTGGAGTTGATGTTGTAGTTGGTACCACACAACGTTTTGGAATTCCGCTAGGATATGGTGGTCCGCACGCTGCTTATTTTGCTACCAAAGAAGCGTACAAGCGAAATATCCCAGGACGTATCATTGGTGTTACCAAAGACACAAACGGAAACCGTGCCCTACGTATGGCATTGCAAACCCGAGAACAACATATAAAAAGAGATAAAGCCACGAGTAACATTTGTACTGCGCAAGTATTATTGGCAGTAATGGCTGGTATGTATGGTGTATATCACGGTCCAAAAGGTCTCACATATATAGCAGATAAAGTACATGACCACGCTGCCACACTAGCCGATGCTCTAGAACGTTTAGGTTTATACCAAGCAAACGACACCTACTTTGACACGATTGCTATTAAAACAGATGCAAGTAAAATCAAATTCTTAAGCGAATCGAAGCAAATGAATTTCTACTACCCAGATGCAGACACTGTTTCTATCTCGGTAAATGAAACCACAACATTAAAAGACCTTTGCAAAATTGTTGCACTTTTTGCTGAAGCAACCAATAAAGAGGCTTTTAAAATTTCAGAATTGAAAACTGGAAACGCAATACCAGATAGCATTGCTAGACATACGCCATTTTTAGAAAACGAAGTCTTTAACAGCTACCATAGTGAGACAGAATTAATGCGCTATATTAAGAGATTGGAGCGTAAAGATTTAGCGTTGAACCACTCAATGATATCTTTAGGAAGTTGCACCATGAAACTAAATGCAGCGGCAGAAATGCTTCCATTAAGTGACCCTATGTGGGGGAATATGCACCCATTTGTTCCTACAACACAAGCAGGTGGATACCAAGCAATGTTAAAAAAGTTAGAAGAGCAACTTACCGAAATTACTGGTTTTGCTGGAACTTCTTTACAACCTAATAGTGGCGCACAAGGAGAATATGCAGGTTTAATGGTTATTAGAGCCTACCACGAATCTAGAGGTGATCATCATAGAAACATTTGCTTAATACCCTCATCTGCACACGGAACCAATCCAGCAAGTGCTGTCATGGCAGGAATGAAAGTGGTGGTAACCAAAGCTACAGAAGAAGGAAACATAGACATAGAAGACCTCCGTGCAAAAGCCGAGGAACATAAAGAAAACCTAGCAGCATTGATGGTAACATATCCATCTACCCATGGTGTGTATGAAAGTGCTATTAAAGAAATCACAGGACTAATCCATGAAAATGGTGGTCAGGTATACATGGATGGCGCAAACATGAATGCACAAGTTGCCCTTACAAATCCGGGTGCCATTGGAGCAGATGTGTGCCACTTAAACTTACACAAAACATTTGCTATTCCACATGGTGGTGGTGGACCAGGCGTTGGCCCTATTTGTGTTGCCAAACAATTGGTTCCATTTTTACCAAGCAATCCAGTCATTGAAACAGGAGGTGAACATGCCATTACGGCTATTTCTGGAGCCCCTTGGGGAAGTGCTTTAGCGTGTTTAATTAGCTACGCATATATTTGCATGCTAGGGGAAAACGGACTTAAAAAATCTACCGAATATGCTATCTTAAATGCTAATTATATCAAAGAAAGATTAAACGGTCACTTTGATGTATTGTATGCCGGAGAACGTGGTAGAGCGGCGCATGAGATGATTATTGACTGTCGCCCATTTAAAGCAAACGGAATTGAAGTAGTAGATATCGCAAAACGTTTAATGGATTATGGATTCCACGCTCCTACCGTCTCTTTCCCAGTTGCAGGAACCATGATGATTGAACCGACAGAAAGTGAAAGTTTACAAGAGTTAGATCGTTTTTGTGACGCTATGATTTCTATTCGAAAAGAAATCGATGCTGCAGATAAAGACAATCCGAACAATCTATTAAAAAATGCGCCGCATACACAGGCAATGCTTACTGCAGATATTTGGGAATTACCATACACTAGACAACAAGCTGCATTTCCGTTAGACTATGTAAGTGACAATAAATTTTGGCCAAGTGTACGTCGTGTAGACGACGCCTATGGAGATAGAAATTTAATCTGTACCTGTGCGCCAATAGAAGCGTACATAGATGCCTAAAAAAAATCACATTAATAAATCCTCATTTTAGACGTTTTAAAATGAGGATTTATTAGTTTGAAAGCGTAAAATTAGTAATCCCTAAATGTGTAAATATTTGGGCAGTAATTAGTTCTGTTACTGCTTACTTTTTCCTAATTTAGCCAAAAAACAACACTATGGGTGTCACCATCACAGGCATAGGCAGCTACATTCCTCAAGGAGTTGCCGCAAACAAAGATTTTGAAAACAATGATTTTTACAATGAAGATGGGTCAAAATTCGGCCAAGAAAACAGCGTAATTATTGAGAAGTTCAAAGCCATCACGGGCATTGCCGAAAGAAGGTATGCCCAAGATAAGTTTTCTACTTCAAATATAGCTGCATTTGCCGCTCAAAAAGCAATTGACAATGCAAAAATTGACCCAGAAACCTTAGACTATATTATTGTAGCGCACAATTATGGAGACATCAAACATGGTAGTTCCCAAAGCGATACTGTTCCTAGTATAGGCTCAAGAGTAAAAAGTATTTTAAAAATTAAAAACCCCGCGTGTATTGCATACGACATGCTTTTTGGTTGCCCTGGCTGGGTAGAATCTATGATACAAGCCAATGCATTTATCAAAGCTGGTCTTGCAAAAAGATGCCTTGTTATTGGTGCCGAAACACTTTCTAGAGTAATCGATCCTCATGACAGAGATTCTATGATCTATAGTGATGGTGCTGGTGCTGCCATTGTTGAATACAAGGAAGACACAATAGGAATTATAACCCACAAATCTGCTACTCACGCCATCGACGAGGCCAATTACATCTATTTTGGTGAAAGTAATAATCAAGATGAAACCGATGCCCGAAAGTACATCAAGATGTATGGAAGAAAAATCTACAACTTTGCACTTACGCATGTGCCAGATGCCATGAAAAGCTGCCTAGATGAAAGCGGACACGATATTAAAGACCTCAAAAAGATTTTAATTCATCAAGCAAATGAAAAAATGGACGAAGCTATCGTAAAGAGATTTTATGATCTTTACGACACAGAAGCACCCCAAGACATCATGCCAATGACCATAAACAAACTGGGGAATTCTAGTGTTGCTACGGTTCCTACCTTGTACGATTTAATTCTTAGCAACAAACTAAAAGGGCATGAAATAAACAAAGGTGACATTATTATGTTTGCTAGTGTTGGCGCTGGCATGAATATTAATGCAATGGTGTATAAGGTATAATCATGTACGAAGGTAAATACCCTAAAAAAAGATATAAAATTACCCAGGCGTTTTTAAAAGAACTCGTCTCCAAAGAAGATCGCATACTAGATTTAGGAGTCTCTAATCCCTTTTCTGAAATTTTAAAAAACGATGGGTATTCCATTACTAATACTAAAGGAGAAGACCTTGATGTAGATACAACAGCAGTTCAAACAGATGTATACGATGTAGTAACTGCTTTTGAAATTTTTGAACACCTTGTCTCCCCTTTCAATGTATTGAATGATATCAAAGCGACAAGACTTGTTGCCTCTGTGCCTCTTAAATTATGGTTTGCTTCTGCTTATAGAAGCAAAACTGACCCATGGGATAGACATTATCACGAATTTGAAGATTGGCAATTTGATTGGCTATTAGAAAAAGCAGGATGGCGTATTAAAAAACGAGAAAAATTCACAAACCCTGTTAAAAAAATTGGCTTCAGACCCATCATGAGACGCTTCACACCAAGGTATTACCTTATCTATGCAGAACGTGTGTGAAAACTGCTATTATCATACCCGTATACAATGAAGAAGCATACTTAGACCAAATGCTTTCTTCTTTAGTGGCCCAAACCAAAACACCAAATCAAGTTGTTATTGTTGATGATAACTCTTTAGACAATTCTCCAAAAATCATTCAGAAATACGCAAACAAACATGCTTGGATTTCAAGCATCAAAACCAGCACTGTATCTAAACACAGTCCTGGAAGCAAAGTAATACATGCTTTTTATGAAGGTTATAATTCATTATCTAATGATTTTGATTTAATCGGAAAATTTGACGCTGATATCATACTACCACCCAAGTATTTAGAGACAATGTATAGCTTATTTAAAGAGCATCCCAAAGTTGGTTTGGCTGGAGGCAATCTCTATATTGAAGAAAAAGGAAGCTGGGTGTTTGAGAACATTTCAGAAAAAACAAAAGTACGTGGGCCCATTAAACTCTATAGAAAAGAATGCTTTGATGCCATTGGCGGACTTAAAAAATCGATTGGTTGGGACACTGTAGATGGATTGCTAGCTAGCTACCACGGCTGGGAAACCAAAACAGACACTTCCTTGCATGTAAAACACTTAAAACCAACAGGAAAAGTATATACAGAGGCAGCAAAACACAAACAAGGAGAAGCATTTTATAGAATGCGCTACGGAAAAACAATTACCAGAATTGCTGCATTAAAATTGGCCTTGGCAAAAAAAGAACCTTCCTTTTATTGGCATTGTATGCAAGGATATACTAATGCCAAAAAACAAAACATCCCTTTTATTGTCTCTGAACAAGAAGGAGCATTTATTCGAAAAGTGCGCTGGGAAGGCATTAAAAAGAAAATACTATAACGCACTCTTAACAGTTAGAAATAGGAATATGAGTACTTTTGATAAAAATACAACAGACATGAAAAAGAGTTTTAACATTGTAGTGAGTTTTCTAATAGTAGGATTGCTTTTAGGCTGTGGTTCTAACAAATCAAATAACGAAGCACCAAAAACACCTAAGAACATTATTTTACTTATTGGAGATGGCATGGGACTTAGTGAAGTTTCTGCTAGTTATTTCTTTAAAGAATCTACACCAAACTTTGATCGCTTCAATACGGTAGGACTTATTAAAACTTCTGCGGCAGATGCCTTAATAACAGATTCTGCTGCAAGTGCTACAGCCTATGCAACGGGCGTATCTACCTACAATGGCGCCATTGCAGTAGACATGCAAAAACAACCCGTTACAACCATTATAGAGCGCTTAACACCTCGTAATATTAGCACAGGAATTATTTCAACATCTTCGGTGATGCATGCAACTCCCGCAAGCTTTTACGCACATGCCGAATCCAGAAGATCTTATGAAGACATTGCCACGTATTTACCTACTTCAAACATCGATTTTATTGCTGGTGGAGGGACTCAATTTTTAAGTAAAAAGAAGAGAGAAGACAAGCGTGACCTATTCAAAGAACTTAAAGACAATGGATATAAAGTTGAGACCAAAAGACTCCCCAATAAAATTTCAAATAAAAAACAAGCCATCTTTCTAGCAAAAGACGAAATGCCAAAAATGAAAGACGGCCGTGGTGACTTTTTACCCACAGCAACTAAAATTGCACTGGAGAAACTTTCTAAAAACAAAGACGGATTCTTTTTAATGGTAGAAGGATCTCAAATAGATTGGGGTGGACACAGCAACGAAGCAGACTACTTAATTAGTGAAGTATTAGATTTTGATAAAACCATTGGTGTAGCCTTAGATTTTGCTGCAAACAATGGCGAGACTTTAGTAATCGTTACTGCAGATCATGAAACAGGAGGTTTTACACTTTCTGCAGATGGAGATGATTACAATACTATAAAACCTACCTTTTCTACAGGAGGGCATTCTGCTACAATGGTACCAGTATTTGCAAAAGGACCTGGGGAAGCCGACTTTGGAGGTATTTATAAAAACACATCCTTATTCCAAAAAATGATGGCGATCTACAATAAATAAATTCAAACGCATTTCTATTTTAAAGCAATCGTCATAATTTAGTACCTTAGCAATAGCTAGACACTATGAAATACCTTGAAGACATTGGATCATATTTTTTAATGCTAAAACGCACCTTTGGCAGTTTTACAAAAGGCGCAGTATTGAGAGAATTAATTTTCAAAGAGATCGATGACCTCGTCATGAGTTCTTTAGGTATTGTAAGTTTTATCGGCTTTTTTGTGGGAGGTGTAATAACACTACAAACGGCATTAAACCTCACCAACCCAATTATCCCAAAAGAACTTATTGGTTTTGCAACAAGACAGTCTATTATTTTAGAATTTGCACCCACTTTCATCTCTATTATTATGGCAGGTAAGGTAGGTTCGTTTATCACTTCTAGTATTGGCTCAATGCGCGTTACAGAGCAAATAGACGCTTTAGAAGTGATGGGAATTAACTCACTAAACTATTTGGTGTTTCCAAAAATAATTGCACTACTTACCTACCCATTTTTAATTGCCATTGCGATGTTTCTTGGAATCCTTGGAGGTTTGATTGCCGGTGTATATGGTGGATTTATCACTTTGGATGAATTTACAGGAGGAGTACAACAAGAATTTATTCCCTTTCACTTAGCCTATGCATTTATAAAAACATATGCCTTTGCCTTTATATTAGCAACCGTTCCTGCGTGGCATGGATACTATATGAAAGGTGGAGCCCTTGAAGTAGGAAAAGCAAGTACCAAGAGTTTTGTTTGGACAAGTGTACTCATTATCCTTACCAACTATATCTTAACACAATTACTCTTAGGCCAATGATACAAGTAGAAAATCTTAAAAAGCGTTTTGGTTCTGAGGAAATTTTAAAAGGAATTTCTACGGTTTTCGAACAAGGAAAAACAAACCTAATCATTGGGCAAAGTGGAAGCGGAAAATCGGTGATGCTCAAATGTCTTATTGGGTTATTTAAAGCCGAAGAAGGAGACATCTTATACAATAAACAGTCCATCCTAGAAATGAACGAAGAGCAGCAACGCATGCTCCGAGAAGATATAGGCATGTTATTTCAAGGAGGTGCATTGTTTGACTCTATGACCATAGAAGAGAACATCATGTTTCCGTTACGTATGTTTACAAAACAAAGCAAAGCTGAAATGTTAACGCGTGTCAATGAGGTACTAAGTCGTGTAAATCTTGACGGGGTCAATACTAAATATCCTTCCGAAATCTCTGGAGGAATGCAAAAGCGTGTGTCTATTGCACGTGCCATTGTGAATAAACCCAAGTACTTATTTTGTGACGAACCCAACTCTGGTTTAGATCCAAAGACGGCTACTGTCATCGACAACCTAATTCAGGAAATTACGCATGAAAATAACATTACTACTATTGTCGTGACGCATGATATGAATTCTGTAATGGAAATTGGAGAACGCATTAACTTCCTTAAAAATGGAGTGCTCGTTTGGCAAGGTACTCAAGACGATATCTTTAAAACCGATAACGAAGATGTAACCGATTTTGTGTACTCAAGCGACTTGTTTAAACAAATTAGAGATGTACAAAATAAGTTAAATACTTAATCTAATACCAAGGTATCTTCGGCCACTTTGTATTTTAACCATTGATACAGTCGTTTCTTAGCAGCATCTATTTTAGCAGGATCTATAGAATCATTCCATTTCGCTGTAAAAACTGTTAATGTATCTATTTGCTTAAAGTTAGACTCTAACTTTTTAGCATAGCTTAAGCTCTCAAGGCCTTCATAATTAAGTCCAGCCTCTACTGCAATAGATTGAAAAGGAATCTGACTCGCTTCTAATTTACTTAATTGAGCCACTTTTTCTTCTAGGAAAATTATTTTTTGATTTTTAGTCATTAAATCCAATGAATCTCTAGAACGAAGTTCTGCCATATATTTCACCTCATCTTGATAGGTATTATCTCTACTACTCTGATTTAACAATAAACTCGTTTCTTTTAAATTTGAATACGAAAGCAAGCGTTGCTTCAACACATTCATGGTCATCTCTTCAATTTGATCTGCACCAAATGAGGTTAGCTCTATCGTAGATATACCACCCGGATTGTATTGATAGGTTGCATACTTCTTTATATAATTTGCGTTGGGCAAACTATTCAATTCATTCTCAATATATTGTCTTGCCGAATTCTCGAAAGTACTTTCCTTATACACCTTATAAAAGGTATATGCTGGAAAAACCATCACCAAAATCGCCACCAAAGATGCAAACCTCGCTATGTTTTTTCGCCTCACAGAGTTTACATAACGTATCATTGGAAAACGTAATACTTTGAGCACTAAAAAGGTTGCAATGGCAATAAAAATAGTATTAATGATAAACAAATACATAGCACCACCAGCAAAAGCTAAGCCTTTAGAATTTCCTATTAACGCTTCAGAAAGACCGTAACCAACCGTACATAATGGAGGCATTAATGCAGTTGCAATAGCCACACCAAAAATAACACTGGCAATTGTTCCCTTTTTAGTTCTAGCTATAATCAATGCCAATCCACCAAAAAATGCTATGAGTACATCTCTAATGTCGGGTTGTGTTCTTGCTAATAATTCTGAGGATTCTTCACGTAAGGGGAAAAACCAAAAGAACATAAAGGCAGTCACCACACTTAGCACGACCATTACACCAAAATTAATAAGCGATTTTCTTAGCGTAAAAATATCATTAATGGCAAGCGACATACCAATTCCTAGAATAGGACCCATTAAAGGAGAGATAAGCATGGCACCAATAACTACAGCAGTAGAGTTTGCATTTAAACCAATAGATGCCACAAAAATCGAACAAATTAAAATCCAAGCAGTTGCACCTTTAAGCGGCACATCATTTTTAATAGCCTCAATAGTAGCTTCTCGATCTGTATCTGCTCTAAAATCTAAGAGCTCTACAAAGAATGCTTTTAAACTTACCCAAAGACCCTTTGCGTCTTCTTGTACATTTTTTTTGTTTTGATCTAACTCTTTATTTTGTTCATTTTCCCCAACCATCTATATAACATTAAGGTTTTATTTTCTTTGATGCGGCAGCCGCTAATTGTTTAATTTCTTGCTCTTTTTTCTTCGGAAATATGAGCAACACTTCTTTTTTATCTACAATGATATAATCGTTAATACCATCTACTACAATCACTTTTTCTGTTTCTGAATAGATCATATTCCCTTGAGCATCTTCTAAGTGAGGAATAGCTCTAACAACAGCATTCTCAGAAGCATCGTTGGTCATTTTATCATGTAAAGCTCCCCAAGTACCCAAATCATTCCAATCAAAAGTAGCTTTTTTAACGTACACTGTATTCGCTTTTTCCATTATCCCATAATCTATGGATATGTTTTCGGCTTTTGGATAATTTTCGGCTATAAAATGAGCTTCCTCTTTTGTATTTAATA
The DNA here is from genome assembly GCF_058147145.1 of Patiriisocius sp. 208BN25-11. Classification (NCBI taxonomy): domain Bacteria; kingdom Pseudomonadati; phylum Bacteroidota; class Flavobacteriia; order Flavobacteriales; family Flavobacteriaceae; genus Patiriisocius; species Patiriisocius sp. 208BN25-11. Next base: position 269,177 of record NZ_JBYVJY010000001.1, read on the forward strand.
CAGAGGTTCCTGCAGCAAATAATGCATTCATCTCTGGTAAATAGGTTTCAAAAGCTTCACAAATACTTTTGGCAGACCACATAAAGATACCAGCGTTCCAAAGAAAATTGCCTTCAGCTAAAAACTGTTTCGCTGTTTCGTAGTCTGGTTTCTCTCTAAATTGTTGGACTTTTAATATTTCCGAAGTAGCATTTTTATCAGCTTCTATATAGCCATAACCTGTATTTGGAAAGGTGGGTGTTATACCTAAAGTGAGCAAAGTATCATCGCGTTGTGCTGCATCAAAACATGCCTGTACGTCATTCACAAAAGCGGTTTCATCTTCAATCCAATGATCACTTGGTGCTACGAGCATAAGCGCATCTGGGTTTTCTTTTTTAATTTTTAATGCAGACAATAAAATACAGGGTGCGGTATTACGCATAGCAGGCTCTAACACTACTTGTGCTGCTGTAATTTGAGGTAACTGATCCAGTGTAAGATCTAGGTATCGCTCGTTGGTAAGAATGTAAATATTCTCTTGCGGTATGAGTTTGTTGAGTCTAGAAAAAGTTTGTTGTAACAAAGATTTACCCGTTCCAAGCATGTCATGAAACTGTTTTGGAAATTCTGGAGTACTAACGGGCCAAAATCTTGATCCAATACCTCCAGCCATTAATACTGCGTAATAATTACTATTCATAGGTTATTTTAAAAATTCAACTTCAGCATTGGGCTGAAATAAATATATTTTTCCAGTAGCAACTTCTAGACATTCGTATCGCTTTATACGTTTGTTACCACGTTTAAAGATTTTGCCATTGTACAATCTAAAGAGTCCTCCCGCAGGTATCTCAAAGATATAATTTTTATCGTTTGCAGGGTCAAACTGTTTTAAGGCCAATGATAATCTTGCATCTGTATCACTACTCGCTCTAGGATTTTTGAAATGCATTGCTAGTACTGGCAACAACTGTGATGGAAAAATTTCGGGTCGAATAAAAGGTAGCATGAGTTGTTGAAAAGTAAATTTCCACTCTTTACCATGCGGTTTTATATTTCTGCCAAACTTTTGAAATGCTACCAAATGTGCTATTTCATGAATAAGTGTTACAAAAAAACGATACTTATTAAGACTCGCATTTACGGTAATTTGATGTTGCCCATTGGGCATTTTTCTATAATCGCCATGCCGTGTCACACGCTCATTTACAATCTTAAGATACACATTATTTGCTTTAATAAGATCAAAGGCAGGAATTACTGCAGCTTCTGGAATATATTTAGAAAGGGTCTCTGTCATTCATTAAGGAGTTGAACTCGACACTTCTAATATTTTTCCATTGTAAAATTGATTCCCTGTCAATGAGAAGTCAATAATATATTGTGCCATTTCTTTGGCTGTTAATGGTGCTTTAAATCCAGGGAATGCTTCTTCTAGCATTTCTGTTTGTACCGCTCCAAGGGCAAGGGCATTAAAGGAAGGTCCTGTCTCTTTATACTCTTCAGCCAAAACCTCAGTAAGTGTAATAATAGCCCCTTTACTGCTACTGTAGGCTGCAAGTCCCGGGAACTTTGTACTTCCTTGCACGCCACCCATACTGCTTATATTCACCACATGACTGCTTTTCTTAAAGAAAGGCATCACAGCTTGTGTTAAGGCAACAGCACCAAATACATTTACATCATAGCTGTGTTTAAAATCTTCTAATCTTAATTTTGCGAAAGGTTTGTTTACCAAATACCCTGAGTTATTGATAAGCACATCTACATGCTTCCACCCTTTTTCTTTTAAAAAAGCAGGCACTTTTTTGATGTCTTTCGCATCTGTAATATCACATGAAAAACAATAGCAGTTGGTAATCTCTAAGCCAGAAATAGGTGCCGCATTTCTAGACAATGCCAACACATTATGTCCTGCATCTGACAATAAAGCAACCATTTCATAACCAATACCTCTACTGGTTCCTGTAATAATAATATTTTTCATAATTGTTTTTTTAATGCTGAAATACTAGTTCCCAACTGTTGTGCAAAGGGTTGCAACGCATCTGGCAACGAACTCATACTTGTGTCTAAATAAAATTCTTTAAACGTATCTTTTTGTTTAAATGCAATATAATACCCACCCTGATCTGCACAATCTGGACATCCAAAGGTAGTGTCTGTTTTTCCAGTTAACAATTGAGAAGGAATACTTAATAGTAAAGAAACCACACTTGCATGCTGTTCTTTAGAAAGCCTACTATATTCCCCATCTGTCGTTGCATGTATGGGAAGTTTTGATGTAGCTTCTTTTATGAGTTCCTGAGGTGTTAGCGTAAATAAATTCACACAATCTCCTTGACACATTCCATAATACGACCCGAAAGTCAACATTGTTACTGCATCACCTATTTGTGGAACATTTTCACCTTCCTTTTTCTCTTTAGACTTCTTACAACCTATAGAAAAGAAAAGAAAAAAAACTAGCAAATAAGAGGTACGTTTCACGAAGTTCAATTTTCACTAAATATACAAAATCCCTTAGCCATCTTTTTAAGATTTCTAAGGGATTTTTATACTTTAAAATTTCAGAAAATCTAAACAAACATTGTGACAGGGTTTTCTATATAATTTCGTAAAGTCTGTAAAAATTTAGCACCTGTAGCACCATCTACTGTTCTGTGATCACATGCCAAGGTCACTGTCATGGTATTTCCAACAGCTAGCGCTCCGTTTTTTACAACAGGCTTTTGAATAATAGCACCTACCGATAAAATAGCCGAGTTTGGTGCGTTGATAATAGATGTAAATTCTTTAATACCAAACATTCCTAAATTACTTACCGTAAAGGTACTTCCTTCCATTTCTTGCGGAGTAATTTTCTTGTTTCTCGCCTTACCAGCCAAGTCTTTTACATTCGCGCCAATTTGAGAGAAGGTCATTTGGTCTGCAAACTTTAGCACAGGAACTAACAAGCCTTCATCTACCGCAACTGCAACTCCAACATGTATATGGTTGGCAATACGTGTCACCCCATCTGCCCACTGACTATTGACTTGCGGGTGCTTACGCAATGCCATAGCACAAGCTTTTACAATCATGTCGTTGTAACTAATCTTCACATTTGGATCGCTGTTAATGGCAGTTCTAGATGCCATTGCATTATCCATATCTAACTCAATGGTTAGATAATAATGTGGTGCTGTAAATTTAGACTCACCCAAACGTCTCGCAATCGTTTTACGCATTTGGCTGTTCTTTATTTCTTCGAAACTCTCTACCCCTACTGGAGTATAAGCAACTGCTCCTCCTGCCGATGGTTGGTAATTTTCGATATCACTTTTTACGATACGCCCATTTTCACCAGTTCCTTGTACCAATGAAAGTGAAATGCCTTTATCTTCGGCCATTTTTTTGGCCAATGGAGAGGCAAATATTCTTTTTGAAGATGAAGATGAAGATGAAGATGAAATTACTTCTTCTTTTTTAGCTTCGGAAATTTTAGTGGGTTCAGGTTTGCTTTCTGCTTTTGGTGCTTCTTGCTTTGGTGCGGGAGCAGCTTTTGAAGGTGCTCCAGTAACACCTGACACGTCTGTACCAGCAGGTCCAACAATTGCTAACAATGCATCTACCATAGCAGTTTCGCCTTCTTGTATTCCAATTTTTAAAAGCGTACCAGAATAGAATGATTCAAATTCCATCGTAGCTTTATCGGTTTCAATCTCGGCAAGGATATCACCTTCTTCTATGGTATCACCTTCTTTCTTTAACCAGGTTGCCACTGTGCCTTCTTCCATAGTATCACTTAAACGCGGCATCGTAATCACTTCTACTCCTTCAGGTAGCTCTTGCGAAGTTGCAGGTTCTGCTTCAGTTGTTTCAGGGCTACTAGCAGTAGTTGTTTCAGCAGCTACTTTTGGATCACTCATATTTCCGCCGTTAAGATGCGCTGAAATATCTTCTCCTTTTTCACCTATGATAGCCAATAAGCTATCTACGTTAGCAGTTTCACCCTCTGCAATACCAATATGTAATAAAGTCCCTTCATGAAAAGACTCAAATTCCATAGTCGCTTTATCTGTCTCAATTTCGGCAAGAATATCGCCTTCGGCAACGGCATCTCCAACTTGTTTTAACCAAGTTGCTACAGTTCCTTCTTCCATGGTGTCGCTTAGTCGCGGCATTGTAATTACTGTTGCCATAGCTTATAATTTATGCTGTAAAAATGGATAATTTTCTTGTTCGTATACGGTATCGTACATCACATTCTTATCTGGATACGGCGATTCTTCGGCAAATTTCTCACACTCGCTCACCAAATCTTTTACTCTTTTATCAATCACTTTGATTTCGTCTTCTGTAGCCCATTCCTTTTTATAGATATGATCTAGTACATAATCTATTGGATCTTCATCACGTTTTTTGGCTACCTCTTCTTTGGTACGATAGTGTTGGGCATCACTCATAGAGTGCCCTCTGTATCTATACGTACGTATTTCTAAGAATGTTGGCCCCTCACCTCTTCTTGCACGCTCCATCGCTTCATCCATTTCTTTTGCTACCACTTCTGGCTTCATTCCATCTACTGGCTTACAAGGCATTTCATAGCCTAATCCTAATTTATAGATGTCTGTATGATTTGCAGTTCTTGCAACCGAAGTTCCCATAGCATAGCCATTGTTTTCACAACAAAACACAACTGGTAATTTCCAAAGCATTGCCATGTTAAAAGTCTCATGTAAAGATCCTTGTCGTACAGCACCATCACCCATATAACATAAGGTTACGGCATTGTTCCCTTTGTATTTATCTGCAAAAGCAAGTCCAGCTCCTAGAGGAATTTGACCTCCAACAATACCATGGCCTCCATAAAAGCGGTGTTCTTTAGAAAAGATATGCATAGAACCCCCTAAACCTTGAGAGGTCCCGGTCGCTTTACCATATAATTCTGCCATTACTTTTCTAGGATCTACTCCCATACCAATAGGCTGTACATGGTTACGGTATGCCGTAATCATTTTATCTTGTGTCAAGTCCATTGCATGCAAAGCGCCTGCTAAAACTGCCTCTTGACCGTTATATAAATGTAGAAATCCTCGTACCTTTTGGTTGATGTAAACTTGCGCTAGTTTGTCTTCAAACTTTCGCCAGAACAACATATTTTCGTACCAATCTAGGTATGTCTTTTTGGTGATTTTTTTCATACGTGATGTATCTTATTTTCTTTACCAACAAAACGGCAAAGCAATAACAAAAATAACACAATAAATATTGATACAAAAGAAGTGAAAGGTTGAAAAATGGGTAATGAATTTAAAATTTCAGAAATACTACTTCAAGAAAGTACTGTCGAAGATTAAAGGAAGTAAATCTTTTACACTTTGCGCCTTTACTACCTGACCCGTTTCTCCCATAAAATAAACAGCCATAGGGGATTTTTGATTTACTTCGTACTCTGCCATTGCTTGACGGCAAGCACCACAAGGAGGCGTAGGCACAGACACAGTGTGATGCAGCGAACGAACCGTTAATGCAACATTTAAAATAGCTACACCAGGATAGGTAGCTCCTGCATGAAAAATCGCAACACGCTCTGCACAAAGTCCCGAGGGATAGGCAGCATTTTCTTGGTTGTTCCCTTCTACAACAACACCATTATCTAATTGCATTGCTGCTCCTACTTTAAATGAAGAATACGGCGCATAGGCGCGTTCTCTAGCCGCTGTTGCGGTTTTCATTAATTCTTGAATAGATGGAGGAAGTTCAGAAACGGAGTTAAATACTTCTAGTACAATGGAAACATCCAATTTTTTCAAAAGAAATAGCTTTAGTTATGTAAAGGTAAGGTAGGTGAAACTGTTAAAAAAACAAATTCCAAATGCGATGCACATTTGGAATTTGTTTTTACTGTTTTTTAATAGGTCTAGTACTCATCATACTGGTCTCCAAAATTGAAGGTAAGACCAAAACGAAGTGTCCCTTCTAATGGACTTACTACTTGTGATGTTGAGAATAAGTAAGACAAATCGATTCCGATGGAGGTGTACTTAAATCCTGCACCAACGGATGCAAATTTACGTGATCCTTTTTCGTCACTCTCATTAAAGTATCCTGCTCTAAAAGCAAATACTTCTTGATACGAATACTCGGCACCTAAAGCCCAAGTAAACTCTTTTAACTCTTCACTAAATCCGTCTGGAGCATCTCCAAAAGATGAAAAGATTCCTCCTACAAAACTTTCGTTAAAGTAGTCATCTTGACTATTAATTGTTCCATCACCATTAGAATCACTTGGTGTTGGCACTAGTAATTTATTTACTTCTATTAAAGCAGACACTTTGTTATATTCATCAAGAATAAAGTCGAAACCACCTCCTAATGCCATATTGGTAGGCAAGTTATTTTCTTGTCCTGTTTCATCATACTTTAATTTTGGACCAATATTAGAGAAGTTAAAACCAAATCTCCAACGACCGTCAAAGCTATCATAAGCAATTTCTTCACTTTGGTAGTATCCAGCAATATCTACTGCAAATGTATTTGCTGCGTTTGCATCTTCTACTGCAGTTTGTAATTTTAAATCACTTCTAATATATCTACCAGCAACCGCCATAGAAAATCGCTCACTTAATCGTAACGAATATGACAAATCGAATAATAATTCGTTAGGCTTTACCAATAATGGTTCTTGGTCTGCAGTTTCTCTTAATTCAATTTCACCATTACTAAAATATCTAAAAGAGGCTGCAACAGCACTACGTTCAGACAATCTATTATAATAACTAATATTTCCGAGGAAAATATCATTAACTAATTGACTTAGGTAAGGCGTGTATGTAACACCAACCCCCTGCTTATCTATAGAAAAGGCATATTTTGCTGGGTTCCATTGTTGTGAGAACACATCTGCAGAACTCACCACTCCTATATCTCCCATCCCTGCAGCTCTGGGGTCTGCTGCAATTAATATAAAGGGTACTCCTGTTGTAATAACACGTTGATCTACATTTGATGTATCGTCTTGTGCCATTCCTTTAAAGGCAACTAGAACCATTAGTACTGATAATAATACTTTCTTCATGAGGTAATAAAATTTTGACAAATATAATTTTTAATTTCTATAGGATGACCAATTTTTCAAATTTTTCGGTCTGCTGGTTAGTTAACGTAGATTTTACCGTTATCTTGTACACATAAACTCCTTTTCCAATTTTTTGACCAAAGTCATCCAAACCGTTCCAAGTAATATTTCTTGAAAGAAAACCATCGGTGTTCACCAACTGATTTTTTGTCCAAACCACTTTACCCGTCACAGTAAAAACTTGCACCTGAACATCTAAGGGCTCAAAGGGCCTGTTATGGTTAAACCAAAACTCTGTGTAGTCTACAAATGGATTTGGATAATTAAGCACTCTTGTAATCTCTAAGGAATCATCTCCAGCTACTCTAAATTCTATTTCTTGTGTAGAGGAGTTATTATAGGTATCCCAAGCTCTTACAGATAAGGTATGAAGTCCGTCTTCTAAATCGCGGAGTTTATAGGTAGCTGTTCCCCTCGTATAATCATCTACATTGGCTTGATAGTATTCATTTAGCTTAAAAGGATTTTCTTCATCACCATCTAAAATAGCAATTAGGTCATGACCAATACCACTAGCTGTATTAATACCATTTGCATCTTCTAATTTTATAATTAGGTTTGGGGAATCATTTGTAACGCCACCAGAAACAAAATTCTCATCGTTCATAAATAACTGAACGATAGGGCCGGTAGTATCTGTACCTGCATTTTCATTTAATCCTCCTACCTGTATATCTAGATTAAAGCCATTGTTATCTCTAAGCACACCGTTTTGTTTTGAGTAAAAACTTACTTTACCATTTCCTACTGGAATTTGCACATCACGTGGCACCACAAAATCAAACTCAAACTGACCATTTGTTACACTTGCTTGACCACTAAATATAGTTTCACCAAGGGTTGTAAAATTGAGGATTCCAAGTTGTCCACCAATTTGAACACCATCATTACCAAGCGTTTGCCTTTCTATTCGCTTATCAAACACTTTAGCTTCTAACACCCCATTGTAATTACTGGCAACACTACCATCTTGATTGAGAACCTGACCACCTAATCTAACAAAGCCAAGCCCCTCTAATACGTCGGCTGAAGCGCTTACAGGTGCTCCATTAATTGTAGTTAGGCGTATGTCTTTCTTCGGAAATGCAAGAGGCAATGCAGGATCTCCTACATAAAAAACAACACGTCTATTAATACTACTAACTTGATTTTTTGATTTTCTAAGTCCGACTGCTGGCAAATCCGGGAGATCTTGTCCGAAGCCAAATATTTCATCTGCAAGCAGTTCATTTAAAGCTGCACCTACATCTGCCAAAATTGAACGCGTAGTCGTTATTAAAGAAATAGCACCTCCTTCAGTATTCCAAAAAGTAAGTTCCCCTGCTGTAATTCTTGTAGGTAAATCAAATTTGGTAAATTCACAGGTTACAGTTACTACCATTGCTAAGGTATTCGGGTTCTTGAGAGTTCGGGCTGTCTCTTTTGTGAAAATAAATTCTTTTGCCAATCCATCTTCGCCACCATGCCCAAAGTAATTTACAATAAGTGCCCCTACCTCAATATCGTTTTTCACAATATTGTTTACCTCAGGATATCTATTTCCTCCAGCAGAAGTTTCTTGCTGAAAAGCATCCATGTGTATCTTTTTTACATTTACAAAAGGCTTTTCTGTACTAATCCTATCTGAAAGATTATCTAAGGTAAGTTGAAGCCTTTCGAATTCCCAACTTTCATCTACGTCATCAGAAATCATGAGGATGTTATTTCTCCAATTTCCATAGGATGCATCACTTTCATAATTAATAACTTTACTAACCATAGCATTGGCAAGCCCAACCTCATCTGCTAATATTCTTCCAAAAGCAACATCAACTCTATCACTATTTGCCATCTCCCCCTCATCATTGCCGCTTAATGGATCTGCATCCATCATACCAAAAAAGTCATCAGACATGTATCCACTAAACGTGCTCTCACTCGCTAAGGTGTGAAATGTTGGTACAATTAAATTGTTATTCGGCAATCTATCTTTATAATCTACAGAAGTATCCCCAAGAATTCCTACATAATCAATTTTGTTTTCTGGAGTAGACGCATTTTCATACACATACCTCACTAAATTCCGTATTGCTCCAATATCTTGTTTACCACTACTAAACTCCTCATATATCTTATCTGTAGTAACTACTTTCACATTTAAACCTCTCGTGTTTTTATGGTGCGTTGCCAAACGCAATGCTGGCTGTAGCAAAGAAGGAGCAGTAATGATTAAATAATCTATATCCTGAAAAGCACCATCTTCTCCTTTAAATATGGTCCCTTTAATATTTTGATTTGGAACTCTGGATTCTGCAATCTCTATGGGAGAAAAATAATCTGAAGCATTTACTGCTACATACTCTCTCAAATCTCCAAGTTGGGCTTTGAAAGAGAATGAGCCCGATGCAGTCTCATTATTTTTTATTTTAATTGCGCCAGTATCTGTAACATCCCAAACCTGAGATATTTGAGATGCATTACTAATAGTATACTCTCCAACACCAAAACTAGTGCTTGCATCGTTATAGCGGAAAGAAAACTGTTCGCTACCCGCTACTAGTTGTCGTAGTGCACTTACACGTATATAGTCTAAATAGCCAATACTAGAAGGATTACCTCCATTGTTATACAATATTTGAACATTCACATTTTCTCCACTGCTCGGAATACTATAGTCTATCGTTTCGTCTTTCAATAATGTTGTACCACTAATAGGTAGAAAGGTTAAAGGATCTACGGCAGTTCCATTAAGAGATATCGCCATGGATGTTGGCGCTTCAGAAGAGGAAGATGCTTTGACGGTTACCGCTACTGGTGTTCCTGCTACTATGTTTGGGAAAGCAAAATCGTACGATTGATCTTCTTCGATATCAAATCGGTTTCCATACCAACTACGCCCTACTTTTGCCGGACTTATTTCATCAATTTCATGAAATTGAGAGTCATTGTACATTGTAATTTGAGTTCCTACTGCAGAAGGTTCGCTCATTTGCTGTACTCGGAGTCCTGGATTCCCTCCATGCGTGATATAATAAAAGGCTTCATCACTGTATGGATTGATGTGAGAATCATTTTCTGAAACATACCCAATAGTGCTAATGCCATAAAATAAAATACGATCGCTAGTATCGAAAGAACCATCTTCTTCCCCAATAATCTGAATGCTGTTTTCTGGCAAATCAAAAAGATCATTGTTTTCAGAATTTAATAAAGGAAGAGATTTACCACCATGTCCATATATTTTTATCGTTCTTGGATCCACGCCAGCAGTATTCATTCCTATGTCATCTAAAAAGGATTTTGTAATAGCATGAACTCCTGTTTTCTCTATCTTGAACTTATACCAATCTCCAGAAGCGAGTACAGAATTACTCACAGGAATTCTAACAGAAGATGTCCTATTATTTGGATGATATGTATAAGAAGCAGAAAAAGACAGCACCTTTTTTAATTGCCCGTTAATCTTTACGATTGGGGAAATTGAGAGCATGGTATAAATTTGATTTCTCCCCTTTTTACTTATGATTTTTGGATTTAGACCACTAGGAATCATAGCAACTGCAACACGTTGTTTTTCTTTGGACAGCACATCACCATAACGAACATTTGTTATTTTTAAAGAGGCAGGATTTACAAAACCCGTGTCCTCCCATATGTCATCATATAAAATCGCCTCTTTTGTAAGTGTTAATTTTAATGTGTTAATGGCGTTCTCTCTTGCGAGTTGTTTTGCTGTAGTACTTTTTTCAGAAGGGGAGACCGTATTGGAAAATTTAGGGGTAGCAGCCTCATTTTCCCAAGAGATAGTAATGTTCTTCGTTTGAGAAAATGAAGAAATACTGCACAAAAACAAGCCTAGAAATATAAATATCTTTTTCATGAATAAATGTAACGCACTAAATATACACTTAGTATGGTGTATACCTAAAGTTTTTTTATCAAATTTAACGCTTCATATACTAAAATATGAATGAATTCGTTTTTGTAAAGTTAGTAGAAGAAAAAAGCAAAAGCTAACAATCAATTAATTATAAAATAATATTGCAATTTTGTCGTTAATTACTATATTGCGAACCCAATTTCTTCATAATTTAAACTATGAACTTAACTAAAAACCTAGCCTTTAGGCTACTTATTTTACTACTTACAACTACTTTAATTGTAAGCTGTAACAAATCAAGAGACTACAAAGACAGTTCTCGTGCTACTGGATGGAAACTAAACTCAAAAGAGGGAGGCCCACAAAAAAACAGCAAATACGCAGAACAAGAAACAGGACCAGGTCTTGTTTTTGTTGAAGGTGGTACCTTTACTATGGGTAAAGTACAAGATGATCCAATGCATGATTGGAACAATACTCCAAATCAACAGCATGTTCAGTCTTTCTACATGGATGAAACAGAAGTTACTAACTTCATGTATCTTCAATATCTAGATTGGATTAAAGAAGTATTTCCACCAGAAAACGAAGAATACCGAAGAATTTATGAAGGTGCTTTGCCAGATACTTTAGTTTGGAGAAACCGTCTTGGATACAATGAAGTAATGACGAACAATTACTTAAGACACCCTGCCTACGCAGAATACCCTGTTGTTGGTGTTAGTTGGGTTCAGGCAGTAGAATTTAGTAACTGGAGAACCGATCGAGTAAATGAACTTATTCTTGAAGAAGAAGGAGTAACTTCTAGAAATGCTCGTTACAACGTTGAGCCAGGGCAAACATTTAGTACTGAAACGTATTTAAATGCTCCTACACAAACATACGGAGGAAACGACTCAATCACTAGAGGAGGAAAGAAATCTAAATCTATTGAAAAAAGAAGTAAAGATAGCACCAACCTATACATCCAAAGAAAAGATGGTCTTTTATTACCATCTTACAGACTACCTACCGAAGCTGAGTGGGAATACGCAGCAATTGGTTTGGTAAGTTTACGTAACTACAATGTGTATAGAGGTAGAAAAAAATACCCATGGGACGGACAATACACTCGTTCTGGAAAAAGAAGATCACGTGGTGACCAATTAGCTAACTTCAAGCAAGGTGATGGTGATTATGGTGGTATTGCTGGATGGAGTGATGATGGAGCAGATATTACTGCTGAAATCAAATCATACGAACCAAACGATTTTGGATTATATGACATGGCTGGTAACGTTGCCGAATGGGTTGCTGATGTATACAGACCAATTGTAGATGATGAATTTAATGACTTCAACTACTACCGTGGTAATGTTTATACTAAAAATGCCATTGACGAGAATGGTAGAGTTAAAGTGGTTACTATGGATTCTATCGTATACGATACCCTAAGTAATGGTAAAATTGTCGCTAGAGACTTACCAGGTGAAATACTTCAAGTACCAGTTGACGAAAATGAAACGTACTTAAGAACTCAATTCTCTGAAAGTGATAACCGTGATTATAGAGATGGTGACAAGCGTTCAACACGCTACTACCAATCTTTTGGTGAAGAAGAGGAGGAAGAAGATCCTAACAAAAGAATGTACAACTCTCCAACACATAGAGTTGGTGCGGTAGAAGACAGTCTTGGTGGAGGAATGGATCGTCAATTTGACAAATCATCTAACAGAACCACGCTTGTAAACAACGAAGTGCGGGTTTATAAAGGAGGATCTTGGAGAGATAGAGACTACTGGTTAGATCCAGCGCAAAGACGTTACTTCCCACAGGATATGGCAACAGATTATATCGGGTTTAGATGTGCAATGTCACGTGTAGGTTCAAAATCTAAAAAATCTAAGAGAGCAAGACACTAAAAAATTGTTCGACATACAACTACAAAACCCTCTGAAGTAATTTTCTTAAGAGGGTTTTTTCATATCTTTATTTTCATGAAATTAGAGACCCTTTACTCACACTTTTTAGATAGTTCTGGTATTTGTACCGATACGAGAAAAATTACAAAAAATTGCTTATTTGTAGCTTTAAGAGGCGACAACTTCAACGGGAATAACTTTACCCAAGAAGCACTAAACCAAGGAGCTTACAAGGTAATTATAGACGATATATCACAGCACAAAAACACTGGAGAAACTATCTTGTGTAAAAGCAGCCTTGAATTACTCCAAAAACTTGCTACCTACCACAGACAACAACTTGGAATTCCCATTATAGCACTTACGGGAAGTAACGGAAAAACAACCACAAAAGAATTAATCAATGTAGTACTATCAAAAAAATTCAATACCACTGCTACAATAGGCAATCTCAATAATCACATTGGTGTTCCTCTTACATTACTATCGATGACCAAGGAAACAGAAATTGGCATTGTAGAAATGGGTGCAAACCACAAAAAGGAAATTGCAGCATTATCTCAAATTGCGCAACCCAACTTTGGTTATATTACAAATTTCGGAAAGGCACATATAGAAGGTTTTGGAAGTTTACAAGGAGTAATTGAAGGAAAAAGTGAATTGTACGCATACCTTGTCAAACATAAAGCAAACATCTTTTTAAATGCTGATGACCCCACTCAAAAAAAGTTGTTAGCCAACTATATTCCTAAAATTGGCTTTAGTGAAACCGATACTTCTTTTTATAAAATCACCAAAGTAAGTGCAGATCCATATGTGTCTCTAAAAATCGAAGACACCATCATTACTTCGCATCTTATCGGAGCTTATAATTTTACAAATATTTGCGCAGCCGCAATCATAGGAAAATATTTCAACATTCCTCTAGTAGCTATTAAAGAAGCGATAGAAAACTACATTCCAACCAATAATAGATCTCAAATAATCAACAAAGGCACAAATAGCATCACCCTAGATGCTTATAACGCTAATCCCACAAGTATGATGGCAGCACTAGAACACTTTAGCAGCACTAATGCGAGCTCAAAAATTGTTTTTTTAGGAGATATGTTTGAATTAGGGGATATTTCAGAAGAAGAACATCAAAATATTGTGACCTACCTAACGCAAAGCAGCATTAACGAAATATACCTCATTGGAGAACATTTCAGTAACACAAGTACAACTTCTCAAAACATCCATCAATACAAATCATTTGAAGCCCTTAAAGAGGCGCTTTTACAAAACAAACCCAAAGATAGCAACATTCTCATAAAAGCATCGAGAGGCATGGCTCTGGAGCGCATACTTGATGTTTTATAATTTCTGAAAAATTAGTTTGTAACTAGAACTTTAGTAGTTAACGACCGTCCGTTCATTCGTAACGTCAAGAAATAAATACCTTGTGATAAAGCTACATTTGAAATTGGAATACGTTGCAATCCGACAGCACTAGAGGTAGAAACCATTTGAGATAATTGTTTTCCTTCTATCGAACTTAAGGTCATGCTATACAAAGCGGGTTCGAATAACTCAAATTGTACAAAACTCGCGGCTGTAACAGGGTTTTCGGAAAGTTGAAAATTAATGCTTGTTGCATCCAAGTAATTGACTCCTGCAGTCTCTCCTAGGTTTACAAAAACAACATTGTTCCCAATAGGTATTGCCAAAACACCATCTGGATTTACTCCTATATCAGCAGGACTATTGATGGTAGGAGTTGTTATTATTTCAGATGAAGAAAAATCTGATGCATACTTAGTTATTCTCGACGGACCCCATGTAGAAATATAATACTCATTATTGTAGCGAATAATCCCATCTATATTCCCAAGTCCCGTAGAAATTATAGTACTTATACTATTATCTGTTAAATCTACAGCTTTGATTTTTGCATTTCCTTCCCATGTACCAAATAACAATCTGTTATTTCCTTCATCGTATAAAACACCATTAGGTGTTTGCCCAGTATTAGGAACTATTTCTGTTACTATGGGGTTGCTAAAATCTGTCACATTAATAGCATGAATTTTATTTTGACTAAAATCACTCACATACAGTATCTTATTTGCAGCATCGCTACCCATACCATTTAAGAACCCAGATCCAGGAATTGATACCGAAACTAATTCTTGCTGAGTTGTTAAATCATACCCCCTTATAGAAATGCCATTGATAGCAAACACTACATTATCTATTACCTCAAGCCCAAAAGAAGCCTGCGCATTTCCAAAGAAATCAAGATTACCATCACCATCATCTGTGACCATTTGTCCTCCATTAGAAACCAACCATTGATTATTAACAGGATCCCAATCAACACTCTCTGCTCCATTATAATTTTGTGCAGTAGTTAAAAAGGTAAGACATAACGTAAAAAAAGAGATTGTTGTTTTCATAATAGGCTGTTTTTCTTGTGAAGATAGCCTATCCATAAACTAAATAAAGGATCGTATGAGAAATTGATTAGATAAATTAGACTGAGAGCTGACTATAAATTTTCTTTTTTTCCTCAAAAGAAAACTCTTTGGTTTCAAACCAATCATGTATTGCAATTTTTTGATTTTCTATCTGTGCTTTTCTAATAACCTCTATCGTCAGCAAATGCCAATGGATCCCTTTTTTTTGAGAAACGCAATAGCCTATATCCTCTAAAAAAGAAGTCCGCGGTCTATTTACCAGACGAACACCGTTCTTAAGTACTGCTAAGGTCTTTGTAAGCTCAACAACTTCTGAAAAACTATAACGCACAAAGTCTTCAAAGCCATCTTGCTTTGCATTGTACATTTTATCTCCAATTTGTAGTTGTCTTGGTTCCATGAATCACTAACAAAAATAAAATTCGGGACCTATTTTCAGACCAAAAACACGGTGCATTTATTAACAAAATAATGATGATTTTTTGTTAAATACACAACCCTCTTGTAGCGTGACACTTAGCGTTAACATCTAAAAATATTTTATTTTTTTAGAACTATTTGTTTGTGGGTATTAAAATCTAGTTTATATTTGCACTCGCTAACAAAGTTAGAGCGCTTAGCTCAGTTGGTTCAGAGCATCCCGATGTAACATCGGGAGAGTCAGGTTTCCGAATCCTGAAAAAAAATAATCGGGCGCGTAGCTCAGTTGGTTCAGAGCACTTGGTTTACACCCAAGGGGTCAGGGGTTCGAATCCCTTCGCGCCCACTTAATCCTCACATATCATGTGGGGATTTTTTTTGCAATGAATTTCTACACCTACATACTATATTCTGAAACTTTAGATAAATACTACGTTGGTTATACCAAAGAAATAACTAAACGACTTGACAATCACATATGGAAACATAAAGGCTTTACAGGAAGAGCTAATGATTGGATTGTAAAACATACAGAACCATTTGAAACTAAAGCTCAAGCTATGGCTAGAGAAAAACAAATCAAGAAATGGAAGAGTCGAAAAATGATAGAAAAACTAATAAATGCGTAGCTCAGTTGGTTCAGAGCATCCCGATGTAACATCGAGAGAGTCAGGGGTTTCCCGAAGTAAATTCGGGACAGGCTGAATCCCTTCGCGCCCACAAAAAAGACTTCCAAATAGGAAGTCTTTTTTTATACATTTAACTCAAAAGAATCCTACACAACCTCAGCAACTACAAAGGTGCTTCCCCCCACATACACAACATCATCTCTATGAGCACTTCTTTCCGCGGCCTTGACTGCCTTTTTAACAGAAGGGTACTCCATCCCATTTAATTGATAAGCGCTTGCTTTCTCTTTCAAGGTCTTAACTGAGAGTGCTCTTGAAATGTTGGGTTCACAAAAATAATACGTTGCTTTTTGAGGCAATAAAGGAAGTACACTATCAAGATCTTTATCACCAACCACTCCAAAAACAATATGCAATGCTCGATGTGGCGTATTAATTAATTGCTTCATGGTTAATAAGAGCCCTTCTTTATTATGAGCAGTGTCGCAAATCACCAAAGGGAACTCCTTTAAAATTTGCCATCTACCTAACAAGACTGTATTTTTTATAACATTTCCGAAGCCATCCTTACGATGTTTTTCTAAAATATGAAATCCTTTTTTTTGAAGTTCGTTCAACACCACTTGAGCAGTACGTTGATTTACTTGTTGGTAACTTCCTTTTAAATCACAGTCATATACTTCACTATTTTGCTTCTCCGAAAAGACAATAGGGGCTTTCCTTTCTGCTGAAATATCTTTAAACACCTTTTTTGTTGCTGGAATGGTTTCTCCTATCACAACCGGCACTCCTTTTTTGATTATTCCAGCTTTCTCTGCAGCAATTGCAGTGTGTGTAGTGCCTAAAAACTGAGTATGATCTAGTCCTATATTTGTAATTACACTTATTTCGGGTGTAATAATATTGGTGCTATCGAGCCTACCTCCTAACCCTACTTCAATAATCGCAATATCTACTTTTTGCTTAGAAAACTCAACGAATGCTAAACCAACTGTCATTTCAAAAAAAGACAACTTTTGTTCTTTAAAAAAATCTTGATGTTTTGTTACAAAAGAGGACACCGATCGCTTGGCTATCATTTTGCCATTCACTTTAATACGCTCTCTAAAGTCTTTTAAATGTGGAGAAGTATACAATCCAACCTTGTATCCTGCTTCTTGCAATACAGAAGCCAGCATATGACTCGTAGATCCCTTTCCATTGGTACCCGCTACGTGGATGCTTTTAAAATCATGATGAGGATTCCCTAAATAGCCTGCCAATAACAAAGTATTAGACAAGTCTATTTTATAGGCAGCTTTCCCCACACGTTGATACATGGGCAGTTGATTAAAAAGCCAGTTTGTTGCTTCTTTGAAATTGATAACGCTCTAATTTTAAATGTAGTTTTTATTTAATTCTCTTTTTTCTGAAATGTGAATCATAAAATAAACAAAACTAAAAAATGTCATTATTTCTAGCATATTAATAACCAGAAGAAAATAAGGGGTTTGCATATAAAACACATAGATCATTGCACCTGTTCCTGCTAGTAGATTTAAAAGACCAGTGATAAAAAGAATAATTTTTTTTGGATGATCATTAAATGCAGCTATATAGAAACAACAACTAACAAATAATGAAAAAGCCAATGATAAAAGTCCAAAGAAAAAATACTCATTTAAACGGTCTGTCGACAGCGAAAAAACTTCAATAAGAACATAACCAAATACAAAAATTGATATACTAGCAAACAAGACATCTGTTCCTTTTATCCTAATAAGGGATTTTTTAAGCAATGGAAATAAAATAATTATTCCACCCACATAGCATTCGGTATAGCAAAGCACAAAGGGTACATAGTATTTTTCAAAATCAAGATCAAATAAATATTTTGCTAAAAAAGCTGCAAAAACACCAACCAATAATAATAGATGAATTTTTTTAGTAGCTGTATAATAATAGGTCATTAATACTATATAGAAAAGTACTTTGCCTATCGTATAAGGTTCATTTCCAAAAAAGAAACCTACTAAAACAGTTAATATTCCAACAAGAAGGGAAGAGATTTTAAAAAATTGTGTTGTCAAAAATTGTAAGTTTTAATACCATTAGTTTTTAATCAATTTTTTTGTGATCTGTCTATTATTCTGGTCAATAGAAACATAATAAACTCCATTGGGAAGAGATGCCACTGACAAACGAATTGTTTTTTCAATAGCCTTAAACACTTCATCTAGCACTACTCTACCTAATGCATCATAAATAGTAACAGACTGTATAGCTCCAGTCTCTTGAGTAGTTATTGTGATTGTATCATGCGCAGGATTTGGATACAACCCTATAGTATTTCCGAAGGTATTCTCGTTCGTATTTAAAATATCTTCAGCAATGTTAATTTTATAACTAGAGCGTCCATAGGTTGCCGCATACAAATATTCACTAGCTTCATGAATGTGCATGTCTGTTACAGGTACAGAAGGTAAATTAGGCGCTAGCACGTTCCAAGTTAGACCTTCATCTCCTGAAGCAACAACTCCAACATCTGTAGCAACAAATATATTTCCGTAACTATCTTTTACAATATCATTGATAGGGATATCAGGGATTCCTGCGGAAATATCCTCCCAATTAGCACCTCTGTCTTCACTTTTGTAAACATGTCCTTCGT
This sequence comes from Patiriisocius sp. 208BN25-11, assembly GCF_058147145.1. Taxonomy (NCBI): domain Bacteria; kingdom Pseudomonadati; phylum Bacteroidota; class Flavobacteriia; order Flavobacteriales; family Flavobacteriaceae; genus Patiriisocius; species Patiriisocius sp. 208BN25-11. The sequence continues at coordinate 288,200 of NZ_JBYVJY010000001.1, forward strand.
TCTCGCCAAAACGGTATCCAGAATATGTGACGTACACCGTATTAATATCTTCACGATCTGCAAGTACGCTAGTAACCCAACGATCTGGTAAGGTTGCCGAGATATTATTCCAGTCTCCACCACCATTGGTTGTAATCCAGACATTACCGTCGTCTGTTCCAACATAAATAATATCACTATCAAAAGGAGACACACTAATACTTATAATAGTACCAAATGTTAAATTTCCAGCATAAGGTCCATCTGTTAGATCTGGGCTTATAGCAGTCCAGTTTCCAGCCGCATTTGTTGTTTTATACAAACGATTTGCTCCATAGTAAAGTGTTTGAGAATCTGCTGGATCTAGTGCAATAGGGGTATCCCAATTTTTTCTATCTGCACTAGCTATACCATTCATTGCATTAGAGAATGAAGCACCGTTATTTGTTGACTTCCCAAGATTACCACGTTGTGATAAAGCATAAATTACATTTGTGTTAGTAGGATCCACTAAAGGCTGAAAACCATCGCCTCCAAAAATTGGATTCCAATTATCGGTAGCCCCTGTTGTGGTGCGTATGGTATTATTATCCTGAGAACCTGCATAGATTTTGTTATCATCTTGTGCATCTACATGAAAGCGATACAGTTGTGTAATTGGAAGTGTGGTAAACTTTGAAGCAGACGACCCTCCATTTTCGGTTACATATAATCCTCCATCATTCCCTAGAAGCACATTATTTGCATTGGTTGGCGAAAATGCCATGGCATGCTGATCTACGTGAGCATTCCCAAAAGAATTACTCCAACTTTGCCCACCATTTACAGATTTCTGTACTCGAAAATCTACATTGTAGATGATATCTTCATTGGTTGGATCTATATAGATTCCTCTAAACCACCAATGAAATCCAACATTGGTTAACTGACTAGAATTACGTTCTTCCCAAGAGTCTCCGCCATCATTTGATCGATAAACACCCTGAATATTTCCTGTTGCATCTGCATAACGCGTATACAAAACATTAGGATTTGACTGCGAAATTGCAATACTAATACGTCCTTTTTGAGATCCTATTGTTGGAAGGCCATTTGTCATTTCGGTCCAAGTAGCTCCACCATCTGTAGAGCGATACAAGCCAGACTCTTCACCACCATAGATTCTATTGTTTGGTCTTCTTACCCGTTGCCAAGCTGCTGCATATAAAATATCGCCATTTGTAGGATGCATTGCCATATCGATAATACCAGTCATATCACTTACAAACAAAACTTGCTCCCAAGTAGCACCTCCATCTGTTGTTTTATAAACCCCTCTATTGGGGTCATTTTTAAATAACGGTCCCATAGCCCCAACGAATACCGTATTATCATCATTTGGATGAATAAGCACTTTTCCTATACTTCCGACATTTGGTAAGCCGCGAGAATCCCAAGTAATACCTGCATCTGTAGAACGATATACACCATCACCATCATATGCCAAAGAGCCTCCACCTGCATTTACCTCACCAGTCCCTACCCATAGTGTATTTGGATTTGATTTAGATATCTCGATATCTCCAATAGATAGCATCTCTTGGTTATCGAAAATAGGGTTAAAAGTGACACCGGCATCGGTAGTTTTAAAAATCCCACCTGATGCAGCACCTACATAATAGGTATTTTCATCATTAACAGGAATCTCAACATCGGTAATTCTGCCTCCTGTATTTAAAGGACCAACAAACTCCCATATCTCTGTCATTACCTGTCTCTGAGTAAGATTCTCTTTTTTCCATAGAGCAGCTTCTCTGTAAGCATTTGTTTTTAATTGTCCAGTTGGATATGCACGCTGCATAAACATAAAATCATGCGGTGTAGTTTTCGTTTCTTCTTTAGCAGTTTCTATACTATCTGAACAACTAAAAAGAGTAAATGCAAAAAGTAAAATAGATAACATTTTCATGAGGAACAATTTTTGCTTAAAGATACCGAAAAGTTACATACAAAAAATGAAGTAAAGAAAGCTTTAACCTTAGTTAAAAGTTAGGAGGCTTGAAAATTAGCAATTAAAAAATGTATTGTTTTGTTGCTTCTTTATCATCCACATATAGTAAAGAATACACAAAGAAAAATTGCGCTGCAACCTCGCTTAGATTTACAAGCCCTAGAATTACTGGAGAAGGCACTAACAACTCGTATATTATAGAACCTATGCACACTACAGTATATCCTAAACCAACGATTAGTAAAAAAGTACTTTGTTTAGATTTTTGATATCCCCCAATATAAAAACATGAAATAACAAAAAGACAAAAACATAAGGTAGCAATCCCAAATGTGATATAGGTTTGAAGGATGCTAGTTGATAAGAAAAAAGTAGACAATACCAAATAGACAAAAACAGCTCCTGCAATACAAATAGTGATTACATCTACACCATCACCTTTAGCTTGTGTTTTTTTAACTATGGGTAGTAACAACAAAAAACCTAGACCAAAAAAGCTTCCAAACAATATGGAAATGTAGAAGAAATTAGCTTCAAAATCTTTTGCCACTAGTATCTCCCCTACAAGCACACAAGACAAAGCTGTAAACAATAATATGTTTGCCTTTTTAACTGTCAGGCTATACATAACAAAAAGCAATATCAAGAAGAGCGGTTTTGTGTATATGGTATATTCATTCCCTGCAGTAAGTGAAATTACAACAGAGGCCATACCTACAGCAACTGCTGAGTATATAAGGACTTTTCTAGTCAAAATAGTTTACATCAAATTTGGGGCGCCTAAAACTACAATTAATTTTAAAACAAAAAAAATGTAACTAAAACACAAGTACTTGATTTTACTATTCTGAGAGACTAAACCTGTAGACTATTTTACCAATTTGTTTGGTAGGGGCTTTATTATCTGAATTAAAACGAGTGGCTAAAGCAGCACGTTTTGCAGGTTCTAACAAACATCTCGAATTATTGGTAGTACCACGAACTCCAGGAGTAGCACTAATAACACGGCCGTTTCTATCGACCTCAATACTTACTACTACGGTGCCAGATTCATTACAATCTTGTACAAACTTTTCTTTATTGAGTGCTTTACGACCTCCTAATTGATAGTTCCCATCTCCATCCAAACCCTTACCTGTACCATAATAACTTTGGGCATTAGGATCCCCATTTGGATCGCCTTTGTCGCCTGAAGTAGCATCATCTCCTTCTCCTCCTTTTGCAGTACCATCACTTTTTGGACCGTTAATTAAATTAGAAAGCGCATCTGTAGTACTCTTGTCTGGAGTAGGTTCTGGATCTGGAACTGGTTCTTTTGGTGTTTCTTTTTTAGGCTCTTCCTTAACAGGTGTCTCCTTTTTTACTTCTTTTTTCTCCTCCTTTTTAATAACTGGTGCGTCTTCAGTATCCTGAGTCACAACATCCTCTTTCACCTCTGGTTCTGGTTCAGCAACAGGTGGTGGGGTAGTCACTTTTGGAGCAGATTTAATCGCCTCAGTAGGCTGTACCTTTCCACTCCCGGTTTCGGTTGTACCAAAGTTTACCGCAATACCATTCTCTGGTGGTGGATCCAAATATTCCATCCCCACAAAAAACAACAGTAAGATTAACAATGCATACAACAGCACTGTAATCTTCATACTTTTCTTTTTATGTTCTGTATCTAATAGAGGCATTAGGTATAAGGTGTTAGGTGGAACTGTTACGTTAGACTCTATGGAATTTCGATTTAATTAGGTCTTACCGCAAGCACTACTTTAAAACTATTCTTGTTAGCAATATCCATTACAAAAACGGCATCTTCTATAGGCACTCCTTCTTCTGCTCTTAATATTAACGTTGGTTCTTCTTGTCCAGCTAAGGCGCTTTGTAATGTCTTTTCTATTGTATATTCTGTAACGCGTTCTTTATTAACGTAGTAGGCGCCGTCTTTTGTAATACTGACACTTGCTTTTTGAACATTTGTACTCTTCCCTTTTGCTTTTGGTAATATTAAATCTAAGGCATCAGGTGTAATCGCCGGAGAGGTTAATAGAAAGAACACCAACAACAAGAATACAATATCTGTCATGGAGCTCATAGAAAACTCGGGACTTACTTTATTTCTTCCTCGTAGGTTCATATATTAAGCAGGTTCGTTTAACAGATCCAGGAAGTCAACAGCAGTCGCTTCCATTTGATGTACTACTTTGTCTGTTTTTACTACTAAATGATTATATCCCATATAAGCAATAATACCAACAATCAATCCTGCTACGGTTGTGGTCATGGCAGTGTAGATACCTTCGGCTAACAAGCCCATCTCTGCTTGTCCGCTACTGGTTGCTAATTGATGAAAGGCCAACACCATTCCAATTACGGTACCTAAGAAACCAATCATTGGAGCTGCCCCAGCTATTGTTGCAAGGATACTCACATTCTTTTCTAATTTATACACCTCTAATCTTCCTGCATTTTCAATAGCTGTATTAATGTCTTCTAATGGACTTCCAATTCTACTAATTCCTTTTTCAGTCAACCTAGACACTGGAGTGCTTTGTTGTACACACAACACTTTTGCTGCTTGTAAATTTCCACTAGCGACATTGTCTCTAATTTGATTCATGAAATTGGTATCGTATTTTGAGGCTGCTTTAATGGCAAAGAGGCGTTCAAAATAGACATATAAGGCAACAAAAAGCAAAACGGCAAGTGTGCCAATAATAATCATACCACCAGTCCCACCGTTGACGATGAGCTCCATGATTGACAATGTTTTTTCTGTTACTTCGGGTTCTAGTTCTGCAGCGTCTTGTGCAGCTTCCTGAATAAAGAAGTTTAGCATAAAATAAGAGGTTTATAGGTTGTTAACGAGATTTGAGTTTTAAAATTGTATCTAATACCATTGCCTTTTTGAACGCATCAAACTTAGTTTGCACCACAGGCAGAATATCAAAAATAAAGGACGCTACTTGGAGACTTATATTTCAGAAACCCAAAATATTACTCTCATATTAAGCTCCAGCCGTACCACCAGTAAGCAATATAAACACCACTGCACCAGCAGCAAAACCAATAAATGCTAACCAAGCTATTTTTTTAAGATACCAGATAAAATCGATGCGCTCCATTCCCATTGCTGCAACACCTGCAGCCGATCCAATGATCAACATGCTTCCACCCGTACCGGCAGAATATGCAATAAAGTGCCACAATAAACTATCTGTTTCGGCAGTGTACATTCCCATTGAAGCAGCTACCAATGGTACATTGTCAATAATTGCAGACAACACACCCAATAACATTACTACAATGTCTTGGGACGGAATAGCCTCGTTTAAAATTTCAGCTAGATAACGCAGTGTACCTACAGGGTCTCCATTTTCTGCAACACCATAGACCAAACTTTCTAGTCCAGCAACCGCCATTAAGATTCCTAAGAAAAATAAAATACTCGAAATCTCAATACGCGACAAGGCTTTGTGAGCTGAGTATAAATGACGACGTTCTTTACTAAAATCTTCTTCTGGATGAATGTACTCAGACACCAACCAAACAACACCCAAAGCAAGCATCATCCCAATATATGGAGGCAAGTGGGTTAGGGTTTTAAATACAGGTACAGAGACAATCATTCCTAGACCTAAAAACAACATGGTCTTACTACTTAACAATCGTTCAGCTTCTACATCTTCATTGTCTTCTACATGAATTTCCCCTTTAAAAGCTGGCAAGTACATAGCGATACCAAAAGGAATGATAAAACATACAATCGAAGGGATTACGACATACTGTATAAGTCCTGCCGCTGTTACATTTTTAGCAATCCACAACATGGTTGTAGTTACATCTCCAATAGGAGACCATGCACCACCTGCGTTGGCAGCGATTACAACCATGGCAGCATACCACAAACGCTCTTCTCTCTGAGTGATTAATTTTCGTAACAAGGTCACCAGTACAATGGTAGCCGTAAGGTTGTCTATAATTGCAGAAAGAATAAAAGCTAAAATTCCTATAATCCACAACAGCTTCTTCTTGCTTTTCGTCTTTACAGCTCCTTTTAATACTTCAAAACCGCGGTGAAGATCTATAATCTCTACAATGGTCATGGCACCAATTAAGAAGATGAGAATTTCTGCCGTCTTTCCGAGATGATGCAATAGGGTGTTTTCAAAACCATGTTCGGCTTCGTGTCCTCCGCTTGCAAAATTAAATGCATTTTCATAGGTGTCAATTACATCAAACCAACCTGCTTGAAACCCAATAGCCAACACCGCCCAAATTAGTGATGCCATGATAAGTGCAGGAACTGTTTTGTCTAATTTTAAAGGGTGCTCTAGCGTAATAGATAAATACCCTATTACAAAAATTAAAATAATAATCGACTCCATAAATTATGTTTTGTATGATGGTTAAACCAACTGCTTTAACGCAATTTCGAAAGCAGTTTTACTAATATTGGTTGTACTGTTATTGGCAGCATGTGTATCTTGAATGGCCTTTTTAATAGTATTTGAGGTATCCATAAAAATAGCCTCATCTGTCATTTGTACTTTGCGTTCCATGAAATATGCAAATACTCTTGCCATACCACAATTGCTAATAAAATCTGGTATCAGTGAAACACGTTCGTCGGTATATTCCATAATGCTACCAAAGAAAATTTCTTTATCAGCAAAAGGTACATTAGCCCCACAAGAGATCACTTCAAGACCTGTATCGATCATGGTACTAATTTGTTCTTTGGTGATGAGGCGAGACGCAGCACAAGGCGCAAAAATTTCGCACTCTAAAGTCCAAATTTTCTCGTTCATCTCTTCAAAAGGAATCATGTTATCTGCCACCAATGTATTGCCATCTTTTTGATGGTATAGTGCTGTAATTTCTTCAAAAGAAAATCCGTCAGGGTTAATCACTCCACCCACACGATCTATAATTCCAACGACCTTGGCTCCCATTTGTGCCAAATAATAGGCAGCGGCAGCTCCTACGTTTCCAAACCCTTGTACAATGGCTCTTTTTCCTTGTACATCTCCTCCATAAATATCGTAGTAATGACGTACCGCCTCAGCAACACCGTACCCCGTAATCATGTCTGCTACGGTATATTTTTTTGAAACGTCTGGCGAATATGTTGTGTTCTCTAGTACTTTGATGACCCCTTGGCGCAATTGTCCAATACGGTTAATTTTATCAGCCTCTGTGGGGGTAAAGTGCCCATTAAAAACACCTTCTTGCGGATGCCAAACACCACTTTGCTCGGTGATGGGGATTACTTCATGAATTTCATCTACGTTTAAATCACCACCCGTGCCGTAATACGATTTAAGTAATGGAGAAACGGCTTTGTACCAACGTTCTAACACGCCTTTTTTACGTGGGTCGTGCGGATTGAAGTTAATCCCAGATTTTGCCCCACCAATGGCTGGTCCGCTCACAGTAAATTTCACCTCCATTGTTTTTGCAAGCGATAGTACTTCATTTTCATTTAATCCAACACGCATTCTGGTTCCTCCTCCAGCGGCCCCGCCTCTAAGAGAATTTATGACGGTCCAACCTTCTGCTTCGGTTTCAGAGTCGTTCCAGTGGAACACTATTTCTGGTGCTTTTTCTTCGTATTTTTTAAGTAATTCTTTCATGGTAATACATTATGCTTTTTGACTTGGTTTTTTTGAAATTTCCTTCTTCGGAAATAGTAGAGGATCAAAAGCATAGCTAAAGCTGGGTCATCTTGAAAGATTTTGAGTTGGTTATCTAAATTTCGTTTGTTGAGATGTAATAAAATCAACATAAAAATGACACTTCTTCGCTGAAGCTTTGAAGTGTTTAGACAAATATAAAAAATTGGAAGGTGCTATTCGGGGCTTTTCAAAAAAAATTATCAGCCAATTTTGTAAACAAAATGATGCCGTAAGCTTTGGGAAATTATACCTCTTGATTCACTTCTAGGCGTTCCCACATCTTGTCACTATTTAACCTAAACGTTCCAACAAAATCCCAGTTACATTCATTGGGTGAAATAAGCGACAACCAAACATTGCCATTCTCTTTGCAATACAAATGGTAGTTTTCTCCTAGCACAGGCTCAAAACTAAATTTCGCACTATAGATAAGATTATTGTATTCAAACTGTTGCATCATAGCATCGTACTGCGCCTTGAGATCATCAAACTGAGATTTAAATTGATGATTTACCTTACTAATATTGCTGTTTTTCCAAGAAGTAACATCATCTGGAATTATGGCAGGAGCTCCCAAGTTTGTAGCATAAGGGGTAAGCGAAGCACTGTATTTTTGTGTCTCCTCATCAAACACTACTTGATCTGGTTTTTTTTCTTTGGGTGCCATATTCTTTTTTGTTGTCTCAAAGATACCGCTAGAAAAATGAACAAGAATCTGATTTGGAAAATTTTAAGAAAATTAGCAATTAGCAATTAGCAATTAGCAAAATTTAAAAATAGCAACTACATCCAAACTTCTAAACACATAAACCTCTAAACTTAATTCCTTTAGAACTTTGGAGTATTTAAAAACTAAACTCTTCAACACATAAACTCATAAACAAAACGGAACATGGAACATGGAGCATGGACTTATTTCCAAAAACAAACACCTAAACTCATAAACCTCCATCAGCGAAGCGGTCTATATTCTATCAGTGAACGAAGTGAACGGTCTATCAGCGCAGCGGTCTAAAAACCTCCCCACTACTATGATCCTTACTCGCTCCCGTAACACTTGCCAAACAATTCACCTCCTCACGGAGCTTTAACACGCCCAACAAACCGAAAATTAAGGCTTCTTTAAATTCTAACAAGGTACTATCTGGAACAACAAGTTCCACTTCTTTGTTAGCTTTAATTTGCGACAACAAATACCCATTATAAGCGCCACCACCCGTAACTAAGACACGGCTGCCTTTTTTAAACTGCCTTGCAATTTGTTCGGCAATATGGTCTGTAAAAGTTCGTAAAGTATCGTCTGGAGTTGCACAAGAAGCGTTTAAAATAGGAAGGACTTCTTCTAAAACATACTCTAAGCCTAAGGACTTTGGCGCTGGGAGATTGTAATAGGGTAAGTTGCGTAATTGATTCGATTTTGCCAATAAAACAGTGCCACTTTTTGCTAAATCTCCATTTTCATCATAGGGCTTTCCGGCTTTTTCTGCATAAGCGTTCATCACAATGTTTACCGGACAAATATCATAGGCAATTCTGGTTCCATCTTGTTCACAAGAAACATTTGCAAAGCCTCCTAAATTCAAACAATAATCGTATTCATTAAAAAGCAAGCGATCTCCTATGGGTACTAGTGGTGCTCCTTGTCCGCCAAGCTTTACATCCTGTACTCTAAAATTACAGACGACTGTGATTCCAATAATTTCTGAAATTTCCTTTAGATTCCCAATTTGTAAGGTAATACCCGCTCCTGGCTGATGTAAAATGGTATGTCCATGACTGCAAACTGCATCTATATCTTCGAGTTTGTGTTCATGAATGAATGATTGGATTAATCCCCCTAGATATTGAGTATAAGTAACATCTAGGGCCGCTAACATTTCCGAAGAAAAAGAAACCGCTTCTTTGAGTTTTGTTTTCCAATGTTGAGGATATGGAACAGTTACAGCTTCCTCGATGGTATAGCTTATTGTTTCAGAGAAATTAAAAGTACATAACGCCAAGTCAACCCCGTCTAATGAGGTACCACTCATGACTCCTATCACTCTGTAATTTTCCTGTTTCATTTAAGGTAAATATAGTCAAGATTTTAAGTATAAAATAGGGTTTTAAAATTCTCTTTTTTAGACGTATCTTTGCACCACTTTTAAAAATGCTATAAAAACCCTACAAACATGGATTTTAATCTTTCAGAAGAACACTTAATGATCCGCGAGGCAGCTCGTGATTTTGCAAAACAAGAATTACTACCTGGTGTTATTGAACGTGACAACAAGCAAGAATTTCCAACAGAGCAAGTAAAGAAAATGGCAGAGCTTGGTTTCTTAGGAATGATGGTAGATCCAAAATACGGCGGTGGCGGTATGGATACGCTTAGTTATGCGATTGTTGTAGAAGAATTAAGTAAAGTAGATGCTTCTTGTTCTGTAATTGTTTCTGTAAACAACTCATTGGTTTGTTACGGTATCGAACAATACGGAACCGAAGAACAAAAACAAAAATACCTTACCAAATTGGCTACAGGTGAGTCTATTGGTGCTTTTTGTTTGAGTGAGCCAGAAGCTGGAAGTGATGCAACTTCGCAAAAAACAACAGCTATAGATAAAGGGGACCATTACATTTTAAATGGAACTAAAAACTGGATTACCAATGGTGGTAGTGCAGATTTTTACTTGGTTATAGCACAAACAGATAGAGAAAAAGGACACAGAGGAATTAACGCTTTCATCGTTGAAAAAGGATGGGAAGGTTTTGAAGTAGGTCCTAAGGAAGATAAATTAGGAATTAGAGGAAGTGATACACACACCTTAAACTTTAATGATGTAAAAGTTCCTAAAGAAAATAGAATAGGTGAAGACGGATTTGGTTTCAAGTTCGCCATGAAGACCCTTTCTGGAGGACGTATTGGTATTGCTGCACAAGCATTAGGAATTGCAGGAGGAGCTTACGAAATGGCACGTGATTACTCAAAAATAAGAAAAGCATTTGGTACAGAAATTTGCAACCACCAAGCCATTGCATTTAAATTGGCTGATATGCACTTAGAAATTGAAGCCGCACGTTACTTGGTATACAAATCTGCTTGGGACAAAGACAATGGAAATAACTACGACATGTCTAGTGCCATGGCAAAATTAAAAGCAAGTAAAGTGGCTATGGATGTTACTGTAGAAGCTGTTCAAGTACACGGTGGAAACGGTTTTGTAAAAGAATACCATGTAGAACGTATGATGCGTGACGCAAAAATCACTCAGATCTACGAAGGAACAAGTGAGATTCAAAAAATTGTAATCTCTAGAGGTTTATTGAAAGACTAAGTTTTTTTACTTCGGAAATATTAAACAACAGAACCCCTTCCTTTTTGGTCGGGGTTTTTTGATACCCTATCTCCTTAGAACTTATCATACATTGGACTTGTCACCCTGAGTCTGTCGAAGGGTTTTATTTGTTTTAACGACCACTACAATAGTGACACTATCCTTCAACAAGCTTAGGATAATCTTTAAAACAAATTAAAGACACTAACTCTTTTCAAGCCTTTGCATTGACACCCCTCTAACTCCCCTCAAGGGGAGAATTATTTTATCCAACTTTGAATATTTACATTCTAAAACCACTCACTGTTGACTAATCACTAATCATCACTCACCATTTTTCCCTATCTTTAAATCAAAACCAAGCACATGGAATTACTTATAAAAATCCTTATAGGGCTCATTGCCTTTATTCACCTCTATATTTTATGGTTTGAAATGTTTGCTTGGGAATCGCGCGGACCTAAAGTATTTAGAAACTTCCCAAGAGACTTATTTACGCCTACCAAAGCCATGGCTGCCAATCAAGGATTGTACAATGGTTTTTTAGCCGCAGGATTGATTTGGACCTTCTTTATTAAAACCCCAGAATGGTATACCAACGTTGCTCTTTTCTTTTTAGGTTGTGTTGCTGTTGCTGGAATCTATGGTACGTTTACCGCCGATAAGAAAATTTTGTTTGTACAAACTGTGCCAGCTCTAATAACCATTGCGTGTATTCTTTTGAGTTAAGGTTGCTGTTTGATGATGGGTGACGGGTGACGGGTGACGGGTGAAAATAAATAAGTATACATTGTTCAGTAGCAGTTGGCAGCGTTGCAAATTTGAAGATTTAAAAATTAGTTGATTTGAAAATGTTTTTCTAAGCCAAAAGCTTGGCTTAAACACCCCTCAAACTCCCCTCAAGGGGAGAATTCTCAGTTAGTGGCAATAATCTTAGCAAAAACTAATCTCCTCCCGAAGTTTTGGGACTAAAGAGTGGCTTTTTCTTAATTCAGTGAATTTTCTCACTCTTTGCGCCTCCGCTAAAGCTCCTGCGACACGCGGAAGGGCGGGGAAAATGAAAATTCACGACGATAAATTTGTTATTGCCACATTATAGTAAATCAACGCTCAAGGGGGGAATTGTTTTAAATAACTTTAAATTTTTACTTCTTTACAACCAATCACTAATCACAATTCACCAACTAGAATCAATTAAACCAAAAATTATCATCGCCTGTTTCTCCTTTTTTACCTAGGGTGTTAAATTTATAGCTAAAACTCAACATAAAATATTGTTGCAAGACAGTACTCTGTAAATCTTGTATGTAATCTGCCGTTGCTGTTCTTCGAGCATTGGTATTTTGATCTAAGATATCATAGGCCTTTAAGGTAATCAAGCCCTTGTCTTTAAGTACTGCATACGAAACCGTACTGTTCCAAAAAACGGAACTCTTCTGAAACCCTTCTGCCACATCAGGATTATAATTGTAGCGCACATCATTATCCCATGTAAGTCCTTTAAACAAGGTTAAACTCGTTCGTAAACGCGCATTGTGCTGCAAGAATTCTCGATCTTCAAACAAGGCAATATCAAAACTGTTTTTCGTGTAATTAAGATTGTACGAAGGACTAATTTCTAAGATATCTTCCCAAATAAAATCTAATCCTATATCCGGCCCATACGTAGTGGTATTACTTGCATACTGGATGTCATTATTAAAGTTTACACTTCTGTTGGTATTTAAACTTATCCCAACATTATACCCCACTGTTTTTATAGAGTCTAATTTAATTTTTTTCTCATATCCAAAGTTTCCACCAATATTGTAGACACCATCTACGTTGGTATAGGTCGTTGTTCTTACAAAATTTTCGTCCACTGTAGTTTTTGCAACTACAGCATCGTTTGTAACATCAAAATTTCCATAGGAGTAAAAACCAGACCGGGCTTGGTAGTCATAATTATTAGCACCAAAGTACATTCTATGTGTGTTGCTAGGCTTTAAATCTGGATTACCCTGACGTATATTTAAAGGGTTAGAAACGTTTATAAATGGTGACAACTGACCTACACTTGGTGCGTTGTTACTCAAACGATAACTACTATAAACACTAAATTTCTGACTAAACCTGTAACTCAATCGAGCATTCATTTCAAGGGCGTTAAAATCATTATCAAAACGAATATCTCTTAAGGCATCATTACTTTTTAAGGTTCTAAACACATAACCAGCGCGGAAACTAGCTCTTAACTTTTTATCTCTATAGGTAACTCCAAGCTCTGGCTTTGAGCTTTCATCTGTATTCTCAAAAGCGGTACTTTGTTCTTCATTAAAGAGCGAAAAATCTTGCGAGACATCATCAAAATCAAATACACTTTGTACGTCTTCTCTATCATTGTTTTCATATTCATATCGTAGATCTACAAACAGTTTCTTTGCCAAAATAGGATATCTAAAACGTGTGCTAATGGTATACTGGTCTCTCTTTTGCTCTCCTTGAGTTCGCTGGTTTCTCACTATGGTTTCTGGATTTTGACCAAAAATCTCTGCCGTACTTCGCACACGATCTTGGGTATCATCTCTACTATTTACATTCTCTATTTCGAGTTTTACAAATCCGCCTTTGCTTCCGTAGCGCTTTGTTAATGAGAGTTCGTTTTCAAAGTTTTTACGGGTATTTTCTGAAATTTGATTACTCGAAGATTGGTTTGTTAACTCACCATCGAGACGTCTCGAAACCTCATCGTCTGTGTTTCTAGAAGTAGCTTCGGTATACCCAAATCTTGGCCTCAAATTAATTTGAAAAGTAGAATCTATTTCTGTTTTAAAATTGAGATTCACATTATGTGCATCAGACTCACTTGTGCTGCTTGAAGTAGCATCAGAGAAGAAACGATCGTCTGGTAATATGTTTTCTCTATTTCGAGTTTCGTCATTAAACGAGTTGGAAGCCGAATAAAAATAATCTGCAGAGAGTTCTGTCTCTTTTCCGTAGTTATCGGCAAAATTGGCTCCACCTACTCTTGAATTGGTGATCCCTTGTCCGCCCCCAAAATTTCTACCTCCAAAATTAATAGCACCACCTTCACTTACAGAAACATAGCGCGCACCACCAAACATTTTATTGAGTTCTCCAAAACTAAAACCTGGCGAATTGGTATTATTCCCTCCCCCGAGTACACTTACTCTTAAATCATTATCAAAATAATTTACAAGCCCAGCAAATTCGAATCGCTCATCGGTTCCACCGCCAGCTGCCACACGACCAAACACACCTTTGTTTTTCTCTTCATCTATGGTAATGTTAATGGTTTTATTTTGATCATCACCAGCTTCTCCGGTAAAGGCTTCACTATCTGTTTTGGTATCTGTTACTTGAATTTTCTCTACAATTTCTTTGGTTAAGTTTCTAGTTGCAATGGTGGGATCATCTCCAAAAAAGGGTTTTCCGTTGACAAGAACTTTATTTACAGGCTTTCCATTTACGGTAATATTTCCTTCGGCATCTACGGCAACGCCTGGCAGCTTTTTTAATAAGTCTTCTACATTGGCATCTTTCTTTGTCTTAAAAGAAGCCACATTAAATTCTAAAGTATCTTGTTTAATAGTAACAGGAGCACGAACCCCCTTAATAGTAATACCATCCAAGCGCTCGGTAGCTTGCGCTAATGCAATCGTATCTAAGCTAATATTTCGGCTGGAAGCCAAAGAAACAGACTTTCTAAAAGGTTTATAACCAATATAACTAATGGTAAGATCTACCTCTGGAACTCCTGTTTCTCCTAGTAGTTCGAATTTCCCTTTTCTATCTGTGATAGTGTAAGTAACTAGTGTAGAATCTTTAGGCTTTTCTACATAAACCGTTGCCGATTCTAGCGGTGTACCGTCAACAGCATCTGTAAGGGTTCCTGTAATTTTAAATTCTTGTGTAAATGCTGTAGCTGCAAAGAAAAAAGCCACACAAAAAAGCAAGTGTTTCATAAATGAGATTGATTGTTCGTTAGTTGATTGAATGATGCTATAAAGCTGAGGAAACACTTCGAAAGGCAAACGAAGTTTAACACAACTTTAGTATGTACTTAGATTTTGATTATTCGTAGTCTTCCAAAAAGATAGCCCCATCACAAATGACGGGGCTTTTAAACAATCTTATAATTCTGTATAATACTTTACAAATTTTTAAATGAAACTCACAATGGAATTGAAAAGTTTACCCCCAGCCCTAGAGGGAGGCTTTTCCTAATTAAAGCCACTTATAAGTTCTAGGCACCCTTTAGGGCGGGGTTTCTCCAAACTTATTTTTTACGAATAAAAACCGTCACAGGCACTCCGTGAAAATCGAATTCTTTGCGCAATTGATTTTCTAAAAAGCGTTTGTATGGTTCTTTTACATACTGTGGCAAGTTGGCAAAAAAGGCAAAACTTGGCCATGGTGTTGGTAGTTGCGTAACGTACTTAATCTTGATGTATTTTCCTTTGTATTGCGGCGGAGATGTGTGCTGAATAATAGGCAACATCGTGTCATTTAAGGTACTTGTTTTAATTTTCTTGCTACGGTTTTTATAGACTTCAACCGCGGTTTCTATAGCCTTGTAAATACGTTGTTTGTTGAGCACAGACATAAATACAATTGGCACGTCTGTATAAGGCTCGCACTGTTTCTTGATATAAGTTTCAAACTCTTTGGCACTCTGAGTGTCCTTCTCTATTAAATCCCATTTATTGGCTAAGATGACCACACCTTTGTTGTTTCTGTGCGCCAACCAAAAGATATTTTGTACTTGGCCGTCAAATCCTCTGGAAGCATCAAAGACAAGGATAATTACATCACAATGTTCAATCGCTCTTACGCTTCGCATTACTGAGTAAAATTCTAAATCTTCTTTAACCTTACTCTTTTTACGAATTCCAGCAGTATCTACCAAGTTAAACTCGAAACCAAAACGATTGTAGCGCGTATCGATACTATCTCTTGTTGTTCCTGCAATATCGGTAACAATGTATCTTTCTTCACCAATCAAGGCATTGATAAACGAAGATTTTCCTGCATTAGGGCGTCCTACTACAGCAAATCTAGGCAAGGCTTCTTCGTCGTCTTCAGCAGCTTCTGGCAATATTTTTACTAGATCGTCTAGTAAGTCTCCCGTTCCACCTCCATTAATACTTGAAATGGTGTAAAAGCGTTCAAACCCTAAAGAATAAAACTCTACAGCATCTTGGGCTCTTTTAGAATTATCTACTTTATTAATAGCTAGAAAAACTGGCTTTTTACTTTTTCGAAGCAGCTGTGCTACTTCTTCATCCATGCCCGTGACACCGCTTTCAACTTCTACCATAAAAATGATGGCATCTGCCTCATCTATAGCGAGTTCTACTTGTTTATCGATTTCAGACTCAAAGATATCGTCACTCCCAACCACGTATCCACCCGTGTCTATAAGCGAGAATTCTTTACCGTTCCAGTCACTTTTCCCGTAATGGCGATCTCTGGTCACACCACTTACGGCATCTACAATTGCCTCACGACGTTGTATCAATCTATTAAAAAATGTAGATTTCCCTACATTAGGGCGTCCTACAATAGCAACAATACTCATAGTTTCTGAAATTTTCTAGACTGCAAAAATAGTCTTTTAGATTTGATATTGGGTAGGGAAGTTAAAGAGTTTACTTTGTTTATAACCGTCTTCGGTTTTCTAAGACCGCCTTCGGCTGATAGAGGTTAGACCACTCATCTTGTTCGCTGTTAGAAGATAGACTTAATCTCAACTTTTAGATTTTAAATTTTGAGTGTAAGCTTTTACCTTTTTAACACCAACACAAAACTCCCATCTTCAAATCTTCAAATCAACCCATCTTCAAATTACACCCCTAAGACTTGTTATGATACCCAAACCTGCGTAACTGTCGTTCGTTATTACGCCAATTTTTATTTACTTTCACATAGGTTTCTAGGTGTATTTGTTTTCCGAAGAACAATTCTAGATCTTTTCTAGCTTCCATTCCTACGCGCTTTATTGCTTCGCCTTTATGACCTATGATGATTCCTTTTTGAGAATCACGTTCTACCATAATCACGGCACGAATACGAATAATGTCTTCGTCTTCAAAAAACTCTTCGGTTTCTATTTCTACACTATAAGGAATTTCTTTTTTATAATGCATTAAGATTTTCTCTCGAATGGTTTCGTTTACAAAAAAGCGTTCGGGTTTATCGGTTAATTGATCTTTTGGATAAAAAGCGGGTGATGCGGGAAGTAATTCTATAATACGTTTAAACACCTCGGCAACTCCAAAATTTTGTAAGGCAGAGATCGCAAAAATTTCTGCGTTGGGCACTTTTTCTTGCCAGAGTGTCAAAGCATCTTTTAGCAATTCTTCATTTCCAACGTCGATTTTATTGATGAGCAATAATACTGGTATTTTACTATTGGTGATTTTGTTAAAAAACGCTTCGTCTTTTAATTCTTTCTCCCCTAGTTCTACTATATATAGTAACACATCGGCGTCTTCGAAAGCCGATTTCACAAAGTCCATCATACTCTCCTGTAACTGATAAGCTGGTTTTATAATCCCAGGAGTATCACTTAGCATGACTTGAAAATCGTCTCCATTAACAATCCCCAAAATACGGTGACGTGTAGTCTGCGCTTTTGAAGTAATTATAGACAAGCGCTCCCCAACAAAGGCATTCATGAGTGTACTCTTTCCAACGTTAGGGTTTCCTATGATGTTTACAAAGCCCGCTTTGTGTGCTGTTTCTTCCATGCTGCAAAGATAGCTTGAAAACTTAACAAAAGGGGAAGTTTCTTATATTTCGGCTATGCCAATACAAAGAATTTCTTGTACTAGTGAATCGTGAATGGCTTGAGATTTGAGATTTATACTATTAAACTAAATAGTATCTTTTACTCAACTTCTTACTGCCACTGCTACTGAATACTAAGCACCACGTTGTTCCCATTTCCAGGCCGAGGCGAGTGCATCTTCCAGAGAATATTGAGATTTCCAACCCAATACCTTATTAGCTTTTGTAGTATCTGCATAGGCTTGTATAACATCGCCTTCTCTCCTACTCACTATTTTATAATTTAATTTCTCTCCAGATACTTTTTCAAAAGCTTTTATTACCTCTAATACAGACGACCCTGTACCTGTGCCTACATTATAGAAATCAAAATTGCTATTCTGTTGTTTGGCTATGAGTTTTTGCAATGCAACAACGTGCGCATCTGCAAGATCTACCACATGAATATAATCTCTTATAGCGGTGCCATCTGGCGTTGGGTAGTCGTCACCAAACACCGAGAGTTGTGCTCGTTTTCCTGTAGCTGTTTGTGTAATAAAAGGCACTAAGTTTTGAGGTACTCCAATTGGAAGTTCGCCAATAAAGGCAGATTCATGCGCCCCAACAGGATTAAAATAACGCAATGCAGTAGCTTGAATATTTGGATTTACCTTGCAAACATCTTGAATAATTTCTTCTCCAATTTGCTTTGTATTTCCGTAGGGAGACTCCGCTTTTTTCACGGGAGCATCTTCTGTAATAGGCATGACATCTGCCTGTCCATAAACAGTACAAGAAGAACTAAAAATGAAATAGGCATTTTCTTTTTGTTGAAGTTCTTGAAGCAGGTAAACCAAGGTTCCGATATTGTTTTCATAATACAACAATGGATTTTCAACACTTTCACCAACTGCTTTTGAAGCTGCAAAATGAATCACTCCAGCAACATCCTGATGCTTTCTAAAAAATCCTGAAACAGCAGCTTTTTCTCGTAAATCTAATTGTTCAAAATCTGGCTTCTTACCTGTTATTTTAACAATACCGTCTAAAACCCTAAGGTCCGAATTTGATAAATCATCTATAATCACCACATCAAAACCTTCTTCTTGTAGTTTTACAACCACATGTGAACCAATAAAACCTAAACCACCTGTAACAAGTATTTTCATGTATTAATTTCTGAAATATTATATTTCTAAAAAGGTAAAAGTATCGATTATTTTAGGAGAAAAAACAAAATCATGATTTTATTGCCCTCATCAACCTATCAATATCTTCAATCGTATTGTAGTAATGAAAACTTACCCGAATTCCGCCACCTCTTGGAGAACACACAATCTGTTGCGCTGCTAATTTTTTAAACAATTCCATATCGCCTTTCAAATTAAAAATAGAAGCGTGCATCGTTCTGTTTTTGGTAGCATCATCAAGTAATCCGAAGGCTACAAATTGCTCTTTGGCGTATGTAGATAAGGTTTTTATTTTTTCTGAAATTTTTGTAATCCCATAGCGTTCTGCTTGTAAAATAGCTTGTCCTAAAGTTCCATAATTGAAGGTGTCTTGGTGTCCTGGCTCGAAATGTTTTACAAAAGCAGTATCTGTTGCTTTGCTATCGAAAGTAGCAGCAGAATTAAACCCAATAGTAGCTGGAAATATGCGAGCCTGCGCGTCTTTTTTTACCATCATGATACCATTTCCAAATCCAGCCAAAAGCCATTTATAACAACTTGCTCCTAGCACATCTATTACATTGTCTTTAAAGCTGAAATGTTCTGTACCCAAATACTGTGTTCCATCTGCCATGAATAGCACTTGGGGGTATTTTTCCTTTAATTCTTTTAAAAAGGAAAGATCCATTTTAATTCCTGAAAGCCATTGCACCATACTAAACACAAAAATAGCTGGACGGTGTTTTTCGAAAGCAGCAAGAATGGTGTCTTCTAACATTTCAGAAATAGGAGCATAACACACATTAAAATCGCGAGTTTCTATAGGCCATAATAAAGATGGATAATCATTTTCTAAGAGTAGGATCTTTTGTCCTTTAGGAAGCCCTTCCAAAATGGTATTAAACCCAAAAGAGAAGTTTGGCACCAATGCTACTTCTTCTAGGTCTGCTTCAAAAAAACGAGCGACATTAGCCCGAGTATCTTCAGGGATTTGTTTACGGATCGAAAAATCTGCGCCATTGTTTATCAAATCTATTTCGTGTTGCTTTCGCCAGTAAAAAAGTGTTTTGGATAACAAGCCAGAACTTGCCGTATTTAAATACGTTTGTTCTTGAAGTACAGGAAATTCTTGTTTTAAATCTTGCATAAAGAGTATAGGTTAGGTATTCAAATTTAGGTATTTTTACGATATTCAATAGTACTTATTGACGCTTAAAACCAATGCATCATGTTTTCAAAAAATAAAAACAAACCCACAATAGATAGCGAAACAAGAGAACAATACGAATACGCAAGAAAAAGAATCAAACAAAAAAAGGGCTTGATGCGCCATTTTGTAATTTTCTTAGCGGGAAGCGTGCTCTTTATCATTTTGGATGCAGTTTTAAAAATGGGACACCAAGTACTTCTTAAAAACTGGTATGTTTGGGCCATTCTTATTTGGGCGTTTATTTTATTAATTCATGTGTTCAATGTCTTTATCATGAATACCTTTATGGGCAAAGAATGGGAAGACAAACAACTCACCAAGCTAAAAGCATTGCAAGAAACACGCATTGCCGAACTTAAAAAACAAGCGATACAAGAAGTCACGATGGCTGCTGTAAAGGAAGCAAAAGAAACCGCAACTCCCGAAGTAAAAAAAAACGACTCCAATCCCAACCTATTACCTCCAGAAAACCTATGATTACAATGATAGCTGCCGCTGGGCAGAACAACGAACTTGGCAAAGACAACGATTTAATTTGGCATTTACCTATCGATTTTAAACGCTTTAAGGCATTAACAACCGGGCACTATATTATCATGGGCCGTAAGACCTATGAGTCCTTCCCAAAACCGTTACCTAATAGAATTCATTTAGTGATTACGAGAGATAAAAACTATGTTGCAAAAACCCCAGAAGGAAGAGGAGGAGATGTTATCGTAGTACATTCTTTAGATGAAGCATTATTGAAATCGTCCTCAGATGAAACACCTTATATTATAGGTGGTGGAGAGATTTACACCCTCGGTTTAGAGGTCGCAGATCGTATCGAGCTTACCAGAGTACATGGCACTTTTGATGCCGACACCTATTTTCCAAAAATAGACACCACTCGATGGGAGAAAATTTCAGAAACACATCACGAAAAAGATGAGAAACACAACTATGCCTTCACTTTTGAAACATGGGATCGTGTATAATCTCCACTTCGGAAATATTAAATATTAACCTTACTTTTGCAGCAACCAACACGTAACAAAAAATGAAAGCATATATATTTCCAGGTCAAGGCGCTCAATTTACAGGAATGGGTCTTGACTTATACGAAAACTCTACACGTGCCAAAGAACTATTTGATCAAGCCAATGAAACGCTGGGATTTGACATTACAAAAATCATGTTTGAAGGAAGCGCAGACGAGTTAAAACAAACCAAAGTAACACAGCCAGCTATCTTCTTACATTCTGCCATTACAGCAGAAGTGATGGGCGCTAATTTTACACCCGATATGGTGGCAGGACATTCTCTTGGAGAAATTTCTGCTTTGGTTGCCAATAGAACCTTAGCTTTTACAGACGGTTTACAATTAGTGTACAAAAGAGCCTTAGCCATGCAAAAGGCATGTGAAGCTGCTCCTTCTACGATGGCTGCAGTATTAGGCCTAGAAGACAAGGTAGTTGAAGATATTTGTACCAATCAGTCTGGAATTGTTGTGGCTGCAAATTATAACTGTCCAGGACAATTGGTGATTAGTGGAGAAATAGAAGCCGTAAACCAAGCCTGTGAAGCAATGAAAGAAGCTGGCGCAAGACGTGCCTTATTATTACCTGTAGGTGGTGCTTTTCATAGTCCGCTTATGGAACCCGCTAGAGAAGAATTGGCGGCGGCGATAGAGGCAACAACCTTTACAGCCCCTGCTTGTCCAATTTACCAGAACGTAAGTACAACAGCGGTGACGGATGCTAAAGAAATTCAGAAAAATTTAATCGCGCAACTTACAGCTCCAGTAAAATGGACACAAAGCATTCAAAATATGATTGCCGATGGAGCCACTCAATTTATTGAAGTAGGTCCTGGAAATGTACTGCAAGGATTGATGCGAAAAATTGATCGCAGTGTGGAAGCTTCAAAAGGAGCATTATAAAACTTTATTTATAGCACTAAAAAAGCCGAATGATTAATTTCATTCGGCTTTTTTAACAACCTATTTTTTCTATAAATCTTTTAGTAACTCTTGAGCCTTAACGTAGTTAAAATCATTAACTCCTATTTTTGTCAATGTGTTTTTGGCTTTTTCAACTTGATCAGCTTTCACGTAAGCCAATGCTTTAAACCATAAAGCTTTTGAGCTATCCAACGATTTTGAAGCAATACAAAGATCAAAGCTTTTAGTAGCATTTTCTAGATCTCCCGTATGCGTGTAGGCAATTCCTTTAAGGATATAAAAACTAGTGTTACTAATTGGATTTCCTGATTCATAATTTTCAAAAAACCGAACAGCCTCTTCATAATTATTTGCATGAAAAGCATTGACTCCTTGAGTCAACAAGCTTTTTTCTCCATCTCTCTGTATTACTGAAGGAACATCTTGATGATTATAATAAGCCGCATATACATCAGCAGTAGATGTATTTAAGAAAAAATTCACTGCAAAGAATAGTATCAACACTGCAGCTGCAGCATACATCCAAGGTCTCATTAATGTTGCGCCAGAGTACTCTTCTTGGTACTTTGAGCCAACGTCTTTTATGGTTTCTTTTATTTTTTTTGCTTCCTCACTGTCAAGTGTTTCTTTTAAGTGTTGCGTGTATGCATTGTCTGGAACCTCTTCTTGTTGATAAGGATTCTCAAAATGATGATGTATTTTTTTTGAAAGCAAGAGTTCTTTTTCAAGTTCTGGGTCTTGGTTGACTAATTTTTCAAAAGAAATGCGCTCTTCTGGAGTCATGTTCCCATCTAGGTAGGATACAATTAATAGTAGTTTTGATTCATCCATGTTTACAAAAGATTTTTATACCTAGGGTCTTTTTTCACTAACTCTTTTAATCGTGTTTTGCATTTAAACACTCTTTGAAATGCTGCGTTTTCGTTTGCATAAGAGAATTTTTCTACAATCACACTATAGGGGACTTTGCCAAAATAATCCTTTAATAAGAGTTTGCATTTTTCATTGAGTTTAGAGAATGTTTCTTCAAACAGGTCCCATCGCTCTTGAAATAAAATAGACGCTACATCGGTATCGTCGTTTTCTTTTAGTTCAAAGACTCCATCATTTCTTACCTCCTTTTTGGACTTATTTAACTTTTTGTACCATAGATTCTTGCACACCGTAAATAAATAAGCATCAAATGAGGTTTTAATCGAAAAAGGATTAGTCTTTGCTCTTACGATAAGTTGATACAAAGCATCTTGAAAAATTTCATTAGCGTCATCTCTACCTCCCTTATTCTTTAAAATGAATGAAGTTACTTTTGGCAAGACCTCCTCATAAAGATTTTTGATTGTATTACGATTGCCTTGAACTAATAAATCTAATACTTGAGTTGGGGAATGATTTTGCATATTCTTTGAGAGATAATTAAAAGTACTAAAAGAAAAAGAACAATAAAAACCCTGACCTCAATTAATATTGAAAAAAAAGAAATATATTAGGGGTAAGAAAAGAAAAAAAGTCGAACATACGGGTGATTAGTTTATTTTTTAACCCTTAAAACATTTTAAATTTGAAAAAAAGATTTTTTTTTATTAGCATGATAGCCTTAGTATTGCTAGGCTTCAAACCTGTTCCCAAAACAGCTGACTTACAATCAAGTAGCATTTCAATGATTACGATTCTAAAAAAATCAGACACTTGTGTTTCTATTGAAAAAGTTGTTGAAAACAACATTTCTAATACGTTCCAAATTCGAATAACTTGGATTGGTAATGCTGCATATGGTGTTCCAGGGTATCAAGCAGTTCGAGATCAACGTAGAACATTTTATGCTACTCTAGGCAAGCATCCACTTGAAGCATATTTAAATAATAATAATGTTATTTGGACTTTCACTACTGGACAGCAAAGGATAAATGACCTTAGGGCAACTATCGAGCAAGATCCTGACATTTGTGAGGATTCTGACTGTGAAGACTAGTAAAAGGCATTCCTTGACAACAGGCGCATTAATTACTAATGCGCTTTTCTTTTAAAAATATCCTTAAAATTATAATTTTATGAAAACTAAATTTTTAGGATTTATTCTCTATGTAGCAATCACAACTCAATGTGTTTTTGCACAAGATGACTATAAAGTTATATTAAAAGACACAATTTCTTTTGAAGAAAAAACGCAAAAAATAGACAGCTTACTTGCAAAAAAGTTATTAACCAAAGACCTTGAAGACTATGCCAGCCTTTCTAAGAGTTATTCAACTTGGTTGTATAGAAACAAAGCCTATGTGAAAGCTATTGAGGCTATCTCTACCTCTATTTTTTATCATAGAGATGATTCTATTGAACTCCAGAAAAAAAAATCACTTGCTGGACTCTACTATTTCAACAACAAAGAATACCTAAAAAGCAACCTGCAATACGAGGATGTTATAGCTATAGAAAACACGAATAAAAGAGCAGGTAGAGCCTATTCTGCTATTGGAAGGAATTATCATTACACGGGTGATTATAACCTAGCCATAAAATATTATGAAGCTGGAGGACAGTTACTATTACAACTAAAAGACTTTAGAAATTTATTACGAAATTATATCAATGTCTCTAACACTTACTTAAAGCTAGGAACCAAAACATCTTTCCAAAAATTACAGACAACATTAGATCGTGCAGACTCTATTGCAGCACTTCTAAAAGATGAACCATCTAAAAACAATCTTTTATCATTAAGGGCACAATACTACACCCACTACAAAATAAAAGATAGCTCACAGCAAAAAGGAATAAAACTTCTTACAAAAATTCTAGACAAAGCGCTCGCAAGCAACGATTCTATATTACTTTCGGTATCTTACAATGATCTTGGAATCTTACTAAACAAAGCTAACATCGAAGAAAGCACACGTTCTTTTTTTAAAGCAAGTAAGTATTGTCCGGAACTTAGTCCAAACTTAAACATAAATAACTTTGGAAATATTGCGATTAACAAAGCAAAACAAAAACAATTTGATAGTGCTGTACTTTACTTAAATAAGGCTATTTCATTATTAGTAGAAAAAAAGAATACGCTAAAAGATATTTCTTATGAGGATATTATAGCCACCAATAGCATCAACGAACAATCGTGGATTATTTTTCAAAATGCAGCCGAAATGTATCTTCTAAAACATGAAACAAGCAAAAATATAAAAGATCTAGAAAAAGCGCTTCAGTTTTTTAAAACAACCGACAAGCTTTTTGATTATTTTACTTTTAATACTACCGAAATCTATTCAAAATTAGCATGGAGAAAACGCGCATCTAAAATGTATTCTAGAGCATTAAAAGCCTGCTATCTTTCTCAAGACATGGAATTAGCAAACTTTTTCATGGAAAAAAACAAAGCTATATTACTAGCTAATGAACTTGAGAAAAAGCAAAGAAAACAATCACTAAGTATCCCAGAAAATATTTACGACAAAGAACTTTTATTAAAAAAGAACATAAGTACATTAGAAAAGGAGACTACTTTAAAAGGTATTTCCCATTCGCAAAAAATATTATTGGCAAAAAAAAATCTTCAAACATTTGTGGATAGTGTACAATCGGTTTTCCCTAGTTACCTTCCTAAAGAGCTTGGTACTATTACTTCCCTAGGCGAAACTCAAAAAACACTTAGAGAAAATGAAATAATTATCCAATTTCATATTTCGGAAGATGATGGCTATGGCATTTACCCAAATACAGACAATGGATATATTCTTATTACAACTCCGTCAAAAATCATATTTGAAGAAATAAAAAATCTAAAAAATTTAAGACAGCATACTGAGGCATTCCTTATGCTATTAAAGCAGCCATTTCGCACAGAAGAAGATATCAATAACTATTCAAAATACAGCCTAGCAATGTTTCATCAACTTTTTATTTCCGAAGAAATAAAAAAGCTATTGATTTCTAAAAAAGTAACAATTATTCCCGACAACTACATCTCATCGATCCCTTTTGAAGCACTTACAACTGATAAAAATCCTAGTAGCTACCTTATCAAACAAACAGAAATAAGATACGCTTACAGTAACTCGTTTCAAACAAACAAAAAAAACACAACAAATAACTCAAGAAAAAAGAGCATGCTAGGAATGGCTCCAGTAACATTTGATGCTTTAAACTTAGCAACATTACATTACAGCACTGCTGAAATTGAAAAAGTAAAAAACTATTTTCCAGGAGATTTCTATCAAGAAGAAAAAGCAACAAAACAACGATTTTTAGAGGCATCAAATGCCTATGACTTAATGCATCTTGTTACCCATGCAGATGCCGAAGAAGGAAGCTCTCCTTGGATTGCTTTTAGTGATGAAAAGGTAACCCTAGACGATTTGTATCTTACATCCAATAAAGCCAGTCTTGTTTTTTTGAGTGGTTGTAACACAACCCTTGGAAAACAAGCAACAGGAGAGGGTGTAATGAGTCTCGCAAGAGGATTTTTCTACGCTGGGTCACAAAGTGTAGTTGCTACACTTTGGAGTATTGATGATAAATCTACAGCAGAAATTGCTGGTTATTTTTACAAAAACCTCGACAAAGGACATACAAAATCAAAAGCGCTACATGAAGCTAAGCTTTCTTATTTAGAAAACCATTCACTAGTAGAAGCCTCTCCTCATTTTTGGGCGTCATATATCTTACTTGGTAAAAATAATTCCATAGATATCAATCGCTCACATTTTATACTCTACTCAATTTTAGCTTTCGTTCTTTTTACAATAGTTTTTTTAAGTTTTAAATATAAACATACCAATAAAAACAAATATTTAGGAGTTCTAAATAGTATTAAAACATATTTTTTTTAAAGGGGTAAGAAAAGATCTTTTTCCAAACGTATTAATAGGGGTACAATGTGTACATGTTTTTGCGCAAAATAAAGATCATGAAGTGATACCTGAAAATCACAACTCTTAAAAATTATTCAAATTATAAAAAAAAATAAAAAATTGCTTGCTAAAAAAATCTGCATGTAACAAAAAAACTATTTTTACACCGTTGGCAAAACATGAACTAATCAAGCTCAGTACGGGGAACACTGTGTTTTAAGGGTTGTCAACGGTTCTTTTGTTCCCACATAACAAAAGAGACCATGTTATCATGGTCTCTTTCATTTTAATTTAGAATAATCCTTTACTTAGTGACAAAATCAATCAGAGTTTTTGTGATAAATGCAATTTGCTCGTCATCTAATTCTGTATGCATGGGCAATGAGATAACTTCTTTTACCAATCTATTGGTGACCGTAAAATCGGCTTCATTATATCGTGTATCTGCATATGCCTTTTGTAAGTGTAATGGAATTGGGTAATACACACCACAAGGAATATCATTAGCATTTAAATGTTGCACCAATGCATCTCTATTGGTGTTTTTAATCTGGAGTGTGTATTGATGAAATACATGGCAATCGCAGGTATCACAAATAGAATTACCACTATCGCAAAAACCAGTTGGAGTGATAATATTTTCAATGCCAGCAAAGGCTTTCGTGTATTTTCTAGCCGCATTTCTACGCGCTGTATTATAGTTGTTTAAATTGGGCAGTTTTGCTCTTAATACGGCAGCTTGTATAGAATCTAATCTAGAATTCACTCCTACTACATCATGATGGTATCGTTTGTACATTCCATGATTTACTATGCCTCTAATAATGTGCGCCAAGTCATCGTCGTTGGTGAAAATAGCGCCCCCGTCTCCATAGCAGCCAAGGTTTTTTGAAGGGAAAAAAGAGGTAGAACCCACATGACCAATACCACCCGTCATTTTTTTACTTCCATCTTTTGAGGTATAGGTTGCCCCAATACCTTGAGCATTGTCTTCTATCACATACAAATTATGCTTATGTGCCAAATCCATAACTTCATCCATATTCGCTGCCAAACCAAATAAGTGTACAGGGATAATCGCTTTTGTTTTTGGTGTAATTGCTTTTTCTATAGCAGCGATATCAATATTAAAACTAATGGGGTCTACATCGACCAAAACAGGAGTTAATTGCAACAAAGCAATTACTTCTACGGTAGCAGCGAAGGTGAAATCTGCAGTAATAATTTCATCCCCAGGTTTTAAGCCTAAACCCATCATAGCAATTTGCAAAGCATCTGTACCATTGGCGCAGGGTATTACATTTCTAACCCCTAAATAATCTTCCAATTCTTTCTGAAAAGCGTGCACTTCTGGTCCATTTACAAAAGCAGTGGTATCTATCACTTCTTGTATTGACGAATTTACCCTATCTTTTATTGCTGCATATTGACCTCTAAGATCAACCATTTGTATTTTTCTCATAAGATGCCCAAGCTAGTTGCTTGTAATTAAATTAATATAGACCTGAATATTGAAAGAAATCCATACTTCTTTTTTATTCAGAATTGTAAAAATACGAAAATGCCTTTAGTAAAATTCAATGATTTGTTACTATTGAAAAAATTGAAATCAGTTTTATTCTACACAGCAGTTATTTTCTAAATGTTCAATTTTGTACTTTAGCCCCTCATGAAGTTTTTCTATAACATAGGCATGCATATCGCAATTGGAGTATTGGCTTTTGCGCAATATTTCAATAAAAAACTCAAGTTATTTGTTAGTGGAAGAAAAGAAACATTTCAAATTTTATCAAAAAACATAACTCCTACCGATAAGACCATCTGGTTTCATTGTGCTTCATTAGGAGAATTTGAGCAAGGTGTTCCTATTATAGAGGCCGTTAAAACTAAATACCCTTCTCATAAAATTGTAGTCAGTTTTTTTTCTCCATCTGGGTATGAACATAAGAAAAATACTCCTCTTGCAGATGTGGTTGTCTATTTACCAATGGATACAAAAAAGAATGCTAGAACCTTTGTTGAAGCAGTACATCCATCCCTCGTATTTTTTGTCAAATACGAGTTTTGGCCTAACTACTTACATGCATTAAAAGCTAGGAATATTAAAACAATCCTTATTTCGGGAGTGTTTCGAAAGGATCAGATCTTTTTTAAATTCTACGGAAATTTTATGAAATCGTCATTAGTTGCGTTTCAACACTTTTTTTTACAAAACCAAGCTTCAAAAGAGCTATTAGAAGCGCTTAACTACACCAATGCTACGGTAAGTGGTGACACAAGATTTGATAGGGTCTCTCATCAAATTGAAATGGACAACACCTTAGACTTTATAGAAACATTTAAAGGAAATAACCTCTGCATTGTCGCCGGAAGTACATGGCCTGAAGACGAAGCCGTTTTACTAGACTATATAAACAGCGCTCCTAATCATGTAAAATTTATCATTGCACCGCACACACTTCAGGTAGCTAAAATTTCAGCATTTAAAGCGGACTTAAAAAAAGATACAGTGCGCTACTCAGAAACTATTGCAAAAGCAAATTACGGTACAATTGCAGACGCTCAAGTGTTTATTATTGATACTATAGGGTTGCTAACCAAAATATATAACTATGCCGATATTGCTTTTGTGGGTGGCGCTATGGGCACGACTGGTTTACACAACATCTTAGAACCTGCCACTTTTGGAGTTCCTATTATCATTGGGAAAAACTATGACACCTTTCCGGAAGCAAAAAAATTGCGTTCATTAGCAGGATTGTATTCTGTAGATAGTGCTCAAGAATGTACAGAAATACTTACCAAATTGGTATCCGATTCAAATTTCAGAAGTAAAACTGGAATGATTTGCGGGCATTTTGTAAATAGCAATACGGGAGCAACAAAGATTGTGATGGAGTATCTTTCTAATCCTAAAAACTAGACAGAGGCTGCTTCATTGAGATACCTTCTAAAAGGCAATAATTCTTTATAGACATGCACTACAGTGGCATCAAAATCTGGAGACAGCACTTCATCTTTTGTAAAGGTTCTGCCGGCTGCAAAAGATTTTCTGCGTAGCAAATCTATATGTACATGGTCTTGTGAATATCCTTTAGGAGCTGTTTTTAAAGAAACATCTTCTATTAATCCGCCTAAGGTTTTCTTAAATGATGGTTTGTCAAGAATGGCTTTAAGTTCCTCCCCATTATAGTCTATGGCCTCTCGGATACTTTTTAACACTTTTGATGAGGGATGCCAGTAGCCACCTCCAATAAAATTCTCGGAAACCCCTATTTGAATATAAAAATCTCCTTGCTTACTTACTTGATCTAAACCCGCACCAAAATGATCTTTATAGACCGGTTTATTAGGATGAAACATCAAATTATTATTAATTCGATTGATGGCTTTTTTGCCTGGGGTATCAAAATAATCGGGATCAATAGCAGCTAATGTATCATTCATTGCATCTAACCATGCAATATAAAAATCACGCACCACATAGTATTCTTTGCGGTTTGCGTCCATCCAATCTTTAGAATTATTTTTTTGAAGTTTTGAAAGAAACTGGTAGAGATGTTTAAAACTCATAGAAAGCTAACTAGGTATTTAAGCTGTTTATCTGCCCTTTAAGTTCTTCCATAGATTGCTGTAATTCTCGTAACAAAGAACTCTCACTGGGTTCATCAATACCAAAAGTCAGTTTACTGTTTACCAACCACAATTCTTGAATGTTTTTTACTTCCACATCAATTGGAATGTATTCGGGATTTAAAGAAATAAGACGCACGCGCTCTGGCGCACTTGGTACTTTTTGTAATTTTTTCACCAACACAGAATCGTGTAATACTACGATATAGATTTTGCTATCACTGGCTTCGGAAATACTTGGCACTGCTTTACCAAGCACCCATTCATTGGGTCTAATATTAGGAAGCATACTATCACCTTCTACTTGAAAACCACGATAGGTTGCGTTTCTATATTGTGGCAAAGGAATGTTAAAAGCTGGTAATGTTTCATACCAATCTACATCCTGAATGTTATGCGGATAGCCAGCAGCAGCCTTTTGATTGACCAATGCAATGGTATCGTTGTCTTCTACATCTAATGTGATCACTTTTGGACTCACATCACCCCCATTAATATTTACCACCTTGTTGTAGCTTTCACCAAACAACCACAAAGGGTTGATATTAAACTGGCGCAACAATTCCATTACTACTTTTCCGGAAAGTTTCGTTTTACCTCGCTCTATATCTGCGGTAGTGGCACCAATACCTAAAATTTCAGCAAAAGATTGCTGTGTATGATGTTGCTCTTCACGTACTTTCTTAAAACGACGTGCTTCGATAGACAATTTTGTATCCATACTCAAATATACACTATTTTGGAATATATCCAACATTTTACTCGGAACATTTCCGATTCGAAGGAAACATTCCACAAATACATAATGTTTCCGAAGAAAGTAATCATGAAAGAAGTGACAGTATACATCAAAAAGTGCTATCAAACACTAGTATTTAGCATTTCATCGAAAATAAAAGTATCCATAAACTTAAAATGTTAAAATTTTAACTACTTTTATCGTTTAATAAAAACCATTATCATGAAAAAAATACTTACAACCTTAGCTGCTTTAGCATTAATCGTTTCTGTTTCATCTTGTAGAGAGACTGCAGATAAAACAAAAGAAGCAATGGAGAATGCTGCAGATAGCGCTACTGAAGCTGTAGACAAAGCTGGAGACGCTGTAAACAATGCAACAGATGCTGCAGGTGATGCATTAGGAAATGCAAAAGACGCTGCTGGAAATGCAGTAGATCAAGCAACTGATGCTGCTGGAAAAGCAGTAGAAGACGTTAAAGATGCCGCAAACGACGCTGCAGATAAAGCTGGTGACGCTGTAAAAGATGCAACAGACAAAGCTGGTGATGCTGTAAAAAACACAACAGATAAAGTAAAGAAAGATTTAACAGGAAATAAATAATCCTATAATCTCTTAGCTACTTTACATATGTAAAGACAAGGGGGCTGTATTTTTTTACAGTCCCTTTTTTTA
The DNA here is from genome assembly GCF_058147145.1 of Patiriisocius sp. 208BN25-11. Lineage (NCBI taxonomy): Bacteria > Pseudomonadati > Bacteroidota > Flavobacteriia > Flavobacteriales > Flavobacteriaceae > Patiriisocius > Patiriisocius sp. 208BN25-11. Next base: position 320,126 of record NZ_JBYVJY010000001.1, read on the forward strand.
TTTTTTTGGCCCAAATAATTTAAACAAAGACACACTTACTAGCGTAAGCACCAAAGGCCATATTACAAAAAGATCTACACGAATAACGGCACCGCCGCCTTCGGGTTGGTACGACATCCATTGTTGTACATAGTATTCCCAAATAACTGCGGCTATTAAAACAACTACAGTTATGATGTATAATAATGTTTTTGGTTTTAACATGTTGTAAAAATACAAAACCACGCGTTAAAGGCGTGGTTTTTATTATTTATCTAACACAAATTAGTTATCATTTTTATGCTCTTTTTGTACATCTTCATCTCGATATTTACAACAAGCATGTACACTATTATACGCTTCTTCTGAAGCTTTTACTTGCTCTGTATCATGTCCAACATTAGCCACAGCAGCATTAATTTTTGCAAGGGTGGTTTTGCGCTCATCGTAAATTACACTCAGCTCTTTGGTCTCTAAATTCCAAACAGCAGACTTTACGCCTTTTGTTTTTATAGATGCTTTCTCGATACGTTCTTTACACATCATACATACACCATCTACAGGTATGACAGCCTTTGCATTTTTATTTTGTCCATACACTGTTGCTCCTATAAGAAGCGCTAATACTAGTACTATATTTTTCATGTTTCTGAAATTTTAGTTGATTTTATAACGTAGTCCTGCATAATAATTACTACCAAATATCGGACCGTATACAAAGGTAGTATCAAAATTTGAACCAAAAGGATTTTCTGCATCCAAAATTGGATTGTCTTGTCTGGCATCTGTTATGTTTTCGCCGCCAATATAGATTTCAAATTTTGAACTAAACACTTTTGTTATTTGCGCATTTAAAGTACCTAAAGATGGACTATTTTCTGGCAATCGAAATGTAGCATCATTGTTTTGTGTGTTCGGAAAGCGTTGTGAACTTAACCAATTAAACGTTACATCAAATTTCCATAAGGCTTCATTTACAGTAAGCGTTTCATAAGAAGCATTTGCAAAAAATCGATGTTCGGGTGTTAATGGTTTGCGCTCTCTACCAAAAGCATACTCTGTCTGAACATCATAATACTTATAGGTTGTACGTATATCAAAACGCTCTAATAGATTGTAGCTAAAATCTATTTGCAAACTATTGGCTGTGGTTGCGTTCTCTGCATTATAAAAGCGAATTTGATTTGGGTCTTCCCAATCTACTACCACTTGGTTTTGAAAATCTGTTCTGTAAAAATCAACACTCACTTCTCCTTTACGATCCAATACGTTAAATCCTTGTAGGTAAGAAACTCCATAATTCCAAGCAATCTCTGGTGCTAAGCCATAAATGGGTCCGCCGTTATCTGAAATAGAAATAGCCCTGGACGTTGCAAAAAGCGACTGATTTTCGGTAAAGATGGTGGCGCTTCTTTTTCCTCTTCCAAAAGAAGCACGCAAAGCTGCTTTTTCCCATGGGGTGTAGCGCGCATGAAATCTTGGTGTTACAAAAGTCCCTAATAAATTATGGGTATCTGCTCTAAGACCCGCAGTCATGGTAAAGTTCTCTAAATCATCAAACGAATATTCAAAAAAGGCACCAATACTTTGCTCTGTTCTTTCATAATTTGTGGTCTCCACAAGTTCTGTATAATCATCATAAGCAGCTGTAATTCCGGTTTTAAATTTATGCCTAGAATCGCTTATAATTGAATTAAATATTCCTGTTACATAGCCACTATCATGCAAGATGTTATAGTCTCTTAATCCAAAATAAGAATCTTGTTCATGTCTATTGACAGCTACCTGAACCCCAATAGATTGATAGGGCATTTCTGGATACACATATCCTACTTTTGCAGTAATTCCGTATCGTTGTGTTTCAATTTCTCCTCCCCAAACTTGTGTAGTACCGCGATCACGTTCTGGCACAAATCCCGTTTGTCCAATTTGTTTATCGTCTTTTAAATAATTAAGGTTAAAGAAACTAACAAGCCCTGTTTTTGGATTTGCATATTGCCAACGGTTCATTACATTAATTTGGTTGGCAAGTGGATTGTCTAAAAATCCATCATTATTTCTATCATTTTTTCTGTTTCTATTATTTTCATGCACATATAATCCAGTACTCCACATATCTGTTACTTTGGTATTGAGATGCACATTGAGTTCTTGTCTACCACCCAAAGCTCTAAAGGCATTCACAAAAATTCTATCGTCTGTACTAGGTTTTACCAATTCTGTATTAATTTGACCTGCAATACTCTCGAAGCTATTAACTACGCTTCCCGCGCCTTTAGTTATTTGAATACTTTCTACCCAAGTACCAGGAATAAAGCTGAGTCCGTAGGCCTGAGAAGCACCTCGTACCGAAGGAATATTCTCGGTGGTAATAACCGTATATGGATTGGTTAAACCCAGCATACGAATTTGTCTTGTTCCTGTAATTGCATCTGGAAAATTTACATCGATAGATGGATTGGTTTCAAAGCTTTCTGAAAGATTACAACAAGCAGCTTTTAACAACTCTGCACTACTTATATTGATTACATTTTCGGCCTGTAAATACGATTTTGAAGTGGCTTTAATCCTAGATCTTAAAACAACCTCATCTAATGTTCCCTTGGATCGCAATACATGTTTAATGGGTGTATTAGGATTTGTAACCGTTATGGTATCTGTGGTATATCCCACATAGCTAATCACCAATTTTGAATATTGGGAAGCATATTTGATATTAAAATTTCCGTCGAGATCAGTGACAGCACCAATCTCAGAATCTAACCAAAACACATTGGCAAAAGGTAATGGTTCCTCTGTATCGTTTTGTATCTCTACAATTGTTCCTGTTAGATTCTCTTGAGAAAACACCAACATAGGTGCCAGTAGTATAGTATATAATAGCTGTTTCATTACACATATAATTTTAAAAGCATGAGTACTGCCATGAAGATCATGATACTATTTTCAATAAAAGTAGCTTCTGTCATGGGTAATTTTAAAACAGTACCCAAACAAGCACATTGAATGTCCTTTTTTTGAAGTAAGACTTTTGTTACTCCAAGGGTTGTAACACTAAGAATTATAAAGGTTACAAGCAAAGCTATTGGCAATTGAAATTGCGATAACAACAAAAATCCTAATACTAATTCTATATATGGATATATCTTTCCATACACGGGCACTTTTTTAGCAATTGGATCATACATTGCAAAAGAACTTGCAAAGCCTTTGAGGTCGAAAAACTTAAATAGACTAAATACAAAAAAGAACAATCCCATAAAATCGAGCATAGCTTCTGTGAAGCTAAAATCTTTAAAGTTGAGTGCAAGCGTTGCTAAAACCAAACAGAGAAAAATTAAAAACAATGGTTTTAATTGTTCCCATTTTGAAACGTTGTTGTCAATCACATCTTCTAGACTATTAAAGCTATTTTCTTTGGGTGTTTCTGAAATATTAGTGGGTTCAAAAAGTGTAAATTTTGAAGGAAGCGCTTCCTTAATTATTTGAATTGGAATGTGCTTTGTCATGGTTACCGTAGCGATCTCTTTTTCGAGAACTACAACAACATCTTGCACCCCTTCAATAGATTGAAAGGCCTTTTTTACAGATGCTTTACAACCATTGCAAGTCATTCCTTGAATATGATAGGTATGTGTCATTTTTATTTATTTGATAGTATTAAATTGGCATGCAAACAAAATAGTACATGCGAAAAACTGTGCTAAGTAATCCTAGCAAGGGCTATATCAAATTAAAAATGTTTCAAAAAGAAGGGGGATGTCTTTTATAAGTGGAGGTGGATGATATTTCGTGTAAACAACATCTTTTTGAAGTGTTCCAATTTCCGAAGTAACACTAAAAAGGGGAATTTTTACAATATCAAAGATGGGTGGATATTGAAATTCAAAAGCAGTATGCGTAACAGTATCGTCTACATCAACTTGCGTATATTGGTTGTTACAACAAGAATGAGATTCATTTTCATGAGATTCGTCACAACTATCTACCACTTCGGCCATACCACAAGAAAGACGTTCGTGGCCCAAAGTGATTTTTGACATCATTTCAAAATCACCACAAAAATGTTGTGCATAGGCAATTCCTGTATTACTAAGCAGTAATAGTAAGGATAAACATATGGAAATGATGTGTTTCACGTGGTAAAATTACAAAAATTAGAATAGCTATATACTAAGTTCTAGTTAATTTCCTCAGCTACTCTACCACACTTTAGCATTTTATCTCCAAAATATGGGTTTCTAATTTCTTTAGAATTGCTTAACCAGTAAGCCCCTTTATTGTTAAACGCCATAGGACAAAATTGTTTAAACACAGCTCCATCTTTTATATCTCCTGCAATCATTTCTTCCATAAAAGAAGTGAGGTCTCCAAAACTTTGGCGCTGTTTTTTAATATCGCCAGCTTCGATAATTTCCTTCGCAAGGATACCCATTTTTGGATTCGCATTTTGAATTTTTTCTATGTTATTCTTAAAGGTCATTGCTTTTTCTTTTGCATCATTTGCATTTGTATTTACCAAAGCATTTTTTAAAGCAATATAATTTTCAAAAGCAATCTTAATTTCTTTTGTTTTAAAAGAAATATCCTCAACAACTCCTTCGTCAATGACGGCTGTTTCTGTAGGGGGAGTTTTAACTTCAGGGTGTTTTGTTGAAGATTCATTTTTACAAGAAAAAAGAACAAGCGTAGTCGCCAGAAATAAAGAATATGTTAGGTGTTTCATTGTTGCATGTTTAGATTACAAAAATACAAAAAACATTACTTTTTGAGTCCTTGAAAATAAAAAGCAGGTAATAATACCAAAAGAAAAATCGGTTGAATTAAAAAACGACGCACATAAAACAATAGTCTATGTGGTGGTTCTTGAGCAGTATATAACAATACAACAAAAACAACAAGCAGTATAACCCCTAATAAGCCATACAGCATTCCAGAGAGTTTTACAATCGTATGTTTTTTAAACACCACCCAAAGCAAAGCAATAGATAGCAATGAATTCATCAAAAACCTTAGCATGGTAAATGCTACCAATTTTGGAATATGCAACTCAGGTAATGGCAGCGTTGTATGATTGGTTTTAAAAAAAGAAAGTAAGGGATCATAAAAAAGAACACCCTCATAAGTACGTATGGCCACCATCAAAAATAATAGCAAAACACCCACAAATATTTTTAAAGCTAACTGCATTAGTACTTACCTTTTAAAGAGCGTACCCAAAACATCCATAATAGAAACACCATACCATATATCATTCCTGGAAATACTACTCCGTGTAACATACTCTCATATGCTGGATACTTTTGCAAAGCAATTGCCAAAACCCCAATACGTAGAATATTAACAGCATAAATAAGTGCCGTCCCCGCCAATATATACAAAGCTGTTTTTTTAAACTTTTCTGCAAAAGCAATGACAAAAGCAACAAATAAAATCATAATACTCACACCATTACACCCTTCAATAATATTTGCAATGTGAGTATTGTCTACCAATAATTTCATTTGTGGTTTAGACTCATGCGCTATCACTTGCGCATCATAGCCAACTTGTGCTAAGACCAAACTACTTTGTTTTGCCACCAAGTTTGTTATTGGATCTGGCTTTTGTAGATTGTCTGTCATACTCAAATAAAAGAGATACCCCATACTAAGTACTATGTAAGTACATAAAAAGAGTACGACAAAGCGAATAACAGATCTATATTTTGTAAACAGTGATTGCACTAAATATTTTACTTCTACTTGAATTAATACTAGAATTTTATCAAAAATAAGGCATTCGCATTTGGCAGATATAGCTCCTTTGAAATACTTTTACCAAAAAAACGCTTCATATGATTTCTGAAACTTTAAAAAATCAAATTACTACAATTATTCAGAATACAGCAAATAGTCCAGAACAACGTATGGAAGAAATTTGCACGCTTTTAAAAGAAAATATTTCTTATTACGATTGGGTTGGCTTTTATTTTGCCAATCATGAAGCACAAACATTGCACCTAAAAGCATACGCTGGAGAAGCTACAGATCATACTGTAATTCCTTTCGGAAAAGGTATTTGCGGACAAGTAGCTGTGAGTAATGAAAATTTTGTGGTACCCGATGTTAAAGCGCAAGACAATTATATTGCATGCAGCATCACTGTTAAAGCAGAGATTGTCATCCCTTTATTTAAAGACGGGAAAAATATTGGACAAATAGATATAGATTCTAACACTCCAGATCCTTTCACTCCAGAAGACGAAACCTTTTTAACCTGGGTTAATGAGCAAATAGCTACCATGTTGTAAAATAGTCTTTGGTCGTTAGTCGTTGTTCTATTCAAAGGAGTAAAGGTTCAAAGGGGTAAAGAGTCAAAGTTTAAGAATTGAATCTTCAAATTGACACATTTTCAAATTATCAAATTAATTCATCTGCCAACTGCCACTGAGTAGTGAATACTTTTTAGTCTTGGTTCTTGGTCCTTTAAAAGTTTATAAATTCAATCCAACTTCTAAACTCATAAACCTATAAACTCATAAACTTCTAATCTTACATTCCCGTTCGTATCGCTTCTACAGGATCTAATCTAGAAGCAGAAATTGCAGGAAGTATACCAGAAATAAGTCCAATCGCTGCTGAAATGATCGTACCAATAAGCATATTTTTTGTAGATAATATAAACTCAAAATCTCCTGCCATCTGCGAGGCAATTATGGAGACAAAATACACAAATACAAGACCGATTATTCCTCCAATTACGGCAAGAATTACGGCTTCAAACAAGAATTGGAACAAGATAAATTTATTTTTTGCCCCCAACGATTTTTGAATTCCAATGAGGTTGGTGCGTTCTTTTACACTCACAAACATAATATTAGCAATACCAAAGCCACCCACCAACAGTGAGAACAAACTAATAAACAAACCAACCATGTTAAGGGTTCCTGTAATGTCATCTATAAAGTCTGCGAAGCCTTGAAGCTGATTTACAAAGAAGCTATCTACTTCATCGGTTTTTATACCACGAGCTAGACGGAGTCGCTGTTTTAACAAGGCAATAAACTCATCATTATCAATACCTTTTTCAGGTTTAATAACTATAAAAGGAATGATAAATTTGTTATTATCTCCATAGATCCTTCGAATGACATTAGACGGAATAAATACCGAGGTATCTTTTGATCCTCCAAAAAGACCACTCCCTTCTTTTTCTAGAACTCCAATTACTACAAACTTTCTTCCGTACAAGCGTACTTTTTTTCCGAGTGCATATTCGGCATCCTCAAATAAAGACGAAGCAATTTCATCCCCTAATACCACTACAGGAGTTCCGCTGTTTGATTCAGATTCATTAAAAAATCGTCCTTGGCCAAGCTGTAAGGATTCAATATCATAATACCCTTCGGTAACAGCAGCAACTTCTACATTACTTACCGACTTATCTTCATACTTTACAACTTCTCTTCCAACATTAATGGTAAAAGAGGCAGCTTTTACATTGGGAACTGCATCTTTTAATAATTTGTACTCGTCAAAGGTGACATCTGGAAATTGTTCTCGTTTCCATCTTGGCACATCGGTGGGACCAAAAGAAAAACGTCCTAAAAAAATGGTGCTGTTATCTAGTGAGCTAATACTACCCTCAATTTCACTTTTTAAAGAATCTACCGCAGCGAGTACTGCAATGATGGAAAAGATACCAATGGTAACCCCCAATAAGGATAAAAAAGTACGCAACTTATTATTAACAAGCGCGCTTATCGCAAAATTGAAACTCTCTTTTAAAACCCTAAGATAGATTAACATAGTAGCTATTTTGTGTTATTTGCAACCTTCTAAAACAGAAGACTCCCCTATAAAATTTCCGAAGTAATAAGAGGTACAAACTACAACAAAAATCTAATTTTATAAAGTTATGAAATGCCTATTAACAAATCAAAAAACATCCAAACATAGGAAACAAAGGCGCAATGACAGCTTTTGATTTTAAAACACTTGGATATTGATAAAACGTATGACGCAAACCATCGAGATTTGTTACAAATAATAGGCGTTATTGTGTATTTTTGCACCTTAAAATTTCAATCTTTTTCATTTCACCAAAAACACAACACTCATGAGTGATATCAAAAAAATTTCCTCAGCCTTAATTTCTGTATTTCATAAAGATGGTTTGGCACCTATTGTTCAAAAATTAGATGCCCTTGGCGTTACCATTTATTCTACTGGAGGAACGCAGAAATTCATCAATGATTTGGGGATTAATGTGGTTCCTGTAGAGGATGTTACAGACTACCCATCCATCTTAGGAGGTCGTGTAAAAACATTACACCCAAAAGTTTTTGGAGGCATTTTAAACAGACAAGATCACGAAGGAGATATAGGACAAATGGCCGAATACAACATCCCGCAAATAGATGTGGTGATTGTAGATTTGTACCCGTTTGAAAAAACAGTTGCCAGCGGTGCAACAGAACAGGATATTATTGAAAAGATTGACATTGGTGGTATTTCACTGATTAGAGCAGCAGCCAAAAACTTTAAAGACACCATTTGTGTTTCTTCTATGGAAGATTACAATGAGTTTTTAGAGGTGATTTCTGAAAACCACGGAGCAATCTCTATGGCAACACGCAAACGTTTTGCAGCAAAATCGTTTAATATCTCTTCGAACTACGATACTGCTATCTTCAACTATTTTAATGCAAATAACGAGATTGCGGCGCTTAAAGTTTCAGAAACAAAAGGAAACGTATTGCGTTATGGAGAAAATCCGCATCAAAAAGGATTCTTCTTTGGAGATTTTGATGCCATGTTTGACAAACTGCATGGAAAAGAACTAAGCTACAACAATTTACTTGATGTGGACGCTGCGGTAAACCTCATGAACGAATTTACTGGAGAAGCGCCCACTTTTGCCATTTTAAAACATAACAACGCTTGTGGTTTTGCACAAAGAGAGACCGTGCACCAAGCTTATGTAGATGCCTTGGCTGGAGATCCTGTTTCTGCTTTTGGAGGTATTTTAATTTGTAATACCGAGATTGATGCTGCTACGGCAGAAGAAATTCACAAGCTATTTTGTGAAGTAGTGATTGCTCCTTCTTTTGCAAGTGATGCTACGGAAATTTTAAAGGGTAAGAAAAATAGAATTTTATTGGTACAAAAGGAAATCTCACTTCCTCAAACTACAGTAAGAACATGTCTCAATGGTGCTTTGGTGCAAGACAGAGATAATATCACCGATACTGCCCAAAATTTAACACATGCAACCAACAATAAACCAAGTACGCAAGAGTTAAAAGATTTGTTGTTCGCTTCTAAAATTTGCAAGCACACAAAATCAAATACTATTGTTTTAGCAAAGAATGGTCAGTTATGCGCAAGTGGAACTGGTCAGACCTCACGAGTAGACGCATTAAGACAAGCTATTGAAAAAGCTCAAAATTTTAATTTCGATTTAAAAGGTGCGGTTATGGCAAGTGATGCATTTTTCCCATTTCCAGATTGTGTGGAGATTGCAGGTGATGCAGGAATTACTTCAGTAATACAACCTGGAGGGTCGATTAAAGACCAATTAAGTGTTGATTATTGCAATGCAAATAGTATTTCTATGGTATTTACCGGAACACGTCATTTTAAGCATTAAATTTTAGTACATTTGTGTATCAACCCACAGAAATTCATATAATTATAACACCACAATAGCACACATGGGATTTTTTGACTTCCTCACCGAAGAAATTGCCATAGATTTAGGAACGGCAAACACCCTTATTATTCATAATGACAAAGTAGTAGTAGACGCCCCATCTATAGTTGCACGTGATCGCACCACGGGTAAAATAATAGCGGTGGGTAGAGAAGCTGCCATGATGCAGGGCAAAACACACGAAAACATTAAAACAATTAGGCCCCTAAAAGATGGTGTCATTGCAGATTTTGATGCGAGTGAGAAGATGATCAACATGTTCATCAAAGACATTCCAGCGTTAAAGAAAAAATGGATTACGCCTTCGTTACGAATGGTGATATGTATCCCTAGTGGAATTACCGAAGTGGAAATGCGTGCGGTTAAAGAAAGTGCAGAACGTGTAAACGGAAAAGAAGTATATCTTATTCACGAACCTATGGCTGCAGCTATTGGTATTGGTGTAGACATCATGCAACCTAAAGGAAACATGGTGGTTGATATTGGAGGTGGTACCACAGAGATTGCTGTAATAGCATTGGGTGGTATTGTGTGCGATAAATCTGTAAAAGTAGCGGGAGACGTATTTACCAACGATATTGTGTACTACATGCGAACGCAACACAACTTGTATGTAGGTGATAGAACCGCAGAAAAAATTAAAATACAAATTGGTGCTGCCACAGAAGACCTAGAACTTCCACCAGAAGAAATGGCCATCCAAGGACGTGACTTACTTACTGGAAAACCAAAACAAGTACAAGCTAGTTTTAGAGAAATTGCAAAAGCACTAGACAAGTCTATTTTACGTATCGAAGATGCCGTTATGGAAACACTATCGCAAACACCTCCAGAATTGGCAGCAGATATATACAATACAGGAATTTACTTAGCAGGTGGTGGATCTATGTTACGCGGACTAGACAAACGTTTGTCTCAAAAAACAGATTTACCCGTTTATATTGCCGAGGATCCATTGCGTGCCGTAGTACGTGGAACTGGAATTACACTTAAAAACTTGACAAAGTACAAGAGTGTATTGATTGGTAAAAGTTAGACATCAAACATCTCATTATCCCCAAAAGGTTGCTACCTAATTTTGGTGCATAGTGACAACCTATAGTTAAATTAAAAAAGCACTGTCGCTTGACAGGATAGATTCATGCAGCAAATAATTTCATTCTTCATTAAGAACAAAAATTTCCTGCTGTTTGCGTTTTTATTTTTTATTGGGTTTATACTTACGCTACAATCACATTCCTATCACAATAGCAAACTGGTAAGTTCTACCAATTTTTTTAGCGGTGGTATTTATAGCATAACGAATAACATTACTCAGTATTTCGATCTTAAAAAGCAAAATGAGTTTCTTGTAGAAGAAAATAGTAGGCTACGAGCACAGTTTGAAACCGCTAAAATTTCAGCAGGTATTCATACAGAAGATACGCTTTTAGTAAATAGTTTCAAATTTGTAGGAGCCCGGGTGATTAACAATGTGTATGCCAAAACAAATAACAGCATTACCATAGACAAAGGAAGCAGTGATAGTTTAACCATAGACATGGGTGTTATTACCTCAAGAGGTTTGGTGGGTATCACTAATAAAGTAAGCGCCAATTACGCAAGAGTGCAGTCTATTTTAAATAGCAATAGCCAAATCAATGCGCAACTTAAAAAAAGTAAGCATTTTGGATTTTTAACCTGGAATGCAAAAGACCCTAACATTGCGCAACTTGTAGAAATCCCAAAATTAGCCCCTGTAGCGAAAGGCGACACCATTATTACGGGAGGGAATTCTTCCATTTTTCCCAGAGGCATTTTAATTGGAACGGTAGCAGATTTCACCATTGGAGATGAAGACAGCTACACCATCGATGTGCAATTATTTAATGACATGACCAACCTAAGTCATGTATACGTTATTGAAAATCCAAACAAAGAAGAGATTGTTCAACTAGAAGCAGACGAAGATGCAGAATAATCAAATTGGAATCAATATCATTCGCTTTATTGGGCTGTTACTACTGCAGGTCATTGTACTAAATCACATTAATTTTTTAGGCTTTGTAAATCCATATTTATACCTCATCTTTATTTTATTATTTCCATTTGACGGCAATAAAACCCTCTTGATTTTTTTAGGCTTTTTATTGGGCTTAGGTATAGATATTTTCTCTAATTCTGGCGGGGTACATGCGGCTGCAAGTGTGTTTATAGCATTTATACGACCTGCAATTCTAAAATTCTCATTTGGAGTTAGTTACGAGTATAATGCAGTAAAACTTAACAAAGTCACCTTTACAGAACGTTTGCTGTATGTTACCCTCATGGTATTCTTGCATCACAGTGTATTATTTACCTTAGAAATTTTTAACACAGCACACATACTTCTTATCCTAAAATCTACGTTATTTTCTGGAGTATTTAGCGTGTTGCTGATACTATGTGTACTACTTTTGTTTCGAAAGAAAGAAAATTAAATAATCCCTTTTTGAAGGGGTGCTGCTGAAATTTTAGATGAGAAAATTTTTATTGCTTTTCATTGTACTAATAACTGGGTTCGTTTTTGCCGGCAGACTTTTCTATCTTCAAATTTACGATACTTCTTTTGCAAAACTTTCTGAAAATAATGCTGTAAAAACGGTCTACGATTTTCCACAACGCGGCTATATTTTTGATAGAAATGGAACACTTTTGGTCCAAAATCAGCCTTCGTATGATGTGATGGTTATTCCAAGAGAAGTCAAAGAAATGGATACTTTGGAATTTTGCGATTTACTTAAAATTTCAAAAGAACAATTTAAAGAAAAACTACGTGCGGCGAGACGCTATTCTCCTCGATTGGCATCTCCAGTAATTCCGCAACTCACCAAAGAAGAATACGCTGCGCTTTCAGAAAAGATGCACAAATACGATGGCTTTTTTATTCAAAAGAGATCGCTACGTGATTATGAAATTACCCACTCTGCAAATGTATTAGGCTACATACGTGAAGTAGATCAAAACATCATCAATAAAAATCCCGCCTATGAGATGGGAGAAATTATTGGTATGACCGGTATTGAAAAACAATACGAAGAAATTCTAAGAGGTACCAAAGGAGTTAAGTACATTCAGAAAGACCGATTTAATAAAGATATTGGCGCTTACAAGGATGGTATTTTTGACACCCTTCCAGAACGCGGAAAAGACATTACACTTACCATAGATGCAGCTTTACAAGCCTACGGCGAGCAACTATTCACAAACAAACGAGGTGGTATTGTAGCATTAGAACCAAAGACAGGTGAAATATTATCGCTCGTTACTGCGCCGTATTATGATCCAGGTTTATTGGTAGGAAGAGAGCGTTCAAAAAACTTTACAAAACTCTATTATGACACCATAGCAATTCCATTATTTGACCGAGGACTTAAGGCTGAATACCCACCAGGATCCCCCTTCAAGACACTTACAGCACTTATCGCCATGCAAGAGGATGTGGTAGATATTAATGAGAAAATCTCTTGTAGAGGTGGGTATTATTATGGAAAAAGAGGACGTAAACTAGGCTGTCATGCGCACCGTAGTCCGTTAGACATGCAAGGAGGAATTGCCAAATCTTGTAATGCCTATTTCTGTACGGTGTATCGAAGAGTGATTGAAAAATACGAAACTCCTCAAAAGGGAATCGATAACTGGCGTAACCATTTGGTGAGTTTTGGATTAGGAAATTACATGGGCTATGATTTACCTGTAGGAAGTCGAGGAAAAATACCAAGCTCCAAAACCTACAATGCAAAATACCCCACCAATAATTGGTATGCCACTGCCACTATCTCTAACGCTATTGGTCAAGGAGAGGTATTATTAACCCCAATACAAATGGCAAATTTCACTTCGGCCATAGCAAATAAAGGCTGGTGGGTTCGTCCGCACATTATAAAAGAAATTCAAGATTATGATACCATTCCAAGTGTATATACTCAAAGAAATATAACCTCCATAGACCCCAAACATTTTGATCCTGTTATAGAAGGGATGCACGAAGTATACACTGACGGTACCGCTACTTTTTTACAAATTCCCGGAATCGACATTTGTGGTAAGACAGGTACGGCAGAAAATTTCAGAAAAATAGATGGCAGCGTAAAACAATTAACAGACCACTCTGTGTTTGTAGCCTTTGCGCCCAAAGACGATCCTAAAATTGCCATTGCTGTATTTGTTGAAAATGGATACTGGGGAGCACGATGGGCAGGAAGAATTGCCAGCCTTATGATCGAAAAATATATCAAAGGAGAAATTACGAGAAAAGACATGGAAGCCTATGTTTTAAATGGTAGTCTAGAAGAAGAATATGCCAAACCCTATTCGGGAGAACCATTTAAAATAAATCAATAATGTCACTAGGAAAAAGCACCCTCAAATTTGATTGGATTACCATGTTATTGTTTTTAGCATTGGTAACTATTGGCTGGATTAACATCTACTCTGCTTCTTTGAGCGATGACACTACCGTCTTTTTTGATATCACTCAGATTTACATAAGACAGTTATTATTTATCGTATTAAGTATTGGTTTGGTCATTTTTATTTTGGCCATAGACGCCAAGTTCTATGAACGCTTTTCCAGTATTATTTATATCATATCCTTAGTCTCTTTGTTAGGGCTCTTCCTATTTGGAAAAAACATTAATGGAGCAACCTCTTGGTATAACTTTGGGAGTTTTGGATTACAACCTAGTGAATTTGCAAAAGCGGCAACTGCTTTGGCCTTATCGAAGTATGTAAGTGACATACAAACCAACATGGATACGTTTAAAGACCAATTAAAAGCATTCTTAATCTTAGCGCTTCCAGCAATTTTCATCGTACCACAACCAGATCCTGGAAGCGCGCTTATCTATGCCGCATTTATATTTCCGCTCTATCGAGAGGGGCTTCACTTTGTGTACTTATTATTAGGATTCTTCGCGGCTGCATTATTTGTTGGAACACTACTCATAGGAGCACCCTGGGTAGCATTGATCGTGGCTGTTATTGCTGCTGGCATCTACCTCAAGAATAAAAAGCAAAAACGCAAACCGAGTTTGTTTAAATACGCTACCATTGCGGTAGCCTGTGTCGGATTTGCATTTTCTGTTAGTTATATATTTAACAATGTTTTTGAGCAACGCCATAGAGACCGTTTCAATATTGTTTTAGGGAAAGAAACCGATTCCAAAGGGATTGGCTACAATACCAACCAAAGTGAAATTGCCATTGGTAGTGGTGGTTGGTTTGGGAAAGGTTGGACAGAAGGTACACAAACCAAAGGTGATTTTGTACCAGAACAACATACCGATTATATTTTTAGTACGGTAGGTGAAGAATGGGGATTTATTGGTAGCCTAGGAGTAGTCCTTTTATTTGTGTTCTTAATTGTTCGGGTGCTAGTCCTTGCCGAACGGCAAAAGAATCAGTTTTCTCGAGTCTACGGCTATAGCGTTGCTGCTATTATTTTCTTTCACTTTTTCGTGAATGTAGGAATGGTAACGGGTCTTTTCCCAACCGTCGGAATACCACTCCCCTTCTTTAGCTACGGAGGCTCCGGACTATGGGGCTTCACCATCCTACTCTTTATTTTTGTGAGACTGGATGCTTCAAATTATTACTATACGTAACCATTGGGGTGGCGAGCACTACTATTTTGTAATTTTTTTTAGCACAAAATATAGTGCGAAGGCGTAGTTAGAACTCAACTTTTTTTTTGTGAGACTGGATGCTTCAAATTATTATTATACGTAACCATTGGGGTGGCGAGCACTATTATTTTGTAATTTTTTCAGTACAAAATATAGTGCGAAGGCGTTTAGAAAACCCAAACTTTATTTTTGTGAGACTGGGTGCATCAAATTATTATAATTGGTTTTTAAAAGCTATTCCCAAAATTTCATATCCTTTGATGCTTCAAGTTTGTTTTCAACGGCATCTGGTAAATCAGGAAAAAAGTCAATACCTGTTTTTGCTTCAATAGCATCTACAGTAGTTGCGTATTTATAAAATGAGTCTTTTGTCTCTTTATTTGGAATCAAAAAAGCCGCAACTTTATAACGCCCTTTTGAGCGATCTACCACAATTTTATAGAACTCTTGCGGCACAGACACTCTTTCTTCCCCAATGGTTTTGAGCCCATTTTTTAAAACACCTCCAGTTATCACAAAAACATCATCATACCTTCCAGCCCAATAGCGCACTTTTTGTTCTAAACTATTCCAAATACCAGCATTAAAACCATGTATTTGTGGACTAATATTACTGGTCAAAAAAGTTTCGAAATACGCGTTGTAATCATACCCTCGATCGCCTGCTGGGCACAAATGACCACGATCATATCCGCTCTTTTTATAATTACGCCAATCTGCAGATTTTGTTTTCACATCCCTATCTTCTATAAAGTAGGGTCGCTTAAAATTGTTTTTTTTAATGTGTTTTTCTTGTAAAGAATAAGCAACCCACTCTGCTTGCTCATGCTTTTCTGAATAAGACAAGGTGTAACTGTTATGTGCAACAATAGCTCCGGTTGTTGAGGATGGTAATAAGGAAACATCAAATTCTTTGGAGTTCTCAACCTTGGCTTCTTTAGTAGTCTCAGGATATTCTTTGATCGACTCTTCTCCTGCTTCTTTCAAGTAATACAAAACAACAGTAACAATAACTACAGCAATGGGATATATGTATTTTCTTTTCATTGTTTTTAATTTTTCACATCCAATGCATCTCTTAATGCATTCCCCACCAACATAAAGGCAGTCACCAAACTCATAATAGCTAATCCAGGAATAATGGCCAAATAGGGTTTGCCAAGTACGATATAACTATAATGATCTTTTATAATTCCTCCCCAACTAGGCATGGGTGGTTGGGCGCCAATTCCTAAAAAGCTGAGTCCGCTTTCTATTAAAATAGCTCCTGCAAAATTGGCGGCACTAATTATTATAACAGGTGCCATAATATTGGGTAATATATGTTTGGTGATAATTCTGTAATCTGTAAACCCTAGCGCTCTTGCTGCGGTTACATATTGCATTTCTTTTACACTTAACACCTGCCCTCTCACGACTCTTGCCACCTCAACCCACATGGTTAAACCTACCGCAATAAACACTTGCCAAAACCCTTTACCAAGCGCCAATGTAATGGCAATAACTAACAATAAGGTAGGAATAGACCATGTAACATTAATAATCCACATAATCACCGCATCCACTTTTCCTCCAAAATAACCAGCTATCGCGCCCATGCTAATTCCAATAAGCAAGGAGATAAATACAGCCACAAAACCAATAGCCAAAGAAATACGAATCCCAATAAGCATCCTGCTTAATAAATCACGTCCGTACTTATCGGTGCCGAGTATAAATTTTTGTTCTGAAATATAAGTACTCGCAATTTGGTTAGGATGTGAAGCTTTTGGAAATTGAGATAGTACGAACTCTTTTTGAAGTCCAGATCCGTCTTCGGTATATTCAGAAATCAAAATCCCCGAGTCGGTAACTTCATAGTCACTCAAAGGAATTTCTGTATTGGCATTCTTATTTCCGAAGAAAAAAGTATACAAACCATTTTGCTTATCAACAGCAATAGGTATTGTTAACATTTGCACCCTAAAACCAGGCTGTTTAGAGTGAATAGACAAATGCATTTGGTTGGCATTGGCACTATCGTCTGGTGCCAATGCGTAGGCAAAGACAGCAACACATACACATACGATCAAGAAACTTACAGAGAGCATTCCCCAGAAGTTTTTACGAAACTTTTGAAAGGCTATTTGTGATAATGATGTGGCTTTTTTCACATCGTAAATGTAGCAAAACTTAGGCACAAAAAAACCTGCTATTCTAGTTTTACAATAGCAGGTTTTAAGAGATATTTTGAATGTTTAATTTTTAATCTTAGCTACTTTTCCGTTTTTGATGTTCGCTAATTTTAAATCTTGTAACACGTTGATAGCTTCATCTACATACACATCTTTCGTTAAGCTTTTATGCCATCTTTTACGTTTTTCACTAAGAGTAGTATCCTGACGCATTAAGTCTAGTTCTCCTGGGAGTGATCTGTAACTTAACTTGTTGTCGTATTCGTCTAAAGCATCAAATTTCTTGATGTCTTCTTTGTTTTGAGAAATCTCTTCACTGTATTTTGTTAAGTTGAGTGTTACATCCATTTGGTCACGACGTTTCTTGATGTATCGCGCGTTTTCTTCAATTAATTTTAATTGATTGCTCATAGCAATACGCTTTTTACTTTTCTCAATCGTAGCCTCATAATCCATATATCCATCCCAAACTTCGTAGTCAGCTGGAGATATCTTATCGTAAGGTAGCGGATTGTCATAATCGCGTTCTCCTACATCAAAGTAGCTATAGCGATCTGGCATTACCACATCACTTTTTACACCTTCTAATTGTGTAGAACCACCATTTACTCTGTAGAATTTTTGAGTCGTTAACTTTAATGCTCCCATATCTCCTTGGTCGTTGTTACGCAACCATTGGTTAAGATCTACTACATTTTGAACCGTTCCTTTTCCGTAGGTTTGCGTGCTGCCAATGATAATGGCTCTTTTATAATCCTGCATTGCGGCTGCTAATATTTCCGAAGCAGAAGCAGAAAGCTCATTCACTAAAATTACCAAGGGACCATCCCAGATAACAGCATCGTCTTTATCTTCTAGCACTTCTTTTTCATCGCCACTACTTGCAACTTGCACCACCGGACCTTCTTTAATAAACAAACCGGCAATATCTACAGCAGTACGTAAAGATCCACCTCCATTATCACGAAGATCTAAAACCAAGCCTTCAATGCCTTCTTTTTTAAGTTCTAAAATTTCTTTTTTAATATCTGTAGCTGCATTACGCTCTTTGTAGTTCTGCATATTGAAATAAAATGCCGGAAGGTTGATTAAACCGTAGCTTTTTTCTTCTTTACCAATCACTGTAGATTTTGCATAAGTTTCTTCAAGCTCTACTACATCGCGCTTGATAATTTCCTCACGAATAGAACCATCTACTCCTTTCACGGTAAGAATCACTTTAGATCCTTTTGGGCCTTTTATTAATTTTACAGCATCATCGATACGCATACCTACGATGCTTACAGCCTCTACTTCATCTTCTTGTTTTACTTTCAATAAAATATCGCCAACTTCGATGTGCTCTCCACGCCAAGCAGGTCCTCCACTAATGACTTCCATCACATTGATGTAGTCGTTCTTCTTTTGAAGTCTTGCTCCAATACCTTCAAGCTTTCCAGACATACGCTGATCGAAACGATCTCTATCGGGTGGTGCCATGTAATTGGTGTGCGGATCAAACTGCTCTACAATAGTTGTCAAGAAAATAGCGAAGTAATCTTTACGTTCTAAGTCATCTGTGAAATCGAAATACTCGTCAAGACTCGTACGTGTTGTTTTTCTAGATTTTTCTTCAAGCTCCTTCTCTGTTAAATCTTCATTTCCTGTGGCAATGTACTCTTTCCCTTCTTTTGCCGCCTCCATTTTACGAATCTCAACAGATCCCTTTTCTTCTAATAAGTCGTAGAAATTTGAGATGGTAGAAAATTTAAGTTGTTGTCTCCAACGGGCTTGCAATTCTTTTTTGGTGGTTGCGTAAGTAGATTTATCGTAATCTACATTAATGGTTTCGTCTATGGTATAATCGAATGGCCTGTCTAATGCCTTTTGATACATTTTTTTAGACTCATCCATACGTAACATTAAACGCTCGTATACAAAATTGAAAAAAGACAAATCTTTTACTTTAATTTGATCATCGATAGTCTCTTTATACTTCTCAAACTCGTCGATATCGCTTTGTAAGAAATAGCGTTTAATAGGATCTACACCCTCAATAAACTTGTCGTACACAGCTACAGAAAAAGCATCATCTAAATCTGCTGCATCATAGTGCCATTTATCAAGTACATAAGTCACTAAGTCTACTAATAACTTATCCTTCTCCGGGTCATCAAAACTTTTGGTTGTAAAGCTGCACGATGCTGCTGCTACAAAAACAGCCAACAAAAGCACTTTAAAATTCTTTTTCATCAATTGCATAGAATATTCTTTTATAAGATTGCTAAAAATATATAAAAAACCGTGCCACGCCTCTTTATAAGTGCTATTTTTTTGTTAATGGAAGCAAAAAAAATGTTATTTCTTCTAGGTTCCATGATACAATTAATAACTGTATTTTTGTGAGACAAACATTGTTTATATGAGTTCAAAAAAGCCGCTAATTTTAGTTACTAACGACGATGGTATTACCGCTCCTGGTATACGAACACTCATAGAAGTCATGAACACCTTTGGAAACGTAGTGGTTGTTGCGCCGGATGCACCACAAAGCGCCATGGGTCATGCCATAACTATTAACGACACACTCTACTGTAATAGTATTAAAGTAGCCAAAGATGCACCACAAAAAGAGTACAGCTGTAGTGGTACGCCTGTAGATTGTGTTAAGATTGCCATCAACGAGCTCTTAGATAGAAAACCAGACTTGTGTGTGAGTGGCGTAAATCACGGCAGTAACTCTTCTATTAATGTTATTTATAGTGGCACCATGAGTGCCGCAGTAGAAGCTGGTACCGTAGGTATCCCTTCTATTGGTTTTTCATTATTAGATTACTCCTTAGACGCAGATTTTGAACCTGCAAAAAAATACATTAAACTCATGGTGGAGCAATGTCTTAAACAAGGTTTGCCCAATGGAGTGGTCTTAAATGTAAACATCCCAAAACTTCCTGAAAGTGAAATTAAGGGAGTAAAAGTGTGTAGACAAGCTAATGCGTATTGGCAAGAAAATTTTGACAAACGTACAAGTCCGTTAGGACGCGATTATTACTGGCTTACTGGCGAATTCATCAACAAAGACAAAGGCGAAGATACAGATGAGTGGGCACTAGCAAATGGCTATGTATCTGTGGTACCAGTGCAGTTCGATTTAACTGCACACCATGCCATAAAAGACATTAATACTTGGGACATATAAATGAAAAAAGAAATTGGAATAGGATTTATAACCGGAATTATAGCGAATGCTGTTGGTATTTTGATTTGCTTAGGCATTGTATCATTCATAAAAGGCACTAACATTTCAGAAACACTAGACTTTTATATTAAAAGTGGTAGTTTTTGGACCGTGTTAACGTTGGGTGCTTTGCCAAATCTTGCGGCCTTTTTTGGCTTCCTAAAATACGATCGAGAGTACAGAGCCAGAGGGGTTGTTCTCGCTACATTTATTGCTGCCATTGCCGCATATGTCATATATTTTAATTAATTTTTATTGCTGAAATTTTAGCACAACACACCTATGAAGTATTACATCATTGCAGGAGAAGCTTCGGGAGATTTGCATGGCGCCAATCTCATGAAAGCACTCAAAGCCAAAGACCCAGATGCCACTTTTAGGTTTTGGGGTGGTGATTTAATGCAAGAACAAGGAGGCACCTTAGTGAAGCACTATCGAGATCTTGCCTTTATGGGTTTTATTGAAGTGCTATTTAATTTAAGAACCATTCTTAAAAATATTAGCCTTTGTAAAAAAGACATCCTCGAGTACCAGCCCGATGCGCTTATTTTTATAGATTACCCAGGATTTAATTTACGTATTGCCAAATGGGCAAAACAAGAAAAAATTAATACACAGTATTATATATCACCTCAAATTTGGGCATGGAAAGAAGGTAGAATTAAAGACATTAAAAGAGATGTTGATGCCATGTACGTGATTCTTCCTTTTGAGAAGGATTTCTACGAGGACAAACATCAATTTCCTGTTCATTTTGTAGGACACCCGCTCATTGATGCAATTGCAAATAGAGCCCTTATAGACCCCAAAACATTTGCAGAAATACATGGTCTTGATGACAGACCCATTATTGCATTACTCCCGGGAAGTAGAAAACAAGAAATTTCTAAGATGCTTTCTGTAATGCTATCGGTCACAGATCAATTTTCTGACTACCAGTTTGTCATTGCGGGAGCGCCGAGTCAAGATGCTTCTTTTTATGAGCCATTTATCAAAAAGCAAAATGTACACTTACTGCTCAATAAAACCTATGATTTATTATCGGTTGCCCATGCTGCACTAGTTACCTCGGGAACTGCAACCTTAGAGACTGCATTATTTAAAGTTCCACAAGTTGTTTGTTATAAAGGAAATGCTATTTCTGTAGCCATTGCTAGACGTGTTATTAATCTTAAATATATTTCGCTAGTCAATCTTATACTAGACAAAGAAGTAGTGACTGAGCTCATTCAAGGGGAGTTTAATACAATCCAGCTCGCAAAAGAGTTGAACAAATTACTGGATGACTACCACAGAGCCAGCCTCTTTTTAGAGTATTATGATTTAGAGCAAAAATTAGGAGGAAAAGGCGCTAGCGAGAAAACGGCTCAATTAATTGTTGACGCTGTAAAATAAATATTCTACATTTAGGGTTTAAACTTACAAACCACCCCAAATGGCTAAGTATTTTACAATTTTATGTTTCGCTTTTTTTATCATTTCCTGTGGAGGATCAAAAAAAACGACTTCCTCAAAAAGAACCGCAAAAACTAGCACACGTGTTTCTAATTCTTCCAACCGTGGAGCCTCTAGTTCTATTGTAGACTATGCCAAAACCTTTCAAGGAACCCGTTATAAATTTGGCGGTACTACCAAAAACGGAATGGATTGCTCTGGATTAGTCTATGTGTCATTTCAGCAAGAAGGCATTCAACTACCCCGCGTTTCAAGAGACATGGCAAAAAGAGGAAAGCGCATCACCACAAGCAAAGCTAACGCAGGTGATTTGGTTTTTTTTAGAACCAACAAAAACAGCAATCAAATTAATCATGTAGGCTTGGTGGTTTCAAACTCTGGAGGTACGCTTAAATTTATACACTCCAGCTCTTCTAAAGGCGTTATTATTTCTTCTCTGGAAGAACGCTATTGGAAAAGTGCTTTTGTAGAAGCGCGTAGTATCTTGTAATTTTTTAGTATTTTTAAAGTGACTCCCAAAGTTATAGGTACACTACACCTATACATTGAAATACATAAACCCTATTATCATCCTTATTGCCATAGCACTTGCTAGTGGTATTTTACTTGGTTTTTATAGTGCTGAAATACTCCTGCCTTTACTACCATTTGTTTGTTTAGGGCTTTTGCTTTTGGGCATTTTATGGTTGCTACAACGTAAAAAATTGTTCAATACACTTTGGTTTGGCTGTATTTTATTTTTCTTTTTTATAAGTATGGGTTGCTTTCTATACCAACGCACACTGCCGCAATTTCAAACAAATCATTACAGTCATATAGCAGCTACTAACACTCCTTTTATACAGCTTCGTATCACAGAAGTTTTAAAACCAAGTAGGTATCATCAAAAATACGTGGCAAATATTTCGGCAGTAAATGGACAACCAAAAAAAGGGAAGGTCCTTTTAAACATTACAAAAGATAGTGTTTCAAAAGCGCTATCTATAGACACAAAACTGTTATTTCAATCACCTTTTAAAAAAGTAAATCCACCTAAAAACCCCTTTCAATTTAACTATGCTAACTATTTACAGAAGCAAGGCATATATCATCAAATCTTTATTTCTTCTTCGGAAATTTTAAAAAGTGACACCCATGATCGTTCCCTTAAAGGCATGGCTGAAGATTTCAGAAACCAATGCATTGCCAAATTGGAAGCAAGTACTATACAACAAAGAGAACTCGCTATCATTGAAGCCTTAGTATTAGGACAAAAACGAAACATAGATAAACAACAATACGAAACCTATGCTAATGCAGGAGCCATACACATATTAGCAGTTTCTGGATTGCATGTGGGCATTTTTTATGCAGTATTGCTTTTCCTTTTTTCTCGGGTTAAAAAATTTAAAAGAGGAGCGCTTGTACAAAGTATTTGTATTGTAGTTTGCTTATGGGGATATGCCGTTTTAACTGGATTATCACCCTCTGTCTCTAGAGCTGTGACTATGTTTAGCTTTTTTGCAATCGCAAAATCGCTTCATAGAAAAACAAGCACGATCAATACCTTAAGTCTCTCGTTTATTAGCTTGTTGCTTTACAATCCTTTATTTCTCTTTCATGTAGGATTTCAATTAAGTTATTTGGCGGTGTTTGCCATTTTAATGCTACAACCCAAACTCTCCTCTTATTATACTCCAAAGACCAAACTAGGCACCTTGATTTGGAATACTAGTACCGTAACCTTGGCGGCACAAATAGGACTGGCTCCTTTAAGCATGTATTACTTCCATCAATTTCCAGGCTTATTTTTTATTACCAATATTGTTGTACTTCCCTTATTAGGTAGCATTTTGGGGATAGGTATTTTAGTTGTTGTTCTTGCGTATTGCTCTGTACTCCCAGACATTATAGCTGTATGTTATGGACATACTATTAAGATGCTTAATAATTTCATTTCATGGATTGCAGCACAAGATGCTTTTCTATTTACTGAAATTTCATTTTCAATGGAACTTTTACTCGCTAGCTATGCTTGTCTTATTGCTAGTGTGCTTCTTTGGTATCGGTGGAACTATAACAATCTAAGACTATGGTTGTTTAGTGTCTGTGGTATTATACTCATCCTGACTTTAGAACAAAGGTACAGGAAGCCTTCTCGACTCGTTATATTTCAGCAACACAAACAAAGCTTAGTTGCCGTACAAGAGCAAGAAAAACTTACGGTTTTGTATAGTGACTCACTATCTTCTAGAAATCGTAACGTACTTTCGGATTTTAAAACAGGAACCGGTTGTAAGAACATTTCCGAAGAAAAAATCCCGCAATTGTTTCGGTATGGAGATACCCAAATTTTGGTTTTAGATAGTATTGCGATGTATCCGACAACCCTTAAAAATCCAATGGTGGTTTTAACACAAAGTACCAAAGTCAATCTCGCGCGATTTATAGACAGCATACAGCCGCATTATATTATTGCAGATGGAAGTAACTATAAAAGCTATGTAGCACGGTGGAAAGAAACCTGTGCGCAAAAAAATATCCCCTTCCATAGTACCTATGAAAAGGGAGCTTTTATATGGGAGTAAGCACTATTTACTTTTAAAAGTACTCTTAAAATTTTCTTGATATGCCTGCCATTTTTCCCCAGTTGTAACTTCTTTATAATCGTCACTGGCAATCATTTTTAAAAACAACTCTAGCTGTTCTGGTGTTTTATATCCTGGCACTGCTTGGATAAGGGAGCCGTCACTTTCAAAAAACACCAGACTCGGATAGCCTTGTAGTTTCAAAGCATCTGCAAAAAAATGTGTAGCGTTTCTACCACGTCTACCCTCTCTATAATTTGGATTGGTATAGGTAAAGTCTTCAAAAGTTACGGGCTCTTGTCCTTCTGCGTTGAACTTTACAGCGTAGTAATGTTCATTTATATAGGCAATCACATCTGGATTGCTAAAAGTGTTCTTATCTAATAATTTACAAGGACCACACCAGGTAGTATACACATCCATAAAGATTTTTTTGGGCGTTTCTTTTTGAGCGGCCAATGCTTCGTTCATCGTCATCCACTCAATTTTTTGAGCAGACAAAATTGTTGTAGCTAAAAGAAACGTTAGGAAAAGGAATATTGTTTTCATAAGTAATACGTCGTTTATGAGCCTTAGAACTTACTCTATAAAAGCAGGTTTGAAGTTCTCTGCATAACTATTAAATTCGTCTTGCGTTTTTAAGTTTAGATACTCACCCGATGCAAATAACTTTAAGTATAGTTCTAGTTGTTGCGGCGTTCTATAACTTTTTACGGTGGTTAGCAATTCTCCTTTTTGGTTTAAAAAAGCAAGTGTTGGATAGGCTCTAATCCCTAAGTGTCTAGCAAATTGGTGCTGAAAATTTCTACGCATAGCTTTTGCAGGATCGAAGCTTGGATTTTCATAGGATGCACCCATGTAACTTACTGGCTCTTGTCCTTCTGCATTAAATTTTACAGGATAGTAATGCTCGTTTATATAGGCAATCACATCTGGATTGCTAAAGGTGTTTCTGTCTAGCATTTTACAAGGACCACACCAGTTGGTGTACATATCTATAAAGATTAGTTTAGGGGTTGCATCTTGCGCTTGTGCTGCTAAGGCATCGTTCATGGACATCCAATTAATCTCCTTTTGAGCACTTGCTGTAGCCATTGTAAGCAACGTAATACATAGTAAAAGTATTTTTTTCATAATTTAGTATAAACAAAAAACGTTCCAAAATATGGAACGTTTTTTATATGTATTAATTGTATTCTTAACGCACACCGTGCATCATTTTAAGTAATGTTTTATTAAGTATAAGCATTACTACCCCCGCACCTATAGGTATTAATGTAAATATCATAAAGAAATAGGCAAGTCCTTTTTCTTCTAGAATTGGATCCATATAACTTCCTGTAATACCGGCTGCTGTATTAGCAATAAAGTTCGCTACGAACCACACACCAAACATCAAACCAACCAATTTAACTGGAGCTAATTTACTTACATATGAAAGTCCTACAGGAGACACACATAATTCTCCAAGGGTATGGAATAAATATGCAAAAACTAAGAACATCATACTCACTGAAGCAGTTTTAGCACCTAATGGAATTGACATTGAACCGTAAGCCAAAATTCCAAATCCTAATCCTAATAAAATTAACCCAATAGCAAATTTTACTGGACCAGAAGGATTGAGCTTACTTTGCCATAGTTTAGAAAATAAGGGAGCAAAAGCAATAATAAAAAAGGAATTTAAAATCCCGAACCAAGATGCTTTAACTTCTGCGACATCAGCGTTGAATTCTCTTACTAACATCCAAATTACAATTCCCCAAATGATAACAAAACTAGTTCCTAATAAAAAATTAGACAATGCATATTTTGCAAAGGTTTGTTTGAATAACATACCAAGTACCCATGTAATAATTAACATTGGAACAACGGTGAGCACCGTATTAAATATCTTAAATGTAAGTGCGCCGCTTCCTTCTAATATTCTGTCTGTGTAATCTGCAGCAAATATTGTCATAGAACCTCCGGCTTGTTCAAATGCCCACCAAAAAAAGATCGTAAAGAAAGCTAGAATTCCAATTACAATCAATCTATCTCTTGTAACCTTGTCAGATTTAGCATCTTCTACTGTATCTTCAATAGCATCTTTTGTCTCTTCTAAAGAGTTTTCAATAGCATCGTCAAAATCTGTTGTTTTTTGAGGAGAAAGTCCAATACGACCAAATATTTCCTGAGCAAAATAAAATTGTAACATTCCAAAGAACATAAAAATTCCTGCAAGTCCAAATCCATAATGCCAACCAACAGATTCACCTATATATCCACATAGTAAAATACCTAAAAAGGCACCTGCATTAATCCCCATATAGAAAATAGTATACCCAGCATCTTTTTCTTTTCCTTGATTTAAATATAACTGACCTACCATTGAAGAAATATTCGGCTTAAACAAACCGTTACCAATAATTAATAAACCAAGACCAATATAGAAAAACGGATCTGAAAATACTTCCAAAGCCATAGATGCATGTCCAAGTGTCATTAATAAGGCACCTATTACAACCGCATTTCGATATCCAGTAAGTTTATCGGCAATGAGACCTCCAAAAATAGGTGTAATGTATACCAAACCTGTGTACCAAGCATATAAAACTAAAGCTTCAGAACGTTCCCAGCCCCAACCTTCATCTAGTACTGAAGATACTAAGAAAAGTACCAAAAGTGCACGCATCCCGTAGTAAGAGAAGCGCTCCCACATTTCTGTAAAGAACAATACAAATAAACCAGACGGATGCCCGAGTACTGTTTTTTGGTTCGTTTCTGAACCTCCAAATTTAAATTCCATAGTAGTGATTATTAATTAGTAATTGATTATAAGTTCTTTTTAATGAAATTGGTCATTTTAGTGTACAAGTGTAACCTTGTATTACCTCCATAGATCCCGTGATTCTTATCTGGGTAAATAGCCCACTCAAAGTCTTTATTAGCTTGAACCAGCGCTTCTACCAAACGCGTAGTGTTTTGCACATGTACATTGTCATCTGCACTACCGTGCACCAATAAGAAATCTCCTTTTAAGTTGTCTACGTGCGTCATTGGAGAATTAGTATCGTATCCTCCTGCATTTTCTTGTGGTGTGGTCATGTAACGTTCTGTGTAGATGGTGTCATAGAATCTCCAGCTAGTAACAGGTGCCACTGCAATTGCCATCGAGAAGGTATCTGCCCCTTGAAACAAACAGTTACTCGACATAAAACCGCCATAACTCCAACCCCAAATTCCAATACGATTGGCGTCTATATATGATCTGGCTCCTAATTGCTTGGCAGCTTCTATTTGATCTTGCACTTCGTACTTTCCTAATTCTAACTGTGTTACTTTCTTAAAATCACGGCCTTTTAATCCGGTCCCTCTACCATCTACACACACTACAATATAACCTTGTTGGGCTAACATTTGGTGCCAGTAATCGTTACTTCCGTTCCAACGGTTGGCAACATTTTGAGAACCTGGACCAGAATATTGATACATAAACAATGGGTATTGCTTACTCGCATCAAAATCTAAGGGCTTGATGGTATACATGTTTAATTCATTACCATTTACTGTAATGGTAGAAAACTCTTTTGGAGATAATTTATAACCCGCTACCTTTGTTGCTAAGGATGTATTGTCTTTTATATCTTTTACGAGACTTCCCGTTTTTGCATCATGTAACGTATACACACTTGGCGAAGTTGCACTTTGATATGTGTTGATAAAGTAGGTGTAGTCTGCACTAAATGAAGCACTATTCGTTCCTTCTTTAGCTGCTAGCGATTTTTTATTGTTTCCATCTACACCAACACTGTACACACCTCGATTGATACTTCCATTCTCAGAGCTTTGATAAAACACCGTTTCACTTTTTGGATCGTAGCCATAATAATTGGTAACCTCCCAAGCACCTTTGGTGATTTGGTTTTTCAATTTTCCATTTTTATTAAAATGATAAATATGATTCCAACCATCACGCTCACTGGTCCAAATAAAGCTATTGTCATCAAAAAATGTAAGGTTGTCGGTAATGTCTACATACGCATCATCTTTTTCTTGTCGCACCAAAGAAGTACTATTTTTACGTGCATCTACAAAAATAAGATCTACTACATTTTGCTTTCTGTTGGTCGTTTGTACACTCAATACATTAGCATCTTTGGTCCACTTAATTCTAGGAATGTAGTAATTGTTGTACTTTGATAAATCTACATCACTGGTTTCTTTGCTTCCTACATCATACAAGTGCAAACTTACCCTTGCATTAGGATCTCCCGCTTTTGGGTATTTAAATACCTGCTGACTCGGATATAAGTCGGTACCATACACATCCATAGAAAAACGAGGTACTTCACTTTCGTCAAATTTAATGTAGCCAATTTTAGTTCCATCTTTGTTCCAGTCGAATGCACGTACAAAGGCAAATTCTTCTTCGTACACCCAGTCGGTAATACCATTAATGATACTGTTTTTTAAACCATCATTTGTGATTTGTGTGGTAGTGCCCGAGACAAGGTTTTTAATGTATAAGTTGTTATTGTATCCGTATGCTACTTTTGTTCCTGAAGCATTTAAAACAGGCTCTTGAATTTTATTTTCAGAAACCAAAGTTGCCGTTTTTGTTTTGGTATCATACACATAAAAGGTTCCTAAAGAAGAACGTCTATAAATCTGCTCTAGATCTGTTGCTAGTAGCAATTTGGATTCGTCATCGCTAAATGTGTAGGTCAAAAAATAATTGACACCCTCAATATCTTTTGAAGACACTAAAGTTCTTACTTTGTCACCACTTTTATAATCGTATACATCTACGGTAGAAGAACTAGATCGTCTGTTGTAATTTAGCACTGCATATTCTTTTCCATTTTTCAAGGAACGTAATTCATCTAAACCTTGGGTTCTAAAGGCGCCACTCCATATTTCTTCTAATGTAATATCTTTTTGTTGCGCCGTAAGGGTAGTACTAATAGTGATGAGAAGAAGTAGTATAGAACGGCCGAGGATTGTAGTATTCAATGTGTTAAATTTTTGTTATCACAAGTTTAATAAAATTATATGAAACGAGCGGCTTTTTTGCTGTTAAATACGAGGGAAAAGGACTTGTAAAACCCTTAAAACATATGAATATTTTTAAAAATTCCGAAGCACACCTTTTTCTGCTACATCGTTTGCTTTATACTATCTTTGTATTTTAAAATTACAATAGTATGTCAAATCCCATTTCAGGATTTTCAAAACTCTCTAAGACTCAAAAGATTTCGTGGCTTACACAAACCTACTTTGGTGGAGACCATACAGCTACCCAAGTATTAGAAACCTATTGGAATAGTGATATAGCGCTACAAAAATTGCACGACGACTTTATAGAGAACACCATTTCTAATTATTATTTACCGCTTGGGGTTGCCCCAAATTTTTTGATAAATGATACCCTCTACACCATCCCCATGGTCATTGAGGAGAGCTCTGTGGTTGCAGCTGCTAGTAATGCTGCCAAATTTTGGCTAGACAAGGGCGGTTTTAAAGCAGAAGTCTTAAGTACGACTAAAAACGGACAAGTTCATTTTAATTTCTTCGGAAATGTTAGTGACATGGAATCTTTTTTCGAGTTTGTGAAACCCAAACTAACAAACAGTATTCAAGCCGTTGCTACCAATATGAAGAAACGAGGTGGCGGTTTGTTAGATATTACCCTAGTGAATGCAACCGAAACATTAGAAGGTTTTTATCAATTACACTGCACGTTTGAAACATTAGACGCGATGGGTGCTAACTTCATAAACACTTGCCTGGAAACCTTTGCAAAAACTTTTGAAAACGAAGCTAAAACTTATCCTGCATTTACCACTACTAATACCTACCCTGAGGTGGTGATGAGTATTTTATCCAACTACGTACCAGAATGTTTGGTGCGTGCCTCGGTATCCTGCCCAGTAGACCAACTAGCACAACCCAACATAACAGGCCAGGCATTTGCAGAAAAAATAGTACGCGCCATTGCTATTGCCAAAGCAACTCCTAGAAGAGCGGTAACACATAACAAAGGCATTATGAATGGTATTGACGCTGTCATTTTAGCAACAGGAAACGACTTTAGAGCAGTCGAAGCTGGCGTACATGCATATGCAGCAAAAGAAGGAAACTATAGTAGTCTTACGCATGCTAGCATAGAAAATGAAACCTTTACCATGTGGATAGAACTTCCATTAGCATTAGGAACTGTAGGAGGGCTCACCTCATTACATCCTTTGGTGCGCTTTGCTTTTGATTTGCTTCAAAAACCAAATGCCAAAGAATTAATGCAGCTTGTTGCCGTTGCTGGATTGGCTCAAAACTTTGCGGCGCTGCGCTCTTTAGTCACTACAGGGATTCAAAAGGGGCACATGAAAATGCACTTAATGAATATCTTAAATGGCGTGAATGCTACCGATACAGAGAAAGAAGCTG
Organism: Patiriisocius sp. 208BN25-11; assembly: GCF_058147145.1. Classification (NCBI taxonomy): domain Bacteria; kingdom Pseudomonadati; phylum Bacteroidota; class Flavobacteriia; order Flavobacteriales; family Flavobacteriaceae; genus Patiriisocius; species Patiriisocius sp. 208BN25-11. The sequence continues at coordinate 351,285 of NZ_JBYVJY010000001.1, forward strand.
TTGTCGCTCATTTTACCGAAAATCAAGTATCGCATAGTGCTGTTATTTCATTTGTAGAACAACTAAGAAGCTAGTGAGTATATCCAAAACATATTATAGCAATGGTAAATTATTGCTTACTGGCGAATATGTCGTATTAGATGGAGCTACTGCGCTAGCTATCCCAACAAAATATGGACAATCGCTTACAGTTTCAGAAACCAACAAGAATACCATACAATGGACCAGCAAAGATGTTACTAACAATATTTGGTTTGAAACCGAGATACATCTTGACACACTAAAGCCAATTACACCCTGTACCATTTCAGAAACACTCTGTAACATATTACAAACTGCTAGAAAACATAATGCTTCATTTCTAAGAAACACGAATGGTCTTTTGGTGACAACACAGTTGGATTTCCCAAGAGACTGGGGATTGGGAACCTCATCAACCCTTGTCAACAACATTGCACAATGGGCAAAGATAGACGCCTTTAGTTTATTACATGAAAGCTTTGGAGGTAGTGGTTACGACATTGCTGCGGCACAGCACGACAGTCCTATTTTTTACACTAGGACTACTACAGATCCTATCGTGAAGCCCTGCACCCTATCTTGGGATTTTAAGGAACAGTTGTTTTTTGTGCACCTCAACCAAAAACAAGACAGTAAAAAAGGGATTGCTTCCTATAAAACAAAAGAAAAAGACCCTGTGCTTATCGAAACTATTACTGACTACAGCAAGAAACTTTTACTGTGTTATTCACTTCGAGATTTTGAAAGACTTTTAAATGCACACGAACAAATAATTGCTACACATTTAGCGCAACCTACAATAAAAGAAACCTTATTCCCAACCTACAAAAACACTATCAAAAGTCTTGGAGCTTGGGGTGGTGATTTTGTATTGGTAACAGGAAGTGAAAGTGATATGGAATATTTCAGAAACAAAGGATATACTGCAATTATCCCTTTTAACGATATGATACTGAAATAATAATCAGTTTTATTAAAACAAAAAAAACCCTCAGAAAGAGGGCTTTTTCTATTTTTAAGATTTAAGCGTTAGCTCTTTGTTGTATTGCTAAGTTATATATAACTAAACCAAATCCAATTTTATTGATAGCATCTGCAATGTTATATAAAACATCGATATTTAATCCACCAAAAATACCTTCATACCATCCAGGTGTTCCTGCCATATACCCAACTGGATAGATTGCCCAACCAACAAGCACAAACCAGCATAGAATTTTATGTGATTTTAGGATAGATCCTCCCGCTTGTTTTGCAAGCTTCGCCGCGCCTCCAAGCCATATCTCATAAACGATTACAAAATATGCAATTCCAGAAGCAAGACCCCATAACCATGCGTTGTCTCTGTCTACTGCTTCTCCAAAATAACCAGTTACCAACATGATAACAGATAAAATGATTAATTTCCACATGAGGCTCTTTTTAGCACCAGCTATTTTAAGGATTAAATAGAACTCTACGCACATAAGAGGTACCGTCAATACCCAATCTACATACCTAAAGAAGGTAGGTGATTCTAGGTTAGAGAACCAATAATCTCTCATATACCAGTAATGTACTGCTGCAATAAAAGTTATTAAACCCGATACTAAAATGGATGTTTTCCATTTTTTATCGAAGTCGTTCATTGAAAAGAAGAAAAAGGCAGATGCGGCCATCATAGCCATTGCACCTACAAAAAAAGTGAAACCTACATAATCATTTGGTAATAATTTAGGTATCAAAGCGATGGTTTGTGTAACTTGTTCCATAATAATGTTTAGTTTTTTAGTTTAAATGTTGAACAAAAGTAGATAATGAAATAAACCTGTTATCTTAACATAATCACAAATTTTTATCACCATTATTAATATTTTAATAATTTTAACACATGAGAAATAAGAATATATTAATAATTTTAACATTTTTCTGCTTGTGGCTTACCAGCTACGTGCCTAATGACTTGCAAAATTACATTGCATTATTTTTTATTTTCACACTTGGAATTTTACATGGAAGTAATGACATTTCTATTGTACAAAAGTTAAGCACTGATAAAGAAAATGTAAGTATCCTAATACCTTTAATTACTTATGTAGTTGTTGTTTTTTCAGCTTCAATACTATTCTATTTCTCATCAATGTTAGCGCTAATCTTGTTTGTTTTTTTTAGCGCATATCATTTTGGAGAACAACAGTACCACAAAACACTTTTACTAAAAAAGTTTTTAAAAGAAGCTGTTTATGTATCATACGGTGCATTTGTTGTGCTGTTATTACTATATTTAAATAAAGAAGAAGTAGCAGATATTACAAATCAAATGGCAACTATTATTATCTCAAATAGCTGGTATTTCATTTTAATTACAGCATCTTTTGTAACATATCTAGCACTTGTACTATATGCATACCATAAAAAGATAATACAACTAAATTTTATAGGAAATGAACTGGTGTTACTTTTTGTATTTACGTTAGTTTTTCAAATCTCAAATCTGCTTTGGAGTTTTAGCATTTATTTTATTTTATGGCATAGCATCCCATCGATTTTTGAACAACTTGATTATTTGCACAAAGAGGTTTCTATGCGTGCTTTTATGAAATATCTGAAAACCTCTTTTCTTATATGGCTTATTTCTATTTTGGGAATTGGTCTATTCTTATTTTACTTTAAAGATAATAAATCCCTTTTCTTACCTATACTGTTCTCATTTTTAGGTGCAATTACATTTGCACATTCGTTCGTTATCTCAAAAATGTTCAAAAAAAAATCGCTTACTAAGTAGTAAGCGATTTTTCTGAATTAAATCTTTTAAAAGACTAGAAGAAGTTTGCTCTGTTGTCTTCAATTTCTGCAGCATTCTTTAATGCTTGGAACACCTTAGTGTTTACCGTTGGCGTAGCTGCATTGTTTAATTGATTTGCATAGGTTGCATAATTCTCTAATGCAGGTGCATTATTTACAGCAGTAACACGAACTTTAAACACTCCTTTTTCTCCAGCGATAACACCAGTAGATTCACCAGCAGCTTTTGCAAATGCAGCTCCAACTACTGTTGGCTCTGCTCCAGCACCAGGGATGGTTGGTGCTGCCATGGTAATAGCTGTAGCTGTTTGAACAGTAACACCATTGTTAGTTGCAATAGTACTTAAATCATCACCACTCATAGTGGCTTTGATTTTTTCTGCCTTTTTCTCGTTTCTGATTTTTGGAGTAACCAATGCAGAAGCTTCAGCAACACTCATTAATCCCTTAGGACTCTTACGTGTTAATTGTACAATTACATATCCGTCAGGTATGCTAAAACGTTTCACATCTCCAACGTTAGAATCTTCTTCAAAAGCCCAGTTGATAATGCTACGGTTATTTCCAATTCCCGGGATGTTTGCATCAAGCTCTCCAATTTTGTTAACAGGTTTTGTAGACAAGCCTTGTTCTTTCACAACTTCTGTGAAATCTCCTTTTTGAGAAGCCAATTCAAATTTAGATGCCATAGCAAATACTTCATTTAATGTTTTCTCTGAAGCTTCCACCTCTTTTGTTACAGTAGCAATTTTAATGGCTCTCTGCATGTTTTTCTGTTCTTGTACTTCAACAACGTGGTATCCAAAATCAGTTTCAACTACTCCAATTTCACCAGTCTTGTTATTAAACAGGAAATCGTTAAAGGTTGGCACCATTTTCCCTGGACCAGAGAATCCTAAATCCCCACCTTTTTCACTGTTTGATGTATCGTCAGACAGTGTTTTAGCTAAGTCTTCAAATTTACTCGGACTTCTTTTTACAACTGCATTGATACTATCTGCCAATGCTTTTGCAGCTTCTTTAGAACGTGTAATTGCATCTGAAGCTCTAAAAGATCCTTGGTATCTAATTAAGATATGTCTAGACTGAACTGAGTCTGGCATTTGCTTTTCGGCAACAATTTTTGAAATATTATTGGTATTGTCCAATTTATAAGGACCATATACACTTCCTACTGCTGTAGCAAAGATGCTGTCGGATATTGCATCTGGAAGATCGCTTTTAAAGAAATATCTATCTTGAAAAGGCACATCACTATAATCATTTACAAACTCTTGGTAGTTTGTTGTATTCCTTAATCCTTTTACAGTTTCAGTAGCTTTGATACTTGAGTTATATTCTTCGCGATCGTTTAATAGACTTGCTATCTCTGCTTCTGCTTCTGTAATATCTGCTGCAGAGGGCTCTTCAGCAAAAGATATATATTGAATATCTACTTGAGGCTCAACTTCAAAATCTGTTGCATTTTTTCTGATATAAGCTTCAATCTCAGCGTCTGTAACCGTTACTTCTGTATCAGGAATTTTTGTGTACGGCACATACACATATTGCATGTTGATTTTATCATTTTCAAAACGGTATTGTTGTTCACCTTCACTCAAGGTGCTTCTCATACCTGCTTTAATCAAGTTGTAGTATGTTGTTTGTAAAGCACTCCCTTTTAGGTTGTTTTCAAAAACTAACCATTGTTGGTATGCAGTAGGATTATTTACTCTAACGTTAGCAACATATTCCTGCATTTTAAGTTCACTATAGTTTCCATTTTCATCTTGAAAAACTTCATTTCCTGCCAATGCTGAACGAAATGAATCTCCTAATTGTTCTGCATTTGCCACTAAACCTAAAGCATCGTATTGCTGTTGTTGTAGTACATTTCTTAACTCACGATCCCAAACTAAATTCATTGCTTGCGCAGTTGAACCATTCTGACCAAGGTTACGCTGCGTAGTCTCAACTTGCTTCATAAAAGTATCACGTGTAAGTGATTCTCCATTTACAGTTCCTACCGTCGTTAATGATTTTTCTGAAGAAAAACCACCATTACGTATTACATCTGCAAGGATGAATGAGAAAAGAGCCAATGCTATAATGATGATAAGGAAGAATCCTCTTTTTCGAATGCTATTTAATATTGCCATCTGTCATTTATAATTTAAGATCCCTCTACATGTAAGGATCACATTAATTTAGTGGGCGAAAATACCATTTTCCCTGCACTAATAAAATAGTTTTGGCTAAAAAAATTACAGTAAAAGAGGTTGGGTATGTATTCTGAAATAAGAAGCGATATAATTAGGTTCAGTCTACAAAAATTTAGCTATCCTTCTGCCCCTGAAGACTTCAATGAAACAAGGTCAATTTTAGTATTTGAGACCTCTAAAATTTCTATGATATACCCATCAATGAAAACGGTTTCTCCAGCTTCAGGAATTCCTTCTGTAAAGCTCACAATCATTCCTCCAAGCGTTTCGTAGTGCTCTGCTTCTGGCAATGATAACTTATACGTTTCATTCAAATAATCTACTTCAAGCCTTGCCGAAAATGTATATTGGTTTTCACCAAGCACTTCTTCGGTTAATGCAATACTATCGTGCTCATCTTCTATTTCTCCAAAGAGTTCTTCGATGATATCTTCTACAGTAATGATTCCGCTTGTGCCCCCATACTCATCGATCACAATAGCAATACTCTTGTGTTTTTTACTCAAAATATTAAGTACATCTTTTGCAAGCATTGTTTCTGGAACAAATACAACAGGCATCAATACATCTTCTATTGTAGTTGGTTTTTTAAACAACTCAAAAGAATGCACATACCCTACAACATCATCTATATTCTCTTTAAATACAATGATTTTAGAAAGACCAGTATCTGTAAATTGCCTATTAAGTTCTTTGATCTCTGTTGAAATATCGACTGCTACAACTTCTGTTCTAGGAATCATGACTTCTCGAGATTTTATATCTGAAAAATCTAATGCGTTTTGAAATATTTGTATTTCAGAATCTATTTCATCTTCAGTCTCTACCGTTTCCATTTGCTCGCTAATGTAATTCCCTAACTCAATTTTACTGAAACTGAGTTGCACTTTGTCCCCATCTGTTTTAAAAACATATTTAAGCACCAAGTCGGAAATCCAAATAACAAATTCTGAAATAAATGTAAAAAGCAGGTAAAAAAAATAGGCTGGAACAGCAAAGACCTTCACCAAATCGTTAGCATAGATCTGAAAAAACACTTTGGGTAAAAACTCTGCTGTTAGTAAAATAACCAGGGTAGAAACTAGCGTTTGGACTAGTAGCCCACTGGGTCCAACTAATGGAATGTATTCCATTAAAAGGTCTCCCATAAAAAATCCATATATCACCAATGCTATATTATTTCCAATAAGCATGGTAGCGATAAACTTTGAAGATCTTTTTGTAATTCTCTTAAGAATTGTAGCTAAAAAACCTTGCTGTTTCTTCTCTATTTCAATATGTATCTTATTAGAAGACACGTAAGCTATTTCCATCCCCGAAAAGAAAGCAGAAAAGATAAGCGACAATACAATGATAAGAAGCTGGTATTCCAATGCTGGTTTGTTTAATACATCAAAGATAGGGAATGTGCTTGAAATTGATCCCGAAGATTCGGGAGAAATCGAAATATGTTACAGAATAAAAGTATTCAGTGCTCAGTGGCAGTTGGCAGTGAGATGATTTGAAAATACAACTTTGAAACTTTACAATAGGGAGATACCCCAGCCCTAAAGGGTGCCTTTAAATTTTGAAAAAAAAATAACTTTGCAACTTAGTTTATGATTTCCCTTTCGACAAGATCAGGGTGACAAAACAAATGACGGATGACAGAAAATAAGTATTCAGTGCTCAGTAACAGTTGGCAGTAAAATGATTTGAAAATTTGAAGATGTTTTGATTTGAAAATTCAACATTTTAGCTATTACTTGATTACCGTGAATGGGAAAAAAGTCAAAATATAAAATTCAAAAGTTTAGAGTCAAAAATAATATTTACCACCAACGACCAATGACTAATGACCAACGACAAAAAAGTATTCAGTGCTCAGTAACAGTTGGCAGTAAAATGATTTGAAAATTTGAAGATGTGTTGATTTGAAAGTGGATCTTTCCAACTTTGAAACTTTGAAACTTTGCTCCTTTGCTCCTTTGCTCCTTTGCTCCTTTGCTCCTTTGCTCCTTTGAAAAGTTAATATGTTTAAAATAAATCAAAAAACTACCCCCTACAAGCGAAGCGTCCTACTAGCTATCACCTTCTAAGGACCAATGACTAATGACCAACGACAAAAAAGTATTCAGTGCTTAGTAACAGTTGGCAGTAAAATGATTTGAAAATTTGAAGATGTTTTGATTTGAAAGTGGATCTTTCCAACTTTGAAACTTTGTTCCTTTGTCACTTTGGAACTTTTAAACACCTAAACTCTTTGTACCAACTAATATTTCCGAAGAACTGAAAAAGGCAAACGTTTCACTAATCAGCACTCACTATTCACTAAAAAAATTAGTTCTGGTCTTGGTTTTTGTTACGCTCTTCTATCATTTTTCTAAACTTACGCTTAAAGAAAAACATGAATATTGCTACAATTCCAAAAAATATATACATATATGCACGTCCTCTATTTTCTGTCCAATGCGTCACCACAAGGTATATAGATCCAATGGCCATTGCAATGTAGGCATATTCAAAAAGTTGGTAGATTTTATTTCTCATTTTCTTCGGTTTCTTGTTGTTCTATGAGTTGTACTCCTGCATTTTTTCTTGACAAAAACTCTGTAAAATCCTGACTAGAATCAAAACGAGCTCCGTCATTGTAGGAGCCGTCTTTAAACTTTATTTGATAGGGTTGATCTGTAAATACCCATTGATTGGTTTGATCCCAATAGAGCTGGGAGGCCTTTAACACCAAACTATCACTAGTAACCAAAACAACATCTTCTCTTAAATCTATAATGCCGGTTTTACCGAATCTAATAGCATATTTTGAGGTCACAGTGCTTTCTTTACCATCTTCCCAAAAATGCACTTCTACACCGTCGGGAAATTCTTGGTACGGGAACTCGTAATTTGAAAAATCTAATAAGCTTTTGGCCAATAAATTGGTTACAACCTTACCACTGTCTGTATATTTTAGATTGACTTCTTTACCAATTGCCAGTGGCTGATCATCTTTAATGGATAATTTTTGTTTGTCTTTATAATTATCATCACATGCAAAAAGCGTGATGACCATTAGGAAGGCCATCACGCTTGTTATGCTATATGATTGTATATTCATATTATAAGTTTGGTACTCTTACACTACCACCAACCCAACATTTAAGAGGGATTGTTTTACCTGCCATACCTGCAGAGAAAATATCGGTTTTTTGTGGCGCACGTGCTCTGTAACTTGATGCAGCAGCTCTTGCATTTCCTGCAATAGAAGGATCTACTCTGGCAGCTTTATCTGCATACTCGGCAGCTTTCCAGTTTACAGCTCTTTTTTCGAAAGGAGTACCTCCACAACTGTTTGAACTTTTTGCTATCATAGAAGCAATTTTCAAGTAAGATCTACCATCATTAGGTTTTACAGCTAATACTTTATTGTAGTATGTTCTTGCAGCACCATAACTTCCAGCTTTACGCTTTTCTTCAGCAATTTTGTAATAGATTCTAGCTTGTTTGTTAGGATCTGTTTGCATACCTGCAGACTGCTCATAGTATTGCAACGCTTTTGCACTGTTTCCTTTTTGAGCTTCTAACTGCCCTAGGTACATTTTTGTATCTGCACTTGGCTCTAATCTATCTAACTGTTCTACTAATTTGATAAACAATGGATCATTCGTACAATCTTTTCCAGATAAACGACCTGCTGCACTGCGTACCCAATTGATATCGTTTTTCTTTGCCTCAAAGTCTTTGTTGTACAATGGCACTAGGTTAGGACAATCTGCTATGTTACCTAGTTTGCTATCAACGCTTCCTTTTACTTTACCAAAAATTCCAAGGTTTTTTTCGTAAGCACTTAACTTTTTCTTCTCTTTACTAGACAAAGTTTCTCCAGCCTCTTCTTTGTCGATAAGTTCGGTTAACCTTTTAGCCAACTTCCCTTCTTCCATTTCCATTTTATTTTTCACAACATCATACAAGTCAAATACCTCTTGCAAGTCTTTTTGACCATCTGTATAGAGGTCTTTTGCTAATGAAAAGTACGTATATAATGCTTTTGGACTTTTAAAGTTCGTTGCATCTTTTTTGTAGGCATTATCAAAAGCATCAAACTGTTCTTGTTTGTTTCCGATACCATTATCAAAACGCACCTGAGCTAATTTACTCAAGACATCACCTTCTTTTGTTTTTGAAGGATAGTACTGCATTCTCATTTGGTATGATTTTTCTAAATCTGAAATTTTAGTTTTATCACCTTTTTTGATAAAATCTTCAAACATTTTAGCTCCGTATTGGTATACAGCCATCGTTGTTTGCGGGCATTTTGTAACTACATTGTCATAATGCTTGTATGCCTCTTGGTAATTTTTTGCTTTTGCTGGTTCTGTAAATAAAGAAACCATAGCTACACATTCTTGTCCGTCTTGCGCAAATACAGAAGTTGTACTTATGGTTAGCGCTAGCAACATTCCTGTTAAAATAATCTTCATTTTCATCGTGGTAGTGTTTATTGTGTTAATCTAAATATCGTTTATTAAACCATCTATCGTTAAATGATAAGCTTAAAGTTGTGTTGAAAAAGTTTTCTTGAATTAATCCAAAATCTGTTGTTCCTCTTTTTCCAAACTCAAAACCTAGGTTTACATTTGAGAATAATCTTCCAACAGGTAGTCCAACTCCAAAAGATATGCCAAACTCTTTTATGTCTTGTTCGTTTACATTAATACCCGTCTCTTCAAAACGCACTCCAACTCTGTAAACAATTCTTTTGTAGTAACTTGTAAGCGAACTATAATTAGGCACATAAAATCCTCCGATTCTAAATTTAGATGCATCTGTAAAGGTAACATTCTGCAAATCAAACGTACGGTTTGTAAAATTACTGGTTTTTTGATTTGCATATTCTACCCCTACAAACCATTGTTTTGGTTTTCCAATTCCTGCACCAACTGTTAGTAAGGATGGAAAAGTAAAATCTGTATCCTCTACAGGTACTTCAAGTTCTTCTCGAACAATTTGTGTTCCTGAAGGAAGTTCAAAAACAGTGGCTCTCTGTCTAGAGTTTTCAGACTTAAAATTAGTTTCTGGAGTATAGGCTATCGATGTTTGAAGCTCTAAATCTTTGGTCACTTTAGCTTTATATCTAGCGCCAAAGTTAAAACTAAAGCCAAGTAAATCAGATCTATTTGTTTCTCTAGAACCTAGCTCTAAATCGTCTTGCTGGCTAAAGGCTGTGTTTTGAATATTTCCGAAGTTATAGTTGGTATCAATACCCAAACTAAAATTAGGAGTAACGCGATATGCAAACGTTAAGAAGGCCTTATTTAAACCCCCTTCTCCTGTAAATCGAGTAGTTACATCGTCGTTCACATTTTCCAGATCATAACCAACCGAACTAAAAGGAATGAGTCCAAAACTTGCCACCAACTTGCCCATTGGAATTCCAACCGCTAGGTAATCGAATGACGCCGTAGACTGTTGTTGTTCTTGGGTATTGGTTTTTTGTGTGGTTAACTTATAACTTCCACCAATGGTATAATTTACCAACCCAAGCTCTGCTAGTCCCGCAGGGTTTTGAATATTAAGGTGGATACTGTCTGAAAAAACACTAATCCCTCCCATGGATTTATTCTCTACAGTTCCTTTAAAATTTAGGGCTCCAATACCAAAAAATGAATATGGTGATGAGGTCCCTCTCTGGGCCATAGTTACGGTACTAATGAGTAAAAATACTCCAATGAAAATTCGCTTCAACATCAATCTTTATTATGTTCTAAAATGTAATTTAAGCCCTCTAACAGAAAATTTGAGTTGGCAAAGATGTCATTTTTTAATCTATCTCGCAAAAAATGAGCGTCTCCACCTGTTAAAATAATTGTTAATTCGGCATACTGTCGTTTATATTCGTTAATCACCCCATCGAGCTCTAGTATAACTCCCTGTAAAACACCACTATGCATCGCCGCGTTTGTCGTATTTCCAATTAAAGAAAAGTCGGCTGTTTTTTCTAACAACGGAAGGTTTGCAGTAAAAGAATGAAGTGCTTTGTAACGCATCGCAATTCCAGGCGCTATGGCTCCTCCCAAATATCGATTTTCATTGGTTAGAAAATCGTATGTAATGGCACTTCCAGCGTCTATGACTACTACATTTTTCTTCGGAAATATCACAGCGGCAGCTGCAATTAGTGCAATTCTATCTACTCCTAGGGTTGTTGGTGTTTGATAAGCATTCTCAAAAGGAATTACACTTTCATGCGATAACTCATGTACTTGATATTTTTCTCTTAACAAGCGCATTGCTTTATCAGAAAAGCTACCGACGGAAGATACAATACAATGGGTAAGTCCTGGATAGTCTTCGCTAAGCTGTTGTAATTGAGAAAGTACCTCTTCTTTTTGACATGCCAGCTTTTCTACAAGAACATCGCCATGATACACAGCAAACTTGTACAAAGTATTTCCAACATCTACGATAAGGTTCATATTGCAGTAAAGACGACAAAAATACGCAGTTATTTCATGCCTTTTCAAGAAAGTGTAGAAGAATTTAAAATTGATACTTTATTTTTTTAAAATTTATTTTGCAGCAATGAAAATACTACTATATTTGCACCCGCTAAGTTAAGTATTTAACAAAGCAAATGGTACCTTAGCTCAGTTGGTAGAGCAATGGACTGAAAATCCATGTGTCCCTGGTTCGATTCCTGGAGGTACCACATTAAAACCCTGAAACTTTTGTTTCGGGGTTTTTTGTTTTCAATTGTGTTTTAATTCTACAGGAATCGATGCTGGTAGCAAGCACTTATTTTTTGTACCTTTTTTTGGACAAAAAATAATGCGATGGTGTTTTTTAACTATCCACAGAAATTATTTCAAAAAAACATCCCCCTAGCCCCCTTCAAAGGGGGAATTACAAACCAAGTACAAAAGTGAGTGCGAAGAAAATTAAGAAAATAGAAGTTAAATACTATATAATCCAGGAATTGATACTGTTAGCAAGCACGTATTTTTTGTGCCTTTTTTTGGACAAAAAATAATGCGATGGTGTTTTAACTAGTTTACAGGATTGACATTTATCATAGTAACGATATTTTCATACGCCTACTTTTGAAAACATATCCATATATATGTTATCTCGTTATCTTCCTGTCTTTATTCTTCTATCGCTTGTTGCTGAAATATTAGGGACTGTAGGTGGCTTTGGCTCTTCGGTGTTTTTTGTGCCAGTTGCCAATTTCTTTTTGGATTTTCAGTCAGTTTTGGGAATAACTGCCCTTTATCATGTCTCAAGTAATATCACAAAAATTGCATTTTTCAGAAAAGGACTTGACAAAAAAATAATAGTACAACTTGGTATTCCTGCAGTGCTATTTGTGATTATAGGAGGATTTCTAAGTAAATATCTTGACCCTAAGATCCTTACTTACTTGCTAGGGTTCTTTTTAGTTATCCTTAGCTTGGTATTCTTAATTTTCAGAAAACTAGTTGTGAAACCAACTAAAAGAAACGCTGTTATTGGTGGAGTCCTCTCTGGATTAAGTGCCGGAGTTTTAGGAACAGGAGGAGCCATACGAGGGATTACTTTAGCAGCTTTTAAAATGAATAAAAACAAATTTATAGCTACATCAGCTGTAATCGATTTGGGCGTAGATTTTAGCAGAACGATTGTATACTATTTTAATGGGTACATAAAATCGGAGCTTCTCTACCTTATCCCTATTTTAATTGTGGTGGGGATTCTAGGTACTTGGATTGGGAAGCAAATACTACACAAAATATCACAAGAGCAATTTAGATATATCGTATTAGTTTTAATACTAGGCATAGGGCTGGCTAGTATCATTAGTAATTTATAGCATACCTACTTTTTAATTTTTCCGACAGCACAACTCACATACGAAGTTGCTTTTTTAAAAAGTGTATTGGTATCCCCTAAAATTGGATATCCCATTTGCGAAAGTTTCGAAACCACATCGACAAGCGTCCCTTCGTTTTTATACTTCACATAAATAGTACTCGTAGCAACCGTTACAGCAACATCCAAAACACCCGTTACCTTTAATAAGGTATCTACAATCGTTTTTTCACATCCAGCACATTTCAGGTTTTGAACTTCTAATATTGCTTTCATGATTCAATATTTTACTTACAAAAGTACTTTCTAAGTCTAATCATTACAATGACATATATCAATTTCGTGAACTGATTAATATCATGTATTTGAAACATCTGAGCTCTTATTTTTACGAGAAACCAAATGTGTATACCAACTAATGGAACCCTTCATAAATATTACAACATCCAATATTGCTAACGAGCATATTTGTTGCGCTTTTTCTAATAAAAAATATACAGACAGCTATCTCGCTAAAAAGGATTGGCTTTCTAAAGAATTTGCAAATGGATATGTATTCAAAAGAATAGATGCTCGCGCCAAAGTATTTATTGAATATGGCCCTGCCGAAAAGGCTTGGATCCCAATTCATGCGCCTAATTATATAAACATTAATTGTTTTTGGGTTTCGGGACGCTATAAAAAAAACAGATATGGAAAATCCTTACTTCAATTAGCTATAGATGATGCAAAAAAACAAAAAAAAGCAGGGGTAGTGACCGTCGTAGGCACTAAAAAGTTTCATTTTATGAGTGATACTAAATGGCTCCTCCAACAAGGCTTTGAAGTTTGCGATAGTACTACTTATGGATTTAGTTTATTGATTAAAAAATTTAATGAAAATGAAATACAACCAACTTTTAATCCTTCGGTTGTAAATGGAACATGTCCAGAAAAAAAGGGAATTGTAGTTTATTATTCTAACCGATGTCCATTTGCAGAATTTCATGCAAAAAATTCATTGATTGAAACTGCAACTAAAAGAAACCTACCCCTTCAAATCATAAAATTAGAAACCATGGAACAGGCACAAAAAGCACCTACTCCAGCAACTATTTTTAGTTTGTTTTTGGATGGCAAGTTCATCACCACAGACATCAGTGTTTGCATGGATAGTAGGTTTGATAGAATCGTTTCATAGTAACACACATCATCTTGAATAGAAAAAATTCCATACTTGATGCATCAAAACACTTTTTCCAAGAAGTGGGAGACATGACCTATTTTGCAATTCGATTTTTTAAAGAATTGTTTAGCAGCCCCTTTGAGTGGAAAGAGTTGATCCGACAATGCTATCAGATGGGAAATCGTTCTTTTCTTTTGGTAGGCGTAACAGGGTTCATTCTAGGATTGGTATTTACATTACAATCAAGACCAACCCTAGAAAATTTTGGAGCTGCATCCTGGATGCCCTCCATGGTAAGCCTGTCTATTGTGAGAGAAATTGGCCCGGTAATCATCGCACTTATTTGTGCTGGAAAAATTGGATCTGGCATTGGTGCAGAATTAGGCAGCATGAAAGTAACCGAACAAATTGATGCTATGGAAGTTTCTGGCACCAATCCATTTAAATACTTAGTGGTTACTCGCATCCTTGCGACCACTTTAATGTTACCGCTACTAATTATAATGGGTGATGCTGTTGCCCTAGTGGGCTCTGCTATTATTGAAAATTTAAAGGGTGAAGTTTCATATCTATTGTATTTCAACAAGGTGTTTGATGCCTTAAAATTTAGTGATATCGTTCCTGCAACCATTAAGTCTTTTTTCTTTGGTTTCGCCATTGGTCTTGTGGGTTGTTACAAAGGATATAACAGTTCTAAAGGAACCGTTGGAGTTGGTGAAGCTTCAAATACTGCTGTAGTATATACTTCTATGCTGCTCTTTGTAATTGATTTTATTGCCGTATTTCTCACCGATATTTTTTACTGAAATATGAAACAACTAAAAAACATATCTGCAAAAAAACCTGTATTAGAAATCAAAGACTTACACAAAAGCTTTGGTGATAATCATGTTTTAAAAGGATTCAACTTACAGCTATACGAAGGAGAAAATTTAGTCATCATGGGCAAATCTGGATCTGGAAAATCAGTCATGATTAAATGCTTGGTGGGACTTATGGAAGCAACAAGTGGTGCCATAACCATAAAAGATTTTGACATTATTTCTTTAGGAAGAAAGGAGTTAGATCTCTTGCGTACCGAAATAGGTTTTCTATTTCAAGGGAGTGCGCTTTATGATTCGATGACGGTTCGTGAAAATTTAGAGTTTCCACTACGCAGAAACAAAACAACCCCAGAAAATAACCAAAGTACAGACACGCTTGTTAAAGAAGCACTAGAAAACGTAGGGCTTTTACATGCTATTGATCTTATGCCCGCAGAACTTTCGGGCGGTATGCAAAGACGTGTAGCCTTAGCGAGAGCTTTAATTTTAAAGCCAAAAATCATTTTATACGACGAGCCTACCACGGGTTTAGACCCCATCACTGCAAATGAAATTATTGAGCTCATGCGTAGCATTCAAAAAACCTATAAAACATCTTCTTTAATTATCACTCATGATGTGGATTGTGCAAGAGTAATAAGCAATCGCATGATTTTATTGGTCGATGGTATTAATTACGCAGAAGGTACGTATGAAGAATTATCACAATCGGATGACCCTCAAGTGAAGGCATTTTTTAAAAACTAATACTATGAATAAAAAAACAAACATCCATAAAACACGTCTTGGTCTCTTTGTGATTATAGGCACCCTTTTATTAGTTGCTGCCTTATACTTTGTGGGAAACAGACAGCATATTTTTAGTAAGAACATTCAGGTCTATGCAGTGTTCCAAAATGTAAACGGATTGCAATTAGGCAATAATGTTCGCTATTCTGGAATTAATGTGGGTACTGTTGGTGATATAGAAATGATACATCAAGGTGCCATTTTAGTACAAATGATGGTAGAAGAAAAAACGGGCGCTTATATAAAACAAGATGCTATTGCTACCATTGGTTCAGATGGATTGGTGGGTAGTATGGTCGTTAACATTCTCCCTGGAAAAGAGAATTTAGCAGCAATAACTTCTGGTGACACCATTGCTACCTATAGTAAAATTGGTGCAGACGACATGCTCTCTACCCTAAATGTCACCAACGAAAATGCAGCACTTCTCACATCTGATCTATTACAAATTACCAATAAAATTTTAGAAGGTGAAGGGGCTTTAGGGGCCTTAATTACAGATTCGCTACTCACAAAAGACATCCGCCTGATGCTCGATAACTTGAAGCAAACAACAACAGGAGCCAATGCATTAGTAAACTCTTTAAACACTAAATTCTCAAAGATAGATATGCACAATAGTGCTGCAGGAGTTTTGCTGACAGACACTTTAGTTGGAAACCAAGTTAAAAATGTGGTTGCAAAGCTAGAAGCATCGAGCACTCATATTTCCGAAGCTACACAAGAATTGGAAACTATGATTTCTGAAATTAATAGCGCCGAAAGTGCTTTTAATTACCTTACAAAAGACGAAACCCTTCCCAAAGAAATTGATGCTACATTGCGAGAAATAAAAGAAGCCTCTGAAAAATTAAATGAAAACATGACCGCGCTACAACACAACTTTTTCTTTAGAGGATATTTCAGAAAAAAAGAGCGCGAAGCTAAAAAAGACTAAAAAAGAACCCATGAAAATAGCACATCTAGAAGAGCGAATTTTAGACTATAAAGTGTCTATTATAATTTGGTAAAGACAGATGACATTTATCATAGTTTGAAAGCAATGTAGCAGCTACTTTTGAGCTATACATTAAAACAAATAGTTATGACAATAAATATTCAATATGTCAAATTAATGGCAAGCGAAACGATGACAGAATATGTAACAAAGAAACTAGAGAGTATTGCAAAAAAATACGAGTGGGTGATTCGTGCAGATGTTTTTTTTAAAACTGAAAAAGACCCTACAGAAAAAGGCTATATCTGTGAAATAGAACTAAGCCTGCCTGGTCCAAAATTGTTTGCAACTTCGAATGAGAAAAATTTTGAAATGGCGGTAAAAGAAACTATATCAGATCTCCTTGTGCAATTAAAAAAACGTAAAGCAAAATTTACAAACCAAAACATATCTTCTTAGATGAAAAAAATATTAGTCCCTATCGATTTTTCTGAACATTCAGAATATGCCCTAGAGGTAGCTGCAACATTAGCAAAGAAAAACAATGGCTCATTAGTCGTGCTACACATGATGGGCTTATCTGAAGCAGTCTTGACCAAAAACGAATCACAAGAGATGTTTGAAGCAATTTACTATATGAAATTAGCCGAAAAACGTTTTAGTGAATTTTTAGACCGTGACTATCTTGAAGGTATTGAGATTGAAACAACCGTTCAGAACTACAAAGAGTTTCATGAAATTAATAACGTTGCTGTCGATTTTAAAGCAGACCTTATTGTCATGGGATCTCATGGAGCTAGTGGCTTAAAAGAAGTTTTTGTTGGTTCTAATACAGAAAAGGTAGTGCGTAGTTCAGAAATTCCGGTACTTGTTGTAAAAAACCGAAATCGTAATTTAAGCATGGACAAAGTAGTTTTTGCTTGCGATTTTAATACCGATTTTATTGAACCCTTTAAAAAGGCATTGCAATTCTTCAACACAATAGGCTCCGATTTTAGAATAGTGTTTATTAATACACCCGATAAATTTTTGAGCAGCCAACAAATGGAAGAGAGAGCATTACAGTTTATACTGAAAAGCGGTATCGATAACAATGATGTGTTTCATAACATTAAGTACTATTGCGATTTTAACTTAGAACAAGGTATTTACTCTTACAGTACTTCTTTTAACGCAGACCTTATTGTAATCCCTACCCATGGTAGAAGAGGGTTAGCACACTTCTTTTCACAGAACATAGGAGAGTCATTAGTAAACCACAGTGATTTACCCATTATGACGTTTAAAGTTTAGATTAGTTTAGATTTTTAGTTTTTAAAAAGCGCATTTCTTGAGTAGGATGCGCTTTTTTATATGCAGTGTAATGCAATATCAACCATGGTTGCAAAGCTTGTTTCTCTCTCATGAGAAGAGGTCGCTTCTTTAGTTACTAGCGAATCTGATATAGTTAAAATAGCAAGTGCTTGCACATTATATTTAGCCGCAATGGTGTACAATCCTGCAGCTTCCATTTCTACACAAAGCACTCCAAATTCCGCCCATTTTTTGTAGGCATTTGCATCGTCTTCATAAAACTCATCACTTGACAATACGTTTCCAGCTTTTATGTCAATGTTATTGTCTTTCGCATAATGTGCTGCTTTCATAAAAAGTTCGAAGTTGGCTGTTGGTGAGTAATCTGCATTAATAAACCTTGAATTATTAATGCCCGAAGTAGAAGAAGCTGCCATAGCTATAACAATATCTCTAATCTTTACATCTGGTTGATAAGAGCCAGCACTCCCCACTCGTATTAATTTTTTAACTCCGTATTCTTTGATTAGTTCATTACAATAAATAAGTGCCGACGGAATTCCCATACCCGTGCCTTGCACAGAAACTGGTTTTCCCTTAAAAGTACCTGTATAGCCCAACATGCCTCGTACTTCATTATAAATTTTAGGATTCTCTAGAAAATTTTCGGCAATCCATTTGGCGCGCATAGGATCTCCAGGTAATAAAACTGTTTCAGCAATTTCTCCCTTTTTTGCTTCTATATGAGTACTCATAATTCATGATTTTTTGGATCATATACAATGGCCACACCATTTGAAGTTCCAATTCTACTGGCTCCTGCTTTTATAAATGCAATGGCTTGTTTTGCATTTTTAATTCCTCCAGAAGCTTTGATATTCATTTGTTCTCCAACACTCTTTTTAATACGCCTAACATCATTTAAAAGAGCGCCCTTTGGACCAAACCCCGTAGATGTTTTTATAAAGTCTGCGCCTGCTAATCTAGCAAGTTGACTAATGGCAGTAATTTCTGGAGGAGAGAGATAGCAGGTTTCGATAATTACCTTAAGTGTCTTTTCTCCAATGATTTTCTTTATGGCTCTAATTTCTTTACTAACCGATTTTGATAATTCAGATTTATAGTATCCAAGGTTTAGCACCAAATCAAATTCATCTGCTCCATCTTTTAAGGCTTGTTTTGTTTCTTCCTTTTTTGCCTCTATCGAAGCTGCTCCGAGGGGAAAGCCTATGGTAGTAATTACTTTTGAAGGATGCTCTTTTAATTCGTTTGCGGCCAAATACACATAACAACTATTTACACAAACTCCATAAAAGTTATAATGCTTTGCCTCCTTACAAAGGGCTATAATATCACGCGAAGTTGCTGTCGCTTTTAATAGGGTGTGTTCTATGTATGTGTGTAAGTCTGTCACGTTATTTAGATTTAATTATTTGTATAATTTCATTTTTGGAAAGCACTCCAGATTGTCTCCAAACTTGTTTTCCTGCTTTAAACAATAACATGGTGGGCACTCCTTTTATTTGATATTGAGTTGCTAAAGATTGGTTTTTATCAACATCAATTTTAATGATTTTTATAGTCTCTCCCATTTCATCTTTTACTTGTTTTAATACTGGAGCTAATGCTTTGCAAGGCCCACACCAAGTAGCAAAGAAGTCAACAAGTACAGGTGTTTCTGAGGTGATTATGTTTTTAAAATTATTTTTCATTAGGGTATTTTTTTAATATTTCAGCACACTTAAAATACGACTTTATATTTAAATGTATAGTTGGTTAAGGCATAAAAAAGCCATGCAAAAGTCCCTAAAAACAAGAGGCGCTGAAAAACTCCTTTATACTCTGGAAATTGCCACATAAGTATGGGCATACCTAATGCAAAAGAAAAAGCTGCTACTGTCTGCAATTTGTGGCTTCGCTTCTCTAAAATAAAGATCAGCAGTACACAAAAAAGACAAAATGCTACTCCAGTAATTACAGAAAAAAGAGCATGTAATGCATCATCTGTATAATTAAAAATATGTTGGTGTGATTCAAACCCTGCGAGTTGATACATCCCAGTTAGAAAAAAAGAAATGCTAAAAAAATAAATGCCGATGAGCTGTTTCCAATGTAATTTTAATTGCTTTGTTGCAAGTAAGGCAATGGCGAAACTCATAGCCATGATGCTTGTATTTATAAGCCAATTCCCTGGTACTTTTTGGGCTCCTAATTCGCTAACGGTGTTCTCTAAAATCGAATAGCTAGTAGTGCTAAAAAAAGGCAATACAAACATGACAATTGCAAGCAACACATACGCAACGATATAGAATGACGCAAACAATCTCATACTATAATAACATTGGATTTAAATTGTATTTTTTGAGCACGGGAAGTAATCTTTCTAAAGGTATCTGCACAGAAAATGTACCTGTATAAGAAGGACATATGACACAGTCATCAAAGTAGTATTCAACCTTTCTGTCATTGACTACAAAATTGTCTTTGTATTCGAAGAAATCGTCAAAGGATATTTCCCAGCAGTCATAATAAATATCTCCTTGATTTATTTTTTCTGAAAGTACCTCGTTGAGAATTTTTGTCATTTCTTCTTCGGTGCCTTCATTAAAGAAATCATCATAATTCATAAACACCGAACGCTCTAAATCAAAATTCAAACAATCGAATGTATACGAAGGATGCAGGGTTCCGGAATAATAATTCTCTTTGTAAAACAACACACTCACGAGTGTTTCATTTAGATTATAAATCTTATAATCTACCAATCTTTTTTCTTTGAATCTGTTAATCGCTAAGGTATCGCAAATCATTTCTTTGTCTTCTAAAATACTTGCCTCTACCCCTGCTATATCCATGTAGGTTTCTTCAAGGTATTCATTAAAATTATGATAGGACTCTTTTAAACCCTCATTGAGGTACGGGTAGGTAAAGTCAATTACATACAGATCTTCATCTTTTTTAAATGTCTTTTTAATGATGAGCTCTTGCAATTCTAGTTCATCATCTTTCTTATCGATGAGTTGCTGTCTTTTAATCTCTACAGCTTTTGTTTTTTCAATATCTTTATCGGATATCTTATAAAGAGTATCAAAGGGTAATACCTCTTCAAAAGAAGTAGTTATTTTCTCTTCTTTTTCGGTTTCAACAACTGGAGTTGTTTGGGCATTCTCGGTGGGGTTTTTACAAGAAAAAAGAAATAATAAAATGCTAAATATATATAAGGCTTTCATAAGGAGGTTGTATTATTTTTTAAACAATAGGGCTAGTTTGTTAATCATGATAAGCTCACTTTTATTAGTTCTACTATAGGCAGTTGCTATTTTGTAGACTGTTTTTTGTATGAGCCTTTTACGTTCGGGTGTAAATAGTTTTTTATGGCTTTTATAGTACTCACAAAAACTATCGAAACAGTATTGAGCGTCCATACGCTCATAATCGAACCATTCAAAAACAATAGAGATTTGATAGGCCGCATCTGCTTTAAAATGATCTACATAATCATCTAAGGCTTTCCATTCTTCTTCCACCAATTTTGTGAGCATGTTGTATTCTTCTTTGCGCACTACTCTATCTGCAGCAGCAACTGCATAAAACAATTCTCCCATTTTTTGATAGAACAATAATTCTGGTGTACTTACTGTATTCATAAACCTGTGTTTTAATGAGATAAAAATACTAGGGTAGTTTTGTGCAGACTATGATATTTATCAGGTACCCCCAAAAGATTTCTAAAGATATATTTGGTATTTTTACCCCATGGAGGTCTTTAAAAAAGGAAGTAATGTGTTTAAAATTCTCTCTGAAGCAGTTTCGGAAGGAATTATTATTGTAAACAAAGAGCAAACCATTGTTGCTACCAATAACTCTTCTAATGAACTCTTTGGATATGCCGAAGAAGAACTAGAAGGGCAACATCTCGATGTATTAATCCCAAAAAACTTTCATGGGGGCCACCACAAGTTGGTAACAGGTTTCATGAAAAATACCGGGAAAAGACAAATGGGTCATGGAAGAGATCTTTATGGCCTTCGTAAAGATGGTTCTCATTTTCCCGTAGAGGTTGGTTTAAATCCTTTTAGAATATACGATAATGATTATGTAATGGCTTTGGTTATTGACATTTCAGTAAGAAAAAAGGCAGAACAAGAATTAAAACATTGGGCCAACATTTTTAATGAATCCCTCAATGAAATTTATATTTTTAGTGCAGATTCTTTACACTTTATTGATGTAAACAAGGGCGCTCAAAACAATATTGGATATACCATTGAAGAGCTAAGAGCATTAACTCCTGTAGATATAAAACCCAACTTTACCAAGGCACAGTTTCTCGAGGAAATTAAACCCTTACTAGAAGAGCGTAAAACAAAAATTAAATTTAACACGGTACACCAACGTAAAGATGGGAGTACGTATCCAGTAGAAGTGCATCTTCAGAAATCTGTTACGCACAATTCGGAAAGTCTTGTTGCCATTATCCTCGATATTACAGAGCGAGCAGAGTATACTCAAAAATTAGAAAAAACAGTCGCACAGCGTACCAGACAATTAGAAGAAGCCTTGGTCAAAGAAAAAGAACTAGGAGAGTTAAAAACCAAATTTTTGTCATTGGTATCACACGAATTTAAAACACCGCTGAGTGGTATTTTAACTTCTGCGACCTTGGCTGGAAAATACACCAAAGAGGAGCAACAAGAAAAGCGAGAAAAACATCTTAAAACCATCCAAGGAAAGGTAAAATACCTCAACAATATTATTAATGACTTCTTATCAATTGAACGTTTAGAAAGTGGAAAAGTGAATTATATGTTCACAAACTTCCCTCTAAGTAAAGTTGTTAATGAAGTAATATACGATGCCAATATGTTGCTTAAAGAAGGGCAGCACATTGAATACCCTGAAAACATTGATAGTATCTTTATAGATTTTGACGAAAAAATATTAGAACTTATTTTAACCAACCTCATTAACAACGCCGTTAAATATTCTTCTGAAAATACTACCATATATATTTCAGCAGAAATGAAACAAAACAAGCTGCAAATAGCCATTAAAGATGAGGGTATTGGAATTCCAGAAAAAGAACAAAAATATGTTTTTAACAGATACTTTAGAGCAGAAAACGCACTGCTCGATCAAGGAACTGGAATTGGACTAAATATTGTAAAAACGCATTTAGAAAACTTAGGAGGAACGATTGATTTTGAGAGTGTTCAAAACCATGGAACAACCTTTACTATTAACATACCTGCCAGCCTAACCTAATAGCTCATGAAAACCATCTTATTAATTGAAGACGACACTGCACTTCGCGAAAACACAGCAGAACTCCTAGAGCTTTCTAACTATTCTGTTGTGACTGCACCTAATGGAAGAATTGGGATTGAACTAGCAAAAAAAGAACTCCCTAATATTATTGTATGCGATATTATGATGCCCGAGGTAGATGGCTATGGCGTACTTGAGGCCGTATCTCTAGAACCCACCACATCTCATATACCCTTTATCTTTTTATCGGCAAGGACCGAACACAAAGAAATTAGAAAAGGAATGGATTTGGGGGCAGACGATTATCTCACCAAACCCTTCGAAGAAGAAGAATTAATAAGTGCCATAGAAAGTAGGTTAGCCAAAGCCGAAATTCTTGCAAAAATGTTAGATACTTCGAGTAAAAAAAAAGAGGATGACATTCGCAATTTAAACGAACTCAAAAATCTATTTGACGATACTGGTGAGATCCAAACCTATAGTAAAGGAGAAACTATCTATAAAATTGGCGGACATTCAAACAATGTGTTTTTAATTACAAAAGGAGTAGTAAAGTGCTCTAAAACTGAAGACCACGGAAAAGAGCTCATCACGACCCTACATCAAGCCGATAGCTTTTTAGGATTCACCTCCTTCTCTCACAACGTTCGCTATCAAGAAAATGCCATTGCCATAGAAGATACCGTTTTAAGTGCTATTTCTAAAAGTGAATTAAAAGACCTTCTAACTAAAAACAATAATGTTTCTGTAGAGTTATTAAATGTTCTTTCCGATAATATTTCAGAAATTAAAGAACAACTATTGCAAATGGCTTATGGTTCTGTTCGAAAAAAAACAGCCCAAACCATTCTTCAATTCACACGTATTTTAAACAAGAAACCCGAAGAAGCCATTAAAATTTCTAGGAGTGATCTCTCCAGCGTTGCAGGTATTGCTACCGAAAGCTTAATTCGTACCCTTTCTGAATTCAAGAAAAAAGGACTTATCGATATAGAGGGAAGAACGATTAAGATTCTAGATATTAAAGCCCTAGAAGAAATAGAATAGTTTTTTTTTGAAACTGATATTTGTCATTACTCAAGCGATATAACCCTGCTACATTTGTGCTTTAAGCACTACGTAATGCAACATATTTTAATACCCACAGATTTTTCACAAAATGCATGGAATGCCATGCAGTATGCTTTGCACTTTTTTAAAGATTCGCAGGTAACATTTCACATCTTTCATAGCAGTCCCCATCAAGCAATACTATCAGACAAAAATTTGCACACAGCAGGTTTTGTATCACCAAAAGAAGTACGTGAAGATCCAAAAGTTGCAATGAAAACGCTACTCAAAACTCTCCAAGAAAAGTATCCCAATAAAAAACATACCCTTAAAAATGCCATAGTAGAGGGTTCATTTGTAGCCTCTATTAGGGAATATATTAAAGAGCATACTATCGAATTACTCATCATGGGAACCAAAGGTGCATCTAGCTTAAAAGAAATGACATTAGGGAGTAAAACAGGAGATGTAATCACACGCGTAAAATGCTCTACCTTAGTAATTCCAGAAAGAGCTTCCTTTGTAACACCCATAAATATAGGCTTTCCAACAGATTTTAACTTACAATACAAAAGTAAAGTCTTAGACACATTATTAGCGATTGCAAATACACATAACGCCAATATCAAAGTATTAAGAGTGGCTCAAAATGCGCAACCATTAAACGAATTCCAAAAAAATAATAGAACCTTTCTTAAAGAACAATGTAAAGAAATTCCATGCAGCTTTCATGTGGTAGAAAATCCAAATTTAGAGGATGCATTGCAATCTTTTGTCAATTCATTTAAGATCGATATCGTTGCCATGATTGCAAAAAACCTCAACTTTTTTCAGCGTATTTTATTTAAGCCAAAAGTGACAAAAATTAGCTACCATATGCAAATCCCTTTTTTAGTGCTACATGAATAATTTCTTCTTTTTTATTTCGCATCCCGATAGCTATTGGGAGTAAGTAGTTGAAATCTTTAGGTACTGATATTTATCATTTTATAAGAGTGACTTACATACTAGCTTTGATACAATAATCTTAACTAGTATCTCATGAGAACCATCATCATACCAACCGATTTTTCTGAAACAGCCATGAATGCCATTCGGTATGCAGTAGAGCTTTTTAAATATGACCAAAGCGACTTTATTGTAATGAACGCCTTTGCCGATGATGTGTATGAAAACACCATGGAAATGGATCGCGAATTTTTTGAACAATACAAGGAAAAAACAGAAGAGGCTACCATTCGATCTTTACAAAAGGTCGTGGCAGAAATGCTTACCATCTCCCCCAATCCAAAACACACCTACAATTACAAAGCAGTGTTTGGAAGTTTAGTACATGAGGTAAATGATCTAGCAGATTTTCAAAACGCCGACCTTATTGTCATGGGAACCAAAGGGAAAACAAATCGTAAGGATATCACTTTTGGAAGTCAAACCCTGCAAGTTATAAAATATGTAAACTGTCCTGTTTTGGCAGTTCCTGTTAGTTTTCATGGCTATGGTCCTCAAAATTTATTGTTTCCCACAAATTATATGCTTCCGTATAATCGAAGAGAACTAAAATTGGTGAGCACATTAGCAAGTCGTTTTGCAACAAGGGTACATTTCCTTCATATTTCCGAAGCAAAAAAACTTTCACACAGACAAGAAGATTATAAAACATTTATTTCGGGTTGTTTTGAACAAAACCAGTTGTCACATATAAAAGCACCTGGAAAAGATATTACCGAGGTCATTAATAAAAATATCAAAGAACGAGATATGGATATGCTGGTCATGACAAATCATAGGCACTCCTATCTGGAAAATATTTTATACAAATCCACTATAGAAAAAATTGGTTTAGCTATCGAAATTCCTTTTCTGGTGCTTCAAAACCTACCTAGATAACATTTTAAGAACCTAAAATCACTCACGAATGAAACGCATCTTACTTCCAACAGACTTTTCAGACAATGCATTTAATGCCATCTCGTATGCCGTGCAATTATACCGACATGAAGTATGCGAATTCTTTATTTTGCATACCTACACACCCACATTTGTAAGTGCCGGGAGTATGCTAGATAGTACTTCGGCAATGCAACTACAAAAAATTGCGCAAGAAAGTTCTCAGAAAAAACTAGACGATCTTGAAACAAAGATTGAAGAACAATTTGCAAACCCAAATCATACCTACACGAGTATTTCAAGTTTCAATATGCTCATCCCAGAGATGAAACTTTTGATAGAAGAAAATGAAATTGATTTGGTAATTATGGGAACAAAAGGCGCTACTGGAGCCAAAGAAGTTTTTTTAGGAACTCATACTATGTACGCCATCAAAAAAATGAAAATCCCTGTATTGGCAGTCCCATCAGATTTTGAATTTGAAACTCCCAAAGAAATCTTATTTCCAACAGATTATAAAATAAAAAGAAGCAATCGTTATTTAGAAATGGTGCGCGAATTATGCGACACCAATGTCTCTAGGCTTCATATTTTAAATGCCTATTACGGTTCGCCACTTTCAGAAAAACAGATTGATTGCAAAGCATTTTTGGATGTCTTTTTTATTGACAATGCCCATTTATTTCACATCAAAGAAGATACCGATGTACTTGGAGCCATTGAAGCGTTTCAAATTAAAAACAAAATCAACTTTATCATTATGGTACATAACAAGCACACGCTATTAGAGAATTTGCTTTTTAAACCTGTAATTAATCAAGTGGTGTTTCACACCCATGTTCCATTTTTGGTAATTCCTTCTGTAGAAAGACAATAAAATACATCTTATGAAAACAATACTAGTACCCACAGATTTTTCAAAAAATGCCTATAGTGCATTGTATTATGCTACCCAATTATTTAAAGAAGACGCGATGCATTTCATTATCATGCACTCCTTTGAATATCAAGTTAGTAATTTAACAAGCCGAGTTGACATAGGCAAAACAGATGCGCTTGTGGAAGAATTGTATGAATCAACTGAACAAAAATGTGAAGCAGAAATACATAAAATAAATCTTGATAACCTTAATCACAAACACACTTTTAGAAGTATAGCTACCTCACTAAGTTTACCAAGAGCGATCAATAAACTCATTCTTAAAGAACAAATAGATTATGTTGTTATGGGTGGCAAAGGAGCCACAGGAGCTGCTGCTATATTCATGGGAAGCAACACCCTTACAATGATTAAAAAAATTAGGAATGCTCCACTTTTAATTGTACCGCTAGAGATAGATTTCAAACCCCTACAAAAAATAGCTTTTGTAACCGGTTTTAAACGGTTTACCTCTAAAGACCAATTAAAATCGTTAACACAAATACTAGAAAACAAAGAAATTGCTCTGAAAATTGTACATGTACATGAAAAAGAAAAAATGACGGAGGTACAACTTGAAAACTCGCATCATATTTCTAAGCTATTAGCACCTTTTCAACCCGAAACCCAGTGGCTTCAAGAAACTACTCAGAAATCTAATGCCGTTACCTCATACCTTAATGAAGAAGAAATAGATCTGTTGGCAATGGTATATTACAAACATGATTTCTTTACAAAATTATTTAGAGAAGCTGTTTTAAAAAATATAGCATCTCATATCAAAATCCCTTTTTTAATACTACCAGATGCAGACTGATAAATATCATAGATACCTTCTTTTACTAAGAGTATATTTAAACCCCATTCAACACCCTAGATCATGAAAAAAAAGATTCTTTTACCCACAGATTTTTCAAAAAACGCTTGGAATGCGCTTAAATACGCAAGCCAATTATATAAAAATGAAGAAGTAGATTTTTACGTACTCAATGCATTTATGGTGCAAAATTATTCTATAGATCACCTCATGGTACCCGAACCTGGTGAAAGGTATTATGAAGAAGCAAAAAAGAGATCTGAACAAGGATTAGAAAAGCTATTACAGAAAATAGAGGTTTTAGATATCCCCAGCAACCATACCTACTTCACCAAAAGCGTTTATAATCAACCGTTAGAAGCCGTAAAACAATTTGTAGAAGATAAGGACATTGAGTTAGTAATTATAAGTAATAAAGGAGAGACAGACGATGTAGACACAATAGTTGGTAGTAATAGTATTGATTTTATGGAAAAAGTACGCAACTGCCCCGTCTTTATGATTCCCACAAATGTATCCTTTAACGAACCTAATGAAATAGTTTTCCCTACAAGTTACAAGACACATTTTAAGCGCAGAGAATTACAGCACTTATATGAAATATCAAAAATAACCAATGCGCCCATTCGTGTGCTGCACGTTTCAAAAGAAGATAGCTTATCTCAGGAGCAACTAGAAAAAAAGGCCTTATTAGAAGAATGCTTTGAAGGGTTAACCTATACGTTTCATGAGTTACATGATACCAATGTACAAACAGGTCTCAACATTTTTACACAAAGCCGAGGGAGCCAAATGATTGCATTTATCAATAAAAAACATGCGTTCTTTAACTCTATTTTTTCTAAACCTATGGTTAAAGAATTGGGGTATAAAGCAACAGTGCCTGTACTAGCCTTACACGACTTAAGAAATTAAGTATCTTATGAAAACCGATGCCATTCAAATTAGGAAGTCTTCTGGTGAAAAAGTATCTTTTTCTATAACGAAACTACGCAATAGTTTATATCGAAGTGGTGCCGATGAAACAACAGTGTCTCAAATAATTAATACGGTTAGAGATGAGTTATACCAAGGAATTTCAACCAAAGAAATATACAACAGGGCATTTGCTTTACTGAAGAAAAAGAAAAGAGTATATGCTTCAAAATACAAATTAAAAAAAGCAATATACGAGCTAGGTCCCACTGGTTTTCCTTTCGAAAAATTTATTGGGGCCTTGTTAAGCTACTCTGGTTATGAAGTCATTGTAGGTAAAACATTGCAAGGAAAATGTGTGTCTCATGAAGTAGATGTGATTGCAAAAAAGAATGGAAGACACATTATAGCCGAATGTAAATTTCATAGTGAAAAAACGACCACCTGTAATGTCAAAATACCCTTATACATACATTCTAGATATCAAGATATTATTGCACAATACCAAAGCGCAAACAATCGCCCCAATGAAGGTTGGGTCGTCACCAATACACGTTTTACAGCAGATGCTTTAACGTATGGAAGTTGTGCCGGATTGCAATTAATAAGCTGGGATCACCCAAAAGACAACGCCATTAAAGATCGTATTGACCGATTAGGCTTATACCCCATCACCGTATCTACTTTGTTAACCCAAAGAGAAAAACAATTTTTATTGAGCCGAGACATTGTACTTTGTAGGCAATTAGTAAATGATCATTTTTATTTAGATCATTTAGGTATTTCAGAGAAACGTAAAGAAATTATTTTAAGAGAAGTATCATTGCTCTGCAACCATTCCATTCATGCCAACAATTAACATTCATTTTTTAGGAGCAGCAGGCACAGTTACGGGATCAAAATTTCTTTTGGAGACTCCAGAACATACTATTATGATTGACTGTGGAATGTTTCAAGGTCTCAAAGAACTTCGAGAACTCAATTGGTAAGACATTCCTTTTGATGCTGCAAAAATTGACACCATACTCCTAACTCATGGACATTTAGACCACACAGGGTATTTACCCAGGCTCAAAAAACAAGGATTTTCGGGAAGTATTATTGGAACGGCGCCTTCCCTTGCCATCACAGAGATTATTCTTAAAGACAGTGCAAAAATACATGAAGAAGACGCAAAAAGAGCAAACAAAGAAGGGTACTCAAAACATGCTCTTGCATTACCATTTTACACTCTTAGAGATGCCGAGAAAACAATTGGTCTTTTTAAAACTGTTGCTTCAGAAACTTGGCATACTCTTTCTGAACACATACAGTTTCGATTTCAATACAATGGGCATATCATTGGAGCTACTTTTATTGAACTCAAAATATTTAGCAAAACCTTTGTGTTTTCTGGAGATATTGGGAGAATAGAAGATGCATTATTGCGTCCTCCAAAAAAACCGAAATGGGCAGATTATCTTTTTCTAGAGAGTACCTATGGCGGAAAACTGCATCCAAAACACAGCATTTCTGAAAAATTAATAGCACTCATAAACAATACCGTTCACAATAGAGGAACGCTTATCATTCCATCTTTTGCAGTAGAGCGTTTGCAAACATTGATGTTTATTTTATGGAAACTGTACACAAAACGCCGCATTCCAAACATCCCAATTTTTGTAGACAGCCCAATGGGCACCAATGTACTGTCTGTATTTGAACGTTTTCCAGAATGGCATACCATTGCTTCAGCAGATTTTGCTGCTATGAAACATCGCATGAACATCGTGCAATCCTACAAAGAAACCTGGGAAACCATCGATGACCCTAGACCAAAAATTGTGATTGCTGGAAGCGGTATGGTTACTGGAGGCAGAGTACTCACTTATTTAAAACAGTTAATAGACGTACCCACCACATCTATCTTATTGGTAGGATATCAAGCTGAAGGCACCCGCGGAAGACAACTTCTTGAAGGAGCTCATGAGTTAAAGTTCTTCGGAAAATATTATCCTGTAAATGCTTCGGTGCATCATATTGAAAGTCTTTCGGCACATGCAGATCAATTTGAAATTTTAGATTGGTTGCGGGAGATAAAAAACATTCCCGAAAAGACATTCTTGGTGCATGGAGAACCTACGGCACTACAATCGTTAAGGGTCAAATTACAAGATAGGTTTTCGTGGCATTGTACCATTCCTAAATTGAATGACACCCAAACAGTTGTTGTTTAGGTAGTATGACCAATATCATAGTACAAAGAAAGTGTTATGAGTACTTTAGAATTTCAGTTAAAAAAAACAAAAATGAAACAGCAAAGATCTTCTAAAGTAACTGCAGCACTTGAAGCACCTATCTGGTTTTCTGCCAGTCGTTTTATGGAACAAGATTTACGTTTTATGGAGCATCTTTTAAATGCCCCTATTTATAAAAACAGCATCCCAAATCTGTACGAACATTTAGTACAATTTAAAAAGCAGACCACAGCACTCACAAAAAGGTTAGCCTCTTTTTTGGAAGAAGCATCGGCGTTTAAAGAGCATTTAGATAACTACCCAAATAAAGATGCAATTGCTATAGACGAATATTTCTATACCAAACAAAAGTATTTTAAAGATTGGTACACCCGCTTAGATATGGATTTTTTAGAGACCAAATTTACCATCTTTAGATACCTTGAAACGGCATTAAAGTTTCAGAAAAACAAAGGGCAACCATAGTATCTTTTTTTCCTTCTTAAATTCCCTTTAACGAAGTGCTGTTAGGTAACAAAAAATCTTAGAGAATCTGACAAATATCATTTCAGACGCCATAATACGATGTTATATTTACCTTATAATCAAGTATTAATCTTAAAAAAACAAAACTATGTCTTTAGTGAAATTTAACAGAAGAAGGTTTCCATGGAGAAACGAAAGTCTAGCAAGTTGGTTTGATACAAATGATTTTTTTGAAGATGATTTTTTCACCAAAAAAACAACGATCCCAGCGATGAACATAAAAGAAAACCCCGAAAACTTTGAAGTAGAATTGGCAGTGCCAGGCTTTTCAAAAGAGGACATCGAGGTCTCTTTAGAAAACGACATTTTGCATGTATGTGCAGAAAAACGAAAAGAGGAAGTAGAAGAAAATCAAGAGGGTTATACTCGTAAAGAGTTTAATTACAACTCATTTGATCGTAAACTTCAAATTCCTACCAATGTAAATCAAGAAAAAGAGGTAAAAGCTACTTATAACAATGGCGTCTTAAAACTGGAGCTTTCAAAAACAGAAGCTTCCGTTGCACCGCCCAAAAAGAAAATTGAGATAGCCTAATCTCTTAGCTGCAAGGCAGGAAACAAATTGAGGAGTTGTTTTCTGCCTTTTTTAACTATGATAGCAATGAAAAAAACACAAACACATTTTAAATTTATTGAGTGGAGAGATCCTGCAGGTTTGCATGAAGACACCCTACTTAGCATCTCTGATATATTATTCTTACATGATGAATTACATTTTTTAAGAGACCTCGTGGCAGGACATACCTTAGAACTTATCTACGGAAAAACCTCCTTAGAAAGTGAGGCTGTATTCTCAGAATTGTCAAACCTAACGAGAAGAGGAGAAGCGCTACAAAGACAATTAGAAGTGCATCGCAACACCCTGCAAACACTTTTGGATGACATTAAAATTCCAAACGAATTAAAAGATTATAAAGAGACGCACTATAGTCTCATGATAGCAGAAATGGATTTACATTCCGATGTCAAAAAAATAAAAAAAACCATTTTTAAAATGCTTGCTGAAATTTTAAAAAAAAGCAAACAAAAGAAATTACCCAAGAATGCTAACTAGTGTTTGATTTTAAATAAAATAGTATGAAAAAAGTCTTAGTATATATAACTCTTATCGCTTTCTATATCCTTTTTGTAGGATGTTCTGCTACACAATTAGTACAACAATACAAAAACCCAGACACTATAAATTTTGAGGCAAACAAAGTACTTGTTATTGGTATTTCTGCAGACAGCGAAATACGCAGAGTTTACGAAAAACAAATGACAAATGCATTTGAAAAAGAAGGTATTATTTCGGTAAAGAGTATCGATTTTTTTGAAACATCTTTCACCGATAATGAGAAATCTTTGGAGCAGCTAAACACCATAGAAAACGATCTGCTTGAAGCTGGTTTTGATGCTATTTTATTTACCAAAATAACCGGTAAAGAAAGTAGAGTCACCCTAGTAGATGCCTATCGAAATTATGCAAGAGAAAATCAAAATTTTGAAGATTACTATTACAGAAATCAACACTTATATTTCAAAGAAGAAGAGGAACAATATCAAGTATACACTACAGAAACTTCACTGTTTTGTATCTGCCCAGGAAAAGAACGAGAGCTGTTATGGACGGGTGAGATTGAAGTGGTAGATGCCACCAAAGTAAACCGAAATATTAGTAGCTATATACAAGTGCTATTTAAAAACTTGAAAGAAAATAACCTATTACTTCTAGAATAATGAACGTATTTATCTTTAGTGCAAAACCCTTCGAGATTCCATTACTTACAGAGAGCAATCGAGGTGTACACAAGCTTGTGTTCTCTGAAAAAAGACTTACATCACAAACCGCTATGCTTGCCATAAATTGTGATGCCGTATCTATTTTCTCAGCAGATGATGCAAATCCAAATGTGTTAGAAAAACTGCGAGATTTTGGGGTGAAGTATATCACACTACGCTCTGCTGGACATGATAATATTAATGTCAAAATCGCTAAGAAACTTAAATTTAAAGTAGCAAACACCCCAGGATACTCTCCTCATGCTATCGCAGAACATGCAGTTGCCTTGCTGCTCTCTCATATAAGACATATTCCTCAAGCCAAAACACAAATAGCAAAAGGCAATTTTCTTCTAGACAAGCTCATAGGTTTTGATCTTCACCAAAAAACCGTGGCAGTGATGGGCACAGGCAAAATAG
This sequence comes from Patiriisocius sp. 208BN25-11, assembly GCF_058147145.1. Lineage (NCBI taxonomy): Bacteria > Pseudomonadati > Bacteroidota > Flavobacteriia > Flavobacteriales > Flavobacteriaceae > Patiriisocius > Patiriisocius sp. 208BN25-11. Next base: position 384,922 of record NZ_JBYVJY010000001.1, read on the forward strand.
GAAGTGTTTTGGTTAAAATTTTACATGGATTTGGCTGTAAGATTCTTGCCAACGATACCAGTAATTCTAAACAGTTAATAGAACAGTATGGCTTAGAATATATCTCAAAAGAAGCTGTTGCAAAGGAGGCAGATATTATTTTTATTTGTTTGCCATTATCCGGTATAACACACCATTTATTCGATGCATCCTATTTCAGAAAAATGAAAAAAAAGCCTATCATCATAAATGTAGCAAGAGGCGGCATTGTAGACACCAAAGCAGTTTTAAATGCACTAGATGAGGGTAACATACATGGCTATGCTACCGATGTCTATGAAAAAGAACACGGCATCTTTTTTTATGATCACTCTGGAAAAAAACTCGAAGACAAAACACTAAACGCTTTACTAGAACACCCTAGAACATTAGTAACACCCCACCAAGCATTTGCTACCAAGGAAGCATTACAAAACATTGCTACAACAACCATAGAAAACCTAAACGCATGGCAAGAAGGAAAGCATGCGTTAAACGAACTTTCTTGATGAATTTTCTTAAATTCTAACGATGCAAAAACAATAGCGGAACCAAGGTTCCATAGGCTAATTTAGAAGTTTCAGAACCTTTTAGTATTCTTTTAAAGAATGATTCTTTTTCAACGAACAACCCATGTATATCTGCTTTCAATAATTGGGTTGCTGTGTGTATTGAACTTAAACCCGCGTTGGTGTCTAAACTATAAAAAGTATAGGGATGTTTTGGAAACAATGCATTAATATTTGCTTCTTCTTCACTAATGGCGTCTAAAACTAAGACACTAAGCTTGCAAGAATGTATTTCTAGAACTTCTTTAAACACTTTTAAATCTTGTATAGAAGGGATGGTATTGGATTGTTTTGTAAATAATGCATTTTTTATGGTAGTAAATGTATAGTTGTCTGGAATGGTTAGGGTCGGACAATCAATTTCTCTAATAACTTGTAAGGTATTACTTCCAAACAACACCTCTCTTGCTCCTGTTGCGCCATTGGTACCCATGATGATAAGGTCAATTTCATGAAAAGACACTGCTTGCTCAATAGCAGGAATAAGGCCATCATAATCAAAAAGCCCTTGAAATGTATAGGACTTTGATTTGTTTTCTACCGATAACTTTTCCACCAACTCATGAATTTGCTTCTTGTTATCTGTAGCAATGGTTTCATACAAAGAATCACTTGGCAAAGCCGTCATTAAATCGTCTGTCACAAACTCAGATACTCGCTGCACATTAAGTATATAAAAAGTACAGGTTTGATTTTCAAAAAAATGCATGGCATATTGAATTGCATTAAATGAGTTTTTTGAAAAATCTGTTGGTAATAGTATGTTTTTCATAATGTTGTATTTGTGATTTCAATGCTAAAATAATTGGAAACAAACTTCTAAAGAATGAGATATGTCATATTTTAAACAAACTCATTATAACACCTTTGCCTAAGGTATAATGAGCAAATTATAAACTATATGACTCCATGTTTTCATTGCGGCGATCCTTGCAAAGAGGATACTATTCTACATAAAGAACATTCTTTTTGCTGCTATGGCTGCCGTACCGTCTTCGATATTTTACTTGATAACGATTTATCATATTACTACGATTTAGAACATTCGCCAGGTACCGCTCCAAAAGCAAACGAAACCGCATTCGATTTTTTAGACAACCCAGAGATTATAAAAAAACTCTTAGAATTTGATGAAGGGGACACCAAAATTGTTTCGTTTCTTATTCCTTCCATTCATTGCAGTTCTTGTATATGGGTGCTAGAAAATTTAAAAAAATTACATCCATCTGTCTTAAATTCTCAAGTAAACTTCCCTGAAAAAACAGTACGTATTACATTTTCTAGTACTACTACTTCGGAAATTTTCTCACTCAAAGATTTGGCGCTTCTACTCTCAAGAATAGGATACGAACCCTATATTTCATTGGAAGATGCGCAGCCTAAAAAAAGAAACAACACCAAAAAAGGAATCTACAAATTAGCTATTGCAGGTTTTGCCTTCGGAAATGTGATGTTCCTCTCATTTCCAGAATACTTCGAAGAAACCGAATTTTGGCTCGACCAGTATAAGCATTTATTTCGCTGGTTGATGTTTGCCTTTTCATTGCCAGTGGTTTTTTATGCCGCGCAAGATTATTTTATTGCTGCTTACAAAGGAATACGTGCTAAAGTATTAAACATCGATGTTCCTATCGCCATTGGTATTGCGGTTCTATTTTTACGTAGCACTATCGATATTATACTGCAATCTGGTTCAGGTTTTTTTGATAGCCTCACGGGGCTTGTGTTCTTTTTACTCCTCGGAAAGTTTTTTCAACAAAAAACCTATCGTTATTTATCCTTTGAAAGAGATTACAAATCGTATTTCCCAATGGCGGTCACGCAATTGAAAAAAAATGAAGATGGCAGCTACCAAGAAATACAAACAGAACTCAAAAACCTAAAAAAAGGAGATCGCTTGCTCATACGCAATAACGAACTCATTTGTGTAGACGCCATTTTATTAAGAGGAGAAGCATTAATAGACTACAGTTTTGTCACAGGAGAAGCGGTTCCAGTTTCAAAAATGAGTGGAGATACTTTATACGCCGGTGGAAAGCAACAGGGAAACACTTTAGAAATTGAAGTTTTACAACCCGTTTCGCAAAGCTATCTAACACAACTATGGAGCAATGAAATTTTCACTAAAAGCAAAACCAGTAGGTTTCAATCCATCACAGATAGTATTAGTAAACGATTTACGGTGGCCATTTTAAGCATCGCTTGTCTGGCTGCTCTTTTTTGGGTAGTTGTAGACTCAAGTCAGGTATTTAATGTATTTACAGCAGTTCTTATTGTTGCTTGTCCTTGTGCCATCGCCCTTGCGGCACCGTTTACCTTGGGTAATATGCTGCGCCTCTTCGGAAATACTAAATTATACCTTAAAGATGCTTCGATAATCGAACAAATGGCACAGATAGATACCATTGTTTTTGACAAAACGGGAACACTCACCTACAACCAACAAAAAGTAGTAGAGTATGATGGTATTGTTTTATCTGAAGAAGAACGCGCGTTGCTTTCTACTTCACTACGAGCTTCAAACCACCCGCTAAGCAGAAGTTTGTATGAAGTGCTGCAAGAAAACAACATCCGTATCTTAGATGACTATCAAGAAATTATAGGGAAGGGAATTTCAGCAAAAACAGTTAAAAACAGCATTAAAATTGGATCGTATCAATTTGTAACAAACCAACAAGAAAATTACATTGAAGAGCCAGAAAACAAACATAAAACAGCTGTTCACATTAGTACAGACAATAGTTACAAAGGCTGTTACGTATTTAATAATCAGTATAGAGAGGACATTGAAGCAACATTACAAGAACTATCCAATACCTATCAACTTAGCATCTTGTCTGGAGATAATGATGGGGAGCAGGCTTATCTAAAAACCTTATTACCCAATAATACTCCGCTACTTTTTAACCAAAAACCTGAGGATAAATTAGCCTATATAAAATCATTGCAACATCAAGGTAAAAAAGTGATGATGGTAGGCGATGGTCTTAACGACGCTGGAGCCTTAAAACAAAGTGATGTAGGGATCGCAATTTCTGAAGACACCAACGTATTTACTCCAGCCTGCGATGGGATTTTAGATGCGCAAGTACTAAAGAATATTCCGCAATTTATGGCTGCTTCAAAAAAAGCAAGGCAAATTATTACATGGAGTTTTATAGGGTCGCTTTGCTACAACCTCATTGGGCTCAGTTTTGCAGTTTCTGGCCTTCTAAAACCCGTGATAGCTGCTATATTAATGCCACTAAGTTCTATAAGCATTGTCCTATTTACAACCATAATGGTACGTATGTATTCAAAAAAAGTATACCTACTTAAAAAATAAAACTATGATTTACAGAACACAAGCAACCTCCGTTTCTGATACGATTGGAAACATTTGTATAAAAGACAACACCTTTGAATTTGGAATAACGTCTAAAGCAGATCATCTAGCCAATCCAGCCGAATTATTTTTAAGTTCCTTAGCTGCGTGCATCCTAAAAAATGTGGATCGATTTTCAAACTTGATGGAGTTCGAATACGTAAAATCAGAAATTAAAATAAGCGCTGTTCGACTTGAAAAGCCACCAAGACTTAATGAAGTTCATTATGCCTTAAAAATCTTCACAAATGATGATAGCTTAAACACTTCATTACTGAAACGAAATATTGAAAAATTTGGCACTATTTTCAATACCATAAAATCTTCTTGCAATATCGTAGGAGAGATTAAAAAAGAACCTGCCATATGAAAGCCCCAAACCCTATACAACTCTTTCATCAATGGTTTTGTCAAGTAAAAGACCACTTCCCAGAAATAGAGGCAAATGCAATGGGACTAACAACAGAAGGAATAGATGGATTTCCAAAAACTAGAATGGTATTATTAAAAGAATATTCCTGGGAAGGGTTTGTCTTTTTTACCCATTACAAAAGTGCGAAAGGAACAGCACTTGCCAAAAACCCAAAAACAAGTATTTCGTTTGATTGGCATAAAGCGGGCAAACAAATTTACATTTCTGGTACTGCAAAAAAAATAAACACCTCACAATCTGAAACCTATTTTGAAACACGACCAAGAAATAGCAAAATAGGTGCTTGGGCATCAAAACAAAGTCAACCTATTCCTTCTAGGCAAGTATTAGAAGAACGTTTCAATAGCTATCAAGAAAAGTTTAAGGACAAGCCCATTCCTAGCCCAAAACACTGGGGTGGGTATGTAATACACCCTACCGAAATGATCTTTGAACATCTTGAAAATTCATTTTTGCATACCACAAAATATGTACTTAAGAACGGAATAGATTGGGAAGAAACTCATTTTTTTAATCCCAAATTATAATTTCTTTTCAAAGCTGACAATTGTCATATTTTAAGAACGACTCCTCGAATACTTTTACCTCATAATTGAAACAGGTATGAGTATTATTTATGTTTTATTGGCGATAAGTGTCCTTGTCGCTATTGCATTTTTTATTGCATTTATTATGTCGGTTAAAAGCGGCCAATATGATGATACGTACACCCCTTCGGTACGTATGCTTTTTGAAGATGAACTTGTAAAAAAAAAGACACCTATTGCTTCGCAAACACCTTCTGAAATAGTAGAGGGTTCTACCAATATTTCTAAAAAATATCCAATCAAATTAAATACAAAAGACGCTTAATTATGGAAGTTGAAAAATTCTATTATGACAACAAAATCGTTCGGAAATTTATTGTAGCCACCATGTTCTGGGGAATTATAGGAATGAGCATCGGTCTGCTCCTAGCCTTTATGTTTTTGTTTCCAAACATGACCGATGGTATTTCATGGCTAAGCTTTGGTCGTTTACGTCCATTGCACACCAACGCAGTAATTTTTGCCTTTGTTGGGAACGCCATTTTTGCAGGGGTCTATTATTCTACCCAACGTTTGCTCAAAGCTAGAATGTGGAAAGACTGGATAAGCAACCTTAATTTTTGGGGTTGGCAAGCCATTATTCTTGGGGCAGCTATAACTCTACCATTAGGTTATACTACTTCAAAAGAATATGCAGAATTAGAGTGGCCCTTCGATATTGCCATTGCGCTTATCTGGGTTGCTTTTGGAGCCAACTTAATTGGGACTATTTTAAAAAGAAGACAACGCCATTTATATGTAGCTATCTGGTTCTATTTAGGAACTTTTGTTACTGTTGCAGTATTGCATATTGTAAATAGTATGGAGCTGCCCGTGAGTGCTTTAAAAAGTTACTCTATGTATGCTGGTGTGCAAGATGCCTTGGTGCAGTGGTGGTACGGTCATAATGCAGTAGCATTTTTCTTAACCACTCCATTCTTGGGCTTAATGTACTATTTTGTACCTAAAGCCGCCAACAGACCTGTCTATTCATATAGGCTTTCAATTGTACACTTTTGGTCATTGATTTTTATTTACATCTGGGCAGGACCCCACCATTTATTGTATTCTTCTTTACCCGATTGGGCTCAAAATTTAGGAGTTGCCTTTTCTGTCATGCTTATTGCACCTTCTTGGGGAGGGATGATCAATGGTCTTTTAACGTTAAGAGGCGCCTGGGATAAGGTACGTACCGATCCTGTTTTAAAATTTATGGTAGTAGCCATTACAGGATATGGTATGGCAACCTTTGAAGGTCCTATGCTATCGCTTAAAAATGTAAATGCTATTGCACACTTTAGTGATTGGGTGATTGCCCATGTGCATGTTGGTGCTCTTGCTTGGAATGGGTTTTTAACCTTTGGTATGATTTACTGGATGGTACCCAAATTATTTAAAACCAAATTATGGTCTACCAAACTAGCAAACATGCACTTTTGGGTAGGTACGTTGGGTATTATTTTATATGCACTTCCTATGTACGTAGCTGGTTTTGTACAAGCATCTATGTGGAAGCAATTTAACCCAGACGGTACCCTAACCTATGGTAATTTCTTAGAAACAGTGAGCGAAATTATACCAATGTACTGGATGCGTGCTATTGGTGGTACCATGTTTATTGTAGGGGCTTTAATAGGAGTGTATAATATTATTATGACTGCTAGAGCTGGTTCAAAAGTTACAGATGAACTGGCAGAATCTGCACCACTAGAAAAAGTAACGAGAAAAAGAACCAAAAAAGAAGGCTACCACACATGGTTAGAAAGAAGACCTGTGAAGCTTACTATTTATGCAACCATTGCTATTCTCATTGGGGGTATGGTACAAATTATACCATCGCTGGTAGTAGATGAATATGTCCCCGTAATATCTAGTGTAAAACCTTATACGCCATTAGAATTAGAAGGACGTGATTTATACATACGTGAAGGCTGTGTAAGCTGTCACTCGCAAATGGTACGCCCTTTTAGAAGTGAGGTTGAGCGCTATGGCGAATACGCAAAAGCTGGAGAGTTTGTATATGATCATCCCTTTTTATGGGGAAGTAAACGTACTGGACCAGACCTTTTACGTATTGGAGGAAAATACAGTGACAACTGGCACCTCAACCATTTTTATGATCCGCAAAGTACCTCGTCAGGTTCTATTATGCCATCGTATAAATGGCTGATTCAAAACGAACTTGACAAGAGTGATACAGAAGCAAAAATGGAAGCCATGCTCACATTAGGAGTACCATACACACAAGAAGAAATTGCAAGCGCTCAAGAATGGATGCTAACACAAGGAACGCAAATAGAAAACAACTTATACAACGATCCTGATTTTGCAAAAACCTATGAGGCAGATAAAAAATATGCTCAAGAAAATGGGCAGGATTTTATTGAAATGCGCAATCGTGAAATTGTGGCACTTATTGCCTACATGCAACGTCTTGGAACAGATATAAAAGTTAAAAACGCAGACGCGTCAGTTTTAAACATAAACGAATAAGTCATGTTAAAATTTATAAAAGGAAACTTAGAAAATATTGAGGGTGTAGCAATCTATCCTATGATTTCATTGCTCATATTCTTCCTCTTTTTTGTAGTCTTATTTTGGTGGGTATTTACTGCAAAAAAAGCACACATCACCGAAGTGAGCAATATCCCATTAAACGACGATACCACTAACGAAAACCAACCACTTTTATGAGAACTACAGCATCAATAATACGTGTGATTGGATTTACACTTTTAGGGTATTTTTTAATAGACACCTTAGGAACTTCAAGTGATGGTTCTGCCTTTGCTGAAACCCCAATGCTTTGGATTGTTTTAGGAGTGGTTATGTTGTTTTACATCGCAGGAGAAATCTGTGTGGCTGCCATACAAAATGTATTGTACAAAACACTTAACCCAGAAGCAAAAGCGAAATATGACGCGGCAAAAGCACTTGAAAAAGAAAACCAATTTAAATGGATAAAAGAAAAATACAAGGCCTCTTTAGGAAGCACCGCTATTGAGGAAGAACATGAAATTATTCTTGACCATAATTACGATGGTATTAAAGAATTAGACAACAAGTTACCACCTTGGTGGGTATACGGTTTTTATGCTACGATCATATTTGCAGTAGTATACTTGGTACGTTTTGAAGTCTTTAATGATTACAACCAAGATGAAGAATATGAAATAGCTGTTGCAGAAGCTAAAATAGAAATAGAAGCCTGGAAAAAAACTGCTAAGAATTTAGTAGATGTAAATACAGTAACCTTGTTAACTGAAACTGCTGATTTAAAAGCTGGGGAACAAATTTTTATTGCCAATTGTGTGGCTTGTCACAAGGCAGATGGTGGTGGCGGTATTGGTCCAAACTTAACAGATGAACATTGGATTCTTGGAGGCGGTATTAAAAATGTATTTAATACTATTTCTGAAGGCGGACGTGATGGAAAAGGAATGGTCTCTTGGAAAAGTGAATTAAAACCACTTGAAATGGCACAAGTTGCAAGTTATCTATTAGGATTTCAAGGAACAACTCCAGCTGAACCTAAAGTTGCTGAAGGTGAAATTTGGGTGGATCCTGATGCTATAGAAGAACCTGTGGAAGAAGAAAACATGAAAGAAGAAAACATGAAAGAAGAGAACCTAGAAAAAGAAGCGGAAAAGGAAGAGACTGCTAAAATTAAGTAGCGCAAAAAATGGCAGAACAAGGACAAGAGAATTTTAGAGACACTATTGGCACCCTTAATGAAGAAGGGAAACGAGCATGGGTGTTTCCGAAAAAACCAAAAGGCAAATGGTACGAGTATCGTAAATATGTAAGCTATGGTTTGCTTATTTTCTTATTGTCTGCTCCATTTTTAAAGATTGGCGGCAACCAGTTTTTAATGTTCAACGTCTTAGAACGCCGCTTCTCTATTTTTGGATTTCCATTTTGGCCGCAAGACTTACACCTCTTTGTAATTATGATGATTATAGGAGTGGTATTTGTCATCTTATTTACGGTAGCTTTTGGGAGGCTCTTTTGTGGATGGATTTGTCCGCAAACCATTTTTATGGAGCTCGTTTTTAGACGTATAGAATATTGGATAGATGGCGACCGAGGAAAACAAATACGCCTTTCTAAAATGCCATGGAATGCAGAGAAAATCAAAAAAAGAGTCTTAAAATGGATTATCTTTTTTATTATTTCATTTGTTATTGCCAACGTGTTCCTTGCCTATTTAATTGGAAGCGATCAGCTCTTGAGATACATCATTGAAGGACCTTTAAAACATACAAGTACCTTAGTATCGCTACTCATCTTTACAGGTGTGTTCTATTTTGTGTTTGCATGGTTTAGAGAACAGGTATGTATTATAGCTTGTCCTTATGGCAGGTTACAAGGCGTTTTATTAGATAACAAATCGATTGTAGTTGCATACGACCACAAACGAGGAGAAAAAGAAGCTGGGCGCGCAAAATTCAAAAAAAATGAAGATAGACCCACTACAGGAAAAGGAGATTGCATAGACTGTTTTGCTTGTGTACATGTATGTCCTACAGGTATAGACATACGAAATGGAACCCAATTAGAATGTGTGAACTGTACGGCTTGTATCGACGCATGTGATCATATGATGGAAGCTGTTAATCTTCCTAAAGGGCTCATTCGATATGCTAGTGAGGATAATATTGAAAAACAGGAAAAATTCAAATTTACACCACGTTTAAAAGGGTATACTGCGGTGTTAGGAATCTTAATTGCTGTACTTATTGGGATGCTATTTCTACGAAATGATGTAGAAGCTCGTATTCTTAGATTGCCGGGACAACTCTACGAACATAAAGCAGATAATATCATTAGTAATGTCTATACCTACAAACTTGTCAATAAGACGGTAGATGATATTGACAACATTCATTTTAAACTCTTGTCGCATTCAGGTACAATAACATTGGTGTCTCATGAATATTTTAACATCGAACAACAAGGACTGGCAGAAGGAACACTCTTTATAGAAATAAATGCAAGTGCCTTAACAGGTGATAAGGACAGATTAGAAATTGGTGTCTACAGTGGTGATCAACTTATTGAAACCACCACCACCGCTTTTTTAGGTCCAAGAAGTTATAAATAGAAACATGAATACAAATAGCCGCCGACTTTTCGGAACATCTTATGAAAATTAATTGGGGAACTGGAATTGTAATAGGAATGGCTTTGTTTATAGGTTTCATACTCTATTTTGTGATAAAAATGAGTACAGACAAGCAATACAGTCATGATCTTGTTACTGAAGAATATTATGCCAAAGAAATGGTCTATCAAAATGAAATAGATGCAGAAACAAACACCAACAATCTCTCAGAAAAAATGGTGAGTAAAAAAGCAACAGAGGGTTGGCAACTAATATTTCCGAAGACATTAGACTTTCAAAAAATAAAAGGGAACGTGTTCCTATACAGACCTTCCAATAAACAACTAGATTTCGATGTACCCATCGAGCTTTCTAGTTCAAATTTGCTCATACCTGACGAACGTTTGTTGGAAGGTCGCTGGAACATTATTGTAGAATGGACCTATGAAGGAACCTCATTTATGTACAAAGAACAAATACTATATTAATGCTCTGGTCTGCCCTCATATTTGGACTTCTAGGTAGTTTTCACTGTGTGGGAATGTGTGGTCCTATTGCATTTTTACTTCCTGTAGATAGAAGTAATTCGTTTAGAAAAGTGTTTCAGATTTTTTTGTATCACTTCGGAAGAATTCTTGCCTATGCGAGTATGGGGCTACTTTTTGGGATTATTGGAAAAGGGATTTCCATATTTGGAGTGCAACAACAGCTCTCTATTGTCATTGGAACCTTAATGGTGTTGATCGTCTTATTTCCGAAGAAAATAGTACAGAAATTTAGTATCGCTACTCCTATTTTTAGAGTGATTTCAACATTAAAATCATCGCTCGGAGCCCAGCTTAAAAAGAAAACAGCAGACACCTTTTTTACCATTGGGTTTCTCAATGGTTTTTTACCCTGCGGCTTGGTCTATATTGCCGTATTTGCAGCCATTGCCATAGGAAATCCTGTAGAAGGAAGTATCTATATGGCACTCTTTGGATTGGGTACCATTCCGTTAATGACCACCGCTATTTATTTGGGAAGCATCTTAACGGCTACTGTAAAATCTAGAATACGTAAAACAGTACCCGTATTTGTGGTTTTATTTGGATGTCTCTTTATACTTAGAGGTCTAGGGTTGGGAATTCCATACCTATCGCCAAAGCCAAGGGTAGCAGAGGTTACCTCAAATCACAGTTGCCATACACCAACAAACCAAGAATAATACAAACTCAAAATATTATATTATGATACTACAAAACATAGCACTTGTAAACTGGGGAATGGGTACCACAATTATTGTCATTTTTGGCGTTTTCTGCGTGGCAATTTCACTTATTATTTACAGCATGACTCAAAGTGGTAAAAAGAAAGAATAAAAAAAGGGAAGCTACAATTTCAATGCTTCCCTTTTCCATTTAAATAACCAACAATTCAAACTTATATAGTCATTGAAAAAACCTGAGTCTCTGGCTTCTTTTGGTATAATTTTAAATCAAAAGCCATGCATATGTTACGCACAAAGGGTCTTCCTTTTTCGGTGATTTTCATGCCATCTGGAAGCATTATGATGAGTCCATCTGCTTCGGTTTCTTTTAATTGTTCTTGTATGATAGGTAACGCTTCGAGCTTCATATCCGGCGTCTCCCACGATGTTTCAAATCGACACATTAAATTAAGAATATGTTTACGTACAATTTGATCTTCTTCTGTTAAAATATGACCTCTAAATACAGGAATAATATCTTTACTTACCAGGTCTTGATAAGCCTCAACCCCTTTTTCATTTTGAGCAAAAGCATTCCAACTATCACTTATCGCAGAGGCTCCTAAACCAATCATAACGGCTGTTTTTGCATTGGTATAGCCCATAAAATTTCTATGAATGGTTTTATGTTGTAAGGCTTTGTATAAGCTATCTGAAGATAAGGCAAAGTGGTCCATACCAATTTCTACATAGCCTGCCTCTAGCAATAACTGTTTACCTAACTCATACATGGCTCTTTTTTCTTGGGCAGTAGGCAGATCGGCTTCTTTAAAACCACGTTGTCCATTTCCTTTTATCCAAGGCACATGCGCATAACTATAAAAAGCAATTCGGTCTGGACGTAATACTTTTGTCTGCGCTATTGTCTCGGCAACATGAGCTTTTGTTTGAAATGGGAGTCCAAAAATAATGTCGTGACCAACAGAGGTATAGCCAAGATTTCGAGCTGTTGTAGTTGCTTTGATAACGTTTGCTATGGGTTGCACACGATGAATCGCTTTTTGAACCGTTTCATTGTAGTCTTGCACTCCGTAACTTACCCTCGAAAAACCGAAATCAGCAAGAATTTCTAGATGTTCTCTGGTCGTATTGTTAGGGTGCCCTTCAAAACTAAACTCGTATTCAGGTGCTTTAACTACTCTTCTAAAAAAGCCTTCCAAAAGCATTTTTAGGTTTTCTGGACTATAAAAAGTTGGTGTACCTCCTCCTAAATGTAGCTCTTTTACAATGGGTTTTTTACCAAAAAGTGCTACATATAAATCGAGTTCTTTTAAAATACTTTTTAGATAGGGAATTTCAACACTATGATTTTTGGTAATGCGTTTATGGCAGCCACAAAATGTACACAAGCTCTCACAAAAAGGTAAATGGATGTATACGCTTATCCCTTCGGAAATATTCGTTTTCTCAAACGTTCTTATAAGGTTTTCTTTCCAGGATTTTAAAGAAAAAGATCTGTTATCCCAATACGGAACTGTTGGATAGCTTGTATATCTGGGTCCCGCAACATTATATTTTTGAATTAATGATGTACACATGTGCTATAATTTTATAGCACAAATGTAGGAGTCCGTTTTATGGAGAAAAATGATATAAATCAGGAGTTCATAAAAACCCAAAAGAGTTCACCTAAAGATTCAACCACTTCTTAAACTCGGCAGCTTTGTTTTTGCTAATAATAATGTCAGTTTCTACTTCTGCATGAAGCAAAATCTTGAGCTGATTATTACCATATCGTACAATCTTGTCAATGGCAGAAATAGCAATAATGAACTGTCGGTTGGCCCTAAAGAAATAAGCATCATCTAGATTTGCAAACAATTCATCTAAACTCACATTGGTGGTAGAACGCTTACCGTCTTCACAAACCACATAGGTAATGGTATTTTCGGTGTAGACATAGGCAATATCTTTTGTAGCAACGGGTAGCAATTCGTGTCTCAAATAGGTGAGAATTCTCTTTTTAGTGGCATTTTCTGGATCATCTTCATCTTGCGCTGGTGTATCAATCACTTTTTGTTGATAGGATCCTACGGCACTATTTAGCTTCGAAATATTAATAATCTCATCTGAGAGTTTTTCATTCTTGATCTCTAGTTTTTTCTCATAACTACTCCCAATAAGTCGAACAATTACTACAGACAACAGAATAAACAAAAAGCCCATGACAAGTAGTATATTCTGGAAATTACTTCGTAGTTTATTGATCTGTTGTGAAATCTTATGCGTGTTTGCATGCGCGCCTACAATCCAATCTGAGTTTTTTACGGGGTGTAAATACACCACTTCGGAGGTATTATCATTTTCTTCTCCACTAGCCTCTTTGGCATCTTCCCGTTGTTTGATAAATGTGTAAAAATCTTCAGAAGTAACATTGTCCTGAACCGACGAAACAAAGGATTCTTCGGTACTAATAGATCGATCTATTTGCTTAACATCTGGATGACACACTACTTTTCCAGACCAATCAAAGACACTTATAAAACTAGCATCTAGGTTTGAGTTTTCGATACTTTGTTGCGTATTGATAATGGTTACCTCTTTTGAAATCCCATTCTCTAATTGACTCCCAATAAAAAAAGCTACCTGTCTCGCTTCACGTTTACTAGATTCTAATTGTGTCTCTAGCACTTTGTCTACAGCAGCGTTCACAAAATATTGAATCGCTACACTTGATATAATTAAAAATATCAAAGACAGTGATAATAAGGTTAACAAATAAAGCTTATCTTTTCGCATGGTCTTTTTAAAAGATGTAAATATAAATATTTTAAAATGCTATGTTATGGTACGTCATTTCAATTGTTCAGAAAGCGTATTATTCAAGGCTAATATTTCGCCATTACAGCCAAAAATTCCCTTTCACTCATATTTATTTATTAAAATCAACTGAATTTCAATTACTTTGTATTGCGACTAGAAAAAGTCAATTTCAAAAAAAATAAAACAATAAAAACAAAACAATAGCTACTATGAAAACAAAAATTTTAGTACTTGCCACCCTTTTAAGCATTACAACCTTTAGTTGTACCTATGACAGCGAAGACGATTTCATGGAACCCATTGAAGACCCTAATAATGGTGGCAATAATGGAAATGGAGGAAGTACCGTAAATTATGTAAATAATGTCCAACCCATCATGCAAGCAAGTTGTGTGAGTTGTCACGCAAGTCCGCCAGTCAATGGAGCACCCTTCTCACTGGTTACCTTCGACCAAGTAAGTCAGAGAGCCAATGGAATTTTAAATGCCATGAGCAGACAAAGTGGTGCTGCAGGAGCAATGCCTCCTTCTGGAAGATTACCACAAGGAACTATAGACATCATTCAACAGTGGATTGACGCTGGAAAACCAGAAAATTAATAAAACAACCTAATTATGAAAAAAATACATCCCATACTGCTATTGTTAGCAATCGCACTTTTCTCTGTGAGCATGAACGCTCAAGAGAAATACATCGATAAAAGCGGCATCATTAATTTTGAAGCCTCTGAAGAAACCTTCGAACCTGTAAAAGCTAAAAACGAATCGGTCACAGCTATTTTAAATACTGCTAAAAATGAAATTGCTGCACTAGCACTCATGAAAAGTTTTAGGTTTAAAAACTCTTTAATGGAAGAGCATTTCAATGAAAACTACATAGAATCTGAAACCTACCCAAAAGCTACGTTTAGAGGAAAGTTAGTAGATTTTGATAGTGCCAGCCTAACTGAAAGTGACACTAAAACGAATGTAGAAGGCGTACTCAAATTACACGGAAAAGAAAAACAAATCAACACCACACTCCAAGTTAAAAAAGTGGGAGATGACATACATTTAAAAGGTTCTTTTACCGTAACACCTCAAGATTTTGATATAGAAATTCCGAGTGTTGTACGAAACAAAATTGCAAAAGAAATCATCATTACATTAGATTTTAAACTAGGTAAGAAATGAAAAAATCTCACAAACTAGGCATCGTCTTTTTCTTAGCAGCAGTGATAACTGGAGGGCTGGTTTACAACTATGTATTCTTAGGCGAGCATAGAGACATCGCCTCAGAAAAAGCAACAGCAACCATCACAGCAACAACATTGCACACCGAGTTTTCTGAAAACGAAAAAGAAGCAACGCTCAACTACCTCGATAAGGTATTAGAGATCGACGGACGTATCACCGACATAGAAACAGATGCTCTTATTTTAGACGATAAAATACAGGTACAAGTTTCTTCAGAAATATTAGTTACCCAAGAAAAAGGAGCATCCGTAAAAGTAAAAGGAAGATGCGTAGGATATGACGAACTCCTTGAAATGGTAAAAATTGATCAAGCAACACTAACAAACTAAAAAAACAAACATGAAATATATAAGTATATTATTATTCTTACTTCCAGCATTATTGCTTTCACAAGAGGACGATGATCTGTTATCAGAAATAGACACCGAAATAGAAAACGATTACAAAAGCGCGGCCTTTAAAGGATTAAAGGTGGTCAATTTTAACTCTACAAAAATGATCTCTTCTCAAGAAATCTACTTTGTTGTTTCGCACAGATTCGGATCTCTAGAAACAGGAATCAAAGACTTTTTTGGTCTTGATCAAGCAGTTACACGATTGAACCTCATCTATGGAGTTACAGATGCCATTAACATTGGACTCTCAAGAAGTTCTTTCAGAAAAACCTATGAGTCATCTCTAAAAATTAGATTGGTTAGAGAAAAAGAAGGTGGATCTCCAGTCACCATTGTAAGTTCTAATCACATATTATTAAACACCTCTTTGGACGAGGACATTTTACCAGGTTTAGAATTTGTGAATAGATTAGGATATACAGTACAATTCTTGATTTCTAAAAAATTCAACAAAAACTTTTCGCTACAATTGATGCCTACCTTTTTCCACGACAACTATGTAGATGTGGACGAACAACACAACTCGCAATATGCAATTGGATTTGGTGGAAGACACAAACTCACCAAACGATTGTCATTAAACATGGACTACGGATGGCATTTAAACAGAGCTTCAAATTCACCCTATAAAAATCCGCTTTCTATTGGAGTAGATTTAGAAACAGGTGGTCATGTATTTCAACTCCATTTAACAAATGCGCAACCTATGAACACTAATGGGTTTTTAGGACAAGGATCTGGAGATTGGACCGAAGGTGATATTTTCTTTGGGTTTAACTTATCAAGAGTATTTTAAAAAAAGGATGGTTTATACAGCAAGAATAGAAGTACAAGACTCATTTTGTGATAGGTGCTCAAAAGGAATTAAGAAAGAATTGCAACGTATCAATGAAGTTAAAAACATTCATCTATACCCAAAAGATGCGTTGATCACTTTTAACTTTCTGAAAGCAAATCATCTTTCTACGGTACTAAATCTTCTTTCTGAAATTGGATACCCTGAAAAAGGTGAACGAACCCCACAAAAAACTACATCGTCTCGCCCCTGCGATTGTTAATATTGTTTTTGTTTTATTTTGAGGAGGAAAAAGGGTGTTCTTAGGAGCACCTTTTTTTTATTGCAAAAATCTCACATAAGTGTCGACACAAAACATTCCCTTTTAAACCCATTTTTTCCTCTTAACCCAGTTTTGTAGTTCCTAAGCCCTTTAATCATAAGAGATTTGCATCATTATTAATTTTAAAAAAAAATAACAATGAAATTTTTTATGCCTTTATTTTTATGTCTGTTTATTATGAGCTGTAGCTCTGATGACGACACCACGACACCAGTTAATCCAGAAGTTTTTAATTCGGTACGACTTAGTTCAAATGCTACTTTTGGAAACGTACTTACCAATGCCGATGGATTTACACTTTACTTTTTTGCACCCGATGCTAAAGGAGATGCAACCTGTTTAGGAGGATGCGCTGCAGCTTGGCCAGCATTTTTCTCAGAAAATTTAACCTTAGATGCTGGATTAGATGCGTCAGATTTTGCCACAATTACTAGAAGCGATGGTCAAAACCAAACAACGTATAAAGGATGGCCACTATATACTTTTGCGAATGACACACAAGCCGGACAGATTAATGGTGATGGTTCTGGAGGCGTTTGGTTTGTTGGAAAACCAGATTACGATATCATGCTCGTAAAAACACAATTAGTTGGAAGAGATAGCAACGGAGTAGAAACCAATTTAAACAGCGACTTCGAACCTGGTGATGAAGAAACATTTTATATTACCGACGATCGGGGAAACACGCTATATCATTTTATAAACGATACAAACGCTACAAACAACTTCACAGCAGACGATTTTTCTAATAATGGTGTATGGCCCATTTTTCATACCGATGTTGAAAATGTACCGAGTACTATCAATAGCAATGGATTTGGAGTGATTGACGTTTTTGGACGCCAACAATTAACCTACAAAGGATGGCCACTATACAAATTTGGAGGAGATGAAAACAGAGGAGATAATTTTGGGGTAGGATTTCCACAAGCAGGTGTTTGGCCGATTTTAAATCAAGATACCGAAATTGCACCCGAAGGAAATGAAGCACCAGATCGAGTATTTGAAGTTACAAACCAAGGAGCTGCTGCGTATCTTTTCGAATTCACATCAGAACCGAACCCAACACTTACACTAATTAGAGGGAATAGTTACGAGTTTAACATCAATGCACCTGGGCATCCTTTTATTATCAAGTCGGTGCAAGGAACTGGAACAGGAAATGCATATAACGATGGTGTATCTAACAATGGTGCAGCCACTGGAACCATCACATTTGAGGTGCCAGCAGACGCTCCAGACACCTTATTTTATAACTGTGAGTTTCACGGAGTAATGACAGGAACAATTAACATAATTAATTAGAGGAGGTTAATTAGGTTTGTTTTTGTTTTTCAATCCTCAAAGAAGTAAAACGCTTTGAGGATTATTTTATATAACATTCTAAATAGAATTAAAAGAGTATGTAATTTTGTAGGTATGCAGTCACTAACTACTTTCTTTAAAAATAGTACGGTATTAAATATAGCTAGCGTATGCTTAGGTATGTTTTTGTCTGTAAGCATGTTGAGCTGCCAAAAAAGTGTTGACCTTAAAGTTTCCGAAGAAAAAACCTTTAAAGAATTTAAGGTAGAAACCCTTATTGAAGAAATTACTGCCGATACGAGCGATTACACGGAACAAATTATTTTGGTGGAAGGAAGTATTAAAGACATTAATACTTTAAACAACCGCAATACCATTATTTTAAAAAGTACCACAAATAAACGTATGTCTATCTTATGCGATATGCAAGAAAATCAAGCCATCATCCTTGATAGTCTTAGCATAGGAGAAACTATTTCAATTAAAGGTATTTTAAAAGGCTCTTTGAACGATATAATTCTACTAAATTGCATTATCGCAAACGAATTGAACAAATGAATAAACTAATTTTTGTATTGTTCTTGTGCGTACACCTAAGTCTCGCACAAAAAACTGAAAAAGTGATTACTCCCCAGGGACACATCTCTTTTTTCTCTTACACTTCTGTTGAAAACATAAAAGCAGAAAACAATCAAGTGCTAAGCATCATTGATCTAAGCGATGGAAGTATTGCGATAAGCATGCTTATGAATACCTTTATTTTTGAGAAAGCTTTAATGAAAGAACATTTCAATGAAAGCTATATCGAATCAGATTTGTATCCTACCGCTACTTTTGAAGGCACTATTCTGAAATTTGATCCAACCATAGAAGGGAAGCAAATTAAAATGATTGAAGGCGAGTTTAAAATGCACGGGGTTACGAAAAATCTTGAAATAAAAGCAATGATCGAAAATAAGAAAGGTACCTATGCCATCACTGGAACTTTTGAAACATTCGTTAAAGATTACAATATTAATATACCCCCATTATTGGCAGGAAATATTGCGAAAAGCATTGAAGTGAATTTTAATTTTGAATACCAGCCTTATGAAAACTAAAAAATTCATCTTCACAGCTGCACTGCTCCTTGGAAGCATTCATTTTTCGTATTCTCAAGATCTTTTAGACATTCTAAAAGAAAAGCAAAAAGACACTTTAGGATATGTAACGCCAGCCTTTAAAATGACACGTATTGCTTTTGGTCATTCTACCGAAGTGCGTACTAAAAATGTCCTAGAACTAGTCACCTCAACCCGCTTTTGGAATACTCCAGCAGAACGATCTCAAAGTTTTGCTGCCGATAAAATGAGTACCAGAATAGCCTTAGAATATGGTATTACAGATCGCTTATCTGCAGGGGTTGGAGGCACCACTTTTGATGGACTTTTTGATGGCTATTTAAAATACAAACTATTTTCACAAAAAAAGGGGAAGAATAGATCTCCATTTAACATAACGCTTTTTCAAAATGTGAGTTATAATAGCAGTGGTATTCCAAATCCAGCTATTGCTGATGACACTTCAGATCGACTCGCTTTTACATCACAAGTGTTAGTCTCAAGGAAAATTTCTCCAAAATTTTCGGTGCAAGTGGCACCAAGTTTTGTTCGCAAGCGTCTTTTCTTATCTGAAGAAGACCCAGAAAACATTTTTGCTGTGGGTATTGGAGCGCGCTATAAATTAGGACCGCACCTATCGGTGATGTCCGAATATTATGCTGTAGCAAATCCAGTCACCTCTTTTGATACCTATGGCCCTTTTGCTATAGGAGCCAATTGGGAACTTGGAGATATATTGCTACAATTTATGCTCACCAATGCATTGCCTATGGTAGAAGATGCTTTTATTACACAAACGCGTAATAATTTCAATTTCAGAAACCCGAACCTTAATTTTGGGTTTAATGCTACCTATGTATTTCACTTTGAAAATAAATTAAAATAATAAGCATAGCCAAATAATAGTTTAAAAAGCGATGTTGTATTGGTTTTATTAAAAAAAATTATTTGTACAAAATTTAGGATTATTTTAAAACATCAATTATAAACTACATTGATGCTGTTCTAACTAAAGAAAGTCAATTAGAATTTTCCTCATAAGACTAGCCTGTCTTTTTCTTACAATTTTCATCAATTATTTGATGCTAATTTTAGTAGCGTAATAGTTACTCCCCATATATAGATTTTTACAATATTTTTTTTAATGCATGACCTACATTAAATATGCTCACCAAACTCATGAAGAAGAATTACTTATACTTTTTTTTATTCACTAACCTCTTATTCTCTCAAGATAATAAAACGCAAATTTCTTATAAAGATTCTATCAAAACATATCAATTTACAGATACTTCAAAAGCAATTTTTTTTGCAAATTCGAACTTAAGTCAAATTGATCAAAAAGCAACTATTATTGAGAAATTTGAAAGTCTTAATCTAATTTTTAAAATCTATTATAACAACATCATTTTTAAAAATAAAAATGATCTGATACCAAAAGCAATAAGACAAATTGAAATTTTAGAAGCTTTCGCCAAAAAACATAAACTAAAGAAAGAATTAGCAGAAATTTATTACCAAAAATCTAATGTCATTTTAGCGAAAAATTCAAAAGAAGAAATCTATGAAATATATCAATGGCTTTACTCGTCCATAGAACTAGCAAAAGAAATAAACGATTATCCACTTGAATTAAAAGCGCAAACTAGTCTCCTCAATCTAAAAATGATGGGAGATAATTTCTTAGAGGTGATTAATGAACTTAACATATTGCAAATAGAAATCAAACGAAAAAAAGTTGACATCTTATTTACTCCTAAAATTAAGTTTGAATATTTAAGTTGGGTCTATAACAATTTAATTAAAAATTACTTAGACATAAAAAATACTGAACTAGCTGAAATCTATAATGAAGAACTTCATAATCATTTTCGTAGCACTTCCGTTTCGCACTTTAAAAGTTCTAGTAGTCAAAAACGCTTTATGCATTTTTACAATAAAAATAAAGGCGAAATTCACTTTGTAAAAAATGAATTTGATGATGCCGAAAAATACTTTAAGAAATGTGTTGCAAACAAAATAGCAAACCACAATATTAGTCTTGATAGTATTCGATTATTAGGTAAGGTAGCTTGTATGAAGCAGGAATATGAGAATGCAATTGCATTTTTAAAACCTTATGAAGATATTAATTCTGATGTGTCACTTAATGATTTATACCACACAAAAGATGAAATTAAATACTTGGGGTTATCTTATAAGGGACTTTCTAAATACAAAAAAGCAAATTTTTTTCTTGAAAAATATATTGAATTAATATCTATTAATAACATTTATAAGGACAGTATTAATTCTAGCATTAAAAACATGGAAATCAATGCAATGCATGATAGGATTAATGAAATTAAAAGTTTGGCTTTTAAAAAAAACATTTCAAATATTTTTATAATATTAATTTCGTTTCTGATTACAACTAGCTTGATTTATTATTTTTCTGAATCGAAAAAAAAGAAACAAAAACACGAAGAGTTACTAAAAAAACAGATCGTAAAACCAATACCCAAAAACAGTTTTACAATTAGTGATTCAGAAATACAACGAGTACTATCAAAATTGAAACAATTAGAATTAAAAGAATTTTACTTAAAGCAAAATTGCACATTAATAAACACTGCTAAATCAATTAAAACAAACACAAGCTACCTTTCTAAAATTGTAAATATTTACTTTGAAAAAACTTTTAATTCGTATATAAATGAATTAAGAATTAACTATGTATTAGCAAAGCTAAAAAATGACTCCAAATTTAGAAAATACACTATTAAATCTATTGCTAATGATGTAGGCTTTAGAAGTACAGAATCATTTAATTATAATTTTAAAAAACAAACTGGTATTTTACCATCAAATTATATTAAGAAGATAGATAAGATGCTTTAGGGCCATTAGTTATTAAAAAAAGTAATGCAGCATTTGCTGCATTACTTTTTAGCAAAAATGAATTAGTGTTTTATAATACGCTTAGTATAAAGTCGGTTTTTATGGGTATATAATTTAAAGAAATAAACACCGTTTTCAAAAGTTGAAATGTTTAGGGATTTTTGATTTTGTTTCTCTATTCGCCTTATGACTCTTCCATTAATATCATAAACCTCAACCAAAGTAATGATATCGCCAAAATCACTCAATATGAACTCTACATCACCTTTTGTAGGGTTTGGATACAAGACAAGAGTATTATTTGCATAAATACTTTCTTGTATTTCAAGATTATTATCACTTCTTGGCAAACTACTAGAACCTTCTATACACTCTTCAATATAGGCTTCAAAAGAAGTACCTTCTTCTGCTAAAAACCCAGGAAGTAATTCTATACTTGTATTAGCAACATAATTTGATGATGCTCCTGACTCAATTATATTTGTCGCAGTGATAGTTGTAAATCCAGAAAAGTCAATACTATTGGTTGTCAATACATCGTAATTTGGAGAAGTCAATACTATAGATTCATCCCAATCACAAGGCTCTGATGATGTGCAATTTCCAGAAAAAACGAATTGCAACTGAACTTGATTTCCTGCAGGATACATTTGACACCACTGAGACCATTCATCGCAACCCTCAACTCGTATTCTCCAGCTAAAACATTTTCTCTGTAGATCATTAACAACATCTAATAAATCTATGCTATTATCATTTTGAATGTATGTCTGACTTGTAATTATTCCAATATCATCATTTGGACAATCATTATTAGACATAAATTCAATGACATAATCATCATCAGTAATGTCGGGCCAAGAAAGAACTGTTCCTTCTATGCTACCATTAATTGATAAAATAGATGCTTCACAAGGATCTATACAATTCTCAATAGTAATAGTTATAACAGAGGTAGCACGATCGCAATATTCATCTCCAGGAATTGTGTAAGACACTAAGATTAATTCTTCAATACCATCTAAAGTAGGAGTAAACAAACCTGGACCATTAGCACCATGTGACCAAATACCTCCTTCATCATATTCGCCTATATATTCTGTCAAATCATATGTAGTATCATCATTATTACAAAAAGTTATAGTATTGTTTGTACCTGCATTTTGAGAATTATTTACTTCAATAATTAAGCTTACAGATTGAGCACAACCATTATCGTCTGGAGTGAATGTATATGTAGTGGTCTCTTGATTATTTATTACTGGAGACCAATCTCCTGTTATTCCATTTGTGGATACTGTTGGTAATGGTTCTAATGGTTCACCAACACAGATTGGGTCTACTGGATTAAAAGTAGGAACCAAAAGATCGACATCATCAATTGGCACTACATTACTATACGAACCATCATCTGGACAATCGTCTGTAGTAGGAAAAGGTTGCGAAAAACGTCTTATATAAACCGGAAGTGAATTAAACATACTTGTATCTACATTTTCTATAGTACTATTCAATTCTCCAGGAATCACAAAAATATCAGAGTTAAAATTTTGATCATATGAATATTCCCATAAGTAACCTCCATTAGTGAGTCCATCGTCTATACTTTCAATACTTATTCCACAATCTACAACTGGAAAAATTTCTCCTCCCACAGATATGGGTGCAACATTAATAGTACTATCATATCCAGAAAGAACCCTATTAGATGTATTTTCACAACCGTTAAAATTTGTACTTACTTGATAACTGATGATATGCTCACCAAGACTTAAATCATTTATTGATTCAAAACTTACTGTTTGTGGATCGAAATTAAGTCCATTTGGATATTGCACCTCAACACTATCATATGGTACATCATCTATAAGAAGCGTGTAAATTGCATTACCTGGAATTTCATCAAGGTTGTTAGTTTCCACAAATCCTTCAAATATATTATTTATACAACCACCTGTAATATTTGCATCTATAGTCAAATCAAAAGAATTACCTAAGCAAATATCATCAATACCTTGACCAGTATCAATATTTATGGTGTAGGCATTTAAATCATAAAAATTAAAATATTCACTTTGATAGTAAATTAGACTACTACAACTAGGGTCTGTGTATTTTACTCTTCTATAAAAATATGTCCTGCACCTGTTAGCTGGTAAATCATTCACAGATACTGTTAATGATGCACTATTAGCCCCAGGAATTTGACTTCCGTTTGAAAACCAACTAAATTCATATCCTTCTGAATCAGGATTAAAACAAGGGTCTGTAAGATTCAGCGTTATTTCTGTAGGATCATCATCATCTGGATCCACACATATAAAATAATTTTCTTGGCTTAAACCATCTATAATATCTCCTCCAATATTGTTTAAACCTATTGTATCACAAATATCAGTATTATCGTATGCAAAATTTCTTACTACTAAAAAAGTGTCAGATACTTCATCATGCATTGATTTTGCTGTTACTCTATAGAATCTGCTTGGTGGATCATCTGGACCAAGACAAGGCTTAACATACATTCTATTTTTTCTTATTCGACTTGTATCTATTGTAACAAAATCTACTGAAGAAGGTATAAATGTAATATTATCATCAGATTCTTCTATAGTAATAGTGGTATAATTGTAGGTATCTAAATTTATATAGTACGCATAGAAATTATCAGTTTCTACACAGCCTATATTTGTATCACTTTGACAAGGCATTACCATGTCTACAAATTCCATCGATGTTTCTTGAGGTAATCCACCTCCTAAGCATTCTACTCCAAAATAGGCATAAGCATGTGCTTTAGCAACGGGGTCATTATTCGTTCTTGCAACAAAAGTAATTGTAATACCCGTATTCAAACCATCATCAGTAAGTGAATTTGGATCATTAATAAACTCACTAAAATCAAGATCAATATATTCCCAATCTTCCATCACTTTGTATTCTAAACCAGCAATTGTAGTTGAAGATAATCCATTAATAAAAGAATTGTTCGTGTACAATGTAGCATTAGTATTTCCGAACAAAAAATCATTAAAAGGATGTCTATTTTCATCACTTGCATTATTCTCTACAGCTCCTATTTTTGTAGTACCTCCAGATGGATCTAAAGGACTATTATATTGATATTCACAAAACCATCCAAACGTAGCAGGAAAATTAGGATCTGTAAAATATTCGCCAGGTCTAACAAAAGAAAATGAAGATTGATTACCAGCCATGCCTGTATAATGAATTCTAAAACGAGCATTTTCTGCAGTAGGAAAGAATGTATAAGAAACATAATTAGCAGCTCCATCTTCCAGATTAGTTTGTCCGTCTATAAAATTTCCAACTCTAATAATGTTACTGCCATTTAATACCTCTGGTGGACTGGCAAAATTAGAATCATTAAAATCAAGAGCTGGTATAATTTCAAAATTGTCGGAATCAACAGATGCTCCTATTTCGAAACGACTTGTATTTGGAAAAGCATAGTCACTTTGATTTGCAGCTCCAGGATCCCAAAAACCTTCAAAGTCTTCTCTTAATGCCCAACCATCTGTATAAGAAACTCGATTCCACTCATTCCAGTTATTAATTTCAAAAGCACAACTACCTTCTATAAATTCTGGAATAACTTGAAAATAAATATTTGACTCAATGTTTTCAAAACATGTACCGTTACTTGCTACAACAGAAACAGCATAATTTCCAACTAAATTTGGTGTAAATGATACCGTTTCACCATTTCCCTGAGCCATAACTGTATCTGTTGTTAAGTTTGTTAGAACCCAGTCATAATTCACTACAATTTCATCAAATAAACAGTTACTTTGCTCTATAGTAAAATTAATTTCTTGATCCACTTCGATATGTTGATTAATATCAGAAATAACTTCAAAGTCACACCCATCTAATATAGAACAGTCTTGACATGTTTCAGTACCTAATAATGTTTTTCTAGGACCAAATTCAGGATCTAACATAAATCGCATTCTATCTATTTGTCCAGGAGTAAATACATTTCTACAAGACAGATTATAATAATTCATATAATTCTCGGCAATATTAGAAATATCTGTAGCAGATGCCCCCGCACTTTCATCAGGACAGATAGTATTTTGAGGGCAGCCACCATCTATTAACGGAGGTAAACTTGGCAAGGTATCCTCAACCATATCGCCATGAAATAGGGGATTGGAATTCTCGCAAAAACAACTTTCGTCACTTGAATCCACATCACAAAGACCAAACGTATGAAAAAGGCCTAAGTAATGTCCCATTTCATGAGCTAGAACAGAGATATTTTCTTGAAAATCAGTATCATTTTGCAATACATCTCTTTCTATATAAATTCCATCTCTTTGAGTACCATGTGATGGAGGCAATGTAGAAAAACCTACTTGACTTCCCAATATACTATCTACTATATATAAATTTATATAGGAATTTTGATTAAAATCTAATGTTGAAGAAGTAATTGATACCAGATCATTCCATCCTGCTATAGAAGATTGATCAAGGTTTTCTCCAGTATCTGAATCTATCTGTAACTCATCAAGTTGGTACGTATCACCATTAGATTTTATTTGAGCCAAACAAAATTGAATATGTGTATTATTAGAATTTCCAGATTGATTCATAAATCTCACATTTAAAGCCTCCACAATATATTCGTAATCTAAAATAGTTGTTGCCGGAATATGGCCTCCAGAAGCAGAAATATCATGCATTGCAATAGTGACATTTATAGTTTCAAGCTCTTCAAAATTCACCAATTGTGATCTATTATTCATGTAGGTTTCCCACAAGCTATTTATATCATTAAATTTATTTTGATATTCATTCGATTCATTCAAATTATATAAATGAATTGCATCTGTTTTACATTCCTGATTTACAACCGATTGAGCATCACTCAAATTGGGTAAGAAACTAAAAAAAATCACTAAAAAAAATACATTATACTTCATAAGGTTCTAGGTTTTTAATATTTGTTTATTGAAGACATGCCCCTGAACTGTAAAGATTTTTAAAAAGTAAATCCCTGTTTCTAAACTAGAAACATTCATCACAGATTGACCATCCATATCATAATCAGCAAGTACTAGTTCAGATTGGAAGTTATAAATTAAGACTTGAGTAACTGCATCGTCATCATCATATTCTAAACTAATCGTAAATGAATCTCTAACCGGATTGGGAGCAATAGAAACATCCTGGTCTGTTGGTCCACCAGTACCAGGATTTACGGGTGGTGTTGGATTAGTATATGGTACAACTGGGTCTGGACCATCACAACTTAATGCGATTGTACTATCAATACTTAAATCAATAAAGCCTGTTAAATCTGGAGCATACTCCCCACTTAAAATTTCAATAGTGTTTTTAGCTTTAAACTCTAGTTGAGCACCACTAGTTACATTATTATTCGTCATTTTAATTTCATAAGGCGCAGTTTCAAGCACATATCTCCACCGATACAAAACCCTATCTTTAACTTCAACTATTCCATAGTTATTTGCCATGTCTTCAGACATTTTCACAGCCTCATAAGCATCTAAAACACCAGAGCCAATTTGCCCATAGTATGCATTGTTTACAGGTAAATCATCAATCTTTCTTGAAGATAATTTTAGTATGGTTTCTATTTCATCTTGGCTTAGGCAATAGTTCTTATCTAACATAAGTCCAACCGTACCTGCTACCATTGGTGCTGCAAATGAAGTACCTCCTCCATAATAATATGTTCCATCTGGATCACCTATACGTTGAGTCAGTACTCCTTTACCTGGTGCACTAAGGTCTACCCTATCATTATAGGTAGTAGTAAGATTAGGACTTCCAACAGATTCGAATCTATCTTTTTGATTATTGTGGGCTGGATCAGGATCATTTAATTCATAAAGATGTCCAACACTTGTAACAGCAATAACATTATCATTTGCTGCTGGAAAATGGTAAAGATTTGCTCCATCGGGACAACTAAACTCTCCATTACCAGCTGCAGCAATTAAAACCGCTCCAAGTGCATGAGCTTCATTCATTGCCATTTGATAGTTATTAAGTGTAAAACTAGTTGGATTACAATGTCCCCAACTCATATTAATCACCTTAACACCATCTTGAGCAAGTTGAACTACCGCATTTGGACCTCCAGCCCTACCTCGAATAAAGCTATTAAAACCAATAGCAGAAATCCCGGTATTATTATCTGTAATACCTCCAGCCAAAAGAGCTACACTCGTACCATGTCCGTTATAAGAACTGGTAGACGTACCATATAAGGCGTCAGATTGGGTAACTAAATCTTCATGGTTAATATTCACGCTTTCTGAAATTCCAATGATTATATCACTATTCCCTTCTGAAATTTCCCAAGCTTCAGGTCCACGTATGTAATTAAGTTCTTCTTGCTCTTGAAGCTCTCCTCCATTTGTTCCAAAATCATCAGGAATATAGAGTAATTGAATTTCTGGTTTTTCTTCAATGTTCAAAAAAACATGTGAAAATTTTTCTTTGATATCTGCAACTAATTGTACATCCATCGTTGTAAACTCATAAACTTCTAACAAAAGTGGATTCTTAGAAGAAGGTATAGATTGCTGAAACTTCAAAACATCATATTTTGAAAACATCTTATTAAGTTCAGGCTGTCCAAAATCTAAAGAAATATATGGGTTCCCTTCAACTACAACTGGAATCATTGTAGGGTCTTTTAAACTAAACCAATAGGTCGAGCTTTTTGCATAGTTAAAAACTAGCAAAAAACAACATAAAGTTAACACTCTCATAATTAGTCAAATTTAGATTTAAGTGCCTCAATCTCTTTATTCAACTCTATTGTATATAGTGTTAACTCCTCTACTTTTTGTAATAATAGTTTATTCATTTCACCAACATCAATTCCTTTCTCTTCAACTTCTTTCGCACTTGGAATATCCATTAAATGACCATTTTTTTGAATGAAATTTTCAACTTCAATTAAAGAAGGTAACTCATAGTCTTTTTCAAAAACATAATCTGCCCAATCTGTATATACCCTTACCGCATGGGCTCTTACTCTTCCATTAACAGACAGCAAATAGTCATGATTTTCATCTTGAAAAGAACTCATTCCAATACCAACATTTCCATTCGGAAACAATACATTATCTATATTGGCACCAGTTCTATTAACCATTAAAGCTTCTTCTAATGAAGATAAGTCGTCGTTTTGCGCGAAAAGTCTGAAAGTGCCATTAATAGCAGACCAACCCCAAAGCTTTTCATTCGTTGCAGAAATTTCTGAATTAAAATATAATTGAGCAGCAAAATCAGAATTTAACCAAGCCGTTGCGAAGAAAGGAATTTCATCTCGATCTCCTACTATCAATTGACTTGTCCTTGAAGTTCCTGTAACATCTAATTTATGGTCGGGATCAGGAGTGCCACCAATACCTACATTATTGGTTGTAGGATCTACATTAATTTGCGCATTTAATGTCATAGCCATTAAACATAAAATCATCATAATTGTAAGTTTTCTCATCTTTATTATTTTTTTAGAATTAAAATTATTTGAGAACTAAAGCAACTACTAAAAAGAGAATAAAACAAATAGTAAATGCCTGTTTTTATAAAAACAAGCATCTATTACATGATTTCAATTTATTGATTTTCAGTTTATTACATTACAAACGTTTTAAAATATCACTTTGCTTATGTTGTAAGTATATATGACTGAAAAATGAAAAAAAATAGTATATGCCGACAAAGAGTTTCTTTAAAAAAAATAATTATACTTGTTGGAGCTTTAGATTTGTATGATTAAATTAACGTCAAAGTCCTATATGAAAGTTGTTACTGTTTTATTTTTATTAATGTTTTCTATTAGTTCAAGTTTTGCCCAAATCCTTAATGCAGAATCGCTTCGTAAGGTAACAGATACTTCTGGCTTTTCTGGAAATGCTACGATCGGTTTTGCTTTAAAGCGAAATGTTAATGACATCATTAAATTGTCTAATAACATTCATGTGCAATACAAAACAAAGAAGCATTTAATCTTGTTTAAAAATGACATTGCATTTCAGAAATTAGAAACAGAAGATTTTGAGAATAGTGGGATACAGCACTTACGTTATAATTATAAAATTTCAGAAAGAATTATTTGGGAAGCATTTACACAAACCCAATACAACAAAGTCTCTAAAATTGATTTTAGAGGGCTGCTAGGAACGGGACCAAGATTTAAACTCACCAAAAGTAAAAACTACAAAGTGTATCTGGGTACGCTAGCTATGTATGAATATGAAGAAGTGGATGATGGTATTACACCCATACAAAGAAACCTTAGGGGAAGCGCCTATGCATCTTGTAGTCTCTACCCAAGTGAAACGGTTAGTTTTATTAGCACGACCTATTACCAACCTAGACTAAATAGTGTAGATGATTATCGCATTTCTAGTCAGTCATCATTAGCAGTCGCCCTCTTTAAAAATTTCGCCATCGAATTGCAATACACCTTTACCTACGATGCCTTTCCTGCCATAGGGATTCCTAATTCCCAATACGATTTTAGTACAGGGCTTAATTATGCTTTTGATTAAAAAAAGCCTGCTAGCAAGAGGATTATGCTAACAGACTTTTCAACTCAATCTAACTAATTAATCTTGAACAGATTATTATTCTTTTATAATTCTCTCTACCACAGATCCATTTTCTGTATGCATTGTTAGAAAATATATTGCGCTATCTAAATCACTTATATCAAAACTGAAACTGTTCTTTTGGATTCCTTTTTCTTTTTTGATA
This sequence comes from Patiriisocius sp. 208BN25-11, assembly GCF_058147145.1. Classification (NCBI taxonomy): domain Bacteria; kingdom Pseudomonadati; phylum Bacteroidota; class Flavobacteriia; order Flavobacteriales; family Flavobacteriaceae; genus Patiriisocius; species Patiriisocius sp. 208BN25-11. Next base: position 415,793 of record NZ_JBYVJY010000001.1, read on the forward strand.
ACTCTACCCTGTATATCTAACAAATAAACATCTTGAATCAAAACATTTGGGGATTGAATGTTTACAATTCCATTTGTTGGATTAGGATATACAGCAATAGCAGTATCTGCTAAGTTTTCTTGTGTATTTAAAACAGTTTCGTTCTCAAATTGTAATACAAAACGGTCTTTGTGATTGCCTGCTACTGCAGTAAATGTGTAACCACTTTCATTTAAGTTGGTTACCGTATTTGTTGCTCTGTCTGCTAAATACACTGTATTTGTATCCAAAGCCAATCCTTCCAAATCGGCTAGTGTAATGGTATAGGTAGCATTTTCTTCCACTAAGGTTTGGAAGCCTAATGGGATGGTCATTGAACTTTCAAAAGCTTCTCTTCCTTGAATGGCATAGCCTTGGTCTTCTCCTGCAATCATAGAATATAAAGAAACGCTTGCCGTAAGACGTTTGCTATCATAGGCAGCTTCGTATCCTGCGGTAGCCTCTGGGGTAAAACCTACTAACATATTGCTCTTTAAATCGTATGCCTCGTTGGTGACTTCTAGCCATAGTTTGTTTGTGGTTTCTTCTGGGTTTCTAAGGGTTGTATTTCCTGTAAGCACACGCATGGCGTTGTTAAATACAATTGGGTCATCGTTCACTGCTTTCACTCCAAATCCTTGTCCGGTTGCAATAACAGAGGGTCCTGTTTGCGAACCACCTAACGTATTAAATACTGAAATGTCTGCCATATTATAATACGAATCATCTGAACCAGGATAGCTTGTACTTGGGTTGGTGTCATGATTCCAGAAATACACCTCATTTACTGCCGTATTTCCATTGATAAATAAAGCAGTATCAATTCCTGAAGGGTATGGATTTGCTAGTATATTTGGACTGTCATTTTGATCAGTACCAAAGGTGGTGGCATAGTTTACAATACCATTATTTAGAGTTCCTGTATTAAAAGCTAAGTCATAACTCCCTCCTGTTTGTAAATCTGGTCCTGGAATATAGTAGAACCCTTCTCCTGGAGCTAGCATCCCAGTTTTTGTTGTCCAATCAAAACCAGCTTGGCCTGCAAGATCATCATCTGTAAAGTTCGTTCCATCGGCAAATAAGGCTTGAATGGCTGGATTTGGGTTAAAATTACTCGTACTGTGTTGTAACATTCTAAAACCTGCTAGGTCTTCTCTCACTTCTGCCGTCATAGGGCTCCCTATTAGCATAAAATCTCTCGCTTCTAGATTTGGAGTTGTTACTTGTACTTCAATACTTCCATTGTTTGTTACTGATGCCGTATCATCTATTTGTACCAAGCTTCCTTGGTGTGCAATCACAATGGCACCTCCAACATCTACAGTAACATCGTTATCTACAAGTATATGTTCTCCAGCATTGATGGTTAACGTAGCACCATTTGCTACCACAATTTGGCAGGCTGTAATATTTCCGAGGGACGTATCATAACTATCTTGAAAGATAGCTTCTGTCATGTTATCTGGTGTACCATTGTCCCACCCACCCATGATTGTGTAGGTACTGGTGGTAGCACATGAAACTGGGAGCCCTGCATTGTCACAGGTATACATATCATCTTCTATCACCACAGGTAAGTTTGCGCCTGTACAATCTGCAGTCTCAAAAGGATTGGCAGAGCTAAAAGGACCACAGGCTTCTGTATTTTGACCATCGCTTAAGTCTACATCAAAACAAATCATAGGGTCTTGACTTGTGTCTGCATATTGTATTCTGAAATGTAATAACAACCTTGGTGTAGCTGTGACATTATCATTGGCTATGGTCGATGCAGCAAAGGCAGGCTGCCAATTTATAGAGATGATACCAGGGGTATTATCAAGCTGATTAAAACCAGTATAAAATTTTGCTAAATCGGTCGCATCAATCCCTTGATCTAATAAAGATCCAGTAGGTCGGGTATATTCAAACCCGCCACTATCAACTGGGGTTGTGATAAAAGCATCGGTGTTATAGGTAATGTACAATTGACCAAAACCATATTTAAATTCGCTGGTACTTGATATATACACATCGGCTTCGTAATAATCGTTCATACCATCGTTGGTGATCTGTGGATTTTCAATGGTAAACAACACATCTTCTACCTGGCCTGTGACGGCTAAGGATAGAAACAAAGAGAGTACTAGTAGGTAATTTTTCATAATATATAATTTAAGGGGTATACTTAATCGTTAAACTGTTGGGCTTTTCCAACATTAGGTAATGTTAATAAGATATCTGAGTTTTGTGTTTGTCCATTGAGGTCTACGTCTTCTAATAGATATCCAGGGGAGCCAACTAGTGATAGGATATTTAAAATATCTGAATTCTGGATCTGTCCATTACTATCAGAATTCCCTGCATGCATCGCGTAGAGGCCATTATCAAGCTCGCTAAGAGAGAGGCTGCCTCCTTGTGTTACCGTTACATCTTGTGTAAAATCTACTACATTTGTTGTATAAGATAATGCAACTGTATTTGCCGTCATTACTCCTAAATGGTTTCGATGTTTGATGGCTACATAATAGTTACCGTGTGCAACATCAAATTCGAGTGTTTCATATGCTGCATTTAGTACATCTCCATCACGTTGTAACAATGCAGATTGACCAGCCACCACTTGTGTAGTATCGTTTCCATCTCTCAACTCTATCCAAACCCAATCTACAATGGCATTATCTCCTGTGGTGTTAAATAGTGAGGCATCACAGGTTACCCCATCTGTATACGGACTTGTAGTTGGAAGTAATCCTGCCACACGTAAATCATCACGCATTAAATTCTCTTCTCCCATGTATGGGTTTAGAGCAGCACCTTGTAAAAACACTTTTGGATTTACAAGAACAGAGTTACAGGACGCACTAAAACTAGTTTGTGGATCAATGTTTGTCCAGTTTGCAGCACTATATGCTGGGTCATCTACAGTTATACAGCTTAGGTTTGAATTTCCCGTAGCATTAAAGGTCGTTATGTTTGTATTGTTACCATTTTTAACATTCAATATCTCAAGATTAGGACAATTACTAGCTTGAATAAAACTTAGGCTTGAATTGGTTATTAGAGAGAGTGATGCAATAGCAGTATTACTAACAAATAATTGATCAAGGTCTATATTGTTAGTCGTGTTAATTTCTGAAATAGCAGTACCGTTAACTCGAAGCCTTATCAGGCTTGGATTATTTGTTACGTCCAGTTGTGCTAAAGGTGATACATTGGTTAAGTACAACTCACGTAGCATAGAAAATTGAGTGACATCAATTGCACTTATTTTACTATTACTTAATCTTAAGTTTCTTAAATCAGAGTTATTCCCATGAACAAAATTTGTTAAAGAAAAATTATTTGAAGCAAAAAGCGTCCGTAAGTTTGTTTGTGCAGATATATCTAATGATGTAATGTCATTATCCCCTATATTTAAAGTAGTTAAAGCCACAAAATCTTCTATACCAGTAAGATCAGAAATGTTTTTGTTAGAAATATTTAATGAAGTTAAGGTGTTAATGTTTTCTGTTAGTACATAATCATCTAATATATCGTCATAGCCTAAATCGATTAATGCTTGCTCAAAATTATCGTCTGGCACGTACGTGAATTGATTTAAACAAAACTCACTAAAACTAGTTTGCGCATCAATATTTGTCCAGTTAGCGGTACTATATACTGGGTCATCTACAGTTATACAGCTTAGGTTTGAATTTCCCGTAGCATTAAAGGTTGTTATGTTTGTATTGTTACCATTTTTAACATTCAATATCTCAAGATTAGGACAATTACTAACTTGAATAAAACTTAGGCTTGAATTGGTTATTAAAGAAAGCGATGCAATAGCAGTATTACTAACAAATAATTGATCAAGGTCTGTATTGTTAATCGTATTAATTTCTGAAATAGTAGTACCGTTAACTCGAAGCCTTATTAGGCTCGGGTTATTTGTTACGTCCAGCTGTGATAAAGGTGAGACATTCGTCAAGTACAACTCACGTAGCATAGAAAATTGAGTGACATCAATTGCACTTATGTTACTATTGCTTAATCTTAATTGTCGTAAATCAGAGTTATTCCCATGAACAAAATTTGTTAAAAGAAAATTATTTGACGCTAAAAGCGTCCGTAAGTTTGTTTGTGCAGATATATCTAATGATGTAATGTTATTATCCCCTACAACTAAATTAATTAAAGCTGTAAAATCTTCTATACCAGTAAGGTCAGAAATGTTTTTATTAGAAATATTTAATGAAGTTAAGGTGTTAATATTTTCTGTTAATACATAATCATCTAATATATCGTCATAGCCTAGATCGATTAATGTTTGCTCAAAATTATCGTCTGGAATATTTGTTGTTTGAGCAAAAGTTGAGGATGTTAAAATTGTAAAGAAAAAAAATAGCAATGCTTTGTTCATAATATGAAAGTTTAAGAAAAGAGTTTTGTTTTATTTATTTAGGCAGTGGTTGTATACATATTTGACTGAGCCAATTTATTGTTTGAAAGTTGATGTACTTGGATTAGTACATCTGTAAAAAAACTTGAATAAAAAATCAAAGCCCTAAAGCTTGACGAACAGAAAATAAAAATGCAATGCATCTAAAAAAATAAAACGGTCTCATAATAAAAATGGGGTTTTGTGTGTTGCAAAAATAAATACTGAAGCTAGGCACCTATGTTAAAAACCTATTTATTTCAAGAAAGAAACACCTTTGTTTATAGGAGTTTAGACAATGTACCCTTGTTTGTACCCTATGTCAAATTTTGAAACAATACTCATTCTAGGGCTATCGATTTTAATGTATGATAATTTTAAAATGCTTACAGCTCATCTTTTTGAGTGAAAACAAAAAAAGAGATTTTCCATTTTGATTTAGAAATACTACATTTTAATCAACTCTAAATGAAATACCATCTAGCGACACCCAATTTTGCCCTCCATTTTGGTTGCCCGCAATCATACGCACTTGTCCATTCGGGAAGACATCCACACGGACGGCTCCAAACTGAGAATGTAAACTGAATATACGGCGCTTTACAGGACGATATCCCGGAGGTAATGTAACGATATGATCATTATTGTTAATCGCAGAAGATTTGCGCACTAAGCCCGCTAGATGCACTCTACTATCGTGTCTATAATATCTAGCATTCTCGTAGTCTGTACCAAAATTCACACTATAGTTTTCCCAGTTTCCAGCAAAAGAGGGTGTAGAGACAGCCTCTACGGAATTGTCATATTCTACAAGATCGCCATCGGCTTGCACCCCTACAAGATATGCAGGAGCTGTATCTGTATTATTGCCTAGGCCGTAATCGTGTAGTCGTATGGTTCCGTCATCCTTAAAGGTTGCAGTAGTGCCAAGGTCGGTTGCCGTGGCTTGATTCCCTATAGTCGCAATCGCAATACCATTTTCGAAGCCATCTGCAGGAATAGTATGGTAAATCATCGCTCCGTGCGCCCCTCCAGAATTTTGGAAAGCAATCCCTTGTCTATTGTTGTTATCAGTACGGCGCATCGTAAAGGCCGTAACATCATCTGAGTTGGTATTGATATGTATGGCGCCATTCCCAGTTTCTTCATCAATTTGCAATTGCGCACTTTGATTTGCCGCCGTACCTCCTATGACCAGTTGCCCCTGCGTATAGATATTGTCTGTAATGGCATCTGGCGCATTAGAAGTTCCTATTTCGTAAAAATCTACATCACTCCCTGGAAGAGCCTGCGTACTTAGATCCCCATCATTATCAACCACCACCATTTGATCTCCAGATCCTCCCAGACTGGTCATACGAACATCCCCTATAAAATACCCTGCGAAACTGCCTGTTTTTTGAACATCTAAATATACACCATAATGCGTTCCACCTGCCGTAGTTGCTATTTCTGCCCAATACCCAAATTTATTACCATTTGCAGTTCCTGCAAGACTCGTCCAATGTCCATAATGTCCACCATTTCCTGTATTTTGGATACTCGTGTATGTACCGTATTGTTGTCCAGTAGCAGTTCCTATAAGGTTGGAAAATAGACCTCTTTGTGTTGTACTGCCTCCATTGTTAAGCAAAGTTTCCATTCCAGTAGCAGTACCTCTTGAACTGCGTGACATAGTGTTTTCAATACCAATTTTAGTTGGATTTGTACCCGCTGCAATATGATTCAAAAGATTAAAAACACCTACACGTTTTCCGTTATTCGCAGTAGCGAAAGTATTCGCTATCCCAAATCGAGTATCCGAAGCACCACTAGCATTAAATGTATGTATACTGCGGTTTCCTCCAGTTTGTATATCCAAAGGATAATCTGCCGTATTTTTTCCGATGGCCACATTTCCTTGGGTGTAGATATCGTCTGTAATGGCATCTGGTTTTGTAGTAGTACCTTCCTCGTACCAGTCAACTTCATCAGTAGGTAATCCTTGGGTGCTTAAATCTCCATCATTATCCACCACGACCACTTGATTTCCTGACCCTCCTAAACTTGTCATACGTACATCCCCTATAAAATATCCGGCAAAACTTCCTGTTTTTTGAACATCTGAGTATACCCCATAGTGCGTTCCTCCTGCAGAGTTCGCTATTTGTGTCCAGTATCCATATTTATTACCTGTTCCAGTTCCTAGTATTCTAGCCCAATGACCATAATGCGCGCCATCTCCAGAGTTGCTAATTTCCGTGTAAGTTCCATATTGTAGTCCAGGTGAATTTCCAACAAGTTGGGCAAATAAACCTGTTTGTGCTGTGGTACCCGAGTTGGAAAGTAAGGTTCGTATGCCAATAGCACTCCCCCTTGAACTATTTGTAAGGACATTTGAAATACCCAATTTGGTTGGATCTCCTGAAGGTGTATTATAATTCATAAAGTTAAAAACACCAGTACGAATTCCATTATTCGAGGCGAAAGTATTGATCAATCCAGCTCTAGAACTACCAGCGGTACTGGTATTGTGTGTATTTATACTACGATCTCCATCAGTTTGTATGTCCAAAGGATAATCTGCCGTATTTTTCCCAATAGCTACATTTCCTTGAGTATAGATGTCATCCGTAATAGCATCTGGTGAGGTAGTGGTACCTTCTTCGTAAAAATCTGCATCGGCACTTACTTCATTAGAAGTAACCAATTTTGACCAAGCACTCCCATTAAAAATATAAAAGCCTGTTCCGTTGCCCCCAGTTACTGAAGCATTGGTATTGTAAATTAACAGTCCTTCTGCTGCTGTATTGACTCCATCAATAGAGGCTGTTGAAATAGTAGACAAAGAAACTCTAGGAATTAAAATTCCCTTATTGCTGGATGCAATATCGAGTATTGAAGAAGGGTCTGGAGTAGAAGTATCTATACCAACCTGTGCGTGAACACTGTGTATAATAAGTAGGAAAAAAAGTACTATGAGTTTATTCATTTTTCTATATTTTTTTTGGGCGCTTTACATTTTTTGGTAGCTGCATAAAATTTATAGGCTCAACATTGTAAGCATAGTTGTAGGGATGAATAGCTACAAGAATTACAGACACTTCATTAGGTTTTGTAATTCGAATAATAAAAATCTTGCACTTCCCTAGCAGAAAATACAAACGCTTAGCGTTTGAAAAGGCAAAGCTTTCTAGTGATACATTTGGGATTTTATACCTTGCAAAAATAAAAACCGAAGGCAGGTACTTGTGTTAACATTTCAACTATTTTAGAAACTCAATCCCTTTATTTATAGGGGTTTTGATAATGTGCCCTTATTTGTACCCTAGGAGTAACATCTTGTTATCGTTGTTTTTAAGAAAAAAGATGCTAGTTCATGTATTTTTGTATTTCCAATACACCCGACTCTTGAAAACATCTTATCACTTTTTATTTATATCCCTTTTTTGTTTTTCGGTAGCTTGTATCTCTCAAAATGTAGCCTATGATGTTATTCCGATAGATAAAGTATCCTCTGAAGATGTGCTAGGAAAATATATATCTGTGGCTGAAGACCCCACATTAAAGGTAAGTATCGAAGAAGCTGAGACTATTGAGTTTAAAAAATCTAAAAAAGATATTATCAATCTAGGATTTACAGATACTAATGTTTGGCTGAAATTTAAAATTAAGAATGAGAGTGCTAGACCAATACAGCGGTTGCTTAGAGTTAGAAAGCCTTTGTTAGACTCGGTGAGTTTATATTTCAAACAAGGAAATCATTGGAAAGTATACCACACAGGTGTGATGGTAAATCAAAAAGACAAGCTTATTAAAGCGACATCTTTGTATTTTCCATTAGAATTTGAGGAAGGTGAGGCCAAGACTTTTTATATGAGAACGTACAGTCAATATGGAAAGGCTTATGCCATAACACTCGTAAAAGAATCAGAATATTTGGAAAGCGAGCAAAATGAATTATTAGCGATTGCTTTGATCATTGGGGCGCTGGTTATTATTATTTTTTACAACATTTTATTAAGTGTAGGCCTAAGGGATAGTGTCTATTTTTTGTATGCTGGCACCATCTTAGGAGGTCTTTTGGTTCAGATAACCGTTCGCGGTTTTATGAAGAAATATTTGTTAGATGGAATGCCTTTTTTTCAGGAATGGTGTACTCCAATATTTCTGACATTTGGAACTGTAATCACAGCACAATTTTGTATTCGCTTCTTGGAAACAAAGAAGTATAGTACGTCATCACATTGGTTATTGAAGGGTATTTTATATTATGAACTTATCGCCTTGGCTTATGTTATGATTCGACAAGAACTATTTGGACATCCCCCCAACAATAGTCCTGTAGCGTTGGGACTAATGCTTTGTAGCTTATTAGCCTTGTATTCAGGAATTAGGACGTACATACGAGGAAATTCATTTGCAAAATATTTGGTAATTGCTTGGGCTTGTTATTGTACCACAGTTATTATTTACACACTTACGGTATTTGTTATTCTTCCAGAAAACATATTTACGCTAAATGCCTATATGATTGGCTCTGTATTAGAGGCTATTCTTCTCTCACTCGCTATTGTAGATCGATACAAAACGTTAGAAAGAGAAAAACTAGATGTAGTTACTCAGTTAATTTCAAAGGAAAAGGATATTTCATTAAAAACGAAGGAAATTATGTCGTTACAAATGGAAAGCGTAAAGCAATTGAGAGCTAAGCTAAAGATCGCAGAAGATTTACAAAAAATTGTAAAACAAGACACTGAAGTTGATATTCAATCTACACTAGCAGATATTCGCTCTAGCAAATTAGAAGACAAAAAAATACTGGTTATTAATGAGCAAATTGCAAACTACAACAAAAGTTTCATCTTTCAACTTACTTCTAAGCATCCTAATTTATCAAAAACAGATATAGAGATTGCCACATTTACTAAAATGAAACTAACTCGTAAAGAAATTGCAGAACTTAGAGGAACCACAGTACATGCAGTAAAAATAGCCAAGGCACGTTTAAAAAAGAAACTCAATCTTGGTTCAAAAGAGGTGTTAGAAGATTTTTTAGACGGGGTTTGAAAGAATTATATACCAGATTACTACAAACAGTGAAAGTATTCACTACCAAGAAGTTTTACTCGACACCTAAATATGACATTATATATATTGCTTTTACATTAAAATTGGATGAAATCCTAGTACCTCATGGAAATGCTATAGTTGAAAATGGATTAAAAGGATAAACACCTAGAATATAATATAGACTTGTTCCATCACTTGACGGTTGTATTAGGAAATCTATATATTCATAATTAGACTTTAGCACCAGACTTAACTAAGCTTTTGATAAAAAAGCCTGATAGCAAGAGGAGTATGCTACCAGACTTTCAACTCAATCTAACAAATTAACCTTTCAACAGATTATTATTCCTTGAGAAACCTTTTTACTAAAGTGCCATATTCCGTAGTGATGGTTACAAAATATACTGCACTATTAAGAGTACTTATATCCAAATGCAATGCATTGTTTTGGATGTTTTGTTGCTGCATCATAATTCTACCCTGTATGTCTACCAAAGAAACATCTTGAATCAAAACATTTGGGGAATGAATGTTTATAATTCCATTCGTTGGATTAGGGTATACAGCAACAGAATTATCTAATGCATTTTCTAGTGTATTTAAAACTTCTTCGTCAACAAATTGTATGGTAAAACGATCGTTGTGAACACCATAATCTCCAGTAAATGTATAACTTCCTTCAGACATATTTGTTAGAATTCCAGTGGCATGATCCTTTAAGTATATTGTTTCATTAGCAATAACATCTCCATCAAAATTACTGAGGCTTATAGTATACGTCTCTGTTCCTTCAATTAAAGTAGAAAAGCCCAAAGAAACAGTGATTTGATTGTTAAATGCCTCTCTAGATTGAATGGCAAACGCCTTATCTTCATTTGGTATTCTTGAAAATAAAGAAACATATTTTCCAATTTGTTCACTGTCGTATCCAGCATCAAAACCTAACGTAGCACTAGGTGTAAAAGCAATAAGTGTTTCTGTGTTTAAATCATAGGTTTGGTTTTCAATTTGCAACCAAATTCTATCTCTATTTATACTAGGATTTCTTAGCGTAGTATTACCCTCTGTAACTCTCATACTATTATTAAATGTTGCTGTTCCAGCTGCAGAAGCTTTTACACCAAATCCTTGAGAAGTTGCTATAATTCCGTTGGGTGCTGTGCCGCCATTTGCAGCCGCAGTACCTGTACCAACACCACCTGCTAAATTATACATAGAAATATCTTCCATACTAAAGTTAGCTGAATTTCCGCCTGGAAACGTTGTATTAGGCTCGGTAATATGCTCCCAAAAATAGATTTCATCAATTTCATCATTTGCTTGAATAAACAGGTCGGCATTTATTGCAGAAGGATATGGATTTGCAAGCATACTCGGACTTGAATTTTGGTCTATAGTAAATTCCATATTGTACGTAATAATACCGTTATTCAGGGTTCCATTTGTATAACTAAGATCATAGGTTGTATTACCATCTTGTATATCTGCTTGAGGAGATACTAAATAGCCTTCGGCTGGATTGATAGTTCCAGAATAGGTTAACCAATCGTTAAAATTATCATCCATGAAGTTTACTACTGTATTTGGTAGATAGAAGTCTTCTACATCTGGATGTGGCAAAAAATTTGTTGTTGAGTGTTCTAATACCCTAAAAGCATCTGCATAAACACCATCTCTAGTCTCTGTAGACATTGGGCTTCCCATAATCATAAAATCTCTTGGTTTTAATGTAGGGGTTGTAACTTGTACTTCAATGCTTCCATTATTAGCTACAACTGCCATATCATCAACCTGCACCAAGCTTCCTTGATGTGCTATTACTATTGCACCACCCGTATCGACAGTAATATTACCCTCTATTTCAGCAAAATCACCAGCATTAATTGTTAGGGTAGCACCATTTTGTACTACAAGCTCACATGCATTAATATTTCCGAGAGAAGTATCATAATTTTCAGCAATGATAGCTTCTGTTGTACTGTCTGGATCCCCATTATCCCAATCTCCGTCTATAGTATAGGTCGTTGTTGAAGCACAATTTGCCCCTCCAGGCAATAATGCTCCAGAGCAATCGCTACCATCATAATCCAGTATAGTTTCGCCAGGAGCACCGCTGCAATCTGGAAAAGGATTTCCTCCACAAGCCGTTTGAAATTGATCATCAAAGTTAGTTCCTAAGGTATTGAAGCATACTTCTGGAGCGATAGACGCATTTTCATAACGCATCCTCACTAGGCCCAATAAAGTAGGAGTGGTTAACACATTGTCACTAAAAACATCACCTCCTATCGCTTGTTGGAAAGCAATTGAAATAGTTGCTAAATCACCATCAGGTACTCCGTTATTACTAATTATAAAATCATTGTATACAGGAAATGCACCCGCAAATGTTTGCGCCAAAATACTGCCTGAATTAGCAACTAGCTCCACACGAGCTCCATTGGCATCTGGGGTCGCAATACTATTGCCAAAAGCATTAACATCGTAGAATAAATAAAATTGGCCACGACCTTGTTTGTAGGCTACATCGCTAGTAAGGTATACTTCTACTTCGTACCAATCAAAGGTACCGTCGTTTACTATTTGAGCATTGTCAAATGTGGCAGCAATATTCTGCGAAAACACAGTAGCACTAAACAATAAAGTTAGCATAAAAAATAAGGCTCTTTTTTTCATAATTTATAGTGTTTATTTTTTAATAATTTGGGGTACGACCTCTAGTTATAAGGTTTTATAATAATTAGTAAATACTTTTGCAGGTATTAAGGAGATGCTAATACACTCATAGCTACAAAAATATCTTTAGGCTCAATAAAAGGCTATAACAAAACCGCACAATGCTATTACAGAAACGACATGTTTTTGACATTTTAAATCATTGATTTGAGATGATATTACATCAAAACCCTCTGCGTATTCACAAAATTCCTAGTATCACTCTATAATTAGTTGTTTAGTTAGCATGCCGCTATCTGTCTCTATGTGCACTAGATACATCGCTGCATTTAAATGAGCAACATTGATACTATAGATACTAGAAACAGCTACAGTATTATAGGAGTTTATAAGTCTTCCTGTGACATCATACATGGTTATACTTTTAAGTAGAATTCCATCTGGATTTGCAAAATTCACAATAGTACTAGCAGGATTAGGATACATTTTTATACTGCTTAATGCAAGAATATTATCCCCTATTTCAAGAGCAGGTTCAAGGGTTAAGTCAAACTCACAACAGGTTTCGTTACCCGATGCATCTATAGCACATATGGTAATTGTTTCTGTGCCTTCTTCAACTATAGTGCCTGGCGATGGATCTTGTGTTGTGGTTACACCATCTTCACAGTTATCTGTTATTAATATTTCACCAAGGGCAACGTAATCTGGAATCTCAAAAGTTGTAGTACCTTCTTCCAAAACAACAGTTTCATCTTCAGGACATTCAAGTTCTGGAGAAAGAGTATCAATAATGTTTACAAGGGCTTCACAAGTAGCGGTATTTCCGCTACTATCCGTAACCGTTAGGATCACCGTATTTGCCCCAATGGTAGTACAATCAAAAGATGTTATGTCAATATCAAGATTTACATCACAATTATCTGTTGAACCATTATCTATAAGATCTGGTGTAATGGTAGCTTCTCCGTTTTCATCTAATAGTAATGTTATATTTTGACATTGAGCAATTGGTGAAATACTATCTTCTACAGTTATTATTGCAGTACAAGTATCAACATTTCCACTTGTATCTGTTACCGTTAGCGTCACCGTATTCGCTCCTAAATTTGAGCAATCAAAACTGGTTTGGTCTATTACTATTGAAGCAATACCTACATTATCTATAGAACCGCCATCAATTTCGGCTGCAGTAATAGTTGCAACCCCTGAGGCATTTAATTGCAGGGTAGTATTTTGACACACCGCTACTGGGGCACTGTTGTCTACCACTGTTACCGTAGATTCACAAGTAGCTGTATTTCCGTTGGAATCAGTTACTGTGAGTACTACTGTATTAATTCCTAAATTAGATTCGTCAAAAGTATTTGGGAACACAGTAATAGTGGCAATATCGCAATTATCTGAACTTCCATTGTCTATTTGTCCAGTGGTAATGGTTGCTTGTCCATTAGCATCTAGGGCTGCAGTTATATCTTGGCAAACTGCATCTGGCGCCATGCTGTCTTCAACGGTTACTGTGGCAGTGCATGTATCTGTATTTCCACTAGTATCTATTACAGTAAGGGTTACAGTATTTACTCCAATATCTGAACAATCAAAATTTGTTTGATCTATTGTTAAGGATGCAATACTTGTATTATCTGTAGAACCTCCATCAATATCTGAAGCTGCAATAGATGCATTTCCATTAGCATCTAAACCAAGTGTGATGTTTTGACATACGGCAATAGGTGCTATGTTATCAATAACGGTAATAGTAGCTTGGCAGGTATTGGTATTTCCATTAATATCTGTAACGACTAAGACCACTGTGTTTGTTCCTATATTATCTCCGTCAAAAGTATTAGGCGAAACTGCTAAAGAAGCAATTTCACAATTATCTGTACTACCATTATCTATTTGTGCCGCTGTAATACTTGCTTGGCCATTTGCATCTAAAGATATTGTGATGTTTTGACAAAGCGCTTCTGGATCAGTAGAATCTTCTACCGTCACAGTTGCGGTACACGTATCTATATTTCCACTTGTATCGGTAACGGTTAATGTTACTGTATTTGCTCCCACATTAGAGCAATCAAAAATTGTTTGGTCTATTGCGAGTGACGCAATGCTCACATTATCTGTGGAGCCCCCATCAATATCAGCGGCAGCTATTGTGGCATTTCCTGCAGCATCTAGTTGTACGGTAATATCTTGACAAAGGGCAACTGGTGCTTCCGAATCTAATTCTGGTATTGCGCCTGAACAATCGCTACCATCATAATTTAAAATTGTCTCACCTGGAGCACCGCTGCAATCTGGGAAAGGAGCTCCTCCACAAGCGGTTTGAAATTGGTCGTCAAAATTAGTTCCTATCGTATTAAAGCATACATCTGGTGGAATCGTCGCATTTTCAAATCGCATTCTTACTAGACCTAACAAGGTTGGTGTGGTTGCAACATTATCATTAAAAGCATCACCGCCTATTGCTTGCTGGAAAGCAAATGAAACAGTTGCTAAATCACCATCTGGAACTCCATTATTACTAATAATAAACGTATTGTATAAAGGAAAGCCCGATGAAGTTTGTGCTAAAATACTACCTCCAGATGCAACTAGTTCAACACGCGCACCATCTGCATCTTCATTAGCAATGCTATTTCCGAAAGCGTTGATATCATAGAACAAATAAAATTGACCACGACCTTGTTTATAAGCAACGTCACTTCTAAGGTATACTTCCACTTCATACCAATCAAAAGTGCCATCATTTACTATCTGTGCATTATCAAAAGTAGCGGCTAGGTTTGGCAAAACAGGTGTGTCGTTTTCTTCTACCGTTACAGTAGCGTTGCAGGTATCAACATTTCCTTGCACGTCTGTTACGGTGAGTATAACTGTATTAGCTCCAATATCTGAACTATCAAAGTCTGAAGGAGCAACCGAAATAGATGCAATCCCGCAATTATCGGAACTTCCATTGTCTATTTGCGCTGCGGTAATACTAGCTTGACCATTGGTATCTAGCGTTACTGCTACGTTTTGACATAGTGCCTCAGGCGCAATAGTATCTTCTACAGTTATTGTTGCAGTACAAGTGTCTGTGTTTCCACTAGTGTCTGTTACAGTAAGTGTGACAGTATTTGCACCCACAGTTGAACAATCAAAACTAGTTTGATTAATCTCTAATGAAGCTATTGCTATATTATCTGTAGAACCTCCATCAATATCAGCTGCAGTTATTGATACATTTCCAGCAGCATCTAATTGTACTGTGATATCTTGGCAAACCGCCACGGGATCTTCTGTGTCTGCAGCATTTGTAACTGTAACAGTTGCAGTACAAGTATCACTATTCCCATTTACATCTGTTACGGTGAGTGTCACTGTATTGGCTCCAATATCTGAACTATCAAAGTCTGAAGGAGCAACCGTAATAGATGCAATCCCGCAATTATCAAAACTTCCATTATCTATTTGCGCTGCGGTAATACTAGCTTGACCATTGGTATCTAGCGTTACTGCTACGTTTTGACATAGTGCCTCAGGCGCAATAGTATCTTCTACAGTTATTGTTGCAGTACAAGTGTCTGTGTTTTCACTAGTGTCTGTTACAGTAAGCGTGACAGTATTTGCTCCCACGTTTGAACAATCAAAACTAGTTTGGTTAATTTCTAAGGAAGCTATTGCTACATTATCTGTAGAACCTCCATCAATATCAGCCGCAGTTATTGATACATTTCCAGCAGCATCTAATTGTACTGTGATATCCTGGCAAACTGCAACAGGATCTTCTGTGTCTCCGCCACCTAATAAAGCACCGGAACAATCACTACCATCGTAATCGAAAATAGTTACCCCTGGTGCACCACTGCAATCTGGGAAAGGATTTCCTCCACAAGCCGTTTGAAATTGATCATCAAAGTTAGTTCCTATGGTATTAAAGCATACATCTGGAGCGATAGTGACATTTTCAAAACGCATTCTCACAAGGCCCAATAAGGTAGGTGTGGTTAGTACGTTATCACTAAAAACGTCACCACCAATTGCTTGCTGGAAAGCAAATGAAACAGTTGCTAAATCACCATCAGGCACACCGTTATTACTAATTATAAAATCATTATACAGAGGAAATGCACCTGAGAACGTTTGTGCTAAAATACTCCCTGCGCTGGCCACTAACTCCACACGTGCCCCATTTCCATCTGCAGTGGCAATACTATTACCAAAGGCATTGATATCATAAAACAAA
Source organism: Patiriisocius sp. 208BN25-11 (assembly GCF_058147145.1). NCBI lineage: Bacteria > Pseudomonadati > Bacteroidota > Flavobacteriia > Flavobacteriales > Flavobacteriaceae > Patiriisocius > Patiriisocius sp. 208BN25-11. Next base: position 432,175 of record NZ_JBYVJY010000001.1, read on the forward strand.
TAAAATTGACCACGGCCTTGTTTGTATGTTACATCACTGGTAAGATATACCTCAACCTCATACCAATCAAAGGTACCGTCGTTTACTATTTGAGCATTGTCAAATGTTGCTGTTAAGTTTTGCGAAAACACAAAGGTGCTTGTTAAACAAAATAGACTTAGGAGTAGTATTTTTTTCATGATCTTAATTTTGAAGTAGATTCAATGTTGAGCGCTGGCTTTTCTGAAATATTCTGGGGTTTTTTAATATGTTTAGAATAATGTAAACACATCTTGTGATTCCAAAAACTTCGTTTTGAAGCCGAAATTTTAAACCAAAAAGGATTTCAAACAGATACATCGTTTCCTTTTTTTGTTCCTATTTTAAGGGGTTCCCTTTTCAGAAGAAAATTCAATGCAAACCTAGGACACACTTTAGTCGATCACTATAACAAAAACGAAAAATGCTAGCACAAAACCGACGTCTTAGCGATTAGGTTGCACTAGCATTTTTCGTTTTTATTATAGTACCAAGAGAATTTGCTTGTTACAATTTCTCTATAATAGTGCATGTGTTATTACCCCCTCCCAAGATTAGGAATCACAATATCTGATAAATCTTGGTTTTGTATTTGTCCGTTCATATCTGTATCTACACCCAAATAACCAGAGGTTCCCAATACATTAATCAATACAGATATATCATCGTTTTGTATTTGCGTGTTTCCATCAGCATCACCAGCAAAAATTGCGAATGAGCCATTTAATACTACTGTTACTACATCTGCACCACCTTGAATGAGACTGGCATCTGTAGTGAGATCTAATAGTTCTGAAGTTGATGATAGCGCCACAGGAGTTGCAGTTACTATCCCTATATGGTTTCGGTGACTTATTTTTATAAAATAACTACCTTCATCCACCGTAAACGTTATTTGTGAACTCCCATCGGTACCCACCACATCGCCATCACGTTGAAGCAATCCAGAAGTACTTGCTACCACTTGCGTTTGGTCTGCTGCATCACGTAACTCAATAAATACCCAATCTACGATGGCATCTGCGCCTGTAGCATCAAAGACAGAGGGATCTACAGTCGTGCCATCGCCGTAGGGAGAGATTGAAGGTAAGAGGCCACTTTCGCGCAAGCTATCACGCATTAAATCTTCTTCTCCTGCAATAGGATTTAAACTGGCGCCTTGTAAGAATACTTTTGGAGCCACCGTAATATTAATTGGTATCTCGTTTATAGAATTAAAACCTGTCCAACCTGCATTGATATATGCTTGTGTCGTGCCTTCTGGAATGAATAAATCGATATTACTTCTATTTCCTGTAAATGTGTTTGTTTGAATAGACGCAGGTATATTGCCAACTGCCGTTATTGTAGCTAAAGGATTAGCTCCAAAGGCACTTTCGCCTATGGACAATACAGTATTTGGAAAAATGAGATCCGATAAGTTGTTAAATCTAAAGGCTCTTTGACCAATGGTTTCTAGACCTTTAGGGAATTCAATCGTAGCAAGTCCATTATCATCAAAAGCAAAATCTCCGATACTTCTTATACTACTAGGTAAGCTTACACTTGCAAGCTCTGCATTTTGAAAAGCACTCTCAGCTACGTGTATTAGTGTATAATCAATACCATTAACAGTAACTACTTCTGACAAAACCAAATCTGTAGAGATTGATGAACCCCCTATAACTTCAACTTCATTGGGTGCTAATAAAGTTACTGTATAGGATAATCCGTTGACTTCAAAATCTTCGCCTACTAAAAATGTCCCAATACTATTTACAGAATTAAAGCCTGTCCAAGTGGCATCTATATGAGCTTGTTCTGTGCCTTCTGGAATAAACAAATCAGTATTACTTCTATTTCCAAAAGAATTGCCTTGTATCACAGGTGGCACTAAAGCTTCTGAGGTAATCCGATTTATAGGATTAGCATCAAATGCTTCTGCACCTATTGTTGTTAGATTTGCTGGTAAGGTAAGTTCTGTTATATTGTTATCCTCAAAAGCAACCCCTTGAATTTCGGTGACTGTATTAGGAATAGCAATGTTTTCAATTTCATTTCTTTCAAAAGAGCGAAAATCAATGCGTTGTAGGCCTTCGGGTAGTGTTACATTTACTAAATCATTATTACCAAAGGCACGTTGAGAAATCTGCGTAACACTATTTGGTATGACAACCTCTGTCAACGCATTGAATCTAAATGCCGCGCCTCCGATGATTCTTAAAGTCATTGGAAATGTAACACTAGTGATACCTTCGTTTTCAAAAGCACTCGCACCAATACTAACAACACTAAATACTATGTCTTGAATGGTAACAGATTCTGGTATCATTAAATTAGCAGGTATAGATGTGCCTCCAGTAATAGTGACCTCGTTAGGTACTAAAGCTGTAATTGTATAATTCAATCCAGCTACAGTAAATGAATTTCCAATTTCTAAAGGGATTTCTCCGTTTATTGTAGCAAAACCAGTCCAACCATTATCAATATAATCACTTTCTGTACCAAGAGGTACGGTTAAATTTATATTAGCTCTAATACCGAAAAAAGGATCATCACTACCTCCTTGAATACTTGGAGGTGTGGTATTTAAAACGATTACTTCTGTTAATGGGTTACTTCTAAAACAACTTACATCTAGTGCATTTACGTTTGCGGGAATAGTTACTGTAGTTAATTCATTATTTCGAAAAGCGTTTTCATTTATGGTTGTTATATTTTCAGATATAGTAAGATTCGAAACGTTATTTGCTTCAAACACTCCATTACCTAGCGTAGTGACGCTATTTGGGATAACCAGATTTTCAATTTGATTCAAACGGAAAGCTCTAAAACTTATACTTGTTAAGTTTTCTGGTAGTACCAGTGAAGAAATTAAGTTATTTTGAAACGACCTTGCTCTTATTTCTCGCAATGTACTTGGAAATTGTACACTTGTTAAATTGGTATTTTCAAAAGCATTATTTGAAACAATGACCAATGTATAATTTTCACCTTCGAAGGAAACTATTTCTGGCAACACCAAATCTGTTGGTATAGCTGTACCACCCGTCACGCGCACTTCATTCGGGTTTATAGAAGTCACTACATAATCAAGACCATCAACGGTAAAGGTTTGTGCTAATGAAGTTGTGATACCAAAAAATAAAAAACATATAATCGTAATTCTTGTTTTCATCATCATTGAGTTTTTAGTCTAGTCAAAATTTTCAGGGAATTATTTTGTGAAATACTTTTTCACAAAACCCAATAAATAGCGCTAGAATTCTTCAATTCAAAATTAGGTGCAAAAACAATTTATTACCTAGAAAACAAGGGCCTCAAATAAGCCTCGTTTGTTTTAATTAATTGACATTATGTGTTTTATGAATTTAAAAAAGAGATAATTGTTGGTGTGAAGACGAATAATTAGGGTTAAAGCGGAAGATCTTGCTGTTTTTTTTTTGACTTCTGTTTTATTCAGGCTAAGGCGAATATAAAACGTCACAATCCACTCTTATTGCGAGGAGCGTATGCAATATAAAATAAGATTAGTTATACTGTTCAATATGGGGTATAATATCTGCTTCAGGTTCGATAGCCAATTTCTTACGGATTCGATATCGTTTTGATTTTACTGAAGAAAGTGTGGTGTTAAGCAACTTCGTGATCTCATTCGTGGTTAATCCTATCTTTATTAAACATAATAGTTGCTTTTCATTGGTGTTTAGTTTAGGAAACTTCTGATCTAGCAAAATTTTAAACTCCATCTCAACTTCATCCAAATAAGATTGTAAGCTCAACGTATCTTTTTGTGCCGATTTTTCAGACAGTAGCGAAACAGATAAGGAACGTAAGGCCATTTTTCGTTCACGCTCATTCTCAAAAGTGATAATTTCCTTGATATCATCTAATGTTTTATTCAATACTTCTTCGGTAATGGAATTTTCAATAACAACTTTTTTAAGTTCATTTTCTCTATTCGCTAAAGCGAGTTCTGATTTTATTTTTTCTGTTTCTTTAAGGGCTACTTCTTTTTTTGCCAGTGCTACTTTTTGTTTTTTATCCTTTATTAAAAAATACACAGTGAGCAATCCTAATAGCAGTACTACAAATAGTAAGATAAAGTACAGTCGTTTTTTGGATTCTTGTGATTGTAATTCTAACGCGGCAAGTTCCTTTTCTTTCTCGAATTGGTAATTGAGATCTAATGCTGTAAATCGTTTTACTTCATCGATATTGGTTAACGAATCAGAATAAATTTTGTACTGTTGGTGTGCTAAAAAAGCTTCTTCAAATTGCTTTGATTGTGCACTTATATAATATTTCCATCTATAATTATCCTTTAATCTACTTTTATCATTCTGTTTTTTAGAATAGAAAATGGCACTATCTATAGCTATTAGTGCATTATCATAATCTTTAAGGGCCGAATACGAACTTGCCAAATTATTGTATATAGAGCTAATATTTAAATGATTAGAGGGGTCAATAATTTTGAGATTATCTTTTTGAATCGCGATTGCTTTGTCATATTCTTCTCCATAAATGTAGGAGGTACCAATGTTTGCATTGGCTCGGACAATTCCAAGTGTTGTGGGATTATACCTTTTAGCTTGTGTAAAGAAATATCGTGCAGAGTCTAGTTTTCGATAGCTGTTATAAATATGGCCTAATTTGGTATAGGAAAATGCAAGGTCTTTAGGCTTCCCTTTTTTTAGTTGAAGCGCTATGGCTTTCCTAAAATACTTTTCCGCATTTATGGTATCATCCTTTCTTTGATAGATTGTACCTCTTCCGGTATAGGCCTTCCCTAAACCTATAGTATCCTTAATTTTTTGACAAAAATCAATCGTTTTTTGTTGATATTTTAAAGCGTCGACTAAATCACCTCTAATGATCCCACAATTAGCAAGACTTTGTAGAATTTCGACTTTTAATTTTTGAAATCTAAAATCACTGTAGGTAGTTTGATCTGCGATTTTTTTGGCCTTTAGAATAGTATTACAACCTAGGTCTATATCGTAGGTATACACTTCATCAGACAAATTAAGGAGCAATTGCACCTTAGTAGAATCTAGGGTTGCAGTTTCGATCTGATCTCTAAGTGCTTTAACAATGCTGTCTTTTGCTGATTTTTGACCAAACATAAAGAAGTGAGAAAAGCAAAGTAAAAGCGAAATCAAAACTTTAAATATCAAATTTCTATTCATACCTACTTTTTAAAATGAGCCTTAATAATTGATACTATCGTTAGGGCTCGATTCTTAATTGAGCCTCAAAAATAGGTTATTACTAGGCTTAATGTATGTATAAAATGTAAAACGAGGCCTAATTGAGGCCTCGTTTTATTCAATTTACTTTCCTTTTCCAAGGTTAGGAATCACAATATCTGATAAATCTTGGTTTTGTATTTGCGTGTTTCCATCACTATCTCCGGCAAAAATGCCAAACGAGCCGTTTACTAACACCGTGAGTGCTTCTGTACCACCTTGAATGAGACTGGCATCTTTAGTGAGATCTAATAGTTCCGAAGTTGATGATAGCGCCACAGGAGTTGTAGTTACTATCCCTATATGGTTACGGTGGCTAATTTTCACAAAATAGTTACCTGCATCTACGATAAACGTTATTTGTGAACTTCCATCGGCATCACCTACGATCATTGCAAAGGTGCCATTCACTTCGGTGAGGACGTGGTTGGTCCCGGCGTCCAAAGCGGTATCTTACCTTTACTTTGTGTGACAACTTCTAAAAGTACACATAGTAAATATGTGTAGTGAGAAATAGTATGTCATAAACATAAAAAAGCCCTAACTATTTTAATAGCTAGGACTTCTTACCTTTATATAGCTTACAACTACTTGATAAACTTTTTAACTACTATTGGCGCATCTACAAACTGCATATGTACCATATACAGCCCTGGTAATAAATGACCCACTGAGACAATCTCGTTTGTACCGCGTGCCACTTCTTCTCCAGAAACACTATAGATCGTGTATTGCTCTAATCTAGCTTCTGTAGTGATAATGCTTAACATCTTATCTGCTGAAATAGCTAAAACGACCTCGTTGTTTGTACTACGACCCAGTGCAGCTCCATCACTCGAAACCCCAGTTTGATCCTGTTCATTTGAAAGTGTTATAATATTTACATTGTTAAGATTTGTTGGTTCTATCTCGGTAACAGATCTAAAGCCTGTCCACGCTGCTGCTTCATAAACTTCTGAAGTGCCAAAAGGAATAAACAAATCTGTTTGGTCTCGATCTCCAAAACTATCAAATTCTATACTCGCAGGATTTAAGGATAAAGAAGTTAGTTCGCTTAAAGGATTTTTAGCAAAGGACTCTCTGCCTATAGAAACTACACTTTCTGGAATAATTAGGGTCTCAATATTATTAGCACCAAAGGCCCTATCTCCAATATTTAAAACGTTTTCTGAAATACGTACCCTATTGATATTACTATCTATAAAAGCTTCTTCTGCAACAGAGGTCACGGTAAATTGATTCTCGTTAGGGTCTAGCACTGTATTTGGCATATTGATATCTTGTATAAACTCTGCAAAACCAATTATTGCAACAGTATTAGGACTTACTCCTGTTACTTCGTATCTAAAATTTCCGAAGTCAAAGATATCTCCTATTACAATTTGGTTTTCATTAATGTTTGCAAATCCTGTCCAATCGGCAGCAAGATACGCTTCTAGTCTTCCACTAGGAATCGTTAAATCTATCACACTTCTATTGCCAAAACTATCATTTGTTCCTGTAACAATTGTCGCCGGGTCAATACCTGTGGCAATTACTTGGGTTAATGGGTTGTCGGCAAAGGCCTCAAATCGAATTATGCTTACACTATTTCCTAGTGTTACACTGTTTATTTGATTACTGGTAAAACTAATAGCGCCTATATCTATAACACTATCTGGAATGGTAACACTTGTAAGATTGTTGCCAAAAAAAGCGGCTTTACCAATAGAAGTAAGATTATTGCTTAATGATATGGCTACTAAATCATTGTTTTCAAAAGCCAATTCGCCTATTTTAATAATGCTATTTGGAAGTACAGCACTTATGAGTTGTCTTTCTTGAAATGCACCTTCTCCAATAGATGTTACTGCAAACTCAGTATCACTATCAACTACGCCGCTTGGTATTACAATGTCTTGAATAAAGGATGTTAAACCAATTACAGCAACCTCATTAGGACTCAAACTTGTGATTCTGTATAAAAAATCTCCAGACTCAAACGTATCGCCTACAGCAATCGAACCATCATCGATACTATTAAAATCTGTCCATTCTGCTGCTAGATATACCTGTGTGGTCCCTTCTGGAATAAACAAATCTATAGCGCCTCTATCATCAAAAGCATTATCTGGTAAGTTGGCAGGGTTTACACTCAATGATGTGACTGTTGTGATATCTGGATTACCTTCAAAAACTCGAGCCCCTATAGTAGTGACCGATGTACCAAAAGAAACAGTAGTTGTAGGATTAAAAGCAAAAACTTGATCTCCAAGAACAGTAACAGTATCTGGTATTATAATACTTTCTAATAAATTATTAGCAAATGCAGCTCTCTTTATAGTGGTTACAGAAGCCCCTATCTCAATACTAGACAACGCATTGGTATTAAAAGAAAATTCTCCTATAGTGGTTATAGAATTAGGAATTATAGCACTCGTTAATCCGTCCTGAAGAAAAGCATTATCACCTACTGATGTTACTGTAAATGAAGTATCGCTAGCATCTACTACCTCACTAGGGATCTCTATAGCAGTAATTGCACTTACCAAATCGACCACAGCAACCTCATTAGGCGCTAAACTTGTGATCTCATATAGAAAGTCTCCTGCTTCAAACGTATCTCCCACAGCAACTTCACCATCAGTGATACTTGCAAAACCAGTCCAATCTGCGTCTAGATAATCTTGCACTAAACCTGTAGGTACCGTTAAGTCTATCACACTACGATCTCCAAAACTATCTCCGGATCCAGTAACAATACTAGCTGGTATGGTGCCTTGAGCAATAACTGCTGTCAATGGGTTATTATTAAAAGCTAAAAAATCAATCGTTGTAACACTATCAGGTATAGTAACACTCGTTAACTCATTATTTGCAAATGCAGTATTACCAATGATCGTTACACCATTTGGAATACTTACACTGGTTAACTCATTATTAGCAAACGTAAACTGTTCTATAACAGTAATATTGTTTGAGATAACAACGGTGGCTAATTGATTGTCTGTAAAAGCAAGACCTCCAAGACTCGTTACACTGTTAGGTATAGCAACATTAGTTAATTGATTATTTGAAAAAGCACCTGATCCTATAGTAGTCAAACCATCAGATAGAGTAATGCTCGTTAATTGATTTGCACTAAAAGCAGATTGACCAATACTTGTTACACTAGTAGGGATAGAAACACTCCCTAATAGGTTATTGGTAAAAGCAGAACCTTCAATAGTTATAACACTATTAGGAATGACAACACCCGGTAATTCATTATTTTCAAAAACAGCAAATTCGATACTCGTAAGACTCTCAGATAGAACAATACTCGTTAAGTCATTATCCTTAAAAGCAGATTGACCAATACTTGTAACACTATTTGGAATAACAACACTGGTTAAAGCATTTGTGAAAAATGCCAAAGCACCAATACTAGTCACACTAGCAGGAATAGTAACACTTGTTAAGCTTTTTGCCAAAAAAGCATTATCCCCTACAGAAGTTACACTAAAAGAATCATCACCACTAGGTTCAACTGCAATATTTGGGATAACGATATCGGTAATTGGGTTCACTAAATCGACCACAGCGACCTCATTAGGACCTACACTCGTTACTTCAAATAGAAAATCTCCAGAGGCAAAAGTATCTCCAATAGCAATACCATCTTCTGTAATACTCGCGAATCCTGTCCAATCTGCGTCTAGATAGTCTTGTGCTAAACCAGAGGGTACTATTAAATCTATCACACTACGATCTCCAAAGGTGTCTTCTCCACCAGTTGTAATACTTGCAGGAACTAATCCCTCTGAAATCACCTCTGTTAATGGATTAAGTCTAAAAGCACTGAACCCAATACTTGTAACACTATTAGGAATAGTAACACTGTTTAAATTATTGCTAAAAAAAGCTCCATTACCAATAGAAGTAACACTATTAGGAATGACAACACTCTGTAATTGATTATTTCTAAAAACAGCTCTGCCAATAGAAGTAATACTATTAGGGATAGTAACACTTGTTAATTCATTAAATGCAAAAGCACTATCACCAATACTTGTAACACTATCAGGGATAGTAACACTCGTTAACTCATTAGTTTCAAAAGCAGCATTTCCAATAGAAGTAACACTATTTGGTATACTAACACTGGTCAAATTATTGAAGCCAAAAGCGAATCCATCTATAACGGTAACACTATTCGGAATGACAACACTCTCTATATCATTGTTAAAAAAAGCTCCCGGTCCTATAGACGTTACAGAAAATGAATTATCACCACTAGGTTCAACTGCAATATTTGGTATAACGATATCGGTAATTGGGTTCACTAAATCGATCACCGCCACTTCATTAGGCTCTACACTCGTCACTTCAAATAGAAAATCTCCAGAGGTAAAAGTATCTCCAATAGCAATATCATCTTCTGTAATACTCGCAAAATTTATCCAGTCTGCGTCTAGATAGTCTTGTGTTAATCCATTAGGTACCGTTAAGTCTATCACACTACGATCTCCAAAGCTGTCCTCTTCTCCACCAGTTGTAATACTTGCAGGAACTGTCCCTTCTGCAGTAATAGAAATTAATGGGTTGTTGAAAAATACACCAGGACCAATACTCGTGACACTACTAGGGATCACAACACTAGTTAATGCATTAAATCCAAAAGCTAAACGTTCAATACTTGTCACACTATTAGGGATAGTAACACTTGTTAATTCATTAAATCCAAAAGCTAAATCTTCAATACTTGTAACACTATCAGGAATGACAACACTAGTTAATGTATTAGAATGAAAAGCGCTTTGACCAATTGTTGTCACACTATCAGGGATAGTAACACTCGTTAACTCATTGACTTCAAAAGCAGCTCTTCCAATAGAAGTAACACTATTCGGAATGATAACACTCTCTATACCATTGTTAAAAAAAGCTGCAAATCCTATAGACGTTACAGAAAATGAATTATCACCATCATCTAACACAATACTTGGTATCTCTATATCTTTATTGGCACTTATTAAATCGAAGACCTTAACCGTATTAGGGTTTGCACTCGTTACTTCAAATAGCAAATCTCCTGAAGCAAACCTGTCTCCAACAGCAAAAACATCTTCAGAAATACTAGCAAAACCTGACCAGCCTGCATTCAAGTAAGCTTGTATAGTTCCTATAGGTACAAATAAATCTATTGTATTACGATTACTAAACGAACTACCTGCTATACTTGGAGGGGTCGTATTAAAAGATGTGACTTCTGTTATAGGGTTGTTTTCAAACGCTTGTATTCCTACAGTATTTACGTTGGCCGGCAAAAGGACCTCTGTGAGTTGATTGTCTCTAAAGGCGTTGTTATCTACTTTGGTGGTAGTACTAGGAAGGTGAATACTGCTCAATTGATTAAACTGAAATGATTGCTTTCTTATGATGGTAATTCCTTCAGGTAAGAAAACGCTCGTTATATCATTCGTACTAAAGGCCCCAAAACCTGTTGTTGTTAACGTATTTGGTAATACGACACTTGCTAAATTTTTATTGGTCAGGGCATTGTTTGCAATAGCAGTGACTGTAAATTCTTCAGCATTAATAGTAACCGTATCTGGTATCACCAAATTGCCCGTTGTTAGACCACCTATAACTGCTACCTCATTGGGATTGGTCGCGGTTATTTCATAAATCAAATCCCCCACTATAATACCCGAAGTAATACTAGCAAAACCTGTCCAACCTGCATCTTCATAAGCGGCTGTAGTTCCTAGAGGCACTACTAAATCTATCGTATTACGATTACTAAACGAACTACCCGCTATACTTGGTGGCGTAGTATTTTCTGAAATGACCGTCTCTATATTGTTGTCTTTAAAAGCAAATAGCCCGATAGATGTTACACCCGATGGAATAGTAATTTCGCTAAGCTGATTATCTCGTAAAGCATTATTAGCTATCGTAGTTAACCCCGAAGGAAGATCAATACTAGTCAATGCATTTGATGAAAAAACTTGCTTGGATAACACTGTAAGACCTTCTGGAAGAACAACAGCACTGATATTATTATTTGAAAAACTTGCGCGACCAATACTGGTGACACTATTGGGAATCACCACACTGGTAAGCCCATTATTTTTAAAAGCTTCGCTACCAATGGCAGTCACACTAAATTCTAAATCAACAACATTTACTGTTTCTGGTATCACCAGATCGCCAGTGATTGTACCGCCTACAACTGTTACCTCGTTGGGATTGGCATTAGTAACGTCGTACGTGAGTCCGTCTTTATCAAAGGTTTGTGTGTAGCCTGTGGCTATACACAAAAACAACAAAACATGGAATAATTTAAATTTCATAATAAAAAGTTTTAAGAAGGGTTTATAAATACTGTATGATTATCATCAGCTTTAGTTGGATATTTTTCGTTTGTGCTATTTTCTTTTTTTTAAGGCTATTTTATATGCTGTAATGCTACGCTTTCGCGAAATCGAACTTGTGAGATTCACGACCAGCGGGAGAGCGTAGCGTTAAAGTGTACTTAGAACATTTATAATTCATAGCTCCCGCTAGATACTGAAACGAGTTCAGCAAACAGCGTTTCATTACTCAAACTGCTGCACTGTACCAGATTTTACTAGCACCAATAATTGTATATCTAAATTCAATACAAAGCCATTTATATTGGTATCTAAGGTTTAACAACTTCTTTCATATTTCCGAAGCATAGCGTATTAAATCAAATTATTTCTTCCTTCGGAAATTTTAAACTTAAATACCGTAGCTATTCAATTTACTCCCCCCTCCCAAGATTAGGAATCACAATATCTGATAAATCTTGGTTTTGTATTTGTCCGTTCATATCTGTATCTACACCCAAATAACCAGAGGTTCCCAATACATTTATCAATACAGATATATCATCGTTTTGTATTTGCGTGTTTCCATCTGCATCACCAGCAAAAATTGCGAATGAGCCATTTAATACTACTGTTAATGCATCTGTACCACCTTGAATGAGACTGGCATCTGTAGTGAGATCTAATAGTTCTGAAGTTGATGATAGCGCCACAGGAGTTGCAGTTACTATCCCTATATGGTTACGGTGGCTTATTTTTATAAAATAATTACCTTCATCCACCGTAAACGTTATTTGAGAACTCCCATCTGTACCCACCACATCGCCATCACGTTGTAGCAATCCAGAAGTACTTGCTACCACTTGAGTTTGGTCTGCTGCATCACGTAACTCAATAAATACCCAATCTACGATGGCATCTGCGCCTGTAGCATCAAAGACAGAGGGATCTACAGTCGTGCCATCGCCATAGGGAGAGATGGTAGGTAAGAGGCCACTTTCGCGTAAGCTATCACGCATTAAATCTTCTTCTCCTGCAATAGGGTTAATGGCAGCACCTTGTAGGAATACTTTTGTTGCTACCGTGATATTGATCTCAAATTCTACAATACTTGCAAATCCCGTCCAACCTTCATCTATATAGTCCTGTCTCGTCCCTTCTGGTACGTTTAAGGTAATTTGATCGCGATTGGTAAAACTACTCCCTGCAATACTTGGTGGTGTAGTATTAAAAGACGTGACTTCGTTGATAGGGTTATTTTCAAATGTTTGTGAACCTATGGTGTTTATAGTAGCTGGTAAGGTGACCTTAGTGAGTCGATTATTTCGAAAGGCGTTGTTATCTACTATAATGGTTGTACTAGGAAGCTCAATACTACCGATTTGATTATCCTGGAAGCTTTGCTTACTTATCGTGGTAATCCCTTCAGGAAGCACAACACTCGTTAAATTATTATTACTAAAGGCTGCAAAACCAGTTGCAGTAATTGTATTAGGCAACACCACACTGGTTAAATTAAGCTCAGATAAGGCATTGTTTGCGATGGAAGTCACGGTAAACGTTTCTACTCCGTTAGATACCGTACTTGGAATGCTAAGATCAGAAAGAGGAATCCCACCAATTACCTGTACCTCATTAGGAGCTGTGGAAGTAATCCTATAGAATATAAATGCATCTGTTATAAATTCTTCAATACCTGCAAATCCAGTCCAACCAGCCTCTATATAGGCCTGTGTAGTTCCTTGGGGTACGTTTAAGGTAATTTGATTGCGATTGCTAAAACTACTCCCTGCGATACTTGGTGGTGTCGTGTTTAAAGACGTAACTTGTGTTATCGGGTTGTTTTCAAATGTTTGTGAACCTATGGTGTTTATAGTAGCTGGTAAGGTGACCTCTGTGAGTTGATTGTTTCTAAAGGCGTTGTTATCTATTAAAGTGGTTGTACTAGGCAGTTTAATACTACCGATTTGATTGTTCTGGAAGGATTGCTTGCTTATGGTGGTAATACCCTCAGGAAGCACAACACTGGTTAATACATTATTGCTGAAGGCCGCAAAACCTGTTGCAGATACTGTATTAGGTAATGTGACACTCGTTAAATTATTATTAGTTAAGGCATTGTTTGCAATAGAAGTGACGGTAAAATCTTCTGTCCCGTTAGATACCGTACTTGGAATGCTAATAGTAACACCCGTTGTAGGAGGAACCCCACCTATAAGAACTACCTCATTAGGAGTTGTGGAAGTAATGTCATAGAATAAAAAGCCATCTGTAATATCACCTCTGTCCACTTCATCAATAGTCTCAAAATCTGTCCAACCCGCATCTAGATAGGCTTCTTGGGTGCCTTGTGGTACTATAAGTTCGATGCTTGCTCTTGAATCAAAAGGGTCTTCGCTTCCACCTTGAATAGAAGGTGGTATAATACCTAAAGGAATTACAAAATCTAATAAATTATCTTTAAAGGCCTCAGCACCCATAGATACAAGTCCTGCAGGAATAAAAAGGACCTCTAATTCATTATTTTGAAAAGCGAGTGCACCAATCTCTGTAATATTAGCAGATAAATTAAGCTCGGTTAAGCCATTTCCTCGAAAAGCCCGATCACCTATCGTTGTCAATCCCTCAGGAAGGGTAAGACTAGCTAATTGATTATTTTGAAAAGCTCGAAAACCTATAGTTACGAGACTAGAGGGTAAGTCTACACTTGTGAATTGATTATTTTCAAATGCTCGGCTATCTATAACTCTAATACTAGAAGGCAAATCAACCGATGTAAGACCCGCACCTTCAAAAGCTTCATTACCCACACTAGTCACCGTATACGTAACAGTACCATCAGAAACAGTTTCTGGAATACTCAAATCTAGTGATGCTGGTGTACCCCCTATAATTTCTACTTCACTAGGTACTATTGAGGTGACTGTATAATCAAAATTATTTTCTGTAAATGTACTACCCACTATAAAATTACTACCATTTATAGAATTAAACCCTGTCCAAGTAGCAGCTTCGTAGGCGGCTTCGCTTCCTGATGGTATGGTAAGGTCAATAGTGAGCCTGTTTGTGCCAAACGTATCGTTAGCTCCTGTGGTTATAGTTGCGGGAGTACTTCCTTGGGCATTGATGGTCTCTAAAGAATTATCTTCAAAAGCTCGGGCTCCTATCTCTGCAATACTTGCTGGTAGTGTAAGACTTTCTAATTGATTATCCTCAAAAGCGCGGTCTCCAATCGTTATCAATCCTTCAGTAAAGGTAAGATCGGTTAATTGATTATTTTGAAAAGCTTGATTGCCTATACTTATCAATCCTTCAGGAAAAGCAACGTTAGCTAATTGATTATTTAAAAAAGCTTGAAACCCTATGCTTACGATACTGGAAGGTAAGTCAACACTTGTGATTTGACTACCTCTAAAAGCAGTAGCACCTATTTCAGTAAGGCCGTCGGACAATACTAGTGTTGCTAATGAAATTTCACGAAAAGCGCCATTTCCAACACGAGTGACCGTAAAATCACTTCCTTCACTAGGTACAGATCCTACAATAGTCAGATCTTCAGGGACATTTGTACCGCCTGTAATTTCAACTTCATTGGGATTTAACCCGATCACCCTATAATTAAAGTTGTTTTCTGTAAATGTATTACCTACTTCAAAATTACGAATACCATTTACAGATCGAAACCCCGTCCAAGTAGCAGCTTCATAGGCGGCTTCGCTTCCCGTTGGTATTTCTAAATCTATGGCATTTCTGTTTGTTCCATAGGTGTCATCAGCACCTGTGGTTATAGTTGCTGGAGTACTTCCTAAAGCAATAATTGTATCTAAAGTAGTATTATCTTCAAAAGCACGGCCTTCTATATTCGTAATGCTTGCTGGTAGTGTAATACTTACTAATAAATTATCTTCGAAAGCTTGGTCTCCTATCGTTACCAATCCTTCTGGTAAACTAAGACTTACAATTTCATTATTTTTAAACGTCTGGTTTGCGATGTTCGTTATGCCGTCTGGGATGCTCAGACTCGATATTTGGTTGTTTTCAAAAGATCGACCTTCTATTGTCATAATCCCAGCTGGCAAAACAAGATCGTCTATTTGATTAGTAAAAAAAGCTTGAAACCCAATAGTTATAAGACTAGCAGGTAAGTCAATACTTGTGAGTTGATTGTCTCTAAACGCTGCAGTACCTATTTCAGTAAGACCATCAGGTAACACTAGTGTTGCTAATGAAATTTCACTAAAAGCATTATCTCCAACACGAGTGACTGCAAAATCACTTCCTTCACTACTTACAGATCCTGCAATAGTTAACTCTTGAGGAACATCTGTACCCCCTGTAATTTCAACTTCATTGGGATTTAACGCGATCACCCTATAATTGAAGTTGTTTTCTGTAAATGTATTACCCACTTCAAAATCACGAATACCATTTACAGATCGAAATCCTGTCCAAGTAGCCGCTTCGTATTCGGCTTCGCTTCCAGGTGGTATTTCTAAATCTATGGCATTTCTGTTTGTTCCAAACGTATCGTTAGCACCTGTGGTTATAGTTGCTGGAGTACTTCCTAAAGCAATAATTGTATCTAAAGTAGTATTATCTTCAAAAGCACGGCCTTCTATATTCGTAATGCTTGCTGGTAAGATAAGACTTGTTAAATCGTTACCTCTAAAAGCTTGACTACCTATGGTTGTCAATCCTTCTGGTAAACTAAGACTAGTAATTTCATTATTTTCAAACGCTTGATTCTCGATGACGGTGATACCGTCTGGAATATTCAGACTAGATATTTGGTTGTTTTGAAAAGATCGACCTCCTATCGTCACAATCCCATCTGGTAAAACAAGACTGGCTATTTGATTATTTAAAAAAGCACGATCACGTATGATGGTGACAGTTTGTGGCAACTCTAGCGTGGTTATTTGATTCTCACGAAAGGCATCCTCATCTATTTCAATAAGCGCAGTGGGTAGTGTCACACTGGTCAATTGGTTATTTTCAAATGTCCTTTCACCAATTGAAGTAATCGCGTTTGATATAACAACACTTTCTAATTGATTGACTCTAAAAGCTAATCGCCCTAAATTTGATACGCTATTAGGAATGATTAGGTTTCCTGCTATACTATTATTACCAAAAGCATTTTGTCCAATACTCGTAATTCCATCAGGCAGTAGCAGACTAGTTAGTTGATTATCGAGAAAACTATTTCCTCCTATGGTTACTATTGTCGGTGGGATTGTCACAGCCGTTAGTGCTAGGTTTCTAAAAGCATCATTTCCCACACTCGTTACGGTAAAGGTATTTACCCCATCAGAAACGGTTTGTGGGATAACCAAATCTGTAGTTGCTGGTGTTCCACCTGTGATGGCCACCTCGTTAGGGTTTGTGGAGGTGACTTCATACTCCAAACCATCTACGGTAAAGGTTTGGGCAACGCCCGTAAGGATACCAAATAAACAAAGTAAAAGTGTTGTTACATTTTTCATAGTTATTTTATTTATTACGCTGTCGCGAAATCGAACTTGTGAGATTCACGACCAGCGGGAGAGCGTAGCGTTAAAGTGTACTTAGAACATTTATAATTCATAGCTCCCGCTAGATACTGAAACGAGTTCAGCAAACAGGGTTTCATTACTCAAACTGCTGCACCGTTCCAAAATTTGTTAGCATCAATAATTGTATATCTAAATTCAATACAAAGCCATTTATATTGGTATCTAAGGTTTAACAACTTCTTTCATATTTCCGAAGCATAGCGTATTAAATCAAATTATTTCTTCCTTCGGAAATTTTAAACTTAAATACCGTAGCTATTCAATTTACTCCCCCCTCCCAAGATTAGGGATCACAATATCTGATAAATCTTGGTTTTGTATTTGTCCGTTCATATCTGTATCTACACCCAAATAACCAGAGGTACCCAATACATTAATCAATACAGATATATCATCGTTTTGTATTTGCGTGTTTCCATCTGCATCACCAGCAAAAATTGCGAATGAGCCATTTAATACTACTGTTAATGCATCTGTACCACCTTGAATGAGACTGGCATCTGTAGTGAGATCTAATAGTTCTGAAGTTGATGATAGCGCCACAGGAGTTGCAGTTACTATCCCTATATGGTTACGGTGGCTTATTTTTATAAAATAATTCCCTTCATCCACCGTAAACATTATTTGAGAACTCCCATCGGTACCCACCACATCGCCATCACGTTGTAGCAATCCAGAAGTACTTGCTACCAATTGCGTTTGGTCTGCTGCATCACGTAACTCAACAAATACCCAATCTACGATGGCATCTGCGCCTGTAGTGTCAAAGACAGAGGGATCTACCAACGTGTCATCGCCATAAGGAGAGGTGGTAGGGAGAAGGCCACTTTCGCGTAAGCTATCACGCATCAAGTCTTCTTCTCCTGCAATAGGGTTAATGGCAGCACCTTGTAGGAATACTTTGGGTGCAACCGTGATATTGATGGTAAATTCTTCAATTCTTGCAAAGCCCGTCCAACCTTCAGCTTCATAAGCCGCTGTAGTCCCTTCTGGTACGTTTAAGGTGATTAGATTGCGATTGCTAAAACTACTCCCTTCTATACTTGGTGGCGTGGTATTAAAAGACGTGACTTCTGTTATTGGGTTATTTTCAAATGTTTGCGAACCTATAACGCTCACATTAGCTGGTAAGATAAGCTCCGTAAGTCCATTATTTCGAAAGGCGTTGTTATCTATAATCGTTACACTATTTGGAAAATCAATAGTACTAAGTTGTTCATTATTCTGGAAGGATTGTTTTCTTATCGTAGTAATCCCTTCAGGAAGTACAACACTCGTTAAATTATTATCACTAAAGGCTGCAAAACCTGTATCAGTAAACGTATCAGGTAATTCGACACTGGTTAGATTTTTATTGGATAAGGCATTGTTTGCTATGGAAGTCACGGTAAACGTTTCTGCTCCATTAGATACTGTAGCTGGGATTACTATATCTAATGTTGATGTGTCTACATTTACGACTTGCGCTTCATTAGGGTTAAGTGAAGTTTCGGTATAAAATATTCCATCTATCACAGCGGTCTCAACACTTCCAAAGCCTGTCCAGGTAGCATCTGCATAGGCTTGTTGAGTCCCTAGCGGTACGATTAAATCAATACTATCTCTATTTGTTCCAAACGTATCGTTAGCTCCTGTGGTTATAGTAGCAGGAGTACTTCCTAAGGCAATAACCCTAGTTAAGAAATCATCATTTTCAAAAGCACGGGCTCCTATATTGGTAATGCTAGCTGGTAGTGTAATGCTAGTTAATTGATTACCAATAAAAGCTAGGTTCCCTATGGTTGTGATTCCTGCTGGTAAACTAAGAGTTGTGATTTGATTATTTTGAAAAGCTTGGTTCCCTATGGTTGTGATTCCTGCTGGTAAACTAAGAGTTGTGATTAGATTATTTCGAAAAGCTTGGTTCCCTATGGTTGTGATTCCTGCTGGTAAACTAAGACTAGAGATTTGATTATCTTTAAAAGCACCTTCACCTATTTCGGTAATACTATCTGGTAGTGTAATACTAGTTAATTGATTACCAATAAAAGCTTCGTTCCCTACACGAGTCACCGTAAAATCACGTCCTCCACTAGGTACAGATTCTACAATAGTTAAATCTTCAGGAACATTTGTACCGCCTGTAATTTCTACTTCATTGGGATTTAAAGCGATCACCCTATAATTGAAGTTGTTTTCTGTAAATGTATCACCCACTTCAAAATTAAAAATACCATTTACGCTTCTAAACCCAGTCCACGTAGCTGCTTCATAAGCAGCTGTGGCACCTTCTGGCACAATTAAATCAATACTATCTCTATCTCCAAAAGTAGTATCGTTAGTATCTGTACTAATAGTAGGTGGTGTAGTCCCAAGAGCCGTGATTGTTTGTAAGGGATTGTTATTAAAAGCACCAGATTCTATTTCTGTGATACTTTCAGGTAGTAAAAGTTGTGTTAACTCGTTATTTAAAAAAGCAGCAGTTCCTATCGTTGTGATTCCCACTGTTAAACTAAGAGTTGTGATTTGATTATCCCTAAAAGCTGAAGCTCCTATCGTTGTGATTGCCGCTGGTAAAGTGAGAGTTGTGATTTGATTATCCCTAAAGGCTGTAGCTCCTATTTCTGTAAGACTATTAGGTAGACTCACACTTGTTAATAAGTTTTCGTTAAAAGCTTCGTTTCCAACACGAGTGACGGTAAAATCACGTCCTCCACTAGGTACAGATTCTACAATAGTTAAATCTTCAGGAACATTTGTACCGCCTGTAATTTCAACTTCATTGGGATTTAACGTGATCACCCTATAATTGAAGTTGTTTTCTGTAAATGTATCACCCACTTCAAAATTAAAAATACCATTTACGCTTCTAAACCCAGTCCACGTAGCAGCTTCATAGGCAGCTGTGGCACTTTCAGGCACAATTAAATCAATACTATCTCTATTACTAAAAGTATCGTTAGCACCCGTTATTATAGAAGGTGGTGTAGTCCCAAGAGCCGTGATTGTTGTTAAGGGATTACTTGCAAAAGTACCAAGGTTTAAGGTCGTTACGCTACCAGGAATTTCCAGAATTTCTAATTGATTTTGACGAAACGCTCTACTATTTATTGTTGTGACACTAGTAGGAATCGTTAAACTTGTGAGTAAATTGTTTTGAAATGCTTTATTATCTATAACTCTAATACTAGATGGCAAATCAACCGATGTAAGACCCACACCTTCAAACGCTTCATTACCCACACTAGTTACCGTATATGTAATAGTTCCGTCAGAAACAGTTTCTGGAATACTTAAATCTGTTGATGCCAGTGTGCCCCCTATAATTTCTACTTCATCTGGTGAGAATGAAGTTCTCCTATAATCAAAATCATTTTCAGTAAATACAGTACCTATCTCTGTATTAACTACTCCATTTATTGAGTTAAACCCTGTCCAAGTAGCAGCATCGTAGGCGGCTTCGCTTCCTGATGGTATGGTAAGGTCAATATCTGATCTGTTTGTTCCAAACGTATCGTTAGCACCTGTGGTTATAGTTGCCGGAGTACTTCCTTGGGCATCAATAGTTTCTAAAGAATTATTTTCAAAAGCACGGGCTCCTATATTGGTTATACTTGCTGGAAATGTAATATTTGTTAATTGATTATTTACAAAAGCTTGAACATCTATCGTTGTCAATCCTTCAGGAAAAGCAACGTTAGCTAATTGATTATTTACAAAAGCTTGAAACCCTATGGCTACAAGACTAGTAGGTAAGTCAACACTTGTGAGTTGTGTGTCTCTAAAGGCAGCAGCACTTATTTCAGTAAGGCCTTCTGACAATACTAACATTGCTAATGGAATTTCGCGGAAAGCGTCATTTCCAACACGAGTGACCGTAAAATCTGTTCCTCCACTAGGTACAGATCCTACAATAGTTAGCTCTTGAGGGACATTTGTACCCCCTGTAATTTCAACTTCATTGGGATTTAACGCGATCACCCTATAATTGAAGTTGTTTTCTGTAAATGTATCACCCACTTCAAAATCACGAATACCATTTACAGAACGAAACCCTGTCCAAGTAGCAGCTTCATAGGCGGCTTCACTTCCTGACGGTATGGTTAAATTAATGTCATTTCTATTTGTGCCAAACGTATCGTTAGCTCCCGTGGTTATAGTTGCCGGAGTACTTCCTAAGGCAACAATCGTTTCTAAAGGATTATCTTCAAAAGTACGGGCTCCTATATTGGTTATACTTGCTGGAAATGTAATACTTGCTAATTGATTATTTTGAAAAGCTTGACCATCTATCGTTGTCAATCCTTCAGGAAAAGCAACGTTAGTTAATTGATTATTTACAAAAGCTTGAAACCCTATGCTTACGATACTAGTAGGTAAGTCAACACTTGTGAGTTGTGTGTCTCTAAAGGCAGCAGCACTTATTTCAGTAAGACCTTCTGACAATACTAACATTGCTAATGGAATTTCGCGGAAAGCGTCATTTCCAACACGAGTGACCGTAAAATCTGTTCCTCCACTAGTTACAGATCCTACAATAGTTAGCTCTTGAGGGACATTTGTACCCCCTGTAATTTCAACTTCATTGGGATTTAACGCGATCACCCTATAATTGAAGTTGTTTTCTGTAAATGTATCACCCACTTCAAAATCACGAATACCATTTACAGAACGAAACCCTGTCCAAGTAGCAGCTTCATAGGCGGCTTCACTTCCTGACGGTATTTCTAAATCTATGGCATTTCTATTTGTGCCAAACGTATCGTTAGCTCCCGTGGTTATAGTTGCCGGAGTACTTCCTAAGGCAACAATCGTTTCTAAAGGATTATCTTCAAAAGTACGGGCTCCTATATTGGTTATACTTGCTGGAAATGTAATACTTGCTAATTGATTATTTTGAAAAGCTTGACCATCTATCGTTGTCAATCCTTCAGGAAAAGCAACGTTAGTTAATTGATTATTTACAAAAGCTTGAAACCCTATGCTTACGATACTGGAAGGCAAGTCAACACTTGTGATTTGATTACCTCTAAACGCTGAAGCACCTATTTCAGAAAGGCCATCAGGTAATACTAGGGTTGCTAATAAAATTTCACTAAAAGCGTCATTTCCAACACGAGTGACCGTAAAATCTGTTCCTCCACTAGTTACAGATCCTACAATAGTTAGCTCTTGAGGGACATTTGTACCCCCTGTAATTTCAACTTCATTGGGATTTAACGAGATCACCCTATAATTAAAGTTGTTTTCTGTAAATGTATTACCCACTTCAAAATCACGAATACCATTTACAGATCGAAACCCTGTCCAAGTAGCAGCTTCATAGGCGGCTTCACTTCCTGGTGGAATGTTTAAATCTACGGCATTTCTGCTTGTTCCAAACGTGTCATCAGCTCCTGTGGTTATAGTCGCCGGAGTACTTCCTGAGGCAACAATCGTTTCTAAAGGATTATCTTCAAAAGCACGGGCTCCTATATTGGTTATACTTGCTGGAAATGTAATACTTGTTAATTGATTATTTTGAAAAGCTTGACCATCTATCGTTGTCAATCCTTCAGGAAAAGCAACGTTGGCTAATTGATTATTTAAAAAAGCTTGAAACCCTATGCTTACGATACTGGAAGGCAAGTCAACACTTGTGATTTGATTACCTCTAAACGCTGAAGCACCTATTTCAGAAAGGCCATCAGGTAATACTAGGGTTGCTAATAAAATTTCACTAAAAGCGTCATTTCCAACACGAGTGACCGTAAAATCACTTCCTTCACTAGGTACGGATCCTGCAATAGTTAACGCTTGAGGGACATCTGTACCCCCTGTAATTTCAACTTCATTGGGATTTAACGCGATCACCTTATAATTGAAGTTATTTTCTGTAAATGTATTACCCACTTCAAAATTACGAATACCATTTACAGATCGAAACCCTGTCCAAGTTGCAGCTACATAGGCGGCTTCGCTTCCTGGTGGTATTTCTAAATCTATGGCATTTCTGTTTGTTCCAAACGTATCGTTAGTACCTGTGGTTATAGTAGCAGGAGTACTTCCTAAGGCAACAATCGTTTCTAAAGGATTATCTTCAAAAGCACGGGCTCCTATATTGGTTATACTTGCTGGAAATGTAATATTTGTTAATTGATTATTTTGAAAAGCTTGACCACCGATCGTTGTCAATCCTTCTGGTAAACTTAGCGTTGCTATTTCATTATTTTGAAACGCCTGATTCTCGATGACGGTGATACCATCTGGAATGCTCAGACTCGGTATTTGGTTGTTTTGAAAAGATCGACCTCCTATCGTCACAATGCCATCTGGTAAAACAAGACTGGCTATTTGATTATTTAAAAAAGCACGATCTCGTATGATGGTGACAGTTTCTGGTAACTCTAGCGTCGTAATTTGATTCTCACGAAAGGCATCCTCATCTATTTCAATAAGCGCAGTGGGAAGCGTCACACTAGTCAATTGGTTATTTTCAAATGTTTCATCACTAATCAAAGTAATCGCGTTGGATATAACAACACTTTCTAATTGATTGTCTTTAAAAGCAGCTCGACCTAAACTTGATACGCTATTAGGAATGATTAAGTTTCCCTGTATACTATTATTTGCAAAAGCAGCTGTTCCAATACTCGTAATTCCATTAGGTAGTACCAGACTACTTAGTTGATTGTTGCTAAAACTACTTACTCCTATAGTTACTATCGTTGTGGGGATTGTCAAAGCCGTTAGTGTTAGGTTTTTAAAAGCATCATTTCCCACACTCGTTACGGTAAAGGTATTTACCCCATCAGAAACGGTTGGTGGGATAACCAGATCTATAGTTGCTGGCGTTCCTCCTGTGATGGCTACCTCGTTAGGGTTTGTGGAGGTGACTTGATACTCCAAACCATCTACGGTGAAGGTTTGGGCGTAGCTTGTAGCTGTAATGCTAAAAATTGCTATTAAAAATAAGATCTGTTTCATAGGATTGTTTTTACAGTACTTGGGTTGTATTCAATTTTTTAATAATCTTCATAAGAGACCTTCTCATCTAAAAACACAAGATGGATCTTTATTAGATTTGTAAAGTAAAAACACCAAAACTAGCTTAGCAATAAAACAGGGGTTACACAGGGGTATCACGAATTTAATTGATTGATTATCAATGATTAAAACTTGTGAAGCATTCCGATGTTGTGGGTGTTTTTTTTACCTTAAAGCAGTGCTTTTCGCAGGTTCGCGAATGTAAATTGATCGAAGCACTAAAGCCAATACATCATCTACACCACACGCTCACCAATTGTGGGTATAGAGAGAGATAAATAAAAATGGAAATAATAGAAGAACTATTGAATACTTACTAGATGGGCAATAATATCCTCTCTAGAATCGAGCTCAAGTTTCTTACGAATACGGGAGCGCATAGACTTTACCGCAGGGAGCGAAGTCCCTTTCAACTTTCCTATTTGTGGCGCGTTTAGACCAGCTTTCATTAGATATAAAAGCTCTTTTTCTACTGGAAGTAGCATTGGGAAATTGGTGTCTAAGTGTACTTTAAAATCAAGCGATACTTGGTCTAAATATTCTTGCAAGGTTACGGTTGTTTTTTGTGTCATTTTTTCAGAAAGTAAGGTAGCAGATAAAGAACGAAGCCCTTGCTGGCGTTCATTTTCATTATCTGCTAAAATAATATTTTTGATATCATCTAACGTTTTGTTCAATACTTCTTCTGTAATGGAACTTTCTATCAATACTTTTTTGAGTTCGCTTTCCCGATTAGCCAGTGCAAGCTTCGTCTTTACTTTCTCCATTTGCTCCAGTTCAATTTGGTTTTGAGCCAGCGCTATTTTTTGTTTTTTATTCTTTAGAATAAAATAAATAAAGACAAGTCCTAATATAATCGCAATGATGAGTAGGATTACATAGAGCTGTTTTTTTGAATTAGCATTGGCAAGTTGGATAGCAGCAATTTGTTTTTCTTTTTCAAATTGATAATTGAGCTCTAATTCTGTAAAACGCTTGATCTCATTACTATCATTTAAAGAATCAGCATATACTTTATACAATTTATGTGCTTGAAATGCTTTTTTATAATCCCCAACATTAGAACTTATTTTAAATTTTAATTCATATTGATCTCTTAGACGTATTTTTTGCTTTGTCTTTTTTGCATACACAAGAGCGCTATCTATATGTGCCAAAGCATTATCATAGGATTGCAAAGAATTATATGAACTGGCAATATTATTATGTATAGAACTAAGAACGTAGTCATTTTCAGTACCTGCAATTTTCAAATTCTCTTTGAGTACTTCTATAGCCTTTTCATACTTTTCTTCATAGATATAGGTTGTTCCAATATTTGCGTTTGCATTGACTAATCCCGCCCTCGTTGGATTCGCCTCTTTAGCCCGTCTATAAAAATAACGTGCCGAATCCATTTTTCTATATTTATTACAAATATGACCTAACTTCAAATAGGTAAGCGCTAGGTCATAGGGTTCACTCTTTTTTTCCTGAATTTTTAAAGCGAGTCTATAATAACGCTCTGCATTAACCGTATCATTTTTCTTTTGATAAATGATTCCTCTTCCTTGGTAGGCATTACCGATACCTATGGAATCATTTATTTTAATACTTAAATCGAGTGCTTCTTGTTGATATTCTAGCGCTTCGGCTAGATCTCCTTTATGAGATGCACAAATGCTAAGGCTTTGGGCTATTTCAACTTTTTGTTTTTGAAAGTAAAAACTTTCATATCCATTATCATCAATAATTTTTTGAGCGTCTAGAACAAGTTGACACGCTACATCCATATCATCACTACTCTTACGGTCTGATAATTTTAATAGCAACGGGATTTTAATAGAATCTGAGGTTGCCTGTGCTATTTCTGTCTCAAGTTGGGCTATTAAGGCTTCTCTTTCTTGAGCTTGAATCCATAGGACACAAAAAAAGGCAATGATGCATAGGTGGATTTTCTTTTTAAAAACCATAGATGGAGATATTTTAGGCAAATATAGTGCTACCCAAAAAAAATACCCAATTGTTACCATAGTGATACCTCTGTGATACCTTTCAAAAAATTAATAATCGCAGCTAGTAAAACACATAAAAGCATTAATAGTAATTAGTTGATCTACATCGTAAGCCTACGTTTCCCGAAGTGATTTCTTTAGCCATCGGGACAGTATAAACATCCTTTTTGCTTCAGAAATCAACAATCGTCAATCGTCAAGCATTACTCCCCTCTACCAAGATTAGGGATCACAATATCTGATAAATCTTGATTTTGTATTTGTCCGTTCATATCTGTATCTACACCCAAATAACCAGAGGTTCCCAATACATTAATCAATGCAGATATATCATCATTTTGTATTTGCGTGTTTCCATCAGCATCTCCCGCAAAAATTGCGAATGAGCCATTTAATACTACTGTTAATGCATCTGTACCACCTTGAATGAGACTGGCATCTGTAGTGAGATCTAATATTTCCGAAGTTGATGATAGCGCCACAGTAACAACCGTTACTACACGTTTACCATATGGAATTGAGGAGTTAAACTTATGCTTAAGACGTAAAAATATGGAATTGCTACCTAGATGAGTACAAAAAGATAAAATGAGACTCATTTGAGGCCTTACCTTTAGAAATCTTTATTAGATATAAAATCCATAGACCTTGTAAGGGCTTTAAGTGAATCTCAATTTTTATCTACTAGAAACAACCATCATTTTACTCTTTATTAAATGCTTTACCAAATATATGATCAACCATTTGTACGTAGTATATCCTTTTTAAATTAGATCTTCTTTAGGAGGATATCCCAACCTTGTTAATAAATTTAATACTTCAGACACTTCGTTGGCAGTATAAAAATTAAACACCACCAATGCCTCTAAAGGATATACTTTTACGATATTAGAAGAAACCACATTTAAAATTTCAGAACGTACCTTTGCCACACTTTTTGTACAAAAAGATTGCTGAACAAATACTCTTGCAATGGCAGGCTCCATACTAACTATCTTACTATTTTTTAAGACTAAATGCTCTTGAAATGTTAAACCCTAAAAATATATTCCCATCAGTAAAATCTCCTCTCGCTTGTCCAAGAAACCCATTTTCGAAAATGGCCTGGCTATTAGAGGCATGTATTTGAAAAACATGACCTCCTGTTTCTATTTCTATACCCACAGCTAATGCATTATTAAATGCAGAATTAGCTACTCTATTAAGATGGAGTCCATAATCTGCAACCAAAGCAATACGTTTTGTAAACTTAAATCTTCCTGCAAAACCAAGAGCAAATTGAGAATTATCTTGACCATCTTCACCCACTGTGTTATCATGAAAATACGTGGGAGCAAACTGCAACGATAACCAATCGTTAAATTTTCTAGAGAATAAAAACTGTGTTGTATAACCCAAGCGGTCACTAAAGGTAAGCTCTGGAAATAAATCTTTATCCAAATCTGTGTTTATGGTAAGTAAATTATAACCTACCAAACTAAAAGGAAAGCCATTTTTTTCTTGACGTAACAACCTATATTTTAAGGCACCATCATAGGTTTTATTAAACCCAGATCTAGAAATACTCATATTAAGCCATGTAGTAGGAGCATACAAAAACTGTATACGTACTGAGGCTTCGTCAAGACCAATAAAATTGTCTATTCCATCTTTTAGGCTCCCAAAACGGTGCGCTATTACAAAATAAAACTGATCTTTACCAATAAGCTTAGTGCTTTCAAAATTGATGATTTTTATTCCTTTAAAAACAGAAGTTACAGGTTCATTGGTTACTGGAACTTCACTTTCTAATTCATCAAGCAAATCATCTTGGGCCCACAAAGATAGCGGCAAAAACATAAGTGAAAGGGCGAAAAGTCTTAACATTTTCATAGGTTGGTTTGTTGTATGTTATTAGTTGTAAATGATAACAGATTGGTCAAATTTTATTTCTTCTAGGAGACTATCATATCCTATACAGCGTCCTTTTATATTAATAATATCTCCGCTTTTAACTGGCTTTGAAAATGAAACATTTTCGTCTATCGCAAAAAATATGCCCGGAGCAATAGTGACAGCATCCTTGCTAACTTCGCTAATAACACCCGTAACAAGTACTGTTTTGTTTAAGTACAGTTGTGTAGCATCATTTTCATTTTGCTTGAAAGCATTACTAATATCTTTAGAAGTCAATGTAAATGCCGGTGTTTCTGAACCTATATCTCTGTGATCTTGGTATACATAATTATAGACTACTATTGCCACTAAGACTGCGATAGCAGAGAGTATCATTGGCCATCTTCTTATTTTCATGGTATGCTATTTTTGAATTAGAGGTAGGTTTGCTGAAATTTGTATTTCATCAGAAATTTTATCACTTACAACACTTGGTATTTCAATGTTAAAATCATTTGGTGCCACAGAAAAATTTGTTGTTAAAACGTAGGCTTCACCACTATTCTTTGTATTTAGCGTCACTACAATATCTTTAGTTTCTCCATGTAATGATAAAGATCCTTTTACTTCGTATGATTTTGATGTTGCCATATCATCTTTTGAAAAGTTTTCTATAACACCTTTAAAAACTGCTTTTGGATAGGTATCACTTTCCATGTAGTTTTCATTAAAATGCTCTTCCATCAAAGCATTTTTAAAACGAAATCCTTTCATAAGTGCAAGAACCGCAATTTCGCCTGTATCCGTATTTAATAATGCCGTTACAGTAGCATGTTCTGCCTTTACAGGCTCAAAGGCTGGAACAGAAGCTTCAAAGTTAATTTGTCCTGTTTTAGTAATCATTTTTTGTGCAAAGCTTTGTGTCACTAAAGCAAGTGCAAGAAGTGTATATACAAGTTTCATAATACTATTTATTTGAATTTAATTTTGTTGTTTTAATTTTCTAAGAGACCATCATCAATCCAATCTCTTAGCCTTTGTATGATTGCATCTGGTAAGTTACCTGTTGGCGGCATTGGATTTGATGAACTTGTCATTCGCGTGAGCATTCTGCCGCTATCTGCTACTGCAAAAGCGTTTTCATAAGTATGCAATTGCACACCACCATTTGTATTTGATGGATTGTGACATTGAACACAAGAGGTATCTAAAATGGCTTTTGCGGTATTGGTATAGGTTACCAATTCAAGAGGATCTGCAGGTTCCATTTCGTCTCCTACGAGTTCAGATAATTCGTTTTGTTCACAACTCATTAAACTACTTCCAAAAAAAATTGCCATCGGAATAATTGATAGTGTGTTTAAATACTTTTTAAAAATCATGAGTTTATTTTTTTTTTTGATACTGAGGATAGATTCGGTTTTATCTGGATGATTAGCTAGTTCGCATTTTAAACTAAAGGTGATTTTGAACGATCGATGAGCTAAATCAATAAAAAATTTGCGATGTGACTGTTCCAAAAGTTGCTTTATATTTTCATTTGTAAAATTAGTAGTAGTGTCAAAAAAGGACTATCACAATTGCGTTTAATGCATGTAAAATAACGACACTACATAAGATTTTACCAAACATAAAAATTCACTCTTATTATTTTTTTGAACTTCCAGGAGCAGGTAAATAAAAAAGAATTGATTTCAAAGTTAAGCCTGCTAGTTTATTAGGTGTTACCTCTACTACATATTAAAGTAAAAAGGAAATAAAATGCTTATTTTTAAGAAATAAGTTGTCTTAACAAAACATCCTCAAACGTTATTGTTATTGTAGTAATTAAACTTTTCAATTTTCCTGTGATCATTTATTCTAATGTATAAAGACATCACTAATGCAAGAAAAATGATCAAACATAAAGAGAGTACTACAAAAAAAAGAACACTAGATCCTATTTCAAATAATTCATTTATAAGAGATTTTTTTATTGTCATTTTGAAAAGTATTACAACTATCTATACTAAGGATTACATCTGTAAAAATAGCCTCAGTTTTAAATTCAAGGTATTACTATTACGAAAAATACATATACAAAAACGACATTTATATACATATAAGATTACAATACAACTGCTTTGTCAATGTCAGGATATCCAAAAACACTGGTATCAAAAGTTATAGCAGTTGGAGGGACCCCATAAGCTTTTTTGAAACATTTTGAAAAATAAGACGGACTTGAAAACCCAAATTGAAATGCAACCTCAGAAACCGAATATCTATGAGATAATAATGCAGATTTTGCTTTTTTTAATCGCATACAAGTAATAAGTAATCCTGGAGAAGAACCCGTAACTTCTTTGATTTTTCTTTGTAATTGCCTCTCACTCATGCACAACTTTTTACTGAGCATACCTATCCCTAAGTCACTATTTTCAATATTTTGATCTATAATAGTTAACACTTTTTCTAAAAAGGTAGCTTGATTAGATTCATAAACTATTTCTACATTTTTCTGTACTGAAGACTGAGTTTTATTCTGCACCAAATAAAGTTTACATAACCCATCTGAATGATACTCTAATATTGAAGCAGTTTTAGTAAAATCTAGAGCCGCCCCAGACAATAACTGTTTTACCGTTTGTGTTACCAAAATTTGATTTTCATAAGCCTGTTTTTGTATAATATCCATTAAATACGTATCAATATTCTGTATAGCTTCTTTAACGTTTAGGCTCCCTTCACGCATATACACTCCCATTATAGAACAAACGGTATTATTTTTTAAATAATTCATTAACTGAGTACCACAAAGAGTAGCTTTCCCCGGTCCTTTAAAAACTATTAAAAATTCTTTTTTAGTAATATGTACCATGTAACCTCCATAAGAAGAAACAAATGCATTTATTTGTGCTTTATTAAAAGTGTTTTTTGAAGATGATATAAGTCTTCCAAAAAGCATTGTAACCAGTCCTTTTTTATATTCAGGCTCGGGAGGTATCTTATTAATAAAAGAGGTCATTTCTAAAAGAACTTCATCTATGTTACCCGCCCAAAAAAGATGGTCATCCCCTCCAAACTCAACAAATTTCGAATCTTTTATATGTTTCGAGATATATTTACCTTCTTCTATTTTAACATCAATATCACCAGTTCGTTGCATTAAAAGCGTGGGCACTTTTATATACTTTAAAATATCAATAATATTAACTTGCGTATTCATCTTAGTTAGTTGCATAGCAGCCTTAGGACTTGCGCCAGATCTAAAATAACTAGCTAACCAACTCATAAATTGCTCATCTTCTGCCTTTGAGGGTGCAAGTGAAGCTAAATTCATTTCTCCACTTCCCCAGTTATGCTCAATCATGTCATACACTTCTTGACGTTCCTCATCTGTTGGAGCCCAAGGATAATCACTTGAATATGTTCTTTTAGCAAAAATTCCAAAAGCCATCAACGCCATAACTCTGTCTGGATAGGTAGCACTAAATAAAGCAGAAACACTACCCCCTTCAGAATGTCCAAACAAAATGGCTTTTTCTGATTGAGTTGCATCCATCACAGCTTTTATATCCTCCATACGTTCCTCCAAGGTAGATAATGTAACAACACGATCTGAAAGTCCCGTACCTCGTTTATCAAAAAGAATAATTCTTGCTTTTTTACTTAGTTTTTCAAAAAAATACACCAGTTCTGGACAGGCCCACATCCAGTCTATGTTTGAAACCCAACCAGGGATATAAACCAAATCTACAGGCCCTTCACCAAAAACTTGGTAGGCGATATTAATAGTACCACTTTTAGTATATTGGATAGGTGGTTTCATGTTGATTTTTGTTAGATGTTGTTTTCTTTTTTTTATTGCTTGTAAGACCCTTGACAAGTCAAAAAACCATAAAAATCAAATAAAAATTAAAAAACATATTGTACCAAAAAATCTGGGGTAGCATATAGGTGTCACTTTCATAAAACATTAATAAACATACATTTAAATCATTAGCACTGAATTATGTCACAACAGTTAATGATTACTTTTAATCAAGTTTATAAGTCTCTTATATTAAGAATAGTATAGTGCTTCATAATTAACACTACAAAACTTGTAAGCATTATTTCTTACAAGAGACTACTTATGTATCTTTACGCACAAAAACCAAATAAGCACAGTGTGCGTATTTTATAATAAATAATACTATGGCTAATAATTATTACGATCCGGCTGACCTTAGAAAATTTTCCAACATTACCGAATGGAGTGAAGAGTTAGGAACCAAATTTTTTGATTATTACGGCAAAGTTTTTGAAGAAGGAGCACTAACCGCAAGAGAGAAAGCATTAATCGCATTAGCGGTTTCCCATACAGAACAATGCCCTTATTGCATTGATGCGTATACTAAAGATACCTTGCAACGTGGCGTAACGAAAGAGCAAATGATGGAAGCCATTCATGTAGGTGCCGCTATTAAAAGTGGTGCAACCTTAGTGCATGGAACCATGATGATGAATAAGGTGAATAAATTAGAGATGTGAGCAGGACGTAAGGTTTTGCAACGCAAAACCTTACGTATCGCTCATCCCGATCCCGAAATTTCGGGAGCTTCGGGATCCCTATTAACAAAAATACGATTCTCATATCGTAGATTAAAAAAGTAAGATACCCGCCTGCGCGGGCATGAGTATGGCAAAGTTAAAACAACAATCACTGCAAAAAAGAGAGAACGAATTGGCAAACGCAAATCGCCAGTTGGAAATCTTAAGCAATGGTATTTTCCAAAATGGAGAATTACCCACCTTTGCAAAAAAAATAAAGGAAACCAACCAATTTCCATTACGCCCCAAAAAGCTCGAGATTCTCCAAATTAATGTAGGCTACATGTGTAACCAAGTATGCGAACATTGCCATGTTGACGCTGGACCAGACCGTAAAGAAATTATGACCTGGGAAACCATGGAGCAATGTCTTGAGGTGATTAGAAACACAGGCGCACACACCCTAGATCTTACGGGAGGTGCTCCAGAAATGAATCCAAACTTTAGACGTTTTGTAGAAGAAGCCAGCAAAGCAGGTATTAAAGATTTTATAGTGCGTAGTAACCTAACCATTATTAGAGCCAATAAAAAATACCATGATTTGCCGCAATTCTTTAAAAAACATAATGTGCATGTAGTAAGTTCTATGCCGCATTGGACGCGCGGTAAAACAGACAAACAACGTGGCGAAGGGGTGTTCGACATGTCGATCACTGCCCTACAAGAATTAAATGCTGTTGGCTATGGAATGCCAGATAGCGACCTTAGATTAGACTTGGTGTACAATCCAAATGGCGCCTACTTACCTGGCGACCAAATGAGTATGGAAAAAGAGTTTAAGAGTGCCTTGTTAGAAGATTTCAATATTCAATTTCACAACCTATTTGCAATTACCAACTTGCCTATTTCTCGTTTTTTAGATTACCTCATTGCTAGTGATAATTATGAAGATTACATGTATCAACTCGTAGAAGCTTACAACCCTGCTGCTGTTGCAAACGTGATGTGTACCAACACCATTTCCATTTCATGGGATGGATGGTTGTACGATTGCGACTTTAATCAAATGCTTGGCCTAAAAGTTGCTAGTAAAATAAAGCACATTAACGATTATAACGAAGAAATTTTAAACAACCGCGACATCATTATTTCGCAACATTGCTACGGATGTACTGCAGGCGCAGGAAGTAGCTGCCAAGGAACCGTTACCGAGTAAGACCATGAAAACACTAGCGTATCTCTTTATTTTTCTGTTTGCAACAAACCTAGTTGCACAAAAAACAATAGACGATATTATAAAAAAATATAATGACGATAGTGTTCCTTATATCACTTCGGAAATGTTAGCCACCAGTCAACATGATCCTTCCATGGTACTCTTAGATACCCGTGAAGCATCTGAATATTCGGTAAGCCATATAGAAGGCGCCATTTATGCAGGTCATGAAACATTTGAGATTTCTACTATTTCAGAAACAATAAAAAACAAAGACACACCCATTATTGTGTATTGTTCTCTTGGAGTGAGAAGCGAAGAAATTGGTAAAAAACTGCAAAAGGCTGGCTACACCAATATCCAAAACTTGTACGGCGGTATATTTGACTGGAAAAATAAAGACTATCCCGTTGTAAATACCCTAAACAAAGAAACAGATAGCGTACATGTGTACTCCAAAGAATGGGGCAAATGGTTGTTAAAAGGCAAAAAAGTCTATTAACCATCTAAGTTCTAAAATCGTTAATCAACACTCTAAAATCGTCAATCTATTGTCTGCCAAATCCAAAGACGCCCTCATTATTTTTACTCGAAATCCGGAGTTAGGGAAATGCAAAACCCGATTAGCTGCCACCGTGGGAGATCCAGCTGCTTTAGATATTTATACTTTTTTACTAGAACACACGGTTGCTATCACGACACCGCTTGCTGCAGGGAAATTTGTGTACTACTCTGTAAAAGTGAGAGCAAACGATTTTTGGGATGCAGGACATTTCAGAAAAAAACAACAGCACGGAGACGATTTAGGCATCCGTATGCAAAACGCCTTTACCGAAGTGTTTAGCTTAGGCTATGAGAGAGCCATTATCATTGGTAGCGATATGTACGACATGACCACACAGGACATAGAAAACGCATTTACGCAACTAAAAACAAACGATTTTGTAGTGGGTCCAGCCGAAGATGGCGGTTATTACCTACTAGGTATGAAAAGGATACAACCAGCACTTTTCGCCAACAAAAATTGGGGGACAGATACCGTTTTACAACAAACGCTGGAAGATTTAACTTCAGACACTGTTGCCATTCTAGAAGAGAAAAACGATGTCGATTACTACGAAGACATCAAAGATATTCCAGCCTTTCAAAAATTCTTCAAGCATTTAGATCTTTAATACTTTAGCCCATGTATTGCTTGAAGCTTTGGTCGAGGCGCAAAAAATTTATCTTTTTTTGAAATCTTTGAATGTGTACTACGACATAGTAAAGAAAAATTACTATGAAAAAAATTACTACACTCTTAATGGTTGTATTCTTTACAACTTTAACGTTTGCGCAATGTATTGAAGTTGCAACTGGATTTGGAAACAACACCAATATTCCTATGTATAATATCGAAGGAGATGTGAGTGTCACGCTAAACGATGGTGGCGCTACCCTAACCCTTGATTTAGGAGCCAATTTTATGACAGCAGCAGGACCAGACATTCGTGCCTTTTTTGTAAACAGCAATGGTCTTACCGATGCCCAATTGGTAAACACTCAAATAGGAGATCTTGAAAACCTAGAATTTGGTTTGGTGGGAGACATGAATGGAACCAATCAAAACGGAGCAAAATCTTTTACCATTGACATTCCTTCTGGCACCCAAATCCAAAATTTCGATAAAATCTTTTTCTACTGTCTGCAGTTCGATCAATTTTGGGATTTCGGGACCATCATTCCCTTTTCAGATGTCACTTGTGATGTGCTAAACACAGCATCTTTTCAAGCAAACTCTTTTACCATGTCACCAAATCCTGCAACTACTCTAATTTCTATTTCTGGAGTGAATCGTACTACATCAGAAATACGTATTTTTGACGTTCTAGGAAAGCAGGTATATCAAAACACCCTAACCGAAAATGTAAGTGTTGACATATCGTCACTAACCAGCGGTGTATACTTGGTTTCTGTTGTTCAAGAAGGAACACAAACCACAAAAAAATTAGTAGTACAATAACATATGATTAAATACATCGAAGAAGCCATAGAGTTTCTAAAAAACCGCGGATTTGGAACACCAGAAATAGGGATTATCTTAGGAACGGGATTGGGAAAGATTATTGACCATGTGACCATTGAGGCAGAAATGAGTTATAATCACATTCCTAATTTCCCAACAGCAACCGTTGAATTTCACAAAGGGAAATTAATTTATGGTGAGTTGGCTGGCAAAAAAGTAGTGTTAATGCAAGGGCGTTTTCATGTATATGAAGGCTATTCTTTACTAGATGTTACCTTCCCAGTTCGTGTGATGAAAGGACTCGGAATTTCAAAACTTTTGGTAAGTAATGCTTCTGGTGCCATTAACTTAAACTTTAAAAAAGGAGAAATCATGCTTATTGATGACCACATCAATTTGCAAGGAGGTTCTCCTTTGGCTTTTAAAGGTGTTGAAGAACTGGGTGAACGATTTGTAGACATGAGTCAACCCTATGACGCTTCTATGAATGAAAAAATTGAGGAGATAGCTGCAGTAAACAACATCAACTTGCACAAAGGAGTGTATGCAAGTGTGGTAGGACCCCAGTTAGAAACACGCGCAGAGTATCGTTACCTTAAAATTATTGGTGCAGATGCAGTAGGAATGAGCACCGTACCAGAAATAATCGTTGCCAATCAGTTACAACTTCCAGTAGCTGCGCTATCGGTGTTAACAGATGAGTGTGATCCAGACAATTTAAAACCCGTCGATATTCCGGATATCATTGCACAAGCTGGAAAGGCTGAACCACAAATGATAACCCTATTTACAGAATTAATTAAATCACTTTAAAAGAACTATTTTATCTTGTACAAAAAATTACAAGTATACCTATAGCTTCGGAAATTTTAAAAACCGGTCACCTGTTTACACCGTAAATAAAGAAAGCAGCACAAACACATGAGTTACTTAGAAACAACCCACGACGTATATAAAGAAGCAGCATTAACACCAGATGTTGGTTTATGTTGTACGACCAACCCAATTTGGGAATTACCAGGATTGAAGATTCCTAAAATCATGCAAGAAATGAACTATGGCTGCGGAAGCACGGTACATGCGCGTGATTTATCAAACAACCCAAAAATGTTATATGTTGGCGTTGGAGGTGGTATGGAGTTATTACAATTTTCTTATTTCAATCGCCAAAAAAATGGTGTGGTTGGGATAGATGTGGTAGACGAAATGTTAGAAGCCTCTCGTAAAAACTTTAAAATTGCCGAGGAACAAAACGACTGGTTTAAATCGGAGTTTGTAGACCTTAAAAAAGGAGATGCTTTAAACTTACCAGTAGCAGATAACAGCATTGATGTGGCTGCTCAAAATTGCCTATTCAATATCTTTAAAGCAGAAGATTTAAAGCGTGCTATCGAAGAAATGTATCGTGTATTAAAGCCTAATGGAAAACTCGTCATGAGCGATCCAACCTGTGAGCAACCTATGAACGAAACTCTTCGTAATGATGAACGTTTAAGAGCACTTTGTTTAAGTGGTAGTTTACCTATAGACGAATACGTAAAAGCTCTTACAGATGTAGGTTTTGGAACTATTGAAATTAGAGCAAGAAAGCCCTACAGAATTCTAGATCCTAAAAACTACCCAACAGACGAGTTAATTTATATCGAATCGATTGAGGTGGCTGCAATCAAAGATCCAATGCCAGAAGATGGGCCTTGTATTTTTACTGGAAAAGCCGCTATTTATTATGGAGACGAAGATTTCTTTGACGATGGTTTAGGACATATTTTATTAAAAAACCAGCCATTAGCTATTTGTGATAAAACGGCAGGTGCTTTAAAAGCATTGGACAGAGATGATATCTATTTTAGTGAATCTACCTATCATTATGATGGGGGCGGGTGTTGTTAACAAACAACCTGACAGGTCAACAAGACCTGTAAGGTTATCTAACAAGTAATATATAAATTAACTTATTTAATGAATGGAACCCATAGAAACAGGCCATTATTATCACATTTACAATCGTGGAAATAACAAAGAACCAGTTTTTAAGGATGATGCAGATTACAAACATTTTCTGTATTTAATAGCAAAACATTTACTCCCAAAAGCAACTGTTTATGCATATGCATTGTTATCAAATCACTTTCATCTGCTAATCCAGATTAAAGAAGAGGCAGAAAAACCCTCTCAGGCATTTTCAAATTTATTTAATGCGTATGCAAAAGGGTTTAACAAAAAACATAACAGAGTAGGTAGTTTGCTGCAAAGACCCTTTCGTCGCATTAAAGTAAAAGATGAAAACTATTTACGAAAACTAATTATTTATATCCATCGTAATCCTGAAAATCATGGATTTACAAACGATTTCAGAAAGTACGATTACACCTCTTACAATTCAATTATATCAACAAAACCGACAAAACTAGAACGATATAAAACGATTGAATTGTTTGATACTGTTGAAAATTTTATTTTTTGCCATAGAAATACCGTTGAGATTGATGATTATATATAAATTTAATAACCTTGTTTAAACTAACCTGACAGGTCTTCCTGACCTTTAAGGTTCCTTATGGAAAAATACAGCGACATATTTAGAGATTCGTATCAAGGATACTTTAACTACCTCCTCAATGAGATAACACATTTTCATTGGGAAAACTACTTCTATGGACTCATCATTGTTTCTTTAGTAGTATGGGGATTAGAAATTGCTTTTCCTTGGAGAAAGGAGCAGAAAATTTTTAGAAAAGATTTTTGGCTAGATACCTTTTACATGTTTTTCAATTTCTTTTTACTGAACTTAATTGTCCTTATTTTTTTAAGTAATACCACAGAAGCGCTTTTTAATGATTTCTTGGCACTCATGGGAGTCCAGCTATCGAATTTTCAACTCCTCGATTTAAACGCGCTACCCTATGGGGTCGGACTCTTAATTTTCTTTGTAGTAAGTGATTTTGTACAATGGAACACCCATCGATTATTACATAGAGTACCTTTTTTATGGAACTTCCACAAAGTACATCACTCGGTAAAAGAAATGGGCTTTGCGGCACACTTAAGATACCATTGGATGGAACCCGTAGTGTATAAATCTATATTATACATTCCCTTAGCCATTATTGGAGGTTTTAATGTGGCTGATGTTGCTATCGTACATTTTTTCGCCCTAACCGTCGGACATATAAATCATGCAAATTTGGGTTGGGATTATGGCATTTTAAAATACGTCTTTAACAATCCCAAGATGCATATATGGCATCATGCAAAAGAACTACCTTCCAAATCTAAGTATGGTTCCAACTATGGCTTGACCTTAAGTTGTTGGGATTATATTTTTAACACAGACCATATCCCTTATGATGGTCGTGATATAGAATTAGGATTTGAAAAGGATGAAACATTCCCAAAACATTTTTTGGAACAAGAATTGTATCCCTTAAACTCAAAAAAACAATAATATGAAACATATAGTATATAGCATTGCATTAGCAGTGTTACTTGTTGCCTGTGGTACCTCTAAAAAGACAACAACTCCAAAAGAACCATTGGCACCAACCAATACTGATGTTACTGTTGGAAAAGGCACAAAAGTAACAACTACTGCTCCTGTAAAAGACATGCCGGTAGTCACACCAAAAGAGATCGAGAATCCAAAAGAAATAAAACAAATCCCACCTCCAATTACGGAGCTACCAGAAACAGAAATTGAAAAAGAAACTCCAGAAGTGACTATCCCAAATACTACTGTTCCTTACGAAGAAGAAGTATTTAATCATGAGGGTTTTGATGAACTTTTAAAAAGTAATGTAAGCGCTGCAGGTAATGTGGATTACTCGAAATTTAAACAAGATAGGACTGTACTTCGCATATACATTGCTGCATTAGGAAATAAAATGCCCACAGATGCTTGGACCAAAGAAGATAAACTAGCGTATTGGATGAACGCCTACAATGCCATGACTATCGATCTTATTTTACGTAACCAACCTGTAGCTAGTATTAAAGACATTAAAGACCCTTGGAAACAACGCTTA
The DNA here is from genome assembly GCF_058147145.1 of Patiriisocius sp. 208BN25-11. NCBI lineage: Bacteria > Pseudomonadati > Bacteroidota > Flavobacteriia > Flavobacteriales > Flavobacteriaceae > Patiriisocius > Patiriisocius sp. 208BN25-11. The sequence continues at coordinate 471,928 of NZ_JBYVJY010000001.1, forward strand.
TGGAAATTAGGAGACAAGTGGTATAACCTAGATGAAATTGAACACAAAATATTACGTAAAATGGACGACCCAAGAATCCATTTTGGTATTAACTGTGCCTCTTTTTCTTGTCCACCCCTACTGAACGAAGCCTTCACTTCCAAAAATGTAGATGCGCAACTAGATGCACTAGCTAGACAATTTGTAAACGATACTAGCCGAAATACAATCACTCCAGATCGTGTTACGGTTTCAAAAATATTTAATTGGTTTTCTAAAGACTTTAAGCAAGAAGGAAGCTTGATAGACTTCCTAAACAAGTATTCTGAAACTCCAATAAACAGCAATGCTAAAGTGCGTTATATGGACTATAATTGGGAGTTGAATGAATAGTAGGCATTAGCAGTAAACAGTTTGCAGTATGGATTGTTTTCTGAATACTATTTTGCAACCTACCTGCTATTTGCAACAAATTTTCTAAGTTTACACTCATGATTAGCATCATCATTCCTGTACTTAACGAAGCCTCATCAATTACAGAGCTCTTAGCACACCTAACACAACAGGCTACAGCATCTAATATTTCAGAAATCAATGTAGTAGATGGAGGAAGTGAAGATGAAACAGTTGCTATGGTTGAAGCATTTGCTGAGACCTCAACAATACCTGTTGGCCTTTTACATTCAGAACGAGGGCGTGCCAAACAAATGAATATTGGCGCAAGAGCTAGCACTGGAGATATCTTATATTTTTTGCATGCAGATTCATTTCCACCGAACGCATTTGATACCCTGATCATTTCCGAAGTAGAAAAAGAAAACCTCGCGGGTTGTTTTAAAATGAAATTTGACAGCGATCATTGGTGGTTACGCCTTGCAAGTTGGCTTACCCATTTTAAATGGCGTGCTTGTCGCGGCGGAGATCAGAGTCAGTTTATCACCAAAGCACTTTTTAATGACATTGGTGGTTTTGATGAAACCTATATCATTTACGAAGACAATATGCTCATCAACGAACTCTACAAGCGTGATGAGTTTGTTGTGATTCAAGAATGGATTGGAACCTCGGCAAGATTGTACCGCAAAAAAGGCATTTGGACCCTACAATATCATTTCTGGGCCATCTATGTAAAGAAATGGTTTGGCGCAGATAGCGATGCACTTTACAGCTATTACAAAAAACACATTGCTTGTTAATACATCTTTTCTATCTTTAGCAAAGTGGAAACGAAAACTGTCATCTTTGTTATTTTATTGGCTATTGGAGCCCTGCAAGGAATCATCTATGGTAGTATCCTTTGGAGAACAAACACCATTCACAAGAGGGCCAATCGATTTTTGGCTGCCATCCTCTTTTTCTTTTCGTATCGTTTAATTGTTGAAATATTACATTTCTTTGGCCTTGGCAAGTATGATACTTGGTATTATATCTTACTGGAAATGAATTGGATTTACGGAGCGTTGTTATACTTTTTTGTGGCAAGCTACGTCAATCCGAATTTTAAAATTTCAAAAAAACAACTTGTTCACTTTATTCCTGTAGGGATTGAAATTATTTGGAGCTTCTATATTAAATCACAAAACTTTTATTGGGATGGCACCAGAGAAAGCCTTACATGGCTAGGGTATTGGGGTTATGTTGCCTGGATGCACTACCCAACTATGTACATTATTGGCGGAGGATTACTCATGTTTTACTGTTATAAATCTTGGAAGCTATTACAAAATCCCCCGCAAATAGATGGTTACAAAGTACTTCCCAAACACCTGAGCTGGATAAAAAGAGTGGTTTTAGTACTTGGATTATTTTCTATCATTTTCACATTGGTAACTGCCATTGACTTTTTGTTTTTTGATTATGCCTTTAACTTTTTTGGATATCCCATCTTTATCGTCATGGCAATGATTACCTATTGGTTAGGCCTCGAAGGATTTTCACGAAGACACACCGTTGCTGTAAAAGAAATTGAAGTGCTCAACCAAAAAGACAAGACACAGTTAGAGGCTATTGCAAACAAAATCACTCAAAAAATGGAAGAAGGGCTTTTTAAAAACCAAGATCTTTCGGTGGCGCTCATTGCTGAAGCTATAGACGTAAAACCCTATTTGGTCACGAAAACATTTACCACCATTTTTGAAAAAAAGTTTAGTGATTACACCAACGAACTTCGTTTTAATGAGCTTAAAAAACTACTTTCAAAGCCCGATAGTGATAAATTTACACTCCTAAGTCTTGCTTTTGAAGCAGGGTTTAACTCCAAAGCGTCTTTTAATAGAACCGTTACAAGAATAACAGGAAAATCACCAAAGCACTTAAAATCAGATTCTTAAAAGTTTCATTTTTAAAATTGAAACCTATCTCCGCTACAAGCTTTGTCTCAATTTTTTAAACGAGACGACTGCTATACCCTTTTCATGACATCTTTGCTTCAGTAATCATAAAAAAACTGAAATCATGAAATCGTACATCACATGCATCTGCTTATTTTTAGCAGCCTGTTCTTCAAAAGGACAAATTAATTATGGAACTCCAAAAGAAGATCAAATTCCCGAAAAACTTCAAAACATACGACGCGCTATTGAAGTTCAAAACTTTCCAAAAGAAAACGACCCGGTAAAAATTAAAGACACCTATTATTGGAAACATGCCACTTCTATTCTTTGCAAAGAAAGTGACATTACCATTACCGAATACGGCGCTTACTTATTCTATAATGACACCTGGAATTTACGCAAGTCATATCCGCTAAAAGAACTCAACAAAAACTTTGGAACCAAAAAGCAAGTCTTACAACATTCTGAACCCTATACCTGGGCAAAAAATTACCGAACAGACAAACAACTTTTTGGAGGTTGGGCACTTTGGTATTTTATAGGAACCACGGCAACTGGCGAAACTGTTTGCGGCTACAGCACCATACACACTACTACAAATCTTTTAAACTAAACACTATGAAAACGATCATCATTACACTTGTATTACTAATAAGCTTACAAGGCTTAGCACAGACAAAAGGAAGTATTTTTAAAAAAGAACAACAGGTTTCCTGGATTGGAAAAGCGGCTACAGGCGGTTATAGTCCAGAGGGAACGTTAGGAATCCTTTCTGCGGAAATTTTAGTTGACCAAGAAAAAGTAACTTCCTTATATATTACCATCGATATGCGAACCTTATATCACGAAAACAAACAATTAAAAAAACACTTGCGCAATAAAGACTTTTTCGATGTTAAAAAATATCCCGTAGCAACTTTTGTATTAAAAGAAGAAGCTAGTATGGAAGAAACAACTGTACTAGTTGGAGAAATGACCATTAAAGGAATGGCACAAGAAGAAAAAATTCCAGTGACCATTACTCAAGATGATGCAACCATTCACATTTCATTTGAGCATACAATGGACAGAACCCAATATGGCGTTACCTTTAACTCCCCTTCTATTTTCACTTCCATGAAAGAAAATTTAATAGCAGATAATTTTACCTTAAAAGGAAGTCTAAGCTTTAAGAAATAAAAAAAGGGGCGCTTTTACATGGAGTGCCTCTTTTTAAAAATACTGTCCGATACCAAACACAAAACCATTGGTAGCATCTTGGGTAACACCGTATCCATAATCTATACGCAACACCGTATTAAAAATGCGCTTATGAATAAAACGAAGCCCTACTCCAGGATAGACTCGCAGATTTTGATCATCGCCAAAATCACCAAAAGTTCCTCCTGGATTTCGCCAGGTTCCTGCATCTACAAACACATTGCTTTGCATGCTAAACCAATCTTTATCGATAAGGGTATGTCTGTATTCGGTGTTGATAATTAACGCCGCAGTACCGCGATCTATGGTATTTCCAACACCTCTAATATTTAAATTATTATCTACAGAAAAAGGTGCAAAAGGAGATTCATTATTTGAGGCAACACCAAAGGTGAGTCTACTCGCCCAATTGCCTTTTTCACCTACCCGTAAATATCCTACTAGGTCATTTCTTAAAAATAAAAACGCAGGCAATACCCCATTAGAAGTGGTTACATACTGAAAATTTAGGGTGTTTTTTATTCCGTTAAGGTATTGGTAATAGTAATCTACTGCGTTGTATTGATACAATAATTTATATAGCAACTTATCAACTTCTAACGATTGGGGCACATTGTCGGCTACAGCACCTTCGATGTAGGTATAGGTTTCTGTGAAGAAATTTGCGCCTAGGGTTACTGTGTTCGAAAAATTGATTTCATACATCCCAGCCAACTCATACGAAGTATTGTTATACTTATAGTCTGCCGTACCTTGTTCTAAAAAAACGGGTTCTTCTGTTGTCAGGTTTTGATAATTCACTTGCAAGCCTAACTTATTGGTAAACAAATAGGGCGCTTTAAAATTGAGGCCAAACGAACTATAAATATCATACTGATAAAAAGCACCAATCGTAATATTTTGTCCGAGTGTATTAAACTCTTGTATTCCTACTCGAAATGCAAACTCGTCATCATTGGTGGTAAAGACATTGGCAAAAGGAATGATAGTAAAATTTTCTTCAAAGCCATACACAACCTTATAACTTCCATCTGCTTTTGGATGCACTTGATAATAGGCATGTGCAATGCTAGGCAAACGTTTGAAACGTTTTATATCTGCTTCTAATTGTATAGAATCTAATACGGTACCAACTTCTAACTTGGCAATTTTTTTTATAAAGCTATCTTGTGTTTTGTGGTTACCCTGTAATACAAATTCTGAGACAGTCCCTTCTTGCGCTATGGTACATAACGACATTAAAAAGAGGCATAAAAACAAGGAATATTTCAAAAGAAAAAAATAAACATTATTGCAACACAAAAGTCTTAAAAATACTGCCCGATACCAAAAACAATCCCATTGGTGGCATTTTCGCCAAGACCGTAGCCATAATCCAATCTAAATACCGCATTAAAAATACGTTTGTGTATAAAACGAATCCCGGCTCCGGGATAGAATCTAAAATTATCTGCATCTACCAAATCATCAAAATTACCCCCCACTGTACGCCAGGTACCCGCATCTAAAAAGACATTGCTTTGTATTACAAACCAACCTTTTTCTAGCAAGGTATGTCTGTATTCTGTATTTAAAACAATTGCCGCTGTTCCGCGATCTATGGTATTTCCTACGCCACGAATATTTAATTGATTGTCCAACGCAAAAGGTGCAAAGGGCGTATCTCTTTCAGAGGCGTATGCTAATCGCAATCTGTTGGCCCAATTGCCTCGTTTACCTACTCTTTTAAAATATTCGAAATCATTTCTCCCTATAAAGAAATCTTTTAACACCCCTTCTCCGCCCGTAACAAATCTAAAATTTAACAAACTTCTAAAACCTGATTGGTATTGATATTCAATCTCAATGTTATTGTGTTCATACTCGCCGCGATAGGCAATTTTATCGGCGGTTAAAAATTCAGGTTTGCCATCGGGAAGATTACCATCAATAAATGTGTATTCTTCATTCGAAATAGTAACTCCTACTTCGGCTCTGTTGTGAAAATCATGTTCGTATAAAATATTTGCTTCATAGGCTTTAGAATCGAATCTATAATTCAAGGTCCCCTCTGGAAAAAATACAGGTTCTTGAGAGACTTCATTTTTATAGCTAACTCCGACCCCTAATTTGTTGGTGAACAAATACGGAGCTTCCCAATAACCTCCAAAAGAATCAAATACATCGTTCTGATAAAAGCCACCTATGAGTTGGTTTCTTCCTAATAAATTAAACTCAAATAAAGAGACACGATAGGAGAACTCCCCATTATTATCGGTCGATATTTGAAAGCCTGGAATAATGGTAAAGTTTTCTTCAAAAGCATACGTGACTGTGTAGTTTCCTTCAAGGTTTCTTTCTACCGTATATGTTGCGTTTGCAATTCCTGCCAATCTTTTAAGCCTAGAAATATCGGTTGCTATTTTTGTAGAATCTAATACGCTTTCTTGTTTTACTTTTACAAGTTTTCGTAAAAAAGAGACCCTCGTTTTCTTTAAGCCTTCAAACTCTAGTGTATGCACAATTCCCTCTTGGGCATTGGCTAAAAAACCAAGTGATATAAGCAAAACAAACAATCCCTTTTTCATACAACCAATTTCTTAGGGTAGACGAAATGCTTTGGTAATGTTTACAAAAAAAGATTCAATTTTACCCGAAAAATCCTTTGACCAAACAAACGAACGTGCTTTCATGATTTCAAATTTCAGAAATTATTCTTTAGAAAATTGTTGCTTTAAAATGATTTCAACAGGTTTGTTTTGAGGGGTAAACATGTGATTATCGTGACCTCCTGAGGTGGCATCATCGATAAACCATTTCCAAATAAATCCGCCAGAAAACCAAGGTTCTGAGTAGAGTTCTTCAAAAAGTGCTTGCATCAAATTTTGCTGCGCTTCTAGATTTACACCCGGCATGCTTCGTTCACTTTTCCAGGGTTCTTTGCCAGCATAATCTACACTTCTATATCCGTATTCTGTAAACAAAATAGGTTTTTGGTTGACTTCGGAAATTCCCTTCAACTCGGCTTTCCAAGGTTGCCATCCTGCTCTTGCTTCGGCAACGGTTGGAGTTTTGCTATCGGAAACAGGAAAATACCCATCCACTCCAATAAAATCTAACGATTTCCAAAAAGGAACACGTTTGTACTCATCCCAATTGGCAGCATAGGTAAGTTTGCCTTTGTATATTTTTTTAATGTCTGAAATGAGGGTGTCCCAATACTCGGGTCTGTTGACTATAAATTGTTCTAACTCGGTCCCGATGCAGAAAATTTCAGCATCAACCTCCTCGGCCAACTCAGCATAAGTCATTATAAATGAACGATAACTATCCTCTAAGGTTTTCCAGTCTTCTTCGCTTTTCATTTTGAGATAGCCCGTAAATTCGCCTCTCCAAATCCAAATTTGCGGCTTGATCATCACGGCAATATTATTCTTTTGCAAAAGGGTTGTATATTGTTTAGCCCCAGCCTTTGTTTCTCCAAACCATTGCCTATCGGTATTGTGCATGATGCTAGGAGTATCTAAATTTTTAATGAACCCAAAAGGCATTACCGCAGCATAATTGACATTAATATTTTGTATTGCTGCCACATTTTCTTGAGAAGCAGGCTTTCCAGAAGCTACGAAACTCACCGCATTGATTTTATGAGATTGCCCAGTGCAGCTTTGAAAAAGAATGAGGCAAAAAAGAAGCCTAAAAAAAAGTTTCATTTATAGTAAAATTAAACGTCCAAGATACTGAAAAAAACCTCTCAAAGAACCCATAAGAAAACCCAAGAGAACAAGAGAGGTGCATCTGTGGGAATACAGATGTTTTAGGGTATAGTAAATGACTGTTGTAATATTAAAAAATTCACCCAATTATCATCGCTCACTCCCATTAGTGTGAAAGCGTAAGTGTCTCCTGGTATAAGTACAGGCGGTGTATCTCTTGTAATATTGAGCACTACATTACCTAATTCATAGTATTGAAACTGCGTATCAAACGTATAGGTTCCAGAGAGCAACTCTTCTTCTTGATTACTCACTACTTGAAAATAAATGGCGTCATCTTGAGTAACAAGATCTTCCCAATTAAAAATGGGTTGTGTTGGTATTGTGAGATCTATGGCTACACTCTCTTCAAAGCTAGTATTTGACGTTAGATGTTTTAGTCGAATGGGGTTTGACAATTGTAACACGCCATCTTCTAAAAAACTAACAATGACCCATCGTTCGGTTACATATCTTGTGGTAATCGCTTGCAAATAGCCGTCAAAAATAGCACTTGGGCTCACTGTTTGTTCTACATATTTTGAGAAATCGTTTGGATCTACTGTTGTAGTTTCGGTTTCAAATAATCGTAGGTTCGTTACGCCTGGCCTAGGATAAAAATATACTACAACTTCATTGTCATTTTCAGTTCCAGAAGCACACGCAATTACACTCCCAGTTTCAAAAGAAGATTGGCTAACAAGGTCTTGCAAGGTCAAAGGTGATGCTTCCCTAACATCATCTCTGTCCGTGCAGCTCAGAAGCAGCAAACAAAGAAAGGTATGCAATACTATTTGTTTCAATAGAGGGTATGTGATGGTTTATATTTCAGAAAAAACGATACCATTATTAATTTATAATCGCTCTTAATCCAAGACTAAATGTTTGTCCGAGTCCCTGAAAACTCTCACCTCTAATAAATTTCCCATAAGAAGCTTCAACATTTAATTCCTTAGTTATTTGATATTTTCCTCCCAATCCAACTTGAGTATAATTTTGAGAAAAATTGTTCCCTAAATCAATTAAAAAGGCTTGTTGGGCGTTCACAAAAACAGTCGATTTTTGTGTTGGAAAATAACTTAAAAAGGCACTTACTGGCAAAAACAAACTCTCATTTGCAAAACGCTCCCCTACATTTTCTGTTGCAGCATCAGCGTCTATGGCATCTTCTCCAAAATTATAACCAAAGTCTGCCTCTGTAAAGATTTGCCATTTGTTATTTCCAAACGTTTTGTCGTAGAAAAATTTTGTTTCCCAGAAAAAACTGCGCTTATCCAAATAAGGTGCATTTGGCACATCCTCAAATACAGGTATAAAGAAAGAACTTGTCAATGAAAAGTTACTTATGTTTTTAAAAGGCTGAATTCTTATAGAAGGTGCAATGGTTGTTAAACCACTTCTTGCATCTGTAGTATTGTTTTCAAACGATAACACATCTAAGGTGTTTGCGCCTCCAAATGTATTTGCTCTTACTTGAAAAATAAGACCAACATTAATGCGCGAATTATTACTAATACCTGTGTAAATTTCGGTGGTATTGGTAAAAAAAGTTTCTCTAGGAATATCTACACTATTAGAACCTTCATCTGTTCTCTCTGTTTGCGTGTAGATGCTATTAAAAAATTTGATATCCCATTGCCCCTTACGTAATAGTTTTGATGGGGTAAATTCTTGAACGTTACTTAAGCCTTCCTTCTCCTCTTGGGCGATTCCTGCAAACATGGTGAAACATAAGGCGGCTGTAATGATTTTTTTTACTGAAATTTTCATAGTTTTTTTTCTAGCTGTTCATTCAATATATAGGACAGCATTAATAAATAGGTTGTTTTTTTGTGCTTCACGACCTCGAGCTTGTAGCAATAACAAGCTCAAGGTGAGAAGGCTTATTTTTTTGCGTTTAGGGTCCAATCGTATTCGTAATAAGATACCTTCGCTTTTTCATTGATAGGCTCTTTTCTAAATTGATTGATATAGTCTATTTCACTACCATCATGGGTAAAATCTACTTTATACCACTCAAATATTTTAGAGAGTTGTACTTTCTTTCCTTTTACTTTAATGAAATTAGGGTTGTTAAGAGCGATGGTTGTTTGACGCTGTAATTGTGCTTCTAATGAAGCTGGTGTATAAGCTTCATTTATAATTGGGGGACATCCTAGTCCAGCACATACTAAAGCAAAATGAAAACGAGCTTCTTTAGGAAATTTAGCTCTTAATAATTTGTTTTCTAGATCATTTAGGGTTGTTTTTGCACCTCCTAAACTATAGGTAGTCTTGTCAAAAAATCCCTTAATAGAAAGTGGTCCTTTTACAGGATACTTTGCTACGATGCCTTTTATTACTGAAATATTATACGCATTAATCCAAAAGGCTTGGTATTCGGCTACGTTAGAAGTCGAAACGGTAATAGCTGCTGCTTGCGTCATTAAATCATCTAATGCTTCAGGATTATTTTTAATGGCTTTATAATCTACTCGCCCATTAGACACATAGGTTTTAAAGAATGTATTGGCATCGTCAAAAAATTGCTGTGTGTTTTGTGCAACACTATTTGAAAGTGACACCAATATAAAAGCTAGTGTTAGTAAAATGATTTTTTTCATGATTTTATTTTTTTGATGCCCATTCAGTCTGTAACATTTCATAAGCCTTACAAAAGAATTTCATAAAAAATGCACAAACAAGAAATAGCAATACTTCCCGAGCCTAAAAAGATTAAAAAAACATTTTTATCAAAATATCTGTAAAGTTTGTAACTTGTTAAGCGACATAGAACCAATAGTTTTCATATTTCTCCTCAAACAGTGCTCACATTCTGTCTGGGTAAAAAAGAAAACAAACCTCTAAACCCATCCAAAAAGTATGAAACACATTGTCATTATTGGAAACGGAATCTCTGGCGTTACTACAGCCCGTCATATTCGAAAATTAAGCGACCATAAAATCACAATCGTATCTGCAGAAACAGATCATTTTTTCTCACGAACTGCATTGATGTATGTGTATATGGGACACATGAAATTTGAACACACCAAACCTTATGAAGATTATTTCTGGGAAAAGAACCGAATTGATCTTAAAAGAGGCTTTGTAAATAAAGTAGATCATGCCAACAAAACACTTCTATTTAAAGAAGGTGACAGTATGCAATACGATCAATTAGTGCTTGCTGTTGGATCTAAACCCAATAAGTTTGGATGGCCTGGGCAAGATCTTGATGGAGTACAAGGACTCTATTCTAAACAAGACCTTGACGCCTTAGAGCAAAATGCTCCTAATAAAGATATCTGTAAAAGAGCCGTTATTGTTGGAGGCGGTTTAATTGGTATTGAAATGGCAGAGATGCTGCGTTCTAGAGACATCCCTGTCACATTTTTAGTAAGAGAAACTAGTTTTTGGAATGGCGTTTTGCCAAGCGGTGAAAGCGAAATGTTGAATAGGCATATCAAAAATCACCATATAGATTTACGATTAAATACTAATTTAAAAGAAATTATTGCCGATGAGAACGGCCGTGCAAAAGCTGTAGTCATTGCAGAAACGGACGAAGAATTACCATGTAATGTGGTAGGGCTCACCGCTGGCGTCTCTCCAAACATTGATTTTTTGAAAGACAGCGGCATTGAACTTGGCAGAGGGATTAAAGTAAACCCAATGCTAGAAACCAACATCAAAGATATTTATGCTATTGGTGATTGTGCAGAGCAGCATGAAGGTATTAATGGTCGTAGACCTATCGAAGCCGTTTGGTACACAGGACGTATGATGGGAGAAACACTTGCCCAAACGCTTTGTGGAAATCCGACCCCATACAAGCCTAGACATTGGTTTAACAGTGCTAAATTTCTAGATATTGAGTACCAGACTTACGGATGGGTCTTTAGTGAACGAAACAAACAAGAATTTGAACAACACTTTCATTGGCATCATGAAGATGACACTAAGTGCATCACCATGGCGTATCATAAAGACACCAACAAATTTCTTGGCATCAACACCTTTGGTATTCGAATGCGACATGAAGTATTTGACAGATGGCTTACCGAAGAACGCACAGCCAATTTCGTTATTTCAAACCTAAAAGAGGCCAATTTTGATCCAGAGTTTTATACTCATTTTGAAAAAGATATACAAACTGCTTACCAAAAGCACCAACCTATAAACGCATAAATTATGGCAATAGAAAGAAACATGGCACTTACAGGACAACCTCCTAAAAGCCTCAATACAAAACAAAAAGCTGGAGTCTTTATTGGAATGACTGGGTTAATAATCTTAATCTTAGCAGCTTTTAACATGACCAACAGCAATACAGGTATTTGGCTCACAACTTCCCTTACAGCAATTATGGTAGGGATCATTATCTTCTCAAAAGGAGCCTATGACCATAAACTAGAAGGTATCAAAAACGATGGTGTTTGGTTTAAATCGATGTCCTCAAGAGGCGTATTGGGGTGGATTGCTGGAATAGCGCTCACAGGATTTTATATTGTGTTGTACTTCTTTGCAGAACTCTTAGGTCTGGGTCAAGGTGTCGACGGTACTAACACGGGTATGGTTGGCTTATTTGATCCATTAAGCAGACTTTTAAGTGGGAATCCAGCGAGCCAATGGTTTATGTATGGAACCTTATACACCATAGCCATCTTAGGATTTGGAATTAAGTTTTTAATGAAGTACAAACACAACAAGTATGAACAATTACGAACGGTAAGCGTGATGTTCTTTCAAACTGCTTTTGCATTTGTGATTCCAGAATTGATGGCGCGTCTTAACTCAGACACCTTCTCACTACCCTACAATGACCTAAAATTAATGTGGCCATTAAACTATTATGCTTTTGATCAATGGCGTGTAGATCAATTTATAAATGCACAAACCATAGGAGTTTTCTTTTTAGTTTTAGCAGTATTGATGGTATTTGTAATCTCTCCATGGCTTACCTATAAATACGGAAAACGTTGGTATTGCTCTTGGGTATGCGGATGTGGAGGCTTGGCAGAAACGGCAGGAGACTCATTCCGTCATTTGAGTGACAAAAGTATGAAAGCATGGAAACTAGAACGTTGGATGATCAATGCAGTGCTTGTCTTTTCGGTGGTAATGACGGCAGGTGTTATTTCTACGTATCTAGGCTACGATGACACCAAATATTGGTTCACAAAAAACGTATTTCTAACGAGTTCGGGAGTATTCTTAGTTGTAATGTTTGCCATTATAGCTTACTTTAAAAGAGATCAATTAAAAGGAGATGCTTTTAAAGGTGCCGTAGTTGCTTTGTTAGTAACACTCGGATTTTTTGTAGCCATGTCTTTTACAAAATTTCATGAAATTCAAATAAATGCAGCGTATTTCTCTTTTGGACTCAATACAAATACCTATGGTCTTGATGGAGCCATGCGTACTTTCTACGGATTTGGAATTGGCTCTATATTTTCTGGGGTTATAGGAACTGGATTCTACCCTATTTTAGGAAATAGAGTTTGGTGCCGCATGGGCTGCCCTATGGCAGGCATTATGGGAATCCAACAGCGTTTGTTCTCAAAATTTAGAATTACCACTAACGGTGGACAATGTATTTCTTGTGGGAACTGTTCTACCTATTGCGAACAAGGAATCGATGTTAGGGCCTATGCACAAAAGGGAGAAAACATTGTACGTAGTTCATGTGTTGGATGTGGTATTTGTTCTGCTGTGTGTCCGCGCGGTGTTTTAAAACTAGAAAACGACGCCTTAGAAGGACGTATTAATCCAACCGAAATATTATTGGGCAACGACGTAGATCTTATGACCTTGGTAAATAAAAAATAAAACAACCCAATGTAACAAACCAGCTATGATCATAGCTGGTTTTTTTATGCCTAAAAATTAGATATCTTTACTAAAAAACACTTTGGGGGATCCTTTTCATTTTTTTATCATTGCGTTACGATACACAATTGTAGCTACATTGGTGATGTGCAGTATCATTTTGGCAATGATTCTTGCAGATATATACTTACTGCATCCAGATGACCCTCGTTTTAAACTTTCAATTGCCATCCCCTTTTTCTGGATTTGTGGTATTCTTATGATACTTTACTTCTTAGTTCGAAAAAAAGAAAAGCAAATTGAAAAATCCAAAAACCTTTAAAAAAATTCTCATGAAAAGAAAACTCAGTGTCCTTTGTGCGATATTCACCATCTTTATTTGTTTTGCGTCTTGCAAATCTAAATCTAACACCCAGCATATTTCAGAAGAAAACAAAACTACTGTTCTAGTGGATCTCAAAGAAAATAGTAACCCAGAAGCCCTAATATTAGATTTTAGTGAGATTAATCTTCAAAAAATCAAGTTAATAAGCAAACCACTCAATATTTTTCTATTTAGCTTTGATAACACAAAAATAGAAATGGATGAACTGCTTTCACAACTGAAAAAATCTAGTATTGTTGAAAACGCACAATCCAATAAAGAAACCACAAATAGAAACTAAAAATTGCTATGAAAAATCTCTTACTCACACTTGCTCTGGTTTTTGGAGCGTCGGTCTTTGCACAACAATTAAATTATGTTCCAGGTGAACTTTTAGTGCAATTAAAAAACGATTACACGCTTTCTCAACTACAAGAAGACAGTCAACAAGGAACTATTATTGAAGGAAAATTAATCTCTAAACCTTTGAATATTTATAATATTTCAATAAACACAACAACAGAAAGTGAGCAAGACATCATGAGGAAATTATACCTCAATCCAAACATGTTAGTTGCACAGTTAAACCATACTGTATCCTTACGTGCTACCACACCAGATGATACGAGATACGATGATCAATGGCAATATTTTCAAGAAAACGATAAAGATATTGACGCCGATGACGCATGGGATGTTACTACTGGAGGAACAACTCCAAATGGGGACATTATAGTAGCTGGTGTTGTTGATGGTGGTTTTAACATCAATCACCCAGATCTAGTAGACAATTTATACATAAATGAGGCTGAAATCCCAGGAAATAATATAGACGATGATAACAATGGTTATGTAGATGATGTAAATGGATGGAATGCTTATAATAGTTCAGGAAACATAAATTCTGGTTCTCATGGAACAGCAGTTTTTGGAATTGTAGGTGCAAAAGGAAATAATGGTGTAGGGGTTGCTGGTGTAAACTGGGATATAAAAGTGATGGCAGTGAGCGGAAGTAGTGGAAACGAATCTATTGTTCTAGAAGCATACTCATATATTCTTGAAAGTAGAATGTTATACAATAGCACAAATGGAGACGAAGGGTCTTTTGTAGTTGCTACGAATGCATCATTTGGTATTGATTTTGGACAACCAGAAGATTCTCCATTATGGTGTGCTATGTATGATACCTTAGGAGAAAACGGAATTCTAAGTTGTGGTGCAACCATTAATGGAAACCAAAACGTAGATGTGATTGGTGATGTACCTACAGCATGCCCTAGCGAGTATATGATTGCAGTTACCAACACCAATATCAATGATGTTAAAGTTACATCTGCTGGATATGGTCTAGAAACTATTGATCTTGGAGCTCCTGGTGCTGGAACCATTACAACAAACTTAAACAGCTATGGTCCTTTTGGAGGTACCTCTGGAGCAACGCCACATGTTACTGGAACCATTGCTTTGTTATACAGCGCACCGTGTCAAGAACTAGCAGATTTAGCTATGAGCGATCCAGAAACTGCAGCACAGATTGTAAGAGACATTGTTTTGAATAATGTTGACCCAAATGAGTCTTTAGAGGGTATTACTGTTACAGGAGGAAGGCTAAATGTTAATAATAGTATGGAAGCATTAATGAATAATTGTGAATCATTGCTAGCTATTAAAGAAAACCTAAACAACACATTTGCCATCTATCCAAATCCAGCTAAGGATATTGTGACAATTAAAGGATTACAAGACCAGCTAGTAGTAGATGTTACTATTTACAACATTGCGGGGCAAAAAATTGCAACGCTTGATGTTACAGATAATACAGTAAATGTAGCTACCTTACCACAAGGCATGTATATCATGCAACTTCAATTTGAAGGAGATGCTGCTATCTATTCTGAAACGTTGTTAAAAGAATAGAAGTTTATAGAAGCTATACGAAAGAGGATGTCTAAAAAAGCAAACTTAGATGTCTGTTCGAGCGCAGTCGAGAACTACAACTCATAAATGTTGAACATAGGTTTCGACTGCGCTCAACCAGACATAAGTTATTTTTCAGTTTTTTGATATCCTCTTTTTTATTTCCGTTAGGATTGTATTCTCATTGCGTCTAAGTCGCTATGAAACTTAGCGTATTTATTTGTATTGCATTTTTAAGTTGTATTTCTGAAAGATTAGTGGCCACCACTACTTTAGATACAACACTAGAAATAACTTCGGAAATATTCGACACCGAAAAAATGTACACCAAAGAATATTTCAGCAATGGTGTCCTAAAAGCGGAAGGTTGGCAAAGCAGCAATACTAAAACCGATTATTGGATCTTTTATCATAAAAATGGACAAGTAGCGGCCAAAGGACATTTCAGCACTAATAAAAAAGAAGGTTATTGGTATTACTACACCCCAAAAGGAGCCCTTGAAAAAGAAGGACATTATAGCAATGATATTGCCGAAGATTGGTGGATTTTTTACGATATTGCAACCGGAAACAAAACCAAGTTTCAATACAAAAACAACCAGAAAAACGGATTTGCACTACGCTACTTAAAACGAACATTGGTGAAAGCAGAAAAATACATCAATGACACTAAAGTAGGCGAATGGGATTCTCTCTGGGCGTTTAAACGTGATAATCCAGACGCAACTTTTTAATGCAACAATCTATCATTAAAGTCATCATTCCAGCCTACAACGAGGAAGGATCTATTGGACACGTTATTAAAGACATTCCTAAACAAGTAGACGAAATTATTGTTGTTAGTAATAATTCTACAGACCATACCGAAACCGTTGCAAAAAATGCAGGCGCTACAGTTTTAAAAGAACCAAAAAGAGGCTATGGATATGCTTGTTTAAAAGGCATGGAATATGTTGCTTCTCTAGATACGAAACCCAACATTATTGTTTTTCTAGATGGAGATTATAGCGATTACCCAGAACAGCTAACCGAACTGGTAGCTCCCATTCTAGAAAAAGACATCGATTTTGTAATTGGTGCCCGTGTCAAAGAATTACGAGAAGAGGGTTCTATGACTGTCCCTCAAAAATTTGGAAATTGGTTAGCTACTTCTTTAATGAATCTAATCTTTGGCTCGCGCTTTACAGATTTAGGCCCTTTTAGAGCAATTAAGTATGATAAACTACTGGCGCTATCTATGGAAGACAAGACCTACGGGTGGACGGTAGAGATGCAACTAAAGGCATTAAAACAAAAATATACATACACAGAAATACCCATGAAATATAGAAACAGAATTGGGGTCTCAAAAGTTTCGGGTACGGTAAAAGGTGCTATCTTTGCAGGCATCAAAATCTTAGGTTGGATTTTTAAATATTCGTTTCAAAAATGATACTGGAAACCATCGTCATGGTCATATATTCTGTTGCGCTTTTGCTCATACTTATGTATGCATTAGCACAATTAAACTTGCTCTTTAATTATTTAAGAGCGCAGAGAAAGCAAGATAAGAGTCCTACTTTTGATTTCTCAAATCCTGATGAAATTCCTTACGTAACAATACAACTTCCAGTATACAATGAAATGTATGTTATGGAGCGGCTCTTAGATAATATCGCTACATTGGAATATCCCAATGATAAACTTGAAATTCAAGTACTAGACGATTCAACAGACGAATCTTTACAAACTACTGCAACACATATTAAGAGGCTTCAAAAAACGGGGCTAGACATTCAACATATTACGAGAACGGAAAGAACTGGTTTTAAAGCAGGCGCCTTAAAGGAAGGATTAGTGACTGCAAAAGGAGAATATGTCGCTATTTTTGATGCCGATTTTCTTCCTCAAAAAGATTGGCTAAAAAAGACCATACCCTATTTTAAGAGTCCAGAAATTGGCGTGGTACAGACACGTTGGGGACATATTAACCGTAACTATTCTATTCTTACCAAGGTACAAGCTTTTGCGTTAGATGCCCACTTTACGTTAGAACAAGTTGGTAGAAATAGCGAAGGACATTTTATCAACTTTAATGGCACTGCTGGTGTATGGAGAAAAGAATGTATCCTCGATGCAGGAAACTGGGAAGGTGATACGCTAACAGAAGATCTTGATTTGAGCTACCGTGCACAATTAAAGAATTGGAAGTTTAAATACCTAGAGCAAGTAGAAACTCCAGCCGAACTACCTGTAGTTATTAGTGCAGCACGTTCACAACAATTTAGATGGAACAAAGGTGGTGCAGAAAATTTTCAGAAAATGATGCGCCGTGTATTGAAAAGCGATTCTATATCTGGGAAGACAAAAATTCATAGCTTGTTACACTTACTGAATAGCACCATGTTTTTAAATATCTTTTTGGTAGCAGTATTAAGTATCCCAATGCTTTGGATTAAAAACGAATATGAGCATTTGAAAGTCTACTTTATCGTTATGAGTTTCTTTGTAATAAGCACGATAATTTTCTTTGTATGCTATTGGTTTATGTTTAGAAATATATATGGTGGTGGGATTAAGAAATTCTTGCGTTATACTGGCATGTTCTTTACCTTCTTTTCTATCGCTATGGGCTTTTCATTACATAATACCATTGCAGTTATTGAAGGACATATTGGTAAGAAAAGTGAATTTGTTCGTACACCAAAGTTTAATATTAGCACGCTCAAAGACAAATGGAAAGGAAACAAATACCTCAAAAAGAACATTTCTATCAATGTGATTTTTGAAGGTCTTTTAATGTGCTACTTCGCCTTTGGAATGTACTCTGCTTTTATTGTAGGAGACCAAGGGGGCGACTTCGGGCTCTTCCCGTTTCACCTCATGCTTTTTATAGGGTTTGGATTTGTATTCTTTAAAAGTTTGACGAGTAAGGCTTAGCGGTTTTTGATGTAAGATTGTTGAATAACAAATTTAAAACGTCACTTTTCGTTCTATCATTTCACCATCTCTGTTTACAGTAACCGTTGTAGTTTTTCCTTCTTCAAAAGTTGCAAGCGCTTTCATGTAACTCATCATATCTGGAGTATCTAAATCTCCTAATTTCACTACTATATCTCCGCGCTGTAACCCTGCTTTTTGCGCTGGCTTGTCTTCACTAATTCCATCAATACGCATCCCTTCGCCATTAAATAAATAATCTGGCACCACTCCTAAAGCCACCTTAAACATAGGCACTTCTTCGCTTTCATTTTTGGTTTTTTTAAACGCTAGCTTTCCAGCATCATCCAAGTCTGTGATGATGTTTACAATATAGTTCGAAATTTTATCCATTCCTTCGTAGTTCAACTTTTCGGGATCATCACCAGGTTTGTGGTAATCTGTGTGTTGCCCTGTAAAAAAATGAAGCACCGGAATGTCTGCCAAATAAAACGAGGTATGATCACTAGGCCCTACCCCACTTTGATGTTCATTAATGGTTAAGCCCTGATTATTATTTGCAAATAAGGTTTGTTTAAATATAGGAGAAGTTCCCACGCCATGAACTGCCACGGTGTTTTCTTCATTTAATCTTCCAACCATATCCATATTAATCATATAGCTCACTTTCTGAGTGTCGATGGTTGGGTTTTTTACAAAATAATTAGAGCCTAGCAATCCCATTTCTTCCCCAGAAAAGCCCATGAACAAGTAGTTATTTTGGTTCACTAAAGGGGATTGGTTTTTTAATATTTCAGCAATACGTAATAACACAGCCACACCACTTGCATTATCATCTGCACCATTATGTACTGCAGGATCTTCTCGGTGTAAAGAGCCTTCACCGCCCATACCTAAATGATCGTAATGTGCGCCAATAATAATGGTATTTTCTGCTTTGTTATCAATGTACCCAAGTACATTGGTTCCCGTTACCGATCCATCTTCTTGTACATTGGTAAATTCTGCTTGTTCATGCGGATTGGCACTTGCTTTAAAGGTAAAGGTTTGGGTGTACTGTCCTTCATTTCCTTTTGGTGACAAACCAATGGCTTCAAAACGTTCTATAATATATTTTGCAGCAAGCAATTCACCTTCAGTTCCTGTTTGTCTCCCTCCCATCTCATCTGCTGCTAAAACTGCAACATCTTCTTTCATGGTGACTACTTTTCTAGGGGTTTCTTTGCAAGAAATTACAAAGACCATCATCAATACTATAATAACTAAACGCATATTCTTATTTTTACACAAAACTACTGAAATATGAGACGCATTGCTACCCTTGTTATTTTTTGTTTACTTTTTTCTTGTAAAAACAACACCGAAAAGAAAACAACAACCCCCGAAACCACCACAAAAGAACCCACAGCACTCAGTATGACAGGTGGTATTCGTGAAGCTGTATTAGATCCAGCAACGCAAGATACACTCATCTACCCTGAAGAAATACACATCAAAAACATACGTCAAGTCACCTTTGGAGGAGATAATGCAGAAGCCTATTGGAGTTTTGACGACAAGCAATTGGTATTTCAATCTAACTTTAAAGAATGGGGTGTTGAGTGTGACCAGATGTTTTTAATGAATGCAGACCAAACCTTTAATGGCAAAAAACCTCCTATGATTTCTACAGGGAAAGGACGTACAACTTGTGCCTACTTCTTACCAGACAATAAGCATTATGTATACGGAAGCACACATCTAGTGGACGAAAATTGTCCAGAAGTTCCGCTACGTAAAAATGGAAACTATGTATGGCCTGTCTATGATAGCTTCGATATTTTTGTAGCAGATCTCGAAGGAAATATTACAGCACAACTTACCACAGAACCTGGCTATGATGCAGAAGCGACAGTATCTCCCAAAGGCGATAAAATTGTATTTACCTCAACTCGAAGTGGCGATTTAGAATTGTACACCATGAATATTGACGGTAGTGACGTGAAACAAATCACAAACGAATTAGGCTATGATGGTGGCGCTTTCTTCTCACCCGACGGAAGCAAATTAATTTTTAGGTCATCACGTCCAAAAACAGAAACCGAAATAAAAAAATACAAAGACCTGCTTGCAGACGGATTGGTAGAACCAACAGACATGGAATTGTATATCTGTAATGCAGATGGAAGCGATCTCAAACAAATCACCAATTTAGGGAACGCAAATTGGAGTCCGTTTTTTCACCCCAGCGGACAAAAAATATTGTTTAGTAGCAACCATGAAGCAGAGCGTGGATTCCCTTTTAATTTATACTTAATAGACCTAGACGGGAAGAATTTACAACGCGTCACACATGGTGAAACCTTTGATGCGTTTCCTGTATTTAGTAATGACGGCAAATACCTAGCCTTCTCTTCGAACCGAAACAACGGAGGAGGACGTGATACCAACTTGTTTATTGCTGAATGGCAAGACTAGAATGATTCGAGATTGCTGATTGGAGATTGTGGATTTTAGATTGTTGAAGTTTGAAATAACACATGTTTTTTTAATATGAAACGGTTTCCACCTTTGAAGGGCTAGTTTCTTATGAGAGAATATAATTGGTCGAAAAAGCTTATCCCCAACCCTAAGCGTCGGGAGGGGAAATGAAAATTGGCGAAATCGAAGTCATGTTACCAACATTAAAGTGACTTATATAATTAAAAAAGCAACCTTATAAAGTCTTTATCTGCATACAAACATCTGCTACTTCCTGTTTTGGGTAGTTGTTTCCTGTATATCCTATTTGCTTATTTTCTGGAACGCAGTGACTTTATAAATCTGCTCTTCGTGTTTGCAGGTTTATTTTATGCAGCATGGACACTTATAAAAGACAAAAAAAATAGTTTTTGGGTATTAGCTTTTCTAGGAATCCTTTTTAGGTTTCTTTTTTTACCCGCCATTCCAAACTTATCACAAGATTTTTATCGCTTTATCTGGGACGGAAATGTTTTACTACAAGGCTTTAATCCCTATCTATTTACACCAGAACAATTTTTTGGAACTTCCCCTATTGGTTTTGATAGAATGGAGCTGACCATTCCCAATAGCGAAGCGCTTTTATCTGGTATGGGAAATCTAAATGCAAGTCATTACAGCAATTACCCACCTGTAAATCAGTTGTGCTTTGCTATTGCTGCTTTGTTTGGCAAAAGCTCCATACTAGGGTCAGCTATAGGACTACGCATGTTAATTATAGGAGCAGATATTGGTGTTTTATATTTCGGAAAAAAACTACTCGAAAACCTAAAACTTCCTACCCAAAATATCTTTTGGTATTTCTTAAATCCTTTTATCATTATAGAGCTTACAGGTAACCTTCATTTTGAAGGAGTGATGCTCTTTTTTGTAGTATGGGCGTTATACCTGTTGCACAAAGGCAAATGGTTTTGGGCAGCCGTATTGTTAGGCGTTTCGGTATCTGTTAAGTTATTGCCCTTATTGTTGCTGCCGCTGTTTTTTAACTATCTAGCACCCAAAGGGCTTTTCACCAAAGGGTTCTGGAACTTAAAAAAATTCTATTGGACAGTTCTAGGTACCATCGCCCTCACTTTTGCGCCGTTTCTCTCACAAACTTTTCTTTCAAACTTTGCGGCAACCATCGAACTCTGGTTTCAAAACTTTGAGTTTAATGCAAGTGTTTACTATATCATTCGTTGGATAGGGTTTCAAACCATTGGTTGGAATATCATTGGCACCGTTGGTAAAATCCTGCCATTGATTGTCATAGCAAGTATACTCGGTCTTTCATTTTTCAGAAAAAACAATACTACCCAACAACTCATCACTGGACTCTTGTTAGCTGTATCGGTGTACTTTCTATTGTCCACTACGGTACATCCTTGGTATGTTGCAACACCATTAGTTTTAAGTGTCTTTACGCGCTATAGATTCCCGATAGTATGGAGTTTTATGGTATTTTTTAGCTACAGCGCCTATGGAGCTCAAGGCTTCGATGAAAATCTAGGCTTGGTGGCGATGGAGTATATTGTCTTGATTGGATTTGCGATATTTGAGATGTTAAATTCAAAAAAGAAAAAAATAACATCAAACTAAAATTAATTTGTCCGTTCGAGCGCAGTCGAGAACTACTTCACAATTAGTCTTCAAATAAAGGTTTCGACTGCGCTCAACCAGACAGTAGCAATAACAAATATTACAACATAGAAAACAATTCTAACTCTTCTTTAGTAAGGGTTTTCCAGCGTCCTCTTGGTAGGTCTTTTTTGGTTAAATGTGCTAGTGTAACACAATCTAATTTTACAATATCATAGCCTAAATGTGTGAAGATTTCACGAATCACGCTATTTCCCATGTGTTTGATTTTTAAACCTACCTCTTTCTTAGGCTTATTCTCCACATAGCTAATTTCTTCGATAGAAATTTTCTTGGTACCAATTTGAATACCTTCGGAAATTTCCTTGAGATCGGCTGCTTTTAGGTTTTTATCCAATTCTACATGAAACAAACGCTCCATGCCTTTCTTACTCAATTTCTCTTTCAGCTTATCATCATTGGTAAAAAATAATAACCCAGTTGCATTTCTTCCTAGTCTTCCGATAGGTGTGATACGTGCCGAAGTAGCGTTGGCTACTAAATCCATTACCGTATTTCCTTTGCTTTCGCTGGTTGTAGTAGCAAAACCTTTTGGCTTGTTTAGCAACACATAGACCATCGGTTCTGGGTTGATACGACGTCCATCAAAACGCACATCATCTTCTAATTTCACCTTGTAGCCCATTTCATTAATCACCTTCCCATTTACAGTCACCAAACCAGTGGCTATATAGGTGTCTGCTTCTCTTCGAGAACAAATTCCAGCGTTTGAAATGTACTTGTTTAAACGAATTCCGTTCACAATATCTTGTTTCTTCTTCGCTGGTTTTGGTGCTTCAGGTTTTAGCGCTGCACCCGCTCTTGATTTTCCATCTCTAGGTTTTGCTGGCGCGTTGCTTTTAAACTTGGCGTTTTTACCGTGCCCTTTTTTGGCTCCTCTTCCTTTGTTATCGTTTCTGCTCATGGTGTAGATTCCTGAAATTCAGGTGTTTTTAAATTGGGCGCAAAGATACACCTATTATTAAGAAATCGAAATAGATCCCGAAAGCTTTCGGGACGAAATGAAGATGACGGGTGACGGGTGAAAAGATTTGAAAATGTGACAATTTGAAAATTTCACTTAACTCCTTTGCTTCTTTGCTTCTTTGCTTCTTTAAAACCAAACAAAATCTAAAAACACTTCGCTAGCACTTTAAGGTCTAAAAATTAAACTTCCCCAAGATTAATGGTAGATTGTCTTTCTCTGTTTACGTTTAATTTGGTTACATCTGGACGGGAATAATGACCTACAGGATCAAAATTTTGTCGTTCTTCATAGACACGATTAAAATCTAAGGTATGGTAGATGTTTCCGTCGGTACGTGTGTCAGGTTCGACGATCCATGCTCCATCGGGTCCTGCAATACAGCTTCCGCCATTGGCTAAAATGTCTGGACTTTTTTCTGAAATTTTAGTGTAATGCGGTGTACTTTCTGGAAAATCACTTTTTTGCATGAGCGAAGAAACTGAAATCACATAACTACGAGATTCTCGCGCAATAAATCTTGTAATGTCTTTGGTATTATGATCGCTTCCCGGCCATACCGCAATGTGCAAATTTTCTCCTTGACCGTAGAGGGCTGCTCTTGGCAGCGGCATCCAATTCTCCCAACAATTTAAACCACCAACAGTGAATTGTTTGAGCGGATGAACTTGCAATCCGTTGCCATCTCCCGGAGCCCAAGTGAGACGCTCATCGTAGGTAGGTTGTAATTTACGATGTACCGATTGAATTATTCCTTCTTCGGAAATATACACCAAAGAGGCATAGATACTATGACCACCACGATCTAATGGGCGTTCAATAATCCCTAAATAGATGGCCATGTGGTACTTTTTTGCCAAAGCACATACATGATCTAGATCTCCATTTTCTATGGTCACCGAATTACGCACATAATGTGCATGCAATTCTTTATTAACCTCTTTATTCCATGCAGCACCATCTGTGAGGGCTAACCAAAATGGATAGCCAGGCAAAAGGCCTTCTCCAAACACAATAAGTTCGGTATCTTTTTTTGCTGCTGTTTCAATTTGAGCATATATTTTTTGAAGGGTTGCTTCCTTATCCAACCATACTGGGGCAATTTGCGCTAAGGCTACACGTAATAAATTAGAATTCTTTTCCATAGCAGTAAAGTTAGAAAGATTATTGAACACTATAAAAGCATTTAGTTCTTTAAAATTTCCGAAGTAAAAGTCGAAAAATTATTTCGCTACTTACAGATTATACACAAATCTCACGGTAACAAAACGAGGTTGGATAAAGGTCTCTGAGGTAAACACCGAAATATCATTAGCACTATTCCTTACCTGAGAATCTATGTTAAGCAAATTGGTCGCTTTTAATTCGTATTCCCATTTTGCATCTCGATCTTTTCGATAGGCAAGTGTGGCATCCCAATTTTGAAATGATTGTGATGTCCCGTTTCCGAGATCTTGATTGGTGTAACTATAATCGGTGCGAAAGGTGAACTTCTTCAAGATATAGGCATCTACAGAAATAGAAGGCGCATTTGTGATAAAGGTTGTTTCGCGATTTCCCTGGTTATTGTTTACAATGCTGTATCGATAGCGTACACTAACATTGGGCGCGACTTTAAAATTGGTACGTATTCCTGGTGTATAGGATTGTGTAAAACCTTCATTGGTTGCTCTTTCGCCTTGAATTAATTGGTTGATTTTACTGTAATTAAAGCCTGCATTGATGCTCGCTCTAATTTTTCCGAAGGTACGTTGCACACGTCCATTGATGTTTACGTTTTCATCTGCAAAATTTGAATTGAAAAAAGTGCTGGTACGTATCACGTTTTCGAAATCTGTAACACTACGAACCTGATCTATATTCTTGGAATAAGCGGCTCTTGCAAACACATTGGTATAATTAAAAAGATTAAAACTACTGTAAAAAATACTTACATTGTGAGACAACGCATTTTGAAGATCAGGCGCTCCAAACTGAATACTATTGTAATTGTTCACCACCAAACCTTGCGCTAATCTTGTAACATCGGTAAATTGGTTTCTCATGTTATAACGCACCGTTAACGCCTCACTCTTTTTGAATTGAATTCGAGTTTCAAAATCGGGTAAGATTCTAAAAAAATTATCTTCGTAGGTCTGTGAGAACTGCGTGTTTTTGTTTCCATAGGCATGTACAGAGAAACCTGGCGTGATGGTAAATTTTCCTGTTATAAAACGATAATGCACTCCTAGGTATACATCGCTAAAATTATAATTGGTATCATTGGTTGCGAGTCCATTATTAATGGTGGGCGTCACATCTTCTTGGGTTCCGCTTTCTAAAAACTGAAAGATGTTTGAGTTAAATTGCTGATTGCTTAAAATGGTACCGAGTGTAAAATTGATATTGCTCTTCTTATTGATCAAGTAATAATAATCAAGCTTGGCGTCAAGTTGGTTTGATTTGATTCTTCTTGATTGTCCGAAGTTATAAGTTGCTAAAGAACCGTCAATCCCAAGTGCTGTTGCAGTGTTATCGAAAGCATCTTCGCCGTCTGGATTGTTGTCTAGTACAGCATTATAAAAGGGATCTTCATTTTTTAATAAATGCTGGGCTTCAAAAGCGAAGATATTTTTTTCGTCTAGGGTGTAATAATAATTTAAGTTCTGATTGATACTATAAGGCGTCACTTCATCAAATTGATTGGTATTTCCTACCACAGATGAGAATAACTGCTGACGTTGGGTATCGTTTGAAATTTTACTAAGCACATCATAATCTAATTGATTATTCGCATTGGGCTGGTAGGATGCACTTAACTTTAACAATCCTTGATCTGATCGCTCTCTGCTGGATTGCTCTGTGGATTCGTCTGGGATTTCCAGTTCAGGATTACTGTATTGGATGAAGGACATTTCCGAAGAAAGAATTCTACTACTGTTATAAATTAAGAATCCGCTAAAATCTAATGCCGGATTGGGAGAATAGCTAAAATTTGCCGTGGCTAGTTTGTTTTCAACCTCCAAGGCATTGTTTTGACTGGTGAGGAAATTGAGCCCGTTATCGCCCAAATTAATATTGGTGCCGCTGTTATTGCTGGGGGGTCTAAATCCGCCCCCAAAGCCCCTAAGGTCACGACGTGTAAGGGCCACTTCCCCCGTATTATTTAGGTCACCAATAAAGTTAATACTGTATTTAGGGTTGTAGTAGAATAATTTTGGTTGTAATAAGTACAATTCTCCTTCGGGAGAGACACCAGATCCACCTGTGATGTTTCCAAACCAAAAGCTTTCTTTTCCTTCTTTTAGTTTGATATTAAGGGCTACGTTGTCTTGGTTGTTTCTTACGCTTCTTAGTTGACCAACCTCAGCATAATTACGCAGTACTTGAATTTTGTCTACGGCATTGGAAGGAATATTTTTGGTGGCCAATTTAGTATCACCATCAAAAAAATCTTTTCCATTTACCATGAGTTTGTTGACCACTTTACCCTCTACCTCCACTTGTCCGTCTTCGTTAATTTCTACACCAGGCAAATTTTCTAGTACATCTTCAAGTTTTCGCTCTGTTCCCGTTTTAAAAGAGTCTGCGTTATAGATGAGAGTATCGCCACGCACGACAACAGGCATTTCGTATGAAAGCTCTACTGTTTCTAGGGTGTTATCTGCTTTGAGTAAAAAGTCTTTTGTGATGTTGGCTTCTTTGGTGCTAATGAGTTCTTCGTAGCTTTTAAAACCAATGTAGCTCACTTGGATTTTATAGGTGCCATTTTCGCCAAGTTCAAGTTGATAGGCACCTTTTTCGTTTGTGATTGCGTAGGATTCTAGGCCGTCGGTTTCTTGGTTAAAAGCAACGACGTTTGATAATTCTAGCGGATTATCTAGGGTATCACGAACGACGCCTCTAAGGGTTACTTGTGCTGAAATAGCAGTTGTACATAAGAGTATTAAAATACACGCTATTTGTTTCATGGCAGTATTTGGTTGTGTTTGTTTTCGGCAAAAGGCTGTAATGATAAAATTTAGTTTCTTCTTCTACCTCTATTATTTCTCATTTCCATCATTTTACCAACGATGGTTTCTTTATAGGCAGCTTTGGTAATTTCTTTTCCTTTTTTTGGAGCTATAATTTCCATTTTCTCTTCTGGGTTCATAACTACTTTAGAACATAACATGGTTGTGTTTCCAGCAGTAACTTCAAGGATCAGACCTGGTAATCCGTGGTATTCTGCAGGGCCGTGGCTTACTGGGATTTGTAAGGTATACCATGCTTCAACGTTTACTGTTGGTACTTCGGCGACAGGTTCTCCTTCTTCATTAGTTGCAGTATCGGATGCATCTGGAGCTGGTGTTCTTCTTAGTTCGGCCCACGAAAAGTCGTACCAAGTTAATTCGTTTTCTGGAATCGCAGCTGTGGCTTTAAAGCACGTGTATTGCCCGATTACTTTAGATTCTTTTTCTAAGTTCCAGTCAATAGTATGTAAGGCATCTTTTACTAGAAACTTCTTTCCGTAGAACTCTTGGCTTTGCACCAATTTGCTATCTTTTATGTTTTTGTATTGTTCTCCTCTTGAAAAGTTGCTACCCCAAGTATCAGTAGCACCTGCCATAGCATCGATTTGTTTTTCTTCGTTAAAGACAGATTCGGTTTTGTTAAAATCTAGAATATATACTTTTTCTAGTCTGTTTTTTAAACGTGCTTGTACTTGTTTTAGCTCGGCTTCGCTTCTACCCTTTCCCCAATTCCCTAATTCCATTTTAGATTTTGAAAAATAATATGCTTTGCCTTGAAATTCTTGAACGTTTGGCGTAAAAGAAACAAGCATTAAAAAAGAAAGTAAGACTAGTTTGAACGTAATAGATTTCATGATGGAATGTGTTACAATGTTTAACGAATGTAAACAAAGATTAAACCTAAGCATGGCTGTTTTTTAAAACATTAACATAATTTCATTTTTCTAGTATCTTTATAAAACTATTTAAAAATTATCTTCATGTCTACTACACCAGAACACGATGCAAGAGTAGCAGCTATCACGTTTGCATCTGTATATCCTCACTATGTCCACAAAGTTGAAAAGAAAGGACGAACAAAGGAAGAATTACACCAAGTAATAACCTGGCTCACCGGCTTTGACAACACCAAGATCCAAGAACTCATTGATAGAAAAGCAACCATAAAAACCTTTTTTGAAGAGGCAACGCTGCATGAAAATGCACATTTGATTAAGGGTGTGATTTGTGGCTATAGAATTGAAGACATAGATACACCACTAACCAGACAAGCACGCTATTTAGACAAATTAATAGAAGAATTGGCTAGAGGAAGGAAGATGGAGAAAATTTTGAGAACATCTTAGTTGTAAAACACAGAATTTGGAACTTAGTTTAATTCTAGTATCTTTAGGAGTTTAAGTATAAAACTCCCCCATGATTAGAAGTTATAGAAACGAGGTATGGAAGCCTATTATTTTTGACACTAAAGTTTCAGAAAACGAACATTACCAAATCTCAAATTTTGGTCGAATTCTTAATTGTAAAGGCGAAAAACCTTTTTTAATAAAGTCTTCAGACAGTAATGGCTATAAAGGCTTTAACGTTAGACAAAAAGCAAACAACCGTTTAACAAGACGGTATCTTCACAAACTCTTAGCCCAACATTTCTTGGAAAAAAAAGAAGGCCAGATATATGTAATTCACTTGAATTATGATAAAAATGATAATTCCCTAAAAAACTTGCAATGGGCTACTAAAAGAGAAAAAGAAATCCATCAATTTACCAATCCTGATTACATTAACCAACCTCCTAGGATAAACTATTCAAAACTTACTGAAACTAAAGTCATGTTGTTAAAACGCAAATTAAACGATCCAAATAGGAGAACACGTTTAAAGATCCTCGCAAGGCAATTTGGTGTTTCAGAAATGCAATTGCATAGAATTAAAACAGGTGAAAATTGGGGACATATTAAAGAGTATTGATTCCAACATTAATGC
Source organism: Patiriisocius sp. 208BN25-11 (assembly GCF_058147145.1). Taxonomy (NCBI): domain Bacteria; kingdom Pseudomonadati; phylum Bacteroidota; class Flavobacteriia; order Flavobacteriales; family Flavobacteriaceae; genus Patiriisocius; species Patiriisocius sp. 208BN25-11. The sequence continues at coordinate 501,261 of NZ_JBYVJY010000001.1, forward strand.
AATATAACTCCTCCTCAATTTTAAATGATTTAAAAACACTAAGCCCCAATACCGCATGAACATCTACGATGGCCCTTACTTAAAAGTACAATTCGAAGAAGAGAATAACAGATTTATAAATTCATGGAAAACGCCACCAACAACTGCAGATGCTTTTAAGAGTGAATTACTCGAGTACCTCGCTGCGCTTGAAAAGATAAATCCGACTCAAATTATCTGGCTACAAGAAAATTTCACCTATAAAATTGAGGATTCCACAAAACTGTGGGTAGAACAAAACATTCTTAGACCCAGATTTGAAGCAGGGTTTGTAAAAGAAGACAAAGATGGATACCACCCCATTGCCTTTGTTGTTGGGCAAGATGTACTTACACACATGGAAGTCATGGGTGTTTTTGATGCTCCTAATCCCAGTGTCTTTAATCCAAAACATTTTGCAACCAGAAAAGAGGCTGAAGATTGGCTTGACCGGGAGTTTTTGTTTGATCCAACCGAGCACAAAAAGACTGAAATTATCTATAAAGGCTTGGGTGAAAATGGAAAAGCAATTCTTGAAGTTCGTAGCCCAACAAATGAGATTACCAACACCATTAAAACTTTTAAATCTATTCTTGAAGAGAATGAATTTATTAAAGAAAATGTAGACAAATACTCCTTACTCACCAAAAGAGAAATAGAAGTGTTAACGTTGATAGGTAAAGGAGAAAAGCATCAAAAAATTGCCGATACCCTCTTTATTTCGATTCATACCGTACGAGAACACCTAAAAAACACCAAACAAAAATTAGGATTGAGTGCTAACCCAGACTTGCTAAAATTTTACAATGCTTTTTTAAAGAAATGATGTAATATTTAAACTGTTAAATATTTAGTAAAGTCATATTGAACATAAGAACAATGCACTAACTTTGAGTGTATTAAGTTAATCGTTATGAAAAATTTAGTTTTTGTTCTATTATTATCAGTCCTAGCCACTCCTTCTTTATTTGCTCAAACAAACATTTTGGAGTTAGATTCTAATCAAAGTATGTGTATTTCTGGAAAGGGAGTTGGTCAAGATGCTGCTATAAATCCTTTTGGAGATAAAAACAGTATTGCCATTGTGAAAAATCTAGGAGAGACCCCTTTTAGTATCCGATTACAAAAAAAAGGAACTATTATAAAAACAGTTTTAATTGGTGCTAATGAAACAAAAGAAATAGTGCTTATCAAAGGACATGAACTTTATTTTGATAGTACTAAAAAAGCAAAGGTAGATGTTAGTTTCAGAGAAAAATGAAATTAGCCATCTCACACTACCAAGAAGTTATCGTACTTCTATTAGTTAGTCTATTCACTAATCCTATTTTTTCACAGACAATATCTGGTATTGTTATAGACGCTACTACCAAAAGTCCTATCCAAAATGTACATGTTGTTCTTTTAGATACAAAAATTGCCACTTTTACAGATGCAAATGGTTTTTTTGAAATCTCGATAGATCCTGAAATCAATACTAAAATAGTAGAATTCACCTTTCTAGGCTATGCCTCAAAAACCACAGTAATACAGGAATCTGACACTGTTATTTCCCTTCAAAAAGTAATTGAACCCCTCGATGAAGTAGCCATTCAAACTGAAAAAAAACTAAAAAGACAATTAAGTTTTAGTGAGCTTCCTGGACTTAGCAAAGGGGCTCATTCATTTGCCTCCTTACTTTTAAACGACAAAATATATGTGTTTGGTGGTGATGCATCTTTTGAAAAGAACAGTGGCAAAAAAGCATCATTAAAAACCGTTGGAATCCCAGGAGTTACTTTTACAGATTTTATAAAAAGATATGAAAACAATGAGCCTTGGACTCAATTTTCTAATAAACTACAAATTTTTGACATCGCTAAAAACACTTGGGAGATAGCTCCCATCAAACTAAGAGAAAGGGCGTATCATTCAGTTACCAATATTGGTGAAGTATGTTACATCTTTGGTGGCAAACGCTTGACACCAAATAACACGTATGTTGATACTACAATTGAAGTAGTAGATTTAAAAAACAATCGTATTGTAATAGATTCTAGCAATCCTCATAATGCGGTAAACGCTATGTCTTTTGCGTATAATGATAAAATTATTTTACTTGGAGGAAGTACAAAAATAAACAGAATTGGAAATAAAGAGTATATGGAAAATGCCCATTTTCTGAACACCTCCAATGGCTATTGGTATGACATCCCAGCAGTAGGCATAAAAAAAGAAACACAAGGCGTATTAATTGACAATACCCTTTTTACTATAGGTGGGCATAATGGTCGATCTCTAAAAAAAATTGAAAGTTTTAACCTAGAGAAAAGTACAGAATGGACAGAAGAGGCCACCCTTTTTAAAAGATTAGCAAATCCAGGAATTACGCATCACAATGATACCATATTCATTTATGATGAAGGTTTTTTTTACACCTTCAACATATATACAAAACAATTAAGGTCTTATAGCATCGACTTAATGATTGTAGCCCCAAAACTTCATTATCACAAGGGGAATATATACATTATTGGAGGTTATCATGAAACTAGTTTTTCTAAAGAACCCTCAAGAAAAATGTATAAAGTAGCTTTAAGTGAGTTTTTGAATACCCGCTCTATAAGACAAGAGATGTTTTAAAAAACCCGACTCAATACAACATCTACATTGATAAGCACGATGCTAAAAACACCCACTACAATGATAAATTTTAAAATATTATGTAATGCTACGTAATGTTTTTTTTGTACAGATTTCCAAAGTATGATAACAAATATAATAAGCGCAGCAATGCTACCATAAAAGTAATAAGACATATAGCCAATTGGAAATTTTGCAAGCAGCAAACACGTAGGCACTAAGGTAGCAACACTTAAAAAGCTAAGCATCTTTTTGGCTACAGGAACTCCGTACACAACAGGTATGGTTTTATAATTTTGGGCTAAATCTCCCTTCATATTTTCAAGGTCTTTTGTGAGCTCTCGCATAGCAATAAGCAAGAATAAGAAGGTAGCATGCACAAAAATGACGCTGTTAAAATTTCGGTAGTAAATAAACACCGCAAAAAATGGGATTACCGCCAAAATAGCTGCCGTGATATTACCCACAAATAAAAACTTCTTGAGTTTGTGAGAGTAAAACCAAATCGCAAAAATATAGATAGAAAAGAAAGCAACTGCCCTAAAAGAAACATAGCTAGCAGCAATCACAGATAAGAAATTAAGTACAAAATAACCAGAAAGTTTTGTGTTCTGACTCACCAATCTGTCTAACATTGTTTTTCTAGGCCTATTGATAAGATCTTTCTCACTATCATAAAAACTATTAATAATATACCCACCTGCAATGGCAGCTGCAGAAGCCAACACTAGCATCAATAAATTAAGATCGAACAACACCTTCCCTAGTGGTAAGTGAGGTGCTAAAATATAGATGGAGGTAAGATACTGTGCTAGGATAATAATTAAAATATTATACCCACGAACTACAGAGAATAAGCTGAAAAACTTTAACAAGATGTGTTTTTGCTTTCGGCTTAGCATCATAAAAATTATAGTGTGAAATAAGCGTTAGAAGTTATATACAACTTCTAGTTTATGTCCTTCTAAGGCAGCACGTGCTGTATCGATATCTTCGGTAAAACCTAACATGTAACCTCCGCCACCAGAGCCACATAATTTAAGGTAATACGCATTGGTATCGATTCCTTTTTTCCAAAGGGTATGAAACGCTGGAGGAATCATAGGTTTAAAGTTATCAAGAACCACTTTTGAAAGTTGCTTCACATTTCCGAAGAGTGATGTTACATCTCCTTTTAAGAAATCGTGAACACAGGCATCGGTATGTTTTACAAATTGATTCTTCAACATACTTCTAAACCCTTCTTGTTTCATATTTTCCATAAAGATGTTGACCATAGGTGCAGTTTCACCAGTGATACCACTGTCTAATAAAAACACAGCTCCTTTTCCATCTGTTGTTTGAGAAGGAATATCGGCGCTTTCTATATCTTCTTTACTATGAATTAAAATAGGTAAGCTTAAGTAACTATTTAAAGGATCAAGACCTGAAGACTTTCCATGAAAAAAAGACTCCATCGCCGCAAAAATATTTTTTAAGGTCAGTAGCTTTTCACGAGTTAAATTTTCAAGAACAGTGATTTTATCTGTAGCGTATTTATCATAAATAGCGGCAACTAATGCCCCACTACTTCCTACGCCATATCCTTGAGGAATACTACTGTCAAAATACATTCCTTCACTTACGTCTTCTTGAAGTGTTGCAACATCAAAAGCCACCAAATCTGGTTGGTCTTTCTGTAATTGCTCTAAATACACTGCAAAACGTTTTAGGCTATCATTAGATTTGGTAGTCGCCACCGTATGGTGCTCATCCATTTTTAATGCGCCGTTATAAAAGTTATAAGGAATCGATAAACCTTTGGAGTCTTTGATGATACCATACTCTCCAAAGAGTAATATTTTTGAGTAGAAAAGAGGGCCTCTCATAAATGATAGATTTGTATCATTAAAGATACGTAATAAATACAAAGATAGCTGAAATCCATAAATTATATGTTATGAAATTCCCAAAAACCATCAAAAACACAAAAGCCTAATTACTTGATTTTTTGTATCTTAGTTATCATAACAATCTAGCTATGAAAAAAACAGTATTTCTTTTTAGTTTTTTGGTTTGCACCTTTCTAATCAATGCGCAAACACATACTTTTTTAAATGTAAATGGAGATAGTAATTGGCACAATCCTGCCAATTGGTCTGCCAACAGTGTACCCGATGCAACAAGTTCGGTTGTTATTCCAGATGGTTTTGAAGCTATTGTAACAGCTCAAAATGCTTTTGCAAACACCATTACACTTGAGGGGGCAGCCATTCTTGAGTTAAACAATCTTTTGCAATTAACGAGCACCCTAGATATTTCACCTGTCGCTAACTTAAAACTTAAAAACGGTCATATTACGGGTGGGATGATTAACAATGAAGGATTTATTAAAATTACTGAAGCACTCCAAAAACAAATCACACAAGTCATCATTAACAATAATAACAGTATCATCATACAAGATTCTGGCGTTCTTAACCTATCTCTAGTGACCATTAATAATACTACTGATGCTATTTTTGAAATCATCGGGAATTCTGGATTGGTTAACAACGATGAAGACACACAGTTTAACAACTTTGGGCTGTTTAAGAAAAGTTATAATGGTACCAACATTGGTAATTCATACGTAATACTAGATTTCACAAACGATGGCATTATTGATATCGACACAGAAGAAACGCTCTTGTTTTTATCGCCACTATCTTCCCTACACAATACTAGCACTGGAACTATTCAAGGAACGGGTACGCTAGATATCACTGGAGATTTCATCAACGAAGGGACCGTTTCTCCTGGAGGAGATGAAATTGGCACACTTAGTTTTGTAAATACATTTCATATTAACAATGGAACGCTAGCCATAGATATTAATACCGAAAATGACCATGATAAAATACAGATTCTAGGCAATACAACTATTGAAGGTGATATTATCATACAATCTGAAAACCAAGCGTCCCAATTAGATGCTTTTTATACCATTGATATTCTTACTTCCTCACAAGGTATTGATAGCTGTTCTTTACCAACGCAAATTAGTTATAAGACATCTGACGGGATTGAAGCTTGGATTGTAATATTTAATGTGAACTGCGAAACGAATACCATTCAGCTTGAAGTTTTAGAATTAATTATACTACATACTGAAGAATTGAAAACCCCATCACTATTCGAATTAACTAGCAATCCTGTGTCAAGTACTGCGGAAATTTTAGTGACTCCCAACCTGCTTTCTGAAAATGTGACCCTTAGCATTGTAGATGGTTCAGGAAAACAACTACAAACCCAGAATATTTCCGAAGAAAAAACAAGGATAAACACTAGTGCATTATCAAATGGCATTTACTTTATCCAAGCAACTAGCAAGGCACAAAAACAAACAGAAAAACTTGTAGTACAGCATTAAATTTCCGAAGCGCCAAGTCCAACTTGGTCATGGATGTACTCTCCATTTTTACAGAAGGTAGCGAGCTCTTTTTTGATAAATAATTGTACAGTCTCTTTCTCGGCTTCTGGATATAACACATGTACATTAGCACCTGCATCTAGCGTGAAACAAAGCTTGCTTCCCGTATTTTTTCGATATTCCCAAATACGGTTTAGTATCTCAAGTGTGTTAGGTTTCATCAAAATAAAGTAAGGCTTGCTAGCCATCATCATGGCATGTAATTGTAAGGCTTCACTTTCTACTAAAGAAATGAAAGCGTCTAAATCCCCTTGTTCAAAAATAGGAATGAGCTTTTGTAAATTTGCATTAGCTTCTTTAAAACGTTCTTGTGCATAGGGATTGTTATGCATCAAGTCATGCCCAACGGTACTACTTACTTGTTTTTCTCCTTTATCTACCAATAAAATAGTGTCTTGATAGTTTCTGAAATGTTCGTGTATGGCAAATGGGTATCTCGTACCAAATAAGTTGCTACTGCCTTCTATGGCTGCATGTGCTCCCCAAACCACCAAAGGTCCGTCAAGACTTCTAGCAGCACTTCCCGAGCCCAGTCGCGCTAAAAACGATGTTTTGGTTTTGACAACTTCTGAAGCCAAAGGTGTTGCTGTTAGTTTTTGTTCTAGTGCCACCAAACAAGCCGCCAAAGCACACATGCCACTTGCAGAACTTGCAATACCACTACTATGCGGAAAGGTGTTTTGTGTCTTTATAGTAAATTGATAGTCTCTTATAAAAGGAACATAGGCTTCAATACGTTCAAAAAATTTCTGGATTTTAGGCTCAAATCCTGCCTCTCGATTTCCATCTAAGTACACTTCAAAATCAAACCCTGCACCTTCCTTCTTTTCATAATTCAATGTTGTTTCTGTTCTACATTGAGAAAGCGTAAAACTCACAGAGGCATTTTGAGGTAATTGTTCTCCATACTTGCCCCAGTACTTTACCAAGGCGATATTGCTGGGAGATTGGCAGGAAACACTTCCGTTTTTTATTGTTTCAGAATAGGCTTTTGGAATAAAATCTTGATGGGTCATATATAAAGTTCCTAGAGGTAAACCCCTATTATTTGCAGTTGTAAAGATACGTAAATAGGCCTCTTTGAAAAATTTTTAAAAAGCTAGTAGCTCCACAAGTTTTGCCATCGTCTTGTAATTACGAGAGGTGGCAGCAACTTGTAGCTTGTTTTCAAAAAAATTATTGTTCATTTTTGCTCTGCCAGCACCTTTAGCTGGGTAAAAATAGATACATCGTTCCAAAATATGATATTCCTCGTCTGGGAAAGAATAGGCTTGAAGTTTGGCAATTGCCTCAGTAGATGGAACTGTTGCCAATAGGGTAAAATAACTTTTCTCTTTAGTTTCCTCGGGAAAAGGACAGGTATTAAAAGTCACCTCCAATTCAAGAGCTTTTCTTACAATAATAGGGACTTCCCAACCATATTTTTTAAGAATGGCTTCTTGAATTTTTTCTGTTATGACTTCGGCAGATAGTGCCGATTCAAACACCCAATTTCCAGTATGAAGATAGACCTGAGGATTCTCAAATGATAAGTCAGATAGCATTTGTAATTGTTCCACCTTCGGAAATTTTTTAACACCACTCACATTAATACCACGCAACAGGGCTACATACCTATTCATATCCTTCTTTTTTAATTCTTTTGCGCATTTCATTTCTACGCATGGGCATTTTATCTATAAGGGCAAATAATTCTTGCGGAGCCGTGTATTGATTAGCCTCATATTTTATCTGACCGTCTAAACCGTATAACCGAATTTCAAAAACATGTTCGCTTTCTTTTACTTTAATACGTTGTGGGTTCTCAAAAAAATTATAATAAGCACAGGTAGTTGCATAGCAATCATAGAGCACGATCTTTCTATCGATCATTTCTTTTTCTAATGATAGGAACGCAGCTATTTGTTTTTGAGCAGTTTTAGTTTCATTACCATCTGCATGAATGGTAATCACGCGTTCTTTAAAATAGTGTTGGCTAAGTTCCTGCGCGAAACTTACTTGAAGTATCAATATACAGATCAGTAGTTTCATACCGATATCGTTTTAGTAATTGCGTTGGCAACCATGTAACCACCCGTCCAAGCATTCTGAAAATTAAATCCGCCCGTAATGGCATCAATATTTAAAATCTCTCCAGCAAAATAAAGACTAGGGTGTTTTTTGCTTTCAAAGGTTTTAAAATTTACCTCTTCTAGGGCAATTCCGCCAGCGGTTACAAACTCCTCTTTAAAAGTGCTTTTTCCATCTACTTCAAAATACGATTGGCAAAGTTGCTGCGCAATATTTTGTAATTTCTTTTTAGAGATATCTGCCCAGATTTCGTTAGCATCAATACCACTGGCTTGCATGAGGCTTTGCCATAAACGCTTGGGTAATTCAAATTGTGCGTATTTATATAGCGTCTGTTTTGGATGTGCTAATTTTAAAGACAATAAGGCATCTAAGAGAGCCTCTTGGGTTTCATATAAAAGCCAATTCACACGAATGGTAAACTTGTAATCTAATTGTTCAAGTACCCTAGCACCCCAAGCAGACAATTTTAAAATGGCAGGACCACTCATACCCCAATGCGTAATAAGCAAAGGTCCTTCACTTTCTAGAGCCACTTTTCCATTTGAATCGATTACTTGAACACTCACTTCTTTAGAAACACCAGGCAAATCTGAAATACGCTGATCTTTGATATTAAAGGTAAATAAAGAAGGCACCGGTGAAACGATGGTATGTCCTAAACCTTGTACTAGTTTCCAAATTTTAGGATTACTCCCCGTAGCAAGAACCAATTTTGAAGCCAAGAAAATTTCCGAAGCCGATGTAATACACCAACCTTCTTCTCTTCTTTTAATTTCTTTAACGGGCTGACTTTTTAATACTGAAATTCCCAGTTTTTGAATTTCGGTTAGAAAACAATCAATAATGGTTTGCGAACTATCTGTGTTGGGAAACATCCTGCCATCTTCTTCCATTTTAATGGCAACACCTCGTTCTTCAAACCAAGCCAATGTGTCTCCTGTCATAAAGGAATGAAAGGGCCCGAGTAACTCTTTTTCACCTCTAGGATAATTTTTACTCAGTTCATTTGGTACAAACTCTGCATGGGTAACATTACATCTTCCACCTCCAGAAATTTTCACCTTCGTAAGTACTTCTTTTCCTCGCTCTAAAATAGCAGTACGCGCATTAGGATTCATTTCTGCAACATTAATTGCAGTAAAAAACCCAGCAGCACCGCCACCCACGATAATGATATCAAATTCCTTTTCTTTCACTAGCTAAAAGTACATATAAAATGCGTGATTTAAACGCAGCATTGTAGTTTGAAAATAAGCATTAAAATACTACTAAAGTCGCCATTTATAAATTACGACTTGACATTCATAAAGCACGCGCAACAGTGTTTGCAAGCACTATATACTCTTTATACTTTTACTTAGAACATTAAATTTAGAACTATGAAAAAAGTAGCAGCAGCACTCATTTTATTTTGTTTAACAAGCACTATTAGCTATAGTCAATACTGGGATAAGCTTTTCCAAAGCGATATTATCATGTTAGATAATTATATAAAAAAGAACGAAAAAGGAATTAACTTTAAAGAAACCAAAACCTACAAAGGAACTCCATATAATAACCCTAATTACTTGCCAGGAAATGTATATAAGGATGGTACATTACTTGCCACAAATGTATCCCTAAGGTATAATGCCATTGCAGATGAGATTGAGATAAAAGAATCACTAGAAAGTCCAGATGAAGCTGCAAGAGTGCTTACCAAATCTCCAGACATTTATGTCAAAATTGTTAATGATATTTTTGTATTTGTACCTTATGAAGGAGGTATTGAAAAAGGAGGTTACTTCAACATCCTATATGAAGGACCACAGATTAGCTTGTATAAAAAAATGAACAAAAAATACACTCCTGGCAAAAGAGCCTCTTCATCATTAGTAAGAGATATACCAGCAAAATTTGATGATGCACCTGTCTATTATATTGTAAACAAAGTGGGGAAGTTTTATCAATTTCCGAAGTCAAGAAAAGGGAAATTTAAAGTCTTCGGCACTAATAAAGATGAAATGAAGCAATACACTAAGGATAAAAATCTAGATATAAACAACGAAGAAGATTTGAAAAAAATCATTGCCTATTACAACACAGTTGGTGGTATTAGTTCGAAATAAAATCTTTCAAGTAATAAGGCTCAAAATAAGCGACATCTTCGGTGTCGCTTTTCTTGTATTTGGCAGCTACAACAATAGCCATTTCTTTAGCTGATGGCAATGCTGATTCTATAAATATTGCATTAGGGTGATTGCAAATCTCTTTAAATTTTGCAACACCATCACCAATAAACGTAACACTTCCTTTGGCTAAATACCCTTCAAACGAGCTTACAGTTAAAACTTGAGCTTGTGTTTCTCGAACCTGTTCCATTTCAGAAGAAAAAATAGCCGAGTATACTTCCATCCTTCTAGCATCTAACATGGGAATTACTGTGCTAGAATCTTTCACCTGTCTTGCCAACATCTCTAAGGTAGGTACAGAAATTAAAGGAACTCCTAAAGCATAACACAGCCCTTTAGCGGCAGATACACCTATTCTTAGTCCTGTATAAGAGCCAGGACCTTTACTTACTGCTATAGCATCAATATCTTGTTTAGATAGTTTTGCAGTATCAAGGACTTTCGCAATATATTGATGTAATTTTTCGGCATGAGAAAAGTTTCTCCCACCCTCATTTTTAGGATTATCTTCCTGTAATGCAATAACGCTTCCGTTTACCGAAAGCGCTACAGAGCAATTTTTAGTTGCTGTTTCTATACAAAGTATGGTTGCCATTACTCCTCTTTTGTTTCTTCCTCTTCTTTCTCTTCTTCTTTAAGATCTATTAAATCATCACAACGAAGGGATTTTGTAACGGTGTTATAAGGTCCTGTAATTACCTCATCTCCTTCTGCTAGTCCAGATAACACTTCAATATTACTATCGTCTTGAATACCTGTTTTTATAACACGTAATCCTGCTTTGTTTCCATTCTTTACGAAGACTACTTCATATTTCTCTTCTTTCGCAGATTTGATTTTCTTCTTATCCTTTTTTTCTTTCGTACAGGTAGTATCTGTTTTAATAACAACTGCGCTAATAGGAACTCCAATTACATCATCTCGCTTCTTTGTGATGATATCGACCGTTGCAGTCATACCTGGACGAAATGGAGAATAGTTTTCTGGCTTGCCTTCTGTTAAATCTGCATATGATTCTGGAAGGATGCGTACCTTCACTTTAAAGTTAGTTACTTGATCTGCAGACAAGGCTGTTTGTGCAGAGTTTGCGATTTCAGTAACAATTCCTTTAAATTCTCTTTTTAAGTAGGCATCTACTTCTACAATGGTCTCATCCCCAACATTTACTTTTACAATATCATTTTCGTTTACATCTACTTCAACTTCCATGTTAGTAAGATCTGCAACACGCACTATTTCTGTACCTGCCATTTGTGCTGTTCCTACCACACGTTCTCCTAATTCTACTGCCAATCTTGAAATAGTTCCAGACATGGGTGCATAAATAGCAGTACGAGATAAGTTATCACGAGATTGTTTTACATTCGCTGCAGCACTTTGCACGCTGTAGTAAGCAGATTTCACATTGGCTTCGGCCCCTTCATATTCTGCAACAGAACGGTCCCAATCTAATTTTGAAATAACGCCTTTATCAAATAGCGTTTTATTTCTATCGTAGTTTGCTTTTGCATTTCTTGCAGATGCTTCTGCCTGTGCTAGCTGGGCACGCACGTTTTGTAATCCGGCCTGACTTTGACTCACCGCTGCTTGAATTAAATCTGGGTTTATCTTTACCAATAACTCCCCTTTATTAATTTGCTGTCCTTCCTTGATAGGGAGTTGGATGATCTCTCCAGAAACTTCAGAAGACAACGCTACTTCAACTTCTGGCTGTATCTTTCCAGTTGCTGCTACCGTTTCAACAATGTTGATAGGAGTAATTTTTGCGATTTCAACCTCTTTTCCTCTTTTGGTTTTACCAAAGAGTCCGGCTTTTTTACCACCTACGAGCACTAGTACTGCTACTAAAACAATACCTAAAATCCAATAAAGTGTTTTTTTCTTCATATTAAAACTTTAACTCGGTGGCTGGGATACCAAAATATAATTCCAGCACCTTTATTTTAAAAATATAGTCAAATTTGCTTCTGTTTAATTCTACAAGCGCATTGTCGTAACGTAATTTAGACTGACTAAAATCGAATGCATTGGTGGCTCCTGCATCATATCTATCTTTAGCATATTGATAAGCCAATTCTTGAGACTCCAGCGATTTTTGAGCAGCCTCATATGCTTTTCTGGAACCTTCTGCATCTACATAAGCTTGGTATACATTAGACTCTAAATCTAATTTTGCCTGCTCTAATTGAAATTTTGTTCTCTCTAGGTTTATCTTGCTACGTTGCACACTCGCTTTTGTTCTAAAGCCGTTAAGAACAGGAATGTTTAAACTTAAACCATAGCCTAGTCCATCATTTAAGTACAACTGCTCTTCAAAAGGAATAGCGACTCCCGTTAATGGGTTTGCTTGTGTCTCAGAATATCTTGTATTGTATCCAAAAAAGGCACTCAAGGTTGGCAAATTAGCTCCTTTTGCAATTTGCACATCTTTCTCTGCTATGGTTACATTTTGTTCTGCAATCTTCACTTCAGAGCGAGATTCTTTAGCTCCAGCGATGATATCGTCTACTGTTTTTAATCCTATGGTATTATTAACTACTTCATAGTCTTCTTCTGCAATATCAAAATTCTCATAATCCTTAATCAACAATAATTGCGCTAGACTAATCAAAGAAATTCTCACTGCATTTTCTGCCACAGCGATACGTTGTTGTTCGCTAGCATCGGTAGCTGCAATTTCTAATAAATCGCCTCTTGGTAATACTCCTGCATCTACCAACTCATTAGTACGTTGTATTTGTTCTTTGGTCACTAGATTTTGAGCTACTACAGCAGCAGCATTTGCCTTGTTTAAAAGCACTTGTAAATACCCATTAGCTACAAACAATGAGATATCATCTTTCATTTTATCTAATCTATACTGACTTGCTAATCTTGATAAATCTGCACGTTGTACTTGTCTAAAATTACGCAGTCCATCAAATAATGTATAGCCTACATTGGCACCTCCATTGGCAGATAAAAAAGTAGCGGTTGCTGCTTGGTTTGTAGTTGGATCGAAACTTAAACCTGTGTTTTCAGAAACGCCTGCACTTAAATTTACAGTAGGCAAGAAAGCACCTATGGCAGTCATTTTTTCAATCTCTGTTGCAGTTACATCGAGTTCGCTTTGTTTTACTGAAATGTTATTATCCAGAGCGTATTGCACACATTCGGTAAGTGTCCATTTCTTTTGTTGTGCGGTAGCCGCAGTTGCTATGGTTAAGACAAAAAATAAAATCCCTAACTTTTTCATACTTTGATTGTAGTTGCTGTGTAAGTCTTTAGCTTCTTACTTTTGTTACACTATTTGTTAAAATTTTCAATTAATTTCTGCCGCGTCCCGCAGGTCCAGCTGGTTTTAATTGATTCCAAACTTTAATATTATCCTCTTTGGTTACCCCACTTTTGATTTCTACATTAAGACCATCACTCACTCCCAACTCAATATCTTTACGCTCAAATTGTTGGTCTCCAACAGCTACCTCTACATAGGGTGCTTTTGTTTTAGGATCGTATTGTACTAAGGCTTCCTTAACACTCAACACATCTTCTGCTTTGGCTAAAATGATGGAGGCATTTGCACTTAATCCTGCACGAATAAACGTAGTATCTTTTTTATTCAGTGTTCCTTTAATTTCAAATTGTATGGCACCATTTTCACTCACTCCTTTGGGTGCAATATAATCTAATACGGCATCAAATTTTTTGTTTTCGATGGCACCTACAGTAATTTCTAGAGGAAGGTTTTCTGAAATTTTACCCACTTCACTTTCGTCTACTTTCCCTTCAAAAATCATTTTATCTACATCGGCAATAGCAGCAATAGTAGTTCCATCATTAAAGTTATTAGATTCAATTACCTGGTTTCCTACTTTTACAGGCACATCTAGGATCATTCCCGAAACGGTAGCTCTAATTTCTGTATTGGCAGCAGCTCCCAAACCTCTTGAAGTACCTGTCTTTACAATATCAAAGGTTTGTTGTGCCCCCGTAAGCCCTACTTTTTCTTGATTGAAACGTTGTTGGGCTTGATCGAAACTCAATTGGGCTTGATCAAAATCGTTGGCAGAAATGACTCCCTTATCGAATAATTCTTTTTGGCGATTGTAAATACTGCGCTGACTTTCTAAGGCCAAACGCGCGGTTTCAACTTGTGTCCTTGCACTATTAATATTGTTTTTAGCGCTGTTTAAAGAATTAATGTTAGGCACTACTTTTACCTTGGCAATTAAATCGCCACTCTTAATAACATCTCCAGCTTCTACAAATATTTCATCTATAATTCCTGAAATATTAGGCTTGATAAGCACCTCTTCTTTTGGGACAATACTCCCCGTTGCCACTGTTTTCTTTACAATTGTTTTATTGCTTGGCGTTTCGGTTTTATATACCACCGGATCTGTCTTATCTTTCGTATAGATATACCATATACCAGCAGAAAATGCAATTACAATTGCGAGTAATGTGATGATTGTTCCTGTTCTTTTCATTTCTATTACCCTAAACAGGGTTGTTTTTGGTTAAACGTTTTCTTTGTTTTACTTTTTAAATATTCTTCGGAAATTTTAAAATTTCAGAAGGCATTATTCTACCCGCAATGCATCTACAGGTTTCATTTGTGTGGCTCTGGTGGCAGGAATTAATCCAGCTAGTATTCCAGAAACGACTAATATAAATAAGGCAATCCCTATCACGCCAATGTTGACAGATGGGTTAGCAAAATTCTCTACGGGACCGCTTAAGGATAATACATAATTCATAATCCAAATACCTCCAGCGGCGGCGGCAACACCTACCATTCCAGAAAGTATAGTAAGTACTAATGACTCTTGTAATACTTGAGAACGTATGGCCCAAGGACTAGCTCCTAATGCACGTCTTACACCAATTTCTTTGGTTCGCTCTTTTACTACTATAAGCATGATATTACTAATACCAATCACACCAGACATGAGTACCAAAGCACCCACAAAAAAGCCTACAAATTTTAAAATATCAAACAAGCCCGTAATACGTCCAAAAGCTTCGGCGCGATCAAAATTACCGATGGCGCGGTTGTCTTCGGGATGAATGGTGCGTTGTTGTTTCATCACATCTAAAATGCGGGGTTTTAAGGAAGTAATACTTTGCTCATCGTAGGCTGTAATAGCCATCCAACCTACATTATCTCCCAAATTAAATACCTGCGCAAAGGTAGAAAAGGGCACAAAAATAGTATTGGCATCTTCTTCTGCATTTCCTCCTTGAGAGGGCGCATCGAAGGTTCCTACAACCATAAAATTTACTCCGTTGATCTTCACATATTCTCCAATAGGATCTTCGCCTAGATCAAACAAGCTACTTACTACACCATTACCAATGACTACCGCTTTTCGTTTACTATTCATATCTGAATAGCTAATAAAACGTCCCGCGGTGATATCTAAAGGTTTTTGATTGATAAATTCTGGAACATCACCACTTACTGTGAAGGCTCCTGTTTTTTCTTTTCTGGTCACATTATTGGCTCCGTTATAGCCTCCTAGTTGGGCTTTTGGAGAAACGTATTTTAGCTCTGGTAATTTTTCTTTTAATACAGCAACATCTTCAATCTTAAACTGAACACGTCTTCCTTTTGGTAGTCCTTTGTAGGGTTTAGAAGTACTTTGCCCCCACATAAACATCGAGTTTGATGCAAAATCACCAAAATCTTTACTCACACCATTCCTTAATCCGGTAGTGAGTGCCAAGAGTAGCACCAAAATGAAGATACCCCAAAACACTCCAAATGCCGTCAAGAAGGTTCTAAACCTATTGGCGTTTAAGGATTCTAGTATTTCGCTCCAGCGATCTCTGTTAAACATGTTTTGTTTTTTATGGTTTTAAAAAAGTAGCCACCCTATAAAATTTCCGAAGCACACCTACTCATCTCTAAGTGCCTCAATAGGTTTTATATTCGCCGCTCTTCTTGCAGGAATATACCCTGCCAAAGCACCAGCAACAATGAGAATAAACACGGTTGTGATTGCCGTATTAAAATCTACTTGGGGTGCCTTTATAAAATCGTTGTCTACCATGGGGCTCACTAGTTGCAACAAGCCAACACCTGCAAACAACCCGATAAAACCTGCAATAGCTGTAATAAAAATGGATTCCTGTAGAATGAGTCCAATAATAGAGCTAGGCAAAGCACCAATGGCTTTACGAATACCGATTTCTTTGGTACGCTCTTTTACGATAATAAGCATAATATTGCTCACACCTACCACTCCGGCAATGATGGTCCCAATCCCGATAAACCAAAATACATTTCGTATCACGGCGATGAGACTGTATATTTTTTTTGCTTCCTCTAATGTATTGTTTACGCGAACAGCCCCTCTATCGTCTGGGGCTACGGTGTGTTTTGATTTGATGTCTTGTTCTAAACTTTCAGATAATGCAGCACTCAAAGCAACAGCTTCATCAAAGTCATCACTCATCTTTACGGTGTAGGCAAGAGATCTAATTCTATCGCCGCCATTAAAGGCAATTTGTGCTGTGGGTAGCGGCACAAATACACGACCTTCTTCCCTAGCACCTCCCGGATCTGTGTAGACACCTACGACTTTAAAGTTAACGCCAAAGACAGAAATGATTTCTCCAATAGGATCTTTACCTTTAAACAAATCTTCTTTGATAATATTTCCGATGATAGCCACCTTGCGCGTTTCATCCATATCGTCCTGACTCAAAAAGCGTCCCGAAACTAGGTCGGCATTTTCTATAAATTGCTGGTCCGGATTGGCACCTTCTAATCTATAATTTCCAGTTTCACCGTTATAGGTAACTTGACTTCCCCACATATTATATATGGCAGTTTTGTATTCTAGCTGTTCTTCGTATTTATCGTTTATCTCGGTAAAATCGTCATTACGTAATTGAATACGACGTCCTGGATTTAAGCCTTTATAACCTTTTGTGGTTACACGGGTTCTTACTGCAATACGGTTGGTTGCGTCTTGCTCAAACTGAGACTTCACTCCTTTTTGGATTCCGCTGCTAAAGCCTAATAAGATGACCAAAATAAAAATACCTGATGCCACAGAGAGTCCCGTCAAAAAAGTACGCAACTTATTTTTGCCTATGGTTTCAAATATTTCTTGCCAACGTTCTATATCAAACATGTGCTTCGGCTTTAAGGCGTGCTTCGTTTGCACGCACTTGTGTTACTTTGGTATCGTCTATGATTAATCCATCTTTTAGATTTACGATACGCTTGGTCATGTGTGCAATATCATCTTCGTGCGTCACAACCAAAATGGTTTTTCCTTCATCATTAATTTGCTGGATTAGCTCCATAACCTCATACGAAGTTTTGGTATCTAGTGCACCTGTTGGTTCATCTGCTAATAGTACTTTAGGATCACTTGCCAAGGCACGAGCAATGGCAACACGTTGTTTTTGTCCTCCAGAAAGTTCGCTTGGCAAATGTGTTGACCAATTAGCTAACCCTACTTTCTCTAAATAATGGTGGGCTTTTTCCATACGCTCTGCACGTTTTACGCCTTGATAATATAGCGGCATAGCCACATTATCTAATGCAGATTTATAATTTATTAAATTAAAGGATTGAAAAATAAACCCTAAAAACTGATTTCTGTATTTAGCCGCAACTTTTTCATTAAGGTTTTTGATGTGTTTCCCATCTAAGGTATAGGCACCTTGATCTGCTTCGTCGAGCATCCCTAAGATATTGAGCAGCGTCGATTTACCAGATCCCGAAGAACCCATGATTGATACCATTTCACCTTCTTTCACAGAAAAATCGATGCCCTTTAAAACGTGTAGCGAATTGCTACCCATGTGATACGATTTATGTAAGTCGCTTATTTCAATCATGTTGGTTGTGTTGAATTACAAAGTAACAGCCTTTAGGCTGCTTTTGTGTGAAAATCTTGTTAAGACTTGTGAAATTTTTAGCCCATAAAAGTCTTACTATAAGACTCGCCAATAGATAATTTGTTACGTTTTTTAGGAAAGAAAAATGAAACTATTGTTGTTTCGCTTTTTTGCGATTTCTGTAGACCATGTATCCAATAGTACCCACTAAAAGATAAGGAAATACCATTAGGTACATGATGCCATTATTAATACCCTTTGCTGCTGCTCCACTTTCTTCACTTTCTAACACAGCACGGCACATCGCACACTGCGCATCTGCTGGAAGTAAGGCTAACAAGAACAATAAAAGAAGGATCCCTTTTTTCATATTAGTTGGGATAATAAGGTGAAATCATTACAAATACAATCACTCCCGTGATGGCAACATAGAGCCATAATGGAAAAGTTATTTTTGCTATTTTTTTATGCATTGCAAAATCTCCTCTTAATGCTCTTACATAAGTCACCAATACAAACGGAATTACTGTAATAGATAACAAAATATGCGTTAACAGCAGAAAATAATACACGTACTTTATAGCACCTAGTGCTTGGGATTCGGCATCAGACACTAAACCATCTCCATTTACATCACCAAACTTTGTAGAGTCTGAAGTCATATGATAAGCAACATACAAGGCTAAGAAAACCACCGATAAACCAATGGCAATCTTCATAAAGACCTCATGTGATTTTCGGTTTCCTTGTTTAATTTGTATCAACGCCATGATTAGAATAAAAGCCGTAAGCGCATTGATACTTGCATATATAGGAGGTAAGAATCCTAGTCTTTCTACTCCTGGGATACGCACAGTAAACAATACTGCTACCACCACAGGAATGGCAATGGAGAGTATCCAAATCCAACGGTTGTATTTTTTTTGAGATGCGTTTGAAAGTGCTTCCATTATAGTATTTTTTTAATGTCTTCAATTAACATATCGATACC
This sequence comes from Patiriisocius sp. 208BN25-11, assembly GCF_058147145.1. Classification (NCBI taxonomy): domain Bacteria; kingdom Pseudomonadati; phylum Bacteroidota; class Flavobacteriia; order Flavobacteriales; family Flavobacteriaceae; genus Patiriisocius; species Patiriisocius sp. 208BN25-11. Next base: position 520,429 of record NZ_JBYVJY010000001.1, read on the forward strand.
TTCTTGTTCTAGTCCGTTATAGTAGAACAAAGGGTTTCCGTGTTTGTCTTTTCTAGAGCGCACCGTTCCGCTTTGATCTATGAGTGCAAATAAGCCAGAATGTGAAAAACCATCTGCTTCATCTTCATCTTCTGCAGCAAATAATTTAAATCCCTCATTTGAAAGTTTAAAAATTTGGGTTTTATCGCCTGTTAAGAAATTCCAATTTGGGTGATTGGCACCATATTGATCTGCATAGGCTTTTAATATTTCTGGGGTATCGTATGCTGGATCTATGGTAATAGAAGCAATTCCGAAATTTTCTTGGTCGGCAAAGGCTTCCTGTACCTGTAACATGTTTCTGTTCATAATAGGGCAGATAGTGGTACAGCTTGAAAAGAAAAACTCAACAACATAGACCTTGCCTTTATAGAAATCGTTTGTAATGGTATCGTTTTTCTGGTTAACAAAGGAAAATGAAGGCACATCCTGTAAACCCAATAGTAAGCCAGAAGTATCCTTAATAATATCGGCATCTTGAGCTTTAAAATTACTCATCCTATCATTATCGACTACTGTACCTCTTAAAATTCTATCATGAATTCTTGGGATAAAAATGACCCCAAAGATTAAAATAACTGCCGATAAGCCTATGTACTTTGTTTTCATTTCTCTTGCTGTACTAAAATTTCGTTACGTCTACTATTTTCTTTGGTTTCTCTTCTGTACTCTGCCAATACTACTTTTACATCATCACTCATTCTGTTATTAATATCACCGATATCTGCAGAGTTGTAGCCATAGACCATTCCGTCTGGCACATCTTCATCATCGTTTCTTCCTCGTAAATTCACATCTTTATCTACAATGAATACATACTCACTAGATAGTGCAGTGTCTAATTGATACCCACTCTTGAGCGACGCAAACACTTCTTGGATTGCAGCTTCGGTTCCAAAAGCATATTTCCATGCTGTGGTGGGTGCAATTTCTGAAATTTTACTGGTTAGAATCTTGGCTCCGTTTCTTGCCTCTTCAGGCAGTAAAATCAAAAATTGGAACTCGTTGTATTCGTGATTCTTTTTGTAAATCTTATGAGCTAGATTATACGTATAGGCTTTTGTCTCAAGCGGTGTTTTTCCAAAAAACCCAAGGACAGTAATTTTATTATCTAATGTTACAGGGGCTCCATTTAGGTCTTTAAATTGAGAAACAGGATTTATATTTTCAACTAGTACAGGTAGTTTCCCGAAGTTGTTCACTCCTGTAGCAAAGAACATATAGATGGCGATGGGCAATAGAAATAACACCCCTAGCACTAGTTTCTTTTTAATAGTATTTTCGTTTGTTTCCAAAAGCTTTATTTAGTGTTGCAAAAATACGCTACAAAACAATGGTTGCCAAAGCAGCAAGGTTAATATTCATTTAAAATTTCAGCCCAAACAATACAGAGACAACATAAAAAAATCCCACTGAAACAGTAGGATTTTTTTTATATCATATTTCCGCTCACCTAGGCATGTAGTTTTAGTGAAGTATAAAGAAAATTAAAAGTCGAATTTTATGTAATTTTCTTTGTAAACCTCGAAGATATAATCTCCTTCAATAAGTAAGATTAATACTAGGTAACAGATTAAGAATATTGCGGTCCAAACTACCATACGACGTAACCCTTTTGTTTCGTCGCGCATGTGCATGAAATCCCATGTAATGTAATATGCTTTTACAATGGTAAGTAAAATAAAGATTAAGTTTAGAGGCTTCATGTAAATGAATGGAGACAAGAAAATGTTCCCCATGGTTGCAAAGAACCCTCCTTCGAAAGGAGACATAAAAGCAGTCATTAATGATGCAGGCTTTACAATACCTAACCAAACCTCAATAATGGTTACTATAGAAAGGAAGATAAAAACTCCCCAAATTTTTTGTTCGTTAGTTTTGAACTTGAGCTTTCCTTTAAAGATCGCTAAATTATGTTCGTGATGTGCCATTTTATAGTGTACTATATATTATTAAACAAGGTAGAAGAAGGTAAATACAAATACCCATACTAGATCGACAAAGTGCCAATACAATCCTACTTTTTCAACCATTTCATAACTCTTTCTACGTTCGTAGGTACCAATTACTACATTAAAGAATATAATGATGTTAATGATTACCCCAGAGAATACGTGGAATCCGTGAAATCCAGTAATAAAGAAGAAGAAATCTGCAAATAATGGATGTCCGTATTCATTGTGTTTTAGGTTTGCACCTTCTACAACCAGTTTACCGTCGTTTTGAATTTTCGCAATCGACTCTGCTCTTGACAATACCGTTGGATGACCATTCTCATCAAGGTATTGTGTACGGATTAATAAGTTATCGTTTGCTAAGAAACCAGCTTTCACTTCTTCGAAGTTATAGGATGTTTGATCATTTCCAGACATGTACCATACTCCTTCACTTGCTTCATGCGCAACGTCTGTAGAAGGTAATGTTTGTGCAAAACTACCAATAGCTACACGGTTACCGTCTGTGTCTAAGAATTGTAATATTTTACCTCCTTTGGTTTCTACAGCACCATAATCTCCTTTGATAAATGTTGCCCACTCCCATGCTTGTGATCCTACGAAAATAGCACCTCCAATAATGGTTAAGAACATGTACATGGCTACTTTACTCTGCTTCATTTTATGCCCAGCATCTACGGCTAATACCATAGTTACAGAAGAGAAAATAAGAATAAAGGTCATAAACGCTACGTAAAACATAGGCGCTGGTACTCCGTGTAAAAACGGAAAGTGTGTAAATACTTCATCGGCGATAGGCCAAGCATCTACAAACTTAAATCTTGAAAAGCCATAAGCAGCTAAAAAACCAGAGAATGTCAAGGCATCAGATACGATGAAAAACCACATCATCATCTTACCATAACTAGCTCTTAAAGGTCGGTTTCCACCTTCCCAAACACCGCCTTCTTGCGCTGTTGTTGCAACAGTAGTTTCCATAAAAAGAAATCAATTTTTAATTGGGTTCAAAAATACATTAAATTTTTATCTCACGAAATATAAAAACAAAAACAGATAGATCCATAATATGTCTACAAAATGCCAAAAAGTGGCAGCAAGTTCAATACCAAGGGTTTTTCCGTTTGTGTACTTTAATTTGTAATGATTATAAATTACAACTAGTATACAAATAAGACCAGCAATAATATGGGCTAGGTGTAATAACACCACTAAATATATAAAGGATGTAGTAATACTACTTTCACTTCCTGTAAAGAAATATCCATTTTCGATAATTTGAGAAAAGCCAAGAAATTGTAAATACACAAAAACTACTCCCAACACAAAAGTTGTTATTAGCAAGCCCATACCCATAGCATTTTGCTCGTTCTTCACAGCCTTTTTTGCCATGATAAACGTAATACTACTCAAAATCATTACCGCAAGACTGATATAAAACGCTTGTGGAATTTCAAAATCTGTCAACCAATCGGCGCGCTCTTTGCTAATGATATAGGCACTTGTTAGTCCAGCAAAACTCATCCCTAAACTAATCATCCCAAAAAGAAGCATGTTCTTTTTAGCGCTGCGTATTTTTTGTTCTTCTGTTCCTTGCGTGTAGTCCATTTTCTTTTCTGAAATTTTAAAGGGTATTACCTAATAAATTTATCTGCCACATATATAATTTGCAATAATGTAATATAACTCACACTTACCAACATGAGTTGTCGTGCTGCTTTATCTGTTTTTTGTTGGTACAATCTAATTCCGTAATAGATAAACCAAATTCCTAATCCACCAATCAACACTGCCGAAATTGGCGTGATATAAAAAGCTCCTGTAACACCAAATGCTGGAATTAAAGATGCCAATACAGTACATACACTATAAAATATGATTTGTACTGCAGTACCTTTATCTCTTTTTCCTGTAGGCAACATAAAGAAACCTCCTTTTTTGTAATCTTCAAATAAGAACCAACCAATGGCCCAAAAATGAGGAAACTGCCAGAAAAACTGTATCATAAACAAGGTGCCTGGCTCAATTCCAAAATTATTGGTTGCTGCTACCCATCCTAACATAAAAGGGATGGCGCCTGGAAAAGCCCCCACAAAAACAGACAAGGGTGTTTTTGTTTTTAATGGCGTATACAACAACACATACATAAAAATTGAAATCGCACCAAACATAGCGGTTTGTGGATTGATGGTATACAATACTGCAACCCCAATAATGGTAAGTACGATGGCAATAGCAAGTGAAGTATTTACAGACATCCTCCCCGCTGGTATAGGCCTGTCTTTGGTTCTGTCCATCAAGGCATCCAAATCACGCTCCATAATCTGGTTGTACACGTTGCTTGCTCCTACCATGCAATAACCTCCAATACAAAGTAGCAGCAAGGTCATAAAATCTACTGTGGTGGCACCTAATAAATATCCTGCAATAGAAGAAAACACAACACTTACAGACAACCTAAGCTTGGTGATTTCTGTGAAATTTTTAACCCATGAAGTGGGTACTGTTTGTGTTTGTGTAACTGACAATAGGTATGGTTTTAACCCAAAGGGTCATTTTCAGACTGCAAAGATACGGTACATCTCTATTTTTAACCAATTTATAACAGATTATCTACGTTAAAAATTACAGCTAATTTGTAATTTGGTGTGCTTATCAAAACACTCAACACATGCGTAGTATTATTTTCAGCCTAGTTGCCTTCTTTTCCTTCCCGATATTTTCTAGTGCTCAGGAAAAAGAGAGCATTTTTTCGATGCAGAAAATTTCAGAAAACATTTACATGCTAAAAGGCAAAGGAGGTAATATTGGATTAAACATTGGTCCAAAAAGCACCCTAATGATAGACGATCAATTTGCCAACCTTACGCCTGGTATTTTAGAACAAATACATACACTTAGTAAAAACCCTGTACAGTATTTAGTGAATACGCATCATCATGGAGATCATACAGGAGGGAACGCTAATATGAGTGAAGCAGGAGCGACCATTGTAGCGCACGATAATGTGTACAAAAGACTTACAGAGCAGCAAAAAGAAGCTGCCATGCTACCAAATATTACCTTTTCTGAAGATGTTACGTTTCACTTTAACGGCGAGCCTGTTATGGTGTTTCATGTTCACAATGCCCATACAGATGGGGATGCTATTGTATTTTTTACCCAAAGCAATGTGATGCACACGGGCGATGTTTTATTTAAAGGCAGATATCCTTATATAGATTTAAAAAGTGGCGGAAGTGTGCAAGGCTATATCAAAGCCTTAGAAAATATTCTCATGCTCACCGATGCAAATACTAGAATCATTCCTGGTCATGGGGATTTAGCTGGCCCTAAAGACCTTGCCATCACGATTAATATGCTGAAAGATATTCACAAAAAAGTATCAGACTTACATTCAGTTGGAAAAACCGAGGAAGAAGTACTTTCCTCAACAACAATTACTGAAGCATATGACGCCAAAGGCTTTGGGGATGGCTTTATCAATACAGAGCGTATGCTAAAAACGGTGTATGCAGATATAGCGAAACAGAAAAAGAAGTAACTTCTTTTAAAAATCGTAATACCAATTAAAAATATCGGTACGAATTCCAAAGTTTACCCAGGTGGTATTCTCGTCAAAGAAATTGGTTTGCTGTTGTTCTGGAGAAAAATCTCTAGCAATTAGACTTGCATAAATTTTTAGGTTGGTCGCTGGATTAATAAGATACCCCCCTTGTAATTCTGCATGAAAAAAGGTGGATGTATTTCCTTGTCCGACCTCATTTCCTAAATCACTTACTCGAACGTCTTCGGTACCGTAAATATCACCTCCATAAAATCTATCGTCGGTAGCAGTATCAAACTCCACTCCTCTTTTGGCAACGATCACTTTTAAGTCTCCAAAAATGCGACCGCGATTGTAGCGTGCTATCCCAATAAACTCAGAGAAATTAGCTCCTAAAGTATGTGCGAGTGATTGGTTGTTATGTCCGTAATTTAATATCACACTATTGTGTGAATAAGTATAGGGGCGCACTCTATTATATTCTGCTTGCAACATCAAGCCTTTCATATTTAGAGGTTCATAGTATTTTACCCCTAACTGAAATCCTGTTTTGTTTTTGTAACTCCCATTACCGCTAAATACATCATCGCCAGAAAATTCATCAATAATCCATTGTCCATACGCGTTTATCTTATCGGTGAACTTATACTTAGAACTCAAACCAATAATTGCGTTTCCACCACGAGAACCCACACTAAACTCTATTGCTCGGTAAAAAATAATGGGATTTATGTAGTTAAAGTCGAAGCCTTGGTTGTTGTCATTTTCCCAAATAACCGTTTCAAACAAACCAATATTCCAACGTTTGGTGATGTTATAACTCAGGTAATGATTTGCCATATACTTTGGCCTATAGGTGCCACTTTCGGTCACTTCTGGGCGCACATCACGTAAAAACATCCAGGTGTTGGTGTATTTTAATTTCCAGAAGGTGGTATTTAATTTTATAAATGGATACGGACTTGCATTGTCACTTAAAAACAAAGAACGGTACCCATCACCGATAAAGTTTTTACCATGACCTAATTGCGCATTGAACCATTTGCTTGGTGAGTATGACACATATCCAGTAGCCAAAGGATAATCATATGAATCTGTTCTAAAGTCTTTTGCAATACCAAAGCCAGGTATAATAGCTGGATTTCCACCATCGGGTTTAATCGACTCTGCATACCTATTAAAATAGCCCGCAAAACGCCCTTGACTTTCATAAACTACGGCATAAAAGCTTATGTTTTTTCCAATACCACCTTGCAATTGAGCTAAGCGTGTATTGTTGTAGGTATTTATATCATCTCCAATGTCTTTACCCGCTTGTAAATCTACTCCAGGATCTACCGTAAGCCAATAATCTTTGCCACGGAGACGCACCATATTTTCGTTCCAAAGCTTTCTTCCAAACCAAGATGTTTTATCAAAAAGGAGCGGGGCTTGTTGTTCTTTGAAATTGTAGTACTTGTTTACCTCGCTGTAGATATAAGGTTTTTGCGCAGTATGATTATTTGTTCCCACACGATTTAAAGCTGCATCAAAACGTGCGTATTCATGATGCGATAAAGGCACATTAATATTACTTTCAAACAATGGGTCATCGTATGCAAGATTTTCAATGGCATCATATTCATTTACTAACGAGTCGTTTTGCTTTTGTGTTTCTGAAATATTAGATGAATTTACATTTTTTTGGGTTTCTAAAATTTCCGAAGCAGTAAAAACAGCTTTTTGAGGTTGTTGCAAGGGGATTGCAATGGGCATTGTAAACTGCACATAGGTAGGATTTCCGTTATAGGTGGCAGGCGTGATTTTTGGAATGGCTTCAAACACTCTTTTTGTTTCAGTTTTCAACGCATCGTAAATAGCATCTACATATAATACTTTAAAATTTCCAGAAGTATTTACTTCAAAAAAGACCTTAATGCTTCCTTGATAGTTTTCTTTTGAAACAATTTCAGGTGTTTTAAACGTGCTATATACAATTTGTTGTAGTTCATTGTAAAAACAAGTTTCGAGTGCCTTTATTTCGACATTTTCGCAAGCAGCAAATACTGGGAATTTCTCAAATGAAGTAGCAGTATTTTGAGCAACTGCTATATATGATGCAAGAAAAAATACAATAAGAGCAGGAGTTTTCATGAAGGTAGATTTTGGTTTGGAAAGATACAATTTTTTAAACACAGCGTATAATTCCAAAGAAAAAGCCTGCTCGATAAAAGAACAGGCTTTTTTTGTTTGTGTCAATGATAAATATTTAATTTACTTTAAATGCAATTGGAACCATATAAGAAACTGGGACATTATGCGTCCCCATTTTTCCTGGAGTCATTTTTGGTAATTTACTTAATACACGTATTCCTTCTTTTTTCATGGCTGCATTTGGAGCACTGGCAACTACTTCTTCAACATCTCCATTTTTATTGATTGTAAATTGCACATAAATATTATGTGTTTTATTTTTCTCTAATCCAGAGAAACGATCTGATCTAAATTTTTTACTTATAAAAGCATTAATTTTTGAATTCATACAAGCCTTTTTCTCTTCATTAGTACCTAAAGACTCACATCCAGGAAATATAGGCACAAACTCTACTTGATTTAGATTTCTAGTTTTACCTGTATCTATTGGAGGATCTGACACCACAGGTGTAGTTGGTATTTCTGGGGTAGTTACGGCAGTTGCAACTGTTTTAACAGGCATATCTACTAGGCGTGCGGTGTTTTTAACCACCTTTACTACTTCTGTAATGGTTTGTACTTTCGGCCTTGCTTTTACTACCTTGGCTATAGGCTCAGATTTTGGCATTTGTTTCTCTACCGTGTAGACCTTTACAGGAAATTCATCTAATGTAATTCCTTCTTTGGGTGCAAAACTCCCAGGACTTCCCACATTAATTTCCATAGCAAAAATGGTTGCTATTAAACTAAAAATTAAACCTATTTGAAAAAAAATCACTCCGTGAGATTTACGGTTGACACTTTTTTTGGCTTCCCTTTTACTAAGCATTTTTGGTTGGTTGCTAGTTACATTTACTGATGGTTTCATAATATATGTATTTAAGGGTTCATAATACTATGTTAACATCAAGGGTCATGCCACGGTGTAGATCCCGAAAGCTTTCGGGACGAAAATGAAAAACCAAAAAAAATCCCATTCATAAAATGAATGGGATTTTAAATTCTTTAAAAACTAGTTTCCTAATTTTCTATCTGGAATCTAATTGGCAGCGAGTATAAAACCCCTACTGCTTGACCACGTTGCTTACCAGGTGTCATTTTTGGTAATGCATTAATGGTTTTAATAGCTTCTTGTTTTAATTTAGGGTGTGGTGCACGTGCTTGAACATTGGTAATGTTACCAGTTTTATCAATCTTGAACTGCACATAGATTTGTTGAATTCCTTCCAAACCTAAATCACCTGCTAAGTCTGTATTAAATTTCTTTTGTACAAACTTCTGAACTTTCTCAGACATACATTTTTTCTTAGCAGCATTGTTTCCAGCGCTTTCACATCCAGGGTAAATTGGCACATTTTCAATAACAGCAAAAGGTACATCATCAATTACTTCTTCTACAGCCTCTTCAATTTCTTCAATCTCAACGATCTCTTCTTCTTGACTTACCTCTGTAGATTCGATAATAGTTTCTTCAATTTCTTTTTCATCTTCTACTACTTCAATTACCTCTGGCGCTGGTGGCGGTGGAGGTGGTGGCGGTGGCGGTGTTAAGATTTCCGTAATTGGAATGTCTTCTTCAAGATCATCTCCTACGTTTAACGTATCTAACGATAAATCTCTGTCATAAGACTTCCACTCTACTGCTTGCCAAGACAAAAACAACATAAGCGCTAAGCCTGCTAAAAAGTAGACACCACTCCATTGCTTTAAATCTGCTTTTGGATTTTTTTTAGGTTCCATAATTGAAATTTTAGAATCGTTGTTAAAAATATAGAAAATCTATTATACTGTAAAACAATACTGCGTTAATTACTAAATAAATTTTCGGATACGATGTATTACAAACACTCCTAGGACTAGTCCGCAAAGATTTGCCATAACATCAAAAATATCTGCACCGCGTGTAGGTACAAATTGCTCTTGTAACACCTCAATAAGTATGCCGTATAATAGAGCTCCTAGGAATAAAAGAAAATAGATTGTAGTATCTGAAACACGTTTCTTTTTTGATACTGCATAACAGGTCCAAACAATAAAAAGAAACGCATGTATAAAAACATGCACAACTTTATCTACATGAGGTACTCCAATTTTTGGTGCTCCAGAAATTGGAGTTAATAATGCTATTGAAATTAGTATTGTATAGAGTGCTCCTGCAATAAATAGGTATTTAGGCTCCCACAAGTGCTTTATAGTCTGCCTCATCTAATAAGTCTTCTATTTCATCTGGATTTGAAATCTTAATTTTAATCATCCAGCCTTCTCCGTAAGGATCACTATTCACTTTTTCAGGCTCAGATTCTAAGCTATCATTAAACTCAATAATCTCTCCAGACAATGGTAAGAATAAATCTGAAACTGTCTTTACAGCTTCAACGGTACCAAATACCTCTTCGGCATCTAGAGTTTCATCTAATGTTTCTACTTCTACATATACAATATCACCAAGTTCTCCTTGGGCAAAATCTGTGATTCCAACTGTGGCTACATCACCATCAATAGCAATCCATTCGTGATCTTTTGTGTACTTTAAGTTTGCAGGAATATTCATTTTCAAATAATTATGTGTTATATATATTTTTAATTTCCGAAGTTATAGCGCAAGGTCAAACCACTACGAATTGTTGTTTGTGGAAACGCAGTAGAGATGGCATACTCTGAGAAGGTATGATCATAATAAAATGCTGCCGTTAAGTTTTTACTCAAAGCATAATCCATTAAGAACTGAATTCCATAAATAGTTTGTCCTGCAGTAGTTTGATTATTTTCAATATCCAAGTAACGAATAATGGTTCTGTTATCTCTTCTTGAAAGATCTAATTTGAAATTTAAGTCACTCTTAAGTACTTGCTTTTTACCCCCAAAATTAGTTCCGATACGTAGGTCTTTAATTCTATATCCAAGACCTAAAATAATTTCATCACCTTTTATTTCGGTTAAAAGGTTATTCGCAAAACTAAGACCTAAGGCTCTATCTTTTCTATACTCTGCACTAATTTTTACAGAGTTTTTCATTTCAAGATCTACTTTTAATAGTGGTGAAAATTGCTCTGTCAAGTTCACATTTGTCAAAAATTGTTCGCTCTTAAAATCACCTGCTTGATCTGTAGATGCTGTTGCTGGGTTACCATCTCTTGCTCTATCATAATCTAGATTGGTTTGGAACTGATTCACTGTATACCCAGCTCTATAACCATGTTGTAACGAGAATCTCTTAAAGCGTTTCTTAAACCATCCCAATCTCATAAAACCTGTGTACTTAATATCCCAGTTTGGTAATGGTACATCTCTAAAAATGCCTGTTTTTTCACTTCCTGCATCACTTCCTTTGTAGGCTGCTAAGAAAGAAGGCAATAATACATCCTGACTTGTAGGTCCAAAACCAATAGGATATCCCGTTTCTGGATCTACTGGGAAACTATCGGTACCATAAAAATCGCGTGCTAATCTATTTGCTACAATCAACCTATTGCTTCTAAAAGAATCAAAAGCTTCAGAAGCCTCATCGGTGGTGCTTTGAAATGCAGTACCAATTAACAAGGTCGAAATATTAAAGTTACCTCCAGTTACAGGAGTTAACGAATTATACTGACCGTCTTCTATGATATAGTTTTCTGAATAATTCTCTGCATAAATTCTACTACCATTAATATCTATCTTAAGGTCACGTATAGGCTCTAAGTTAATTTGAGCATCTAACTGTACACTTTCATTTTCTGTGTACTGTTCGTTGTATTCTGGATATAATGTTAACCAACCATTTCGAGCTGCCTCATCTCGAACCTCTGCTTGACTTCCAAAGGTAAATCCAGCAGTAGGCTTCAACGTACCAACAAAACCAATAGATGGTGTATATCCTGGCAAGAAAATACCATTTGTTTCTTGATAATTAAATTGCATTTTCTTGATCATGGTAGCTAATCCAATAACCGTATTCACTGCCTTATCACCAGTACTCAGACCTCCACTATTCATTGAGCCTCTTTCTCCTCCAGCACCTAATTTATCATCACTTTCTTTACTTGTTGCCCCTAGAGCGCCAGATCTACTGTCTTCGTTACCTACCTTACCATTTCTACCGCCATCTCTTCCATTACCATCAAGACCTGGTTTTCCATTTCGTCCACTACCATTTCTACCTCCACGAGCATTGGATTTTTTTGCTTTTTTCTTTGAAAGACCTATATATCTATAGAAAGCACTCATATCAAATGTAGAATTGATACGATGCGTACTTGCATTTTGAATAGAATTACCCAGATCATAGGTTTGAATCGAACCATCTTGTAATTCGATATCTATGTTATTGAATAAATCACTACCATCTTGCCATTGGAAATCACCTGTATACGAATACGTAGCTCTAATCCATTTTAGGAAAGGAAATTTCGCCGTAGGCAAATCATAATTTAATTGCAGTGATTGGAAGTGTTGATTAGGGTCTCCAACATCAAAGAATCCATCAAAAACTCCAATTTCATTATTAGCAACTCCTTCATCATTAATGTAGTTGGTCACAATTCTATTATTGGACGTTGTAAAATTAAATCGTAGTGACTTTGTTAAATTATAATTGATGGCATAATCCCAATCAAATAAATAATTTCTTTGATACAACACAGGTAAGCCTAGGTTGCCATCTTCTAAATCTAATTCTCTAAACTTTTGTTCATTATGCTGACGCACAATATTAGAGTTCACTGCAATACTTGTAGGTAAATAATTAAGATTTAAATCTTTTAAGAATTGCCAGTATTTACCTGTAAAAAGAGAATCATTCTTTTTAAACGGTTCTAATGTTTTAGGGGTGAAGTTGTAAGCATAAGTACCTCCCAAACGCACATTTTGATCGAGTGCATCTTCAATTTCAAAATCATTATGATCTACTTGATTATAGGACGCAGAAAGTGTTATGTTCTCAATATCATAAACTTTAGGCTTTCCTTCTCCCGTTCGCTCTTTACGAACACCAATTAAGTTAATACTCTGTCGCTTGGTATAATCAACAGATTGATCTAAAATAGCATCTCTTCTATCAGGATCGGTTTCATTATCCAATCTAGTTTGTAACTCAACATCTTGATATTCGGGATCAAATTGCGGAGTAATTAATTTTTCAGAACGACCATAATTAAAAGGTAGTTGAACCCCCCATTTTTTTGGTAACATTTGTCCAAGGTTCAAATTCGTTACCAAGTCGTACTCTTCTATATCTTCTCTGCTACGTTCATTAGGCCCTTGTTCTAGAGAACCAAAACCTATGGTGCTAATTCTACCCGTGGCACTCACATTTGCAAAATCGGCTAAGTTTGCGTCCATGGCAGCAACAGCAGCCCATCCTCCTTGATTTTGCAATTCAGACAAACGCAATTCATTAAACCAAACTTCACCACAAATATCTGTATTGGTTTCATTTCTAACTCCAATCATTGCCACACGTACATCACCAAAACTTGGATTTCCTTTCATACCTACTCGAAGGACATTTCCGGGTAACCCATCAATATCTCCTTCTTCAAAAAAGTGTAATTGATTAGGAGTATAGGTTGCCGGATCACCTAACACCAATGTCTTAACGTCTTGTAACAAACTAAGAGGTAAGTCTAATCTATTTTCGACTGGCCATATTTCTTCAGCACTCGTGGTTCCAAAAGGCGTAGGTCTTAACGGAATCTGAACTTCATAAAAACTTTCGGTTAAATCATTACCCATTCTAATAAAGGCTACCATATCACCATCTGCCAATGCAGTTTCGTTGGTAATAGACTCGGCATGGATAAACATTTCTAAATTTTTGTATTGACGCATATCAACACTAAAATTTTTATACACCCCTCTACCATCATTGGGTTCTAAACCACAAACACGTAATGCTAATGACTGCTCATCTTGTCGAATGATATTGTTATTATTATTAAGTTGTTCACGCACCACACCAGGAGGCAATCTATAGGGTATAGGTTGTCTGTTTTCGTTATCAATAATATTTACGGCTTCAACTTCAAATACGGTATCATCTAATGCTGGGTCTTCCAAAGTTCCTTCTTCAAGGGTTTGTAGGTATCTTCTGTAATCACCACGCACTAATTCTAAAGTTCCAAAACGAAGGGTTGTTGGTTGCTCAAACCCAGACATATACATACGCATAAAACGTATTGATCTAAAGTCTGATATCCCATTTACAGCTCTATCAAAATCGGCTACTGGGACTTTAAACTGCACCCAACGAACATCTAGAGAGCTATTGTCTGGTAATGTTAAAGTACTTTCACGAACATCTGTTACAAAATCATTGGTAGCAGGGGTTAAGGCATTTCTATTAATAGGGATGTTATATTCATAATAGCTATCTACCGTATTCATGGAGTTGTCACGGTTAATATCTTCCACATCAGGCTGTGTGGTAGAACCTCTGTCTGTATTGGTTACGTCTACAGGCGAATTCCCTTCTGTTCCATTGTACAATTTATAGCGGCTTCTAATATCACCCGTGGCTTGTAAGAAATATTGGTAATTATCGTTTGCAGGATCGGGTAAGCCACTAAATGCGGGAAACATTGCTGCTTCTTCAGCACTATTTAAACCATCGTATCCAACATCTTGATTGGTACGATCCTGGCCTTCTGTATCAAATGTGTATACTAACGATTGATTGGTAGGTACTTTACCCCAAACTGTTGGAGTTGTGTTTGTAGTAGAACCATCTTGAGGTAGTCCATTTTCGTATTGTTTACGACCATCTTTTAATACGTCTTCGGAAATATTACCTAAATTAAAACTTAGCGTACCTCCATTATTGGTATTATTTTCTTCATAAATGAAGGGATCCATTACCCAAAACTGAATAAACTCAACATTACTTCTCTCAAAATCTGTTGTTGTTAATTGTCTAGAAATACCGCCAAAATTATCTACAGGGTTTGGTAACTCATTCGTGCCAGCTGCAGCAGGATTAAAGTTATATTCGCCACGTTCACTAGGATAGAAAGAAAGGTCTAAAGAAAATAATGCCTGTGTTTGTCCTTGAATAATGTCCTGTTCTGGGAAAATTTCATCTCTAAAAACACGTCTTGTAAATGGATTTGATAAATCTTGATCTGTAATACCGTCTGGTCTTTGACTGCTATAAAAAACAGGGTCAATAGTATACCAGTTTAAACGTGCACGTTTGTAGTTAGAATCTAAAATACTATTTCCAATTTCCCCTCCAAAACCATCAGGAGGAGCAGCGAGATTCCAGGTAAGAGGTGAGCTAATATCGAACTCTGTTTGAGATGATTCAAAATCGTCAATATACACTGTTGTTCTTCCTCCAAAATCAGACACCTCTGGCGCGCTTGGTAACAAATAAGCAAATTCACCACGGATTGAGAAATTAGACTCTACATCGGTATCAATATTAGGAAGCTTATTAACCAAACGTGTTAAAAATGGAACTTCTGTTGCATAGTTAACATTCACACCAAAAATTTGGTTGTTTATAGGCTCGGCATCAAAATTTGATTTTTGAGTTAGCGGACGCTCATTTAGTTTTAAATAGGTACCTCCAATAATGAAGTTTTCATTAAACTTGTGTTCAATATTTAGTCCTGTAAAACGCTTTGTTTGCTGTCCGAATAAGGTATTATTTTCTACCGTAATATTTACTGGTGTATTAGAAGCCAATAATGCTGGATCTAATATTTGAACGGTACCTGCTTGATAATTTACAGTATAATCTACTCCTTCAGCTAAGGTTCTTCCCCCTGCAGTTACCACCACAGATCCTTGAGGAATATTGAAGGCTCCAATTGGAATACCATTTCCTCCACTTGATTTATAACGTCCTTTTAACTGAAACTTATTCTTGTCACTGTCTTCCTGTTCTGCCTGTATTTTTGTGGAACGATACATTGAACGGAATACATATTTTTCTTGGTTGGCATTATAACTTGAAGGCATATCATACTGAGTAGCTCCAGCATTTGTTTCATCTTCAAGTTTATCAAATAAGAACTCCCCAAAAGGCTCAACACTTGTAAAAATGATACGTCCATTTTGAGTATCAACGGTTAACCCTGGAATAAAATCGAAGAACCCATCTCCTCCTTGTTGTGGATCATTATTAAAATTCAACCTATCTAAATTAAACACTTTTAATAGGATGGTTTGATCTACATCATCTGGTAAAGCAATAGCAGGATTGGTGATAGAACCTTCAGAAGGTATAATATAATTTAATGGTGACGGATCTCTATATTGGATATCTAATCTAAAGTCTTCTTGTTCTAATTGAAAAGCACCTAAACTGTAGATGTTTTTCATCATTAAGTCCCAAATAGGTTCAGAAACATTTGTTATGTTACTCTTTAGTAGCTTAACGATTAAGTTTTGTGGTATTCCTTCAATATCATCCATCCCGGGATTTCCAGGCTCACCTGGCTCTACAATTCCTCCTGTGGCATCTACACCATCGGTAGAAAATTCTCCAACTTGAAATACTCTCCCGTTTACTGTATACTGGAAAGAAACAGCAATAACTTCATCGTTATTTAAACGCTGATTTAAAGAAATATACCCTAATTGAGAGTTAATGGTAAATTCATTAGGCTGTAACCTTCTTGCATTTTCTAGGGTTAAAAAATCTACCCCATCTTGAACTTGAACACCACCAAAACCTTGTTGTACTGTAGCAATATCACGAATTTGATCGCTTAAAATACTCTGCACACTTGGATCATCAATTCCAAAGGGGTTAAAATCATTATTTGCATTATCTGGAAATGCAGATGCAGGTCTATTTAAAAATCCTCCAGGGATGTTATCCAATCCCACATTAGAAATATCCGATTCTCCAATATCTTGAACTGCAACAATATTACGTACATCTTGTGTTTGGTTCCCACGATTGGTAATCCAAGCTTCTACACGTGTAATTTGAACATTGGAACGAATAAAAGGATACT
Organism: Patiriisocius sp. 208BN25-11; assembly: GCF_058147145.1. Taxonomy (NCBI): domain Bacteria; kingdom Pseudomonadati; phylum Bacteroidota; class Flavobacteriia; order Flavobacteriales; family Flavobacteriaceae; genus Patiriisocius; species Patiriisocius sp. 208BN25-11. The sequence goes on from NZ_JBYVJY010000001.1 coordinate 537,084, forward strand.
GTTCTAAAACCCTATCGTAGTTATCTCTAAAATAATGTCCTAAGAAAAAGTGACGATTTTCGTCATAATCTAAAGCATATATCTCATAATCTGTAACAGTACCTCCACCCTCTGTGGTTACATTTCTAGTTTCAGATTGTTGTTCAGAAAACACTCCAGTAATGGTTGTCTTTCCAAACTGTAATTCTGTTTTTACACCAAATAAACTCTGGGCACCAGGAATTAATGTACTATTTAGGGGCATGCTTACATTACCCACTTCTATAGATCGAATAATATCGTCTTCGGTTGGGGTATACTCCAATTTCACTTGATTTTGAAAATCAAAGGTAGATTGGGTGTCGTAATTAGCAGTAACTTGTAGACGCTCTCCAACTTTACCTAATAAACTCAAGCTAATTCTTTGAGCAAAATCAAAAGAGAGGTTACTTCTGTTTCTTGGAGAAAATGCTGGATTGTCTTGTTTGGTATACAAAATACCTAAATCCATTTCTACCGTTCCTTGTGGTATTATCTCAATAGTGTCTCCTCCAAAAACCGATTCAAAAAAGCTAGATCTAACATAAAACTTGGGTAATAAGTTTTTTTGTGCTTCTTCAGAACCTTCTTTTCTACCATCTGCAGCATCGATTTTTTCTTTAAAATAATCGCGCATTTGCTCCTTCAATATCAAATCTCGGTACTCTTCTGGAGTTAAGATTACAGGCAAACCTATATTAAAATCCCCTAACATTTCGCTGTAATAATAGCGATCTGTAACAGGATCATAGGTGTATAAACTCTCTATGCTTGAAGACGGAGGAAGCTCAATACGCCCCATAGAAGCGCCTGTAGCTGTAGAATCCTGTGCAACTGCACTGGTAAACCCTCCAATAATGATACTTAAAAATACGAATTGCTTATAAAAGCTATTTTTAAACATGGTAAAATTTGTGCCCAATACTTATAATTTTTTTAAAGCCTGCTTTATAATTTCCTCAATAGTCGCCTGAGGGTATTCTTTAATCACTACATCACAAACTTTTTCAGCTTGTTTGCGTGAAAAACCTAAAGTCTCCAAAGCAGATAACGCTTCATTTTTGTTCGTATTGCTTGAAACTACAGAAACATCTTCCAAGCCATACACCTTTAAAATTTTATCTTTCAAATCCAGCAACACACGCTGTGCTGTTTTTGCCCCAATTCCCTTTACAGATTGAATGGTTGCAACATCACTTCCCGCAATTGCATCAATTACTTGTTTTGGAGACAATGAAGACAACATCGTTCGTGCTGTGCTTGCTCCAACACCAGAAACTGAAATTAACAACCTAAAAATCTCTCGCTCAGCCACACTAGAAAACCCATATAAAATATGCGCATCTTCACGCACTTGTAAATGGGTAAATAATGTAATGTCTTCTGAGGAGGGAAGCTGTGAAAACGTATGCAGTGAAATGTTTACAAAATACCCAACACCATGACAGTCTATAACTACATCGGTTGGTGATTTTTCAACAAGTCTTCCCTTTAATTGGGTAATCATACGTTATCAAAATGTTAATGCCGTCAAATATAGTATATTTTATCGGCTTAGATACACGGCTACATCCTAAATTTTCTTCGGAAATATTACTGGTTTTTAGCTGTTTTAGCTCTCTTTTCTTTTTGCTGAGCATCTACTACAGAAACGGCCGCCATATTTACAATTTCTTCAACACTCGCCCCTAGCTGAAGTATATGAACTGGCTTACGCATTCCTAACATAATAGGCCCTACAGAATCAACGCCGTTGATCTCTTTTAAGAGCTTATAATTACTATTGGCCGCAACCAAATTTGGAAAAATAAGTGCATTCACTTTCTTACCTGCTAATTTAGAGAACGGAAATTTGCTTTGTAACATTTCAGCATTTAAAGCAAAATCTACTTGTAGCTCTCCATCAATATGCATATCTGGATTGGTTCTATGTAAATACGCTACAGCATCACGCACCTTGGTGGCATGCGGATCTTTTGAAGAACCAAAATTTGCATAACTTATCATTGCTATTACAGGAGTTAACCCAAACATCTTCATGGTATAATTGGTCATCTGCGCAATCTTAGCCAATTCTTTTGCGGTTGGATCTATATTAATGGAAGTATCACTAATAAAAATTGGTCCGCGCTTGGTTAGCATCATGTTGGTTGTAGCCACTTTATTAACTCCGTCAAAACGACCAATGGTTTCAAGTACCGGACGCACTACAGCTGGATAGGCTCTTGAATACCCAGAAATCATGGTGTCAGCATCTCCTTCATTTACCATCATCGCAGCAAAATAATTACGCTCTCTCATTAATTTTTGCGCATCAAATAAGGTCACACCATTTCGGCGTCTATTAATAAATAATTTTTCGGCATAGCGCGCTAAGGTTTCTGCCTGTTCATCTGTTTTAGGGTCAATTATTTGCACATCGGCATCAAATTCAATTTGCTCCATGAGCTCCTCAATAATAGCTTTTCTACCTAGCAATATTGGAATTCCAATTCCTTCTTCATGTACAATCTGAGCAGCCTTGAGTACATTTAAATGATCTGCTTCTGCAAAAACAATACGCTTCGGGTTTCGTTTTGCTCTGCTGTACAATAAGCGAATGATCTTATTATCAGACCCCATACGCTCATTTAATTCGTCCCTATATTTTTGCCAATTGCTAATAGGCGCTGTTGCTACCCCACTGTCCATGGCTGCTTTTGCCACCGCAGGAGGAATATGATCAATCAATCTTGGATCAAAAGGTTTGGGTATGATATAGTCTTTTCCAAAAATTAATTTTGTTTCACCGTAGGCAATATTTACCTGTTCGGGTACCGCTTCTTTTGCAAGTGCTGCCAATGCTTTTACAGCAGCCATTTTCATTGCTTCATTAATCTTGGTCGCACGCACATCTAAAGCGCCTCTAAAAATAAAAGGAAATCCAAGCACATTGTTTACCTGATTAGGATGATCACTTCTACCCGTGGCCATAATAATATCTTCTCTAGAAGCTACGGCCTCCTCATAAGAAATCTCTGGCGTTGGATTTGCCATTGCAAAGACAATAGGGTTTTCCGCCATAGATTGCACCATAGCAGGTGATACAATATCTCCCACCGAAAGTCCGAGAAAAACATCAGCGCCTTTCATCGCATCTGCCAAAGTATTGTAGTTTTTATCTGTTTTAAATTGGGCTTGTAGAGGAGATAAATCATTACGACTCATGTCGAGTAATCCATCAATATCAAACATGGCAATGTTTTCAATGTTGGCGCCTAAGGCTACGTATAAATTAGCACAAGACACTGCTGCAGATCCTGCGCCAGAAATCACAATACGAATATCTTCAATAGATTTCTCTGCTAATTCGAGGGCATTTAACAAGGCAGCTGAAGAGATAATAGCAGTACCATGCTGATCGTCATGCATCACAGGAATGTCTAATTCTTCTTTTAGTCTTCGTTCGATTTCAAAAGCTTCGGGAGCTTTAATATCTTCTAGATTAATCCCTCCAAACGTAGGGGCTATGTTTTTAACCGTCTCTACAAAAGCATCTATGTCTTCTGTATTTACTTCAATATCAAACACATCAATATCTGCAAAAATCTTAAAGAGCAGGCCTTTTCCTTCCATCACAGGTTTTGAAGCTTCTGGACCAATATTCCCTAAACCTAGAACTGCAGTTCCATTACTTATTACTGCAACTAAATTTCCTTTAGCTGTGTATTTATAAACATTTTCAACATCTTTAGCTATTTCCAAACAAGGCTCTGCAACACCTGGAGAATACGCTAATGAGAGATCACGTTGGGTTGCATATTTCTTGGTTGGGACTACTTGTATCTTTCCAGGTTTTGGCTTGGCATGATACAATAGTGCTTCACGACGTTTACTTTGTTTGCTCATAACAACTAATTGTTTTTACTCGTAACCTACAAATGTAATAGAGTGGACTTAAAATGGGGTGTTAATTTAAAGATATTTCATGGGTTTTGCTCTTCGGAAATTGAACAACTCCACCTACATTCGCATCATCAATAATAGTGATTGATTCTTAGGGTTTCAGAAAGCTAATATTTCGGCGTAACCCTTCAAACTTAGTTCGCTTTACAGCACTTTTTTTAAAAATTTCTGAGAATACCTCTTGTGTAATTTCTTCCCACTCTTTTTTGGATTTGGAAAGTAATTCTGGATGTGGATGAAACAAAGGTTCTTTGTGTGCTTTGCTAAATCGGTTCCAAGGACATACATCTTGACATACATCACAGCCAAACATCCAATCCTCAAACTGACCACTCACATTCGTTGGAATTTCGTTCTTGAGTTCGATGGTAAAATAACTAATGCACTTGCTACCATCTACTTTGTATGGATCGACAATTGCTTGGGTAGGACAAGCATCTATGCATGCCGTGCAACTCCCGCAATGATCGGTCACAGGTGTATCATACTCCAATTCTAGATCGATAATTAGTTCTGCAATAAAATAAAAAGAACCCGTTTGTTTAGAGAGTAGGTTGCTGTGTTTTCCTATCCAACCCAAGCCGCTCTTAGCAGCCCACGCCTTATCTAACACTGGTGCGCTATCCACAAAAGCGCGTCCATGCACCGCGCCTATTTGTTCTTGAATGGTATGTAATAATTCTTTAAGCTTGTCTTTAATTACAAAATGGTAATCGGTGCCATAGGCATATTTTGATATCTTATAACTGTCTTCTCGTTGTTGCGTTTCAGGATAGTAATTGAGTAACAAAGAAACAACACTTTTAGAACCTTCTACTAGTTTGGTGGGATCGAGGCGCTTGTCAAAATGGTTTTCCATATACTGCATTTCACCATGCATGTTATTTTTCAACCATGCTTCGAGTCGCGGCGCTTCTTCTTCTAGAAAACCTGCTTTGCTAATACCACAAGACATAAACCCCAAGCGCTTGGCTTCGGCTTTGATAAATTGGGTATGATTATTTTTAAGAGAAATACTAGCTTCTTTTTACAAACTCCAAGATAGCATTTTTTGGTTTCAATGTAATCAATGGGTTTATTTCTATAGGTGTTGTTTTTTCTGAAATTTTATAGGTCGAAACTAATGTCGCAATACTCAAAATCATTTCATACATAGCAAAATTGTTCCCAATACACATTCTAGGTCCCGCACCAAAAGGAAAATAATGTGACGAGAAGTCTTTGGGTGCTTTTCCAGAAAATCTAGCTGGTATAAATTCTTCTGGAAAGTCCCAAAAGGTTTTATCTAAGTGAATTTCTTTAATTGAAAAAAGTAAATTAGAGTTTTTCAATAAATCCTTGCCTTCAAAATGATCCTCTTCTACATTAATTCTATCTATGAAATATGCAGGCGGATATAGACGCATGCTTTCTTCAACAACATTTTTTGTATAAGGACAGTTCTTTAAAAGCTCCATTAGATTTGAACTAGTTGCTTTGGCACTTTGCACTTCCCGAAATACTTTTTCTTGTTCTTCAGGATGTGTCGCTAAGAGCAAGGTTGTAAACGTAAGTGCATTTGATGTGGTTTCATGTCCTGCTACAAAAAGTATTAAAATTTCATCTATAAGCTGTTCTTCATGCATTGGACTTCCATCTTCATAACGAGCATCGAGCAGCATATCTAGCAAATCATTATGGCGTTTACCACTCTGTTTTCTATCCTGAACCAATTGTTTTAATATAGATCTAGACGCCTTGGTTTTAGACACATTCCTTCGAATCTTCCCACTAGCTTTAAACCACCAAGCTAAGTAAGGCTGTCGTAATTCTTTAACCAACATGTTTTGAGCTTCCTCGGTAATATGTTGTAATTGGCTAATTTGAGCTGCATCTGCCGCATCACTAAACAACGCTTTCACAACTGTTTGAAATGCCAGATCATTAAAGACTGGAAAAATATCAAAAGGAACGTTGGACTTAATTTTTAAAATTTCAGTAGTAATAGCCTCTTGAATAGTCTCTAAAAGTGAAACTAACTGCTTTTTATGAAACGCAGGCTGAATTAGTTTACGCTGTTTTTGCCATAGTTCACCTTCGCTAGTCAACAAACCTTTACCAACGTACTTAGCTAAGTCTTTTGTCTGGATGGGAGACTTTGTGTAATTTTTTTGATTGGATTGCAATACATGTTTCAAAAAACCAGCATCTCTTGAAAAAAACACTGCATTACCAAACCCCAAATTTAATTTAAAAGTATCTCCTTTTGCCTCAAAGTTATGATGATGAAAAGGCAAAGGATTTTTTAAAATCTTTGCTGCGTATCTCAAAAAAGTGAATGCAGAAATTTCAGGAATTTTATTTTGAGACATACATTTTATTTTTAAAGTAACATACCTAATTTTTAAAACAACCCACCCTGAACTGAACCCTTTATTTTACCAAGATGTCTATAGGCGGCTTCGGTAACTTCTCGTCCTCTTGGTGTTCGCATAATAAAACCTTGCTGTATTAAAAAAGGCTCATACACTTCTTCGATAGTTTCAGGGCTTTCGGAAACAGCTGTTGCTATGGTGGTAATACCAACCGGACCACCCTTAAACTTATCTATAATGGTATTGAGAATTTTGTTATCCATTTCATCAAGGCCGTGTGCATCTACATGCAATGCCTCTAATGAAAACTTAGCAATTGCAATATCTATGGAACCGTTTCCTTTTATTTGAGCAAAATCTCGTACTCTTCTCAACAATGCATTTGCAATTCGAGGCGTTCCTCTACTTCTTCCAGCAATCTCTATAGCTGCTTCCATAGATATTGGGACATCAAGAATATTAGCACTTCTTTGTATGATGGTGGTGAGTAGTTCTGTAGTGTAATATTGTAATCTGGATGCAATCCCAAAACGCGCTCTCATGGGTGCTGTTAACAGACCAGATCGAGTGGTGGCGCCTACTAAGGTAAAAGGAGCCAAATGTATCTGAACAGAACGAGCATTGGGTCCTGTTTCGATCATGATATCAATTTTGTAGTCTTCCATGGCAGAATACAAATACTCTTCTACAATAGGACTTAAACGATGTATTTCATCTATAAACAAGACATCACGTTCATCAAGATTTGTGAGAAGTCCTGCCAAATCCCCTGGCTTATCTAAAACGGGTCCAGAGGTAACTTTTATACCGACTTCCAATTCGTTTGCTAAGATATGCGCTAAGGTCGTTTTACCGAGTCCAGGAGGACCATGAAACAACGTATGATCTAATGCTTCTCCCCTAAGGTTAGCGGCTTGTACAAAGACTTGTAAATTCTCTAACGCTTGATCTTGACCAGTAAAATCATCGAAACTAAGAGGCCTTAGTTGCTTTTCAATTTCAACATCTTTAGATGATAAATGTTCTTGAGAAGGGTCCAGATGTTCGTTCATAACACAAATATACAAAGGGATTGGCTAGAAAGATACTACAAGATGGTAAGATATAAACAAAAACACCTTCAATATATATTGAAGGCGCTTTAATCATAATGCTCGAAATTCTCCTCAAAACTTCAAGTTAGTTTATAGTATCAAATGTAGGGGGATTCTTAACTTAAAGCAATACCTAGTAATGGGTATATTAGCAATTTAATAGATATTTAACATTTCAGAAAAACAAAAAACCCTCTCTAAAAAGAAAGGGTTTTGATTGTATTAATATCTAATGACTAGTGGTGTAATTCTTCTTCACCCTCTGCCATTGGTATGTGCTGAGGAATAAAGTCTTCACCAGGAATCATATAATCTGTTCCATCTGCATTAGGCTTACTGTAATCGTATGCCCAACGGTGTACTTCTGGAATTGGTCCATCCCAGTTTCCGTGGATATGCTTTACTTCTGCTGTCCATTCTAGTGTAGTAGATTTCCAAGGGTTTTTAGGTCCTTTTTTACCGTAATACATAGAGTGGATAAAGTTGTATAAGAATACCAACTGCGCTGCAGCGGTAATAATTGCAAAAATTGTGATGACAACGTTTACATCTGCTAAGTCATCGAAGTAAGGGAATGCCGTGTTCGTGTAGTAACGTCTTGGCAATCCTGCCATTCCAATAAAATGCATTGGAAAGAATACACCATAGGCTCCAATTATGGTTATCCAGAAATGAACAAAACCTAAGTTTTTATTCAGCATACGACCTTCAAACATTTTAGGAAACCAGTGGTATACCCCAGCAAACAATCCATACAATGCAGAGATACCCATTACCAAGTGGAAGTGAGCTACTACGAAGTATGTATCATGTACGTTAATATCTAAAGCACTATCTCCTAAGATAATTCCTGTAAGTCCACCCGTAATAAAGGTAGACACAAAACCAATAGAGAATAACATGGCAGGGTTCATTTGGAGGTTACCTTTCCAGAGGGTGGTAATCCAGTTAAATGATTTTACCGCAGAAGGAATCGCAATTAATAAGGTTGTAAATGTAAATACAGATCCTAAGAATGGGTTCATTCCTGAAATAAACATATGGTGACCCCATACAATGGTAGATAAAAATGCGATTGCAAGAATAGATGCTACCATGGCACGGTACCCAAAAATTGGTTTACGCGCGTTGGTTGCCATAATCTCTGACACCATACCCATGGCAGGTAATATTACAATATACACCTCTGGGTGACCTAAGAACCAGAATAAGTGTTCGAAGAGTACAGGTGATCCACCTTGGTTGTGCAACACCTCTCCAGCAATAAATATATCTGATAAAAAGAAAGAAGTACCAAAACTTCTATCCATGATCAACATTAAAGCTGCAGACAATAATACTGGGAAAGAAACAATACCAATAATAGCAGTTACAAAAAATGCCCAAATGGTAAGTGGAAGACGCGTCATACGCATTCCTTTTGTTCTAAGGTTGATTACTGTTACTACATAGTTTAGTGATCCCATTAAAGAAGATGCAATAAAGATAGCCATAGAAACTAACCATAATGTCATCCCTGCACCAGATCCAGGTATTGCCTGTGGAAGTGCACTTAACGGTGGGTATATAGTCCAACCTGCAGACGCCGGTCCAGCTTCAACAAATAAGGATAATACCATGATCAAACTTGATAAGAAGAATAACCAATAAGAAACCATATTTAAGAATCCTGAAGCCATATCTCTTGCACCAATTTGCAATGGTATCAAGAGATTACTAAAGGTACCACTCAATCCAGCAGTAAGTACAAAAAACACCATGATGGTACCGTGAATGGTTACCAGTGCTAAATATACACTAGGGTCCATTACGCCTCCTTCTGCCCATTTACCTAATAGTAATTCGAATACTGCAAACGGCTCTTCTGGCCATGCTAATTGCATTCTCATTAAAATAGACATTGCTATTCCAATGATACCCATAAACAAACCTGTAATTAGGTATTGTTTGGATATCATTTTATGATCTGTACTAAAAATGTATTTAGTAATGAACGTTTCTTTGTGATGATGCCCATGATCATCGTGGTGATCTACTGCGTGTACTTCTGCGTGTGCTGACATATCTTAGCTATTTTTTATTATTTTAACGATGTAGCAATAGTTGCTTGTTCTGCTATCCAAGCGTCGTACTCTTCTTGAGTTTCTACTACAATCTTCATCTGCATGTTATAGTGGTTGGTACCACAAATCTTGTTACACAATAACAAGTAATCAAATTCATAAGGCTCTAAAGCTTCTTCACCTTTAGCAGCCAATTCTAAACTATTTTCTCTACGAATGTTATTAATCTTTTGTACTTTATCTACTACATCAGAATCTAGTCTCATTTCTTCGGTAGTAATCGTCGGAGTAAAAGAGAATTGTGTGATCATCCCTGGCACACAGTTCATTTGCGCTCTAAAGTGAGGCATGTACGCTGAGTGCAATACGTCTTGTGAACGCATTTTAAATAATATTTTTCTACCTACTGGTAAATGCAATTCATTTACAACTACATCATCTTGCGCATTTGGATCTGCAGTATCTACACCCAATTGGTTAGCTCCTTCGATTAAACGAACGTTAGCTTCTCCCAAAGTGTTATCTGCTCCACTATATCGAGCTCTCCAATCAAATTGATACGCATACAACTCAATTACCATTGGATCATCTTCTTCACTTACATTCATGATGTCAGTCCAGGTAAACAATCCGTATAAGATTAATCCAGCTAAAACAATTACTGGAATGATGGTCCAAATAAATTCTAGTTTATCGTTATCTGCAAAGAAGGTCGCTCTATTATTTACATTTCCTCTGTATTTAAAAGAGAAATAGCTTAACAACCAAAGTGTAATGAAACCAACAAAGAAAATGATAATCATAGAGATTAACATCAAGTTATCAATCCCTGGTCCATGCTCTGAAGCAGCTTTAGGAAGTAATACATCTCCCCACAACCAAAATGAAACAATTAAAATACCATAGGTGATAAACACAAATAATAACATTAACCATCCGTTTGCGTTATTGTCTTTATCTGTAGCAATCTCTGAGGAGTCACCTAAATCTGCGGCAGCTTTTGACATTCCGAAAATCTTACCCATTTGTAACACGGTGATTCCGAAAAGAATAATTACTAATACAACTAAAAATGCAGTCATCGTTATCTGTCTTCTAAATAATTAATAATGGAAATTTTTACTTTCCTTCATGAATGGGTTATTCTTCACTAATAGTGGTGCTTTTGTCAATGCTGTAAATACAATAAAGATGAAAAGACCTAAGAAGAAAAGTACTGACCCAATTTCTGGCACACCAATAAACCAACTAGCTCCAACGGTACCAGGCATTACCATCACAAAGATATCTATATAATGTCCAACAAGTATTACAATACCTGTCATTACTACGAACCAATTTACACGTTTGTAATCGCTATTCATTAATAGTAATAATGGGAATATAAAGTTCATGGCTAACATGCCAAAGAATGGTAATTTAAAGTCTTCAATACGTGTTAAGAAATATGTTACTTCCTCAGGAATGTTTGCATACCAGATTAACATGAATTGGGAGAACCATAAGTAGGTCCAGAAAATACTAAATCCGAACATGAACTTGGCTAAATCATGAATATGACTATCGTTCACAAACTCTAAGTGCCCTTGAGATTTCAGGAAGATCGTTACCAAGGCAATAGTTGTAATAGCACAAACCATCATTCCAGCTAATACGTACCATCCAAATAAGGTAGAGAACCAGTGTGGATCAAAACTCATAATCCAATCCCAAGACATCATAGATTCTGTATATAAAAAGAATACTAAGAATCCAGCTGAGATTCTAAAGGTCTTCACAAAGTTACGGTGATCGTTTGCTTCTGCATTATCTCCTTGTCGAGAAAACTTAACAGCAAAGTGACGGTATAACATCCATCCTCCTAAAAAGATAGCCGCTCTAATGAGCATAGCCGTTCCGTTTAACCAACCTGCTTTTCCTTGTAATAAGGTATCATGCGCCACTACCTCTGCATCATTCCATACAAAAATGTGGTTCATGTGAAGCACACCAGACATAGCTAATAATACAAACATAATAATACCTCCTGGTACTAAGTATGCCGTAATTGCTTCCATTACTCTAAATAATACTGGAGACCAGCCGGCTTGTGCACAAAAGTTTACAGCATAAAATGCCAACGCACCTAATGCAATCATAAAGAAAAAGAAACAAGCAACATACAATGCTGACCAAGGTCTGTTTTGTAATTGATGCAACGTATGTTCTAAATGTTTTTCTTCATCTGCAGCACTATGAGAAGCTCGGTGTGCTTCATCGCCATGTGCCTTTGCAGTATCGTGACCTGCACTTGCATGAGCATCACCGTGATCATCACCATGTGCCGCCATCATTTCTTTTACCTCTGCAGTCGTACCAGGTGCAGACAAAAACCCTGCGCCAATACCAACAGCACCAATCACCATCAAAATGATTGCGAATAATTTCAGTTTACTAGGTAGCGTATAATTCATATCTAAGCTATTCTATTGTTCTTTTGATTAGTGTGTTTCTTCGTTATGTACTTCAGTAGCATTGTGAACTTCTTCCACTTCTACAACTTCAATAACTTCAACTTTCTTTGGTTCTGCCAATGGCTTTCCTTCAAGTGCTGCTTTCAAGTTCATTACGTGTTGTGTAATTTGCCATCTTTCTAACTCATTGGTCTGAGAAGCGTACGATCCCATAGAGTTTAATCCATACATCTGAACATGGTATACACCACCTTCTGTAATCACTCTACCTTCTGCAGCATAACTTGGAATACCCAGAATCTTTTCACGCTGCATTAAAATACCATTTCCATCTCCTTTATCACCATGACAAACTGCACAGTAAATAGTATACAATTCTTTACCTGCTTCTAGGTTTTCTTCTGTAACAACTAAAGGGTTTTTTAATTCTGCCTTCGCTCTGTTTAATTCATCGGTAGTATCCTTGTACTCATAAGGAGCATATCCTCTTGGCACTGTTCCTTCTACGGGTAACATTGCTTCTTGTTTTCCTGGGAAAATTTCATATTCACCATAGGTTTCATATCCTACTGGCTCATACATGTTTGGCATATACTGGTAACTCGGTGCAGTATCACCTCCACAAGAAACCATCACTATCATTGCTACTAAAGCAATACTTATATGGAGTATCTTTTTCATATTAATGAGCATCATCAGATTCTACTATACTTATTTCTACAGCTCCTGTATCTTTTAAGAAAGAAGCCATTTTATCTACATCGTGATTTCCTGCATCCACCGCCATTAAAAAATGGTCATCTGTCGTTCTTACGTCAGGATTTTCAGCTTTTTTAAATGGCCATAGTTTACTTCTCATATAAAAAGTAATCACCATTAAATGGGCTGCAAAAAACACAGTCATTTCAAACATAATAGGTACAAAAGCTGGCATGTTTTCGATGTAGCTAAAACTTGGCTTACCACCAATGTTTTGAGGCCAATCTTCAATCATAATGAAATTCATCATTGTAATTGCAACTGCAAGACCAACACAACCATACATAAATGATGTAATAGCTATACGTGTAGGCTCAAGACCCATTACTTTGTCTAGTCCATGCACCGGAAACGGTGTATAAACTTCTTCGATATGATAATGAGCTGCACGCGTTTCTTTCACCGCATGCATCAAGATGTCATCATCATTATAAATTGCATGTATCACTTTGGAAGCCATACTACTAGTTGTTTTTAAGTTTAGAAGCTTGTCCAGCCCAGTCGTCGCGCTTTGCTCTTCCTGGAAACTCGCCTATAATTTCATCAAATAAATGGTAATCCTCGTTGGTCATCCTACTTACTTGATCAAAAGTAAACAGTCCCATTGAGTTTAATTTCTTTTCCAATACCGGTCCAACACCGCTTATCTTCTTCAAATCATCTGCTGTTTGTGTTGCAGGATCAAAAGTTCCAAGTTTGTTCAGTAGATTCCCTACTTGTGCTTGATCGAAACCAGTGTCGGTTTTTAAAGTTTCCGAAGTACTTTTTTCTGAAATATTAGAAACCGTAGCTGTTGCTGTTACTTCATCATAATGCTTTACATCATCACCGTGTTCTGCACGTAAGCTCTTGTGGTATGATCCAGAACTTTTTAAGATAGATTTTACCTCTGCCTGTGCAATTACAGGGAATGTTCTAGAATACAATAAGAACAATACAAAGAAGAAACCAATGGTTCCAATAAAGATACCGATGTCTACAAAGGTTGGTGAGAACATCGTCCATGATGACGGTAAGTAATCACGGTGTAACGATGTTACAATAATTACAAAACGCTCAAACCACATCCCTATGTTTACTACAATAGAGATAATGAACGAGAACATGATACTTGTACGTAATTTCTTGAACCACATAAACTGTGGAGAGAATACATTACAAGACATCATCGCCCAGTATGCCCACCAGTAAGGTCCTGTTGCTCTGTTTAAGAATGCATACTGCTCATATTCTACTCCAGAATACCAAGCAATAAATAGCTCTGTGATGTACGCCACACCTACGATAGAACCTGTAATCATAATTACAATGTTCATTAATTCGATGTGTTGAATGGTAATATATGCTTCTAGGTTAGACACTTTTCTCATAATAATAAGAAGTGTGTTTACCATAGCAAATCCAGAGAATACAGCTCCAGCAACAAAGTATGGAGGGAAAATCGTGGTGTGCCATCCTGGTATTACCGAGGTAGCAAAGTCAAACGATACAATGGTGTGTACAGAAAGTACCAATGGTGTTGCTAAACCTGCTAATACCAAAGAAACCTCTTCGAAACGTTGCCAGTCTTTTGCACGTCCACTCCAACCAAATGAAAGGATACCGTAAATCTTTTTTGTAAAAGGTGTAATTGCTCTATCACGAATCATCGCAAAATCTGGAAGTAAACCTGTCCACCAGAACACTAGCGATACAGATAAGTACGTAGAAATTGCAAATACGTCCCAAAGTAGTGGAGAGTTAAAGTTTACCCATAACGAACCAAATTGGTTTGGAATTGGCAATACCCAGTATGCTAACCAAGGACGACCCATGTGAATAATTGGGAATAATCCGGCCTGGATTACAGAGAAGATAGTCATCGCCTCTGCAGAACGGTTAATTGCCATTCTCCATTTTTGACGGAAGAGTAATAGTACTGCAGAAATCAAGGTCCCTGCGTGACCAATACCTACCCACCACACAAAGTTGGTAATATCCCAAGCCCAACCTACGGTCTTGTTTAATCCCCAAACTCCAATACCGGTTGAGATGGTGTAAATAATACAACCTAATCCCCATCCAAATGCAACAAGAGCAATAGTGAATACTATCCACCATGATTTGTTGGCTTTACCTTCAACAGGAGCGGCTACATCGACAGTTACATCGTGGTAGTTCTTATCTCCTATAACTAAGGGTCTTCTAATAGGTGCTTCGTAATGCGACGCCATATCTTTATATACTATTTCTTAGTTAGTTACGATTCTTTTGAGTTTCTCACTTTGGTCTGGTAGAATACGTTAGGTTCTGTTCCAACGGCTTCTAACAAGTGATACATTCTCTTATCTTTCTTCTCTTTATATACTTGACTCTCGTGGTCATTAATATCTCCAAATACCATCGCTCCCTTATCACAAGCAGAAGAACATGCTGTTTGGAATTCTGCATCTTTTACAGGACGTCCATCACGCTTCGCTTCAAGGATTGATAATTGTGTTTTTTGAATACACATAGAACACTTCTCCATCACCCCTCTAGAACGTACGTTCACATCTGGGTTTAACACCATTCTTCCTAGGTCATTGTTCATATTGTAGTCAAACTCATCATTCTCGTTGTACAAGAACCAGTTAAAACGACGTACTTTATACGGACAGTTGTTTGCACAATATCTTGTACCTACACAACGGTTATATGCCATATGGTTCTGACCTTGACGACTGTGTGATGTTGCAGCAACTGGACAAACCGTCTCACATGGAGCGTGGTTACAGTGCTGACACATTACAGGTTGGAATGCCACCTGCGGATTTGCAGAAGGATCTTCCATTTCACCAAACTGAGAAAGAGACTCGCTCAATCCAGACATGGTTACTTTCTTATTCATATCTCCATCGAAGTTCTCTTCTGAAGAATAATATCTATCAATACGCAACCAGTGCATGTCGCGACTCTTACGTACTTCTTGCTTCCCTACTACAGGAACATTGTTCTCTGCATGACAAGCAATCACACAAGCACCACAACCGGTACATGCATTTAAATCGATCGCTAAATTAAAGTGATGCCCAACAGAACGATCAAAAGATGTCCACAAATCTGCCTCTGGAGATGTTACAGGAATTTCTTCGTGATCTCTAGAAACTTTTGGCATTGGGTTCCAGTCATATTCTCCTTCATGATTTAACTTCGTAGTATTAAATACCTCTAAAGAAGTTTCACGAATGATATCTCTACCCATCATGGTATTGTGTAACTGTACACAAGCAAACTCATGCATTCCAGCTACTTTTTCTAAGGACACATTAGTTTGTACCGAAGAAAAGTCATTATATAACGCATAGGCATTTACACCTGTTTGCATTTCTTCTTGAATGGCAGCTGTTTTACCATATCCAAGCGCTAGACCAACAGATCCTTTTGCTTGTCCTGGTTGGATTAAAACAGGTACGTTTTCAACAACTACATCACCCATCTTCACATTTACATAGCTACCGTTTAATCCACCGTTTGCTACGTTTTCGTTTACAAGTCCCATTTCTGCAGCATCCGCTTTAGAAACAGTCACGTAGTTATCCCACGATGTTCTTGTAATTGGATCTGGCATCTCTTGCAACCAAGGGTTGTTGGCTTGCTGTCCATCTCCTAAACTTGTTTTTGTATATAGGGTAAGTTCTAGTCCACCACCTTGAGAAGCCGCTAAAGCTCCGTTTGATGTTGCACTGCTTAGTGTTGTTGTTCCAGCTGAAATTTCCTCATTCGAAACACTTGCTGCAGATGTTACCACACCTGCCTCTAATGCTTTGTTCCAAGAAGTTCCACCTAGTACACCAGACCAAGTATCTTTAATATAATCATTGTACTTAGCAGTATTACCAGTCCATGTTAACAAACACTCTTGAAATTGACGTGTTGAGAATAACGGACGAATAGTTGGCTGCATTAAACTAAATGAACCTTTTTTGATTTGTGCATCTCCCCAAGACTCTAAGTAATGTGGTGCTGCAGCAACCATTTGTGCTAACTCAGCCGTTGCGTCTTTCTTCATTGCGAAGGCCAACGACATTTCTAATTTTTTATATGCTTCAGCAAATTTCGAACTGTTTGGGAACGAATACACAGGATCAACTCCTACCGTAATCAAACCTTTTACAGAACCATTGATAACACCTTGCATGACAGCAGCTACTTCTGCAGCGCTACCTTGACGTGTCATTCTTGGTGCAGCAGCATCCATAACAACACTGTTTGCATTTGCTTGCAATACCATTGTTTGTGCTTCCACACTTGGCAATCCGGTTACAATAACTCCTTTGCTACCAGCTTTTGCTAATTGCGCTTTGGCATTTGCTACTGCTGTTGCAACCTTCTCAGACAATCCTGAAGTACTTCCACCTGTTAAAGCTTTTAATACTTTTAGTTGATCAGAAGGCTTCACAGGCACACGCTTATCTGCGTTTGCACCTGTTAATGTCATATTTGCTTCAAACTGAACGTGGCGAGACATTTTACCATTTTTAGGTACACGCCCTTTAGCGTAAGCAGCATCATAGCCACCACCTTGCCAGTCACCTAAAAAATCTGCTCCTACAGAAACAATCACCTCAGCTTTGCTAAAGTCATAATCTGCCATCGCTCTCATTCCATATACCGATTGGAATGCATCCAAAGCTTCAGAAGAAGATACGGTATCGTATACTACGTGACGTACGTTTGAAAATTTTGTTGTAAACTCTTTAATAAGCTTAGAAGTAGAAGGACTTGCAAAAGTTTGTGTTAGTAACACCACTTCTTTTCCTTGCATTTCATTCATCTTTCCTGCAACAGCTGCATCAAAATCTGACCAAGAAACTTCTTTTCCACCTAGTAGTGGCGCTTTTACTCTATTGTTATCATACAAAGACAATACCGATGCATGCACACGTGCATTCACGCTTCCGTTGTGCATTGATAAGTCGTTACGCTCAATTTTGATAGGACGACCTTCACGTGTCTTTACTAATACGTTTGCAAAGTCAAATCCATCTGCAATGGTACTTGCATAATAGTTAGCCACACCTGGAACAATCTCGTCGGGTGCTACTACGTAAGGAATAGACTTAATTACTGGACCTTCACAAGCCGCTAACGATGCAGCAGCAGTTGTAAAACCAACATACTTTAGGAAATCACGACGTGTAGTTGAAGAAGCCTCTAACGTTTCTTTATCACCCAAAAATTCGTCTGTTGGTATTTCAGTAACAAACTCATTTTGTTGCAACGCCTCAACAATAGTGCTGTTTTCATTCAGCTCCTCAACACTTTTCCAGTATTTCTTGTTTGATGCCATAGTTATTATTTACGATTTTGATGTACGATTGACGATTTTTTGATTGACTCTTTATTTCGTCATTCGCATATCGTACTTCTAAAATTTTACTTTTATTCTTTTTTCTAAATTACTATCAAGATTTAATATTTCCGAAGAAACTAATCTCTTAATAGTGACACTTACCACATTCTAATCCACCCATCTGCGCAGCGGTTAACTGCTCAACACCATATTTCTTAGATAATTCTGCGTGAATTTTTTCGTAGTACTCGTTGTCTTGAACCTTTACATTGGTCTCACGGTGACAGTTAATACACCAACCCATTGTAAGCGGTGAGTGCTGATACATGATCTCCATTTCCTCTACCGGTCCATGACACTTCTGACAATCTACTCCGGCCACTGTTACGTGTTGCGAGTGATTGAAATAGGCAAAGTCTGGTAAGTTATGAATACGCACCCATTTTACCGGCTCTGTTTCACCTGTATACTTTTGGTTCTCTTCGTCCCAACCTACAGCTTTGTATAATTTTTGAATCTCTTTGTTGTAATCTACACCATACTCTGCCAAGCCTTCTGCTTGAACACTTTCTGCTACCTCACCAATGCTTTTGTGACAGTTCATACAAACGTTTAAAGAAGGAATTCCAGAATGCTTGCTCTTTCTTGCAGATGAGTGACAGTAGTTACAATCTATCTCATTTGATCCTGCATGAATTCTATGTGAATAGTGTATAGGCTGGACTGGCGCATACCCTTGATCTACACCCACACTCATTAAGCCTCCATAGATAAAATAACCAGAGCCGAGCAACGCTATAATTGCAGTTACTAATAATAAGAATTGGTTTTCTACAAACGACTTCCAGATAGGTGTGCTGTGTTCTTTTACTGGCAATGTTACACCGTTTGCTTCAGCAAATTTATTTAGGGTTCTAGTTACTAAGAACAACATGGTTACTAACAACAAGAATACTAAAGCTAAGATTCCTAGGATAATGTTGTTTGAAACCCCACTTCCTCCAGTTGATGCAGTATCAGGACCAGGGGTAGGAGGAGTAATTATTTTCTTCTCAGTGTAAGTGTAGGCGATTATATTATCAATATCTACATTCGACAATGCTGGGAAAGCCGTCATTGGAGACTTATTGTACTCCTCGTAAATAGCGTTTGCACGACTATCACCAGACGCGATGAGCTCTGCACTATTTTTTATCCATTTGTACAACCATTCTGCCTCGTACTTATCACCTACACCATACAAAGCAGGACCCGTTGCCTTCTTGTACAATTTGTGACATGCAGCACAATTTGCTTTAAATAGTTTCTCACCTGCGGCCATATCGCCACCATTTGGAGCAGCTACAACGGCATCTCCAGCTGGAGCGTCTTGCGCAAATACATTTGTAGAGAACGAGAGCATTACTGCTAACGCCATTACTGAGAAAATCGAGGAAAGCCTTCTTAAATTCACCTTTTGCATACTAATGTTAATTATCGTCAATAGTTTGGCACATAATTGGTTAGTTATTTATCGTAAAATATACGCCTTTTATGGTGCCATAAATAACTGTGCAAAAGTACCACATAAAGCCCAAATTTGAAATCTAAATAATTTGTTAATCACTAATTTATAATTATTCTAAATAATAAAACAAGGCTTCAGAAAGTTAAACTCTTGTACATTTGCACTAACAATTATATTCTATGAAAAAGCAAAGTCTATTCAACTTATTTATTACCAGTGTTTTACTAGTTGTTTTCACAGCAACATCCACTGCCCAGTCGGCCACAGTAACTGTAAATGCAGATGCCAAAATCGATGAATTACTCACGATAAAAAAGCGTTTAGAAAAGGAAAATAAATTGGATGGTGGCTATACCATTCAGTTGTTTTATGGAGACCTCACTAAAGCAGAAAGCACCTTAAAAAAATACAGAAGCACCTACGGTTCTTGGCCCGCTTCTATAGAATATGAAACTCCGAATTACAAAATATGGGCTGGTAATTTTAGCTCTCGTATTGAAGCCGATAGAGCCCTTATGGAGGTTCAAAAAGGCTTTCCAAATGCGTTTATTTTGGAGAAGAAAAAATAAGACCGCTTGCACCTTCGCAAAGCTATGGCGCACATGGTCGCTGTTAGAGGTTAGACCATTCGCTTTGCTCATTGATAGAAGATAGACTAGACCGAATGTTGAATCTTGAATGTTGAATGTTGAATGTTGAAAATTTAAAAAGTTTACTCCTAAACACCTACACTTTTAAACCTATAAACTCTTAACCTTATAAACTTCCTTCAACAACTAACATTTCCGAAGAAAATAGTACACAGTAGCAGTTGGTAGATGAAATAGTGAAAATTGAACTTTAAAAGCCCTTCGACAAGCTCAGGGTGACAAAAGGTGTTGAATGTTGAAAAAGTCTACTCCTAAACACGTACACTTTTAAACCCATAAACTCTTAACCTTATAAACTTCTTTCATCAACTAACATTTCAGAAGAAACACAAAGCACAAAAAAAGCCTCCATTCTAATGAATAGAGGCTTTGTATATATTGCTACTATGTCCTAAAAACTATTTCAGCTTTTTCTTTACAGCTACTTCATGGAAACTTTCAATGATATCACCTTCGTGAATATCGTTGTAGTTCTTTATTTGCATACCACAATCATATCCTTTGGCAACTTCTTTTGCATCGTCTTTAAATCGCTTTAAGCTTTCTAGCTCTCCAGTGTATACAACCACACCTTCGCGAATTAAACGTATTCCTGCGTTGCGAATAATTTTACCAGTCAATACCATACAACCTGCGATAGTACCCACTTTAGAAATCTTGAACGTTTCGCGGATTTCGGCAGTACCTGTAATCTCCTCTTTCATTTCTGGAGACAACATACCTTCCATAGCATCTTTCAGGTCGTTGATCGCTGCATAGATAATACTGTAGGTACGGATATCGATTTCTTCTTTATCTGCTATTTGACGTGCATTCCCCATTGGACGAACGTTAAATCCGATAATAATCGCATCCGAAGCAGAGGCTAATAACACATCACTCTCGGTAATAGGACCAACAGCTTTGTGAATAATATTTACTTGAATTTCTTCGGTAGATAATTTCTGGAAACTATCTGTTAAGGCCTCTACAGAACCATCCACATCACCTTTTAAGATAATGTTTAATTCTTTAAAGTCTCCTAATGCAATACGACGTCCGATTTCATCTAGTGTGATATGACGTTGTGTACGTACAGATTGCTCACGTTGTAATTGGGTACGGCGACTTGCAATATCTTTTGCTTCACGCTCGTCTTCAAATACATTAAATTTATCACCTGCCTGTGGCGCACCTGTAAGACCAAGTATCGATACTGGTGTTGAAGGTCCTGCTTTCTTAATTTTCTTACCGCGTTCGTCATGCATGGCTTTTACCTTACCACTATGCTGACCCGCGAGTACATAATCACCAATTTTAAGCGTACCGCCTTGCACTAAAATAGTAGAGACGTATCCACGACCCTTGTCTAAGAATGCTTCTACAACAGTACCGTTAGCCGATTTATTTGGATTAGCCTGTAGCTCTAATAATTCTGCTTCAAGCAATACTTTTTCTAATAATTCTGGAACTCCTTCACCTGTTTTTGCAGAAATATCGTGTGATTGTATTTTACCACCCCAATCTTCTACCAACAAGTTCATTGCCGCTAATCCTTCTTTAATTTTATCTGGATTTGCGTTAGGCTTATCAATTTTGTTTATTGCAAAAACTATTGGAACTCCAGCAGCTTGCGCGTGACTTATTGCTTCTTTTGTTTGAGGCATGATATCATCATCGGCAGCAACTACAATAATAGCTAAATCTGTTACTTGAGCACCTCTGGCACGCATGGCAGTAAAGGCCTCGTGACCAGGTGTATCTAAGAACGCTATTTTTTGTCCGTTTTGCAATTGCACTCCATAAGCACCAATATGCTGTGTGATACCACCAGATTCTCCTGCAATTACATTTTCTTCACGAATGTAATCTAACAAAGAAGTCTTACCGTGATCAACGTGACCCATTACGGTTACAATTGGAGCTCTGTGTTCTAAATCTTCTGGAGCATCTTCAACTTCTTGAATTGCTTCATCAATATCGGCAGTAATAAACTCAACTTCATATCCAAATTCTTCTGCAACAATAGAAAGTGTTTCGGCATCAAGACGCTGGTTCATAGTCACCATCATTCCTAGTGACATACATGCTGAAATAATTCCAGTTACTGGAGTATCCATCATCGTTGCCACCTCACTTACTGTAACAAACTCGGTTACTTTTAAAACCTTGTTGTCAAGTGCTTGTTGTGCTAGTTCTTCTTCTGTTTTTTGACGGTGAATATCACGCTTCTCTCTTCTATACTTGGCACCTTTTCCTTTTGAAGACTTTCCTTGTAGTTTTTCTAAGGTTTCACGTACTTGTCTTTGTACTTCTTCTTCACTTGGCTCTTCTTTTGGCACGTTAGTACGTTGCCCACCTCTGCGATTTCCTCCTCTGTTATCTCTATTATTACCACCACCGCCGGCTTTTGGAGATTCTTTACTAATACGTCGTCTACGTCCTTTTTTCTCTGCGCCTGGTGCTGGTTTTTTCTTTTCTGGTTTTTTAAATTGTGTTAAGTCAATTTTCTGTCCAGTAAAGTTAGGACCATCCAGTTTTTTATACTGCGTTGTTACCTTTTCACTATCTTCTGGTTTAGGCTCTTCAACTTCTGCTTCTTTTTTAGCAAGTGCTGCTTTTGGCTTTACTGCCTTTGCAGCCTCCTTATCAAGTGCTGTTGCGGTCTTTTTTGAAGCAGCTTTCTTAACAGGAGCTTGTTCTTTAACAGGCGTTTCTTCTTTTACAACTTCGGCTGTAGGTGTTTCTGCTACTGGCTCTTTTGCTGCCGGAGCTTCCTCTTTTGCAACAGGTGTTTCTTCAACAACTGGTGCTTCTTCTTCTGTTGCTTTTACATTTCCTTTAGCATCAAGCTCTACCTTACCTACTTGCTTAGGTCCTTTAAGCGTAGCTTTGGCCTCGATAACTTTTGCTTCTTCTGCAGCAATTGCGGCAGCAGCTTCAGCATCGGCTTTACGTTTTTCTTCCTCTTCACGTTCGCGTTCACGATCTTTAAAGAGTTCTTCTTTCTCTTTACGTTTTTCTTCACCGACCTCTTTAGATTCTACCTTTTTTTCTTTATCCTTTGCGAACTCTTCAGATAAAAGAGCGTACTCGGTATCAGAAATTTTGGTAGTAGGACGTGCCTCTATCTCCACGCTTTTAGATTTCAAAAAATCTACTGCACGATCTAGAGAGATATTAAACTCCTTAAGGACCTTATTGAGTCGTATCGATTTTACTTCAGCCATAAAAATGCTTGTCTGTTCTTTTTTTCTACTTTAGAATGAGAGGTTAAAAATACTAAATATGTACGCTAGTCCTCAAATTCTTCTCTTAATATATTGATAACTTCTTGAATCGTCTCTTCCTCTAGGTCGGTACGCTTTACAAGATCGTTAAAATCATAATCTAACACACTTTTGGCGGTGTCAAGCCCAATCTTATGAAATTCTGCGATGATCCACTCATCAATTTCATCACTAAATTCTCTTAATTCTACATCTTCTTCAGCTCCTTCACGCAACACATCAATTTCATAACCAGTCAATTGACCTGCCAATCTAATGTTATGTCCTCCACGACCAATGGCTTTACTCACCTCTTCTGGTCGTAAAATTACCTCAGCACGTTTTGTCTCTTCATTAATTTTTACAGAAGTAACCCTCGCAGGACTTAAAGCACGTGTAATAAAAAGTGTTAAGTTTTCTGTGTAGTTAATAACATCGATATTTTCATTTCCTAACTCACGAACGATCCCGTGAATTCTAGAACCTTTCATACCTACACAAGCACCTACTGGGTCGATACGATCATCGTAACTATCTACCGCTACTTTTGCTTTTTCACCAGGAATACGCACTACTTTCTTTACAGTAATTAAACCATCAAATACTTCTGGGATTTCTTGCTCAAACAATTTCTCCAAAAATATAGGATTAGCACGCGACATAACAATTGCAGGCTTGTTTCCTTTTAACTCAACACTCTCAATAATACCACGAACGTTGTCTCCTTTTCTAAAGAAGTCTGAAGGAATTTGCTTGTCTTTTGGCAAGATAATCTCATTTCCTTCGTCATCCAACAAAATTACGGCTCTGTGACGAATGTGATGCACTTCTGCTGTATAAATATCACCTTCCAAGTCTTTAAATTGCTTGTAGATAATAGTATTGTCATGCTCATGAATCTTAGAAATTAAGTTCTGGCGTAATGCCAAAATAGAACGACGTCCAAGATCGATAAGTTTTACTTCTTCAGAAACATCTTCTCCTACTTCAAAATCGTCTTCAATTTTCTGTGCTTCTGTCAATGATATTTCTTCATTTGGATCCATTACATCTCCATCGGCAACGACTACACGATTTCTCCAAATTTCTAAATCCCCTTTGTCTGGGTTCACAATAATATCAAAGTTATCGTCACTCCCGTATTTTTTCTTTAAGGCATTTCTAAAAACATCTTCTAGTATCGCCATGAGCGTTACTCTGTCAATTTGTTTATCGTCTTTAAATTCTGAAAATGAATCAATTAACGCTAAATTTTCCATATCATTTTAATTAAATGTTACCATAACTTTTGCTTCTACAATATCTGTGTAAGGCAGCACCGCTTTCTTTTGCACGGTTACTTTTCCTTTTCCAACGGGTTTTGGCTCACGTGCTTTCCACTCAAGCGTCACCTCATTGTCTGTTGTTTCTGTAATTTTACCCTCTAGTGTTTCCCCTTGTGTAGTCTTTACTTGCAAGGTTCTTCCTAGATTCTTTTTGTATTGTCTTGGCATACTTAATGGGCGTGATACCCCAGCCGACATTACATCTAATGAAAAATCTTCTTCCTCTCTATCTAGATTGTGCTCTACTGCTCTACTAATTGCAATACAATCTTCAACCTTCACTCCTTCATCGCCATCAATGATAATAGCAATTTTATTATCTGAAGTCATCTCCATGTCAATTAAAAACAAATGCGTGTGTTCTTCCAGCGCTTCGTTTAATAATTGGGTTACTTTTTCTCTCATTAAATTTTGGTTATAAAAAGAGGGGACTAGCTGTCCCCTCATCTTTTTCGTCATAAATTCGGTGCAAATATAGTACTTTATTTCATATTAAAAAAACCATAGTACGACACATTATTTTTTTGTATCTTCATAGTAAATTAAGAGCTTCGGAAATGTTAGCGATCTATATTATTTTCTGAAATTAAACTTCGTACAAACCTGTGCAAAAATTTCAATTTCTAATGTGATGGAACCGCTCCTATTTCCGAAGCATTTTTAACACTAACCTCAAAAAACAGCCTATGAAACGCATCCTCGTTCCAACAGATTTTTCATCACAAGCAGAAAACGCATTAAAAGTAGCCGTTGAAATTGCTACAAAACACGATAGTGAAATCTACTTATTACACTCACTTGACATGCCTTCTCAAATTAGAGGGATTCAAAACAATGCAAGCATGCCAGAGTCTTTATACTTTATAAAACTTGCCGAAAAGAGTTTTGAAGAACTTTTAGAAAAAGACTATTTAGGACCCATTGAAATTCATGAAGCGATTGGGCATGATGAAATCTACAACGACGTAAACCAAACAGTCGAAGAAAAAGACATCGACCTTATTGTTATGGGATCGCACGGTGCAAATGGCTTTAAAGAACTATTTATAGGTAGTAATACCGAAAAAGTAGTACGCACCGCCAAAGTTCCAGTTTTGGTGATTAAAAATGAGCACGACAAACTAGAAATAAACGACTTTGTATTTGCCACAGACTTTGGTGAGGAGAGCCGCTGGAGTTTTAATGAGGCTCAAAAATTTGCAAAGGCAGTAGATGCTAAAATGCACTTGTTGTATGTCAACACCCCTGCCGGATTTAAAACAACAGAAGATTCCATGGACCTCATGCAAAATTTTGTAAAAGGTATGGGAGCAGAGAACTACACCTTAAATGTGCACAATGCATTTTCTGTCGAGAAAGGGATTTTACAATTCACTAAAATGAAAGACGCTCAACTTATTGGAATGAGTACTCACGGACGTAAAGGCTTATCACACTTTTTCAATGGAAGTATTAGTGAAGATTTGGTAAACCATGCAAATATGCCGGTGATTACGTTTAAGATACAGTAAAAGGAGACCGCTGTCGCTGCTAGATGTTAGACCGCTGCGCTGTTAGACCGTTCACTTTGTTCACTGTTGGATGTTAGACTATTCGCTGCGCTCATTGCTAGAAAAAAGACTCACTTCGTTCGTTGTTAAAAATGGCTTTTATGAGATATAGTATTAGTATATGTTTGTTATTGTTATGTATTGCTTGTGGGACACCTACTAAGAATACCAAGCCTAGTACAAACTCAACTACTAGTAAAGAGCAACCCAATGAAATACCTAAGGTAGATCCTTCACAGGATGCGCCTAAAGAAACCGCTCCTATCCTTCCAGATGGAGCGGTTTTTGGTAATTTTAATGGGGATGACATTCCGTTTTTTACACATATCACTCGTGTGAATACTGCAAGAGAAGTTACAACTATTGGATTTCAAAATAGAAAATATCCTATCCTTGAAGTTCCCAAAACAGTAGGTGGAAAAGTAAACAAACTCACGCTCGACAATGATAGAGATCTATTGCTCTTCACAGCAAAAATTAGTGACCCAAATTTTAGCAAGTATTACTTGTATGTACTAAGAAACAATGAATGGAAATTAGTCATGAACGGGTTTGCCATTCATAAAAGTAATAGTCCTGAAACATTAGATGTAATTCGGGTGAATCCTAATAACCCCAACGAATTATTGCGCCACTATTCGGTCTTTGATATAGACCCAAACAGTGAAGAAGGTTATGTATGGAAATTGCAGGAAGAGTCTGTAGCGAAGCTGGCTTGGTGACTTATCTTAAGTCAATCAAAGTCACAGGCTTTCTGCTCATCTTCGGAAAACGCAATGTGTTTAAGATTTTCTTATCTTCAAATACGACACTAGGCGTTACCCGTAATTTAGCTCTAAAGTGATCTTTAATTTCTTGTAAAAAGGCATCGCTCTCTTTGGAAGTTGCAATCTTGATTAGAATCTCATCTGTCCCAACCTCGTTGTGCGATATTTCAATAACAAAAGCATCAATTCCATCTAGTTCGTTCATGGCATTAAACATGGCTGGAGGATAGATGGTCGTTCCTTTGTACTTAATCATTTGTTTTTTTCGTCCTACCACAGGTCCCAAACGCATGGTCGTTCTTCCACAAGAACATGGCTCTGTATGTGCTTGCACCATATCACCCGTTTTAAAACGCAGCAATGGCATGGCCTCTACACCTAGTGTTGTAATCACCAATTCTCCTATTTCACCTGGTGCTACAGGTTTGTTTTGATCGTCTACAATTTCAGCTAAAATAAGCTCAGGATGATGATGCCCACCTTGATGTGCACCACATTCATTAAAAGCAGTACTCATCTCTGTACTTGCATAGGTAGAATATAGTTGTATGTCCCAAGAAGCCTTTATTTTAGTTGCTAAAATGTTATGAGAGAAGTCTTCATTTCGAATAGGCTCTCCAATACAAATAGCGCCTTTTACACTACTTTTTGATAAATCAATACCATTAGACTGTGCAAACTCAATCATTTTTAACAAAAAGGAAGGCACGCAAATAAGATACGTGGGATGAAATTTTTGTATGCTATCCCATTGTAATTCTGGAATCCCACTTCCTACTCTAATAATACCTGCACCTAATTTTCTTGCACCTAAAAAATAAGCAAGCCCCGCCATAAAACGTCTGTCCATGGTGGTCATAAGTTGCATGACATCTTCTTGTTCTACCTCGGCGCAGGCAAAAGAAATAGCTTCGTTATATGCCAAACGCTCTAGGTCTTTTTCAGATAAGGCAAAGGTAACAGGAGCGCCCATGGTACCAGAAGTGGTTACATAATCAATTATTTTTCCTTTTGGAACACAAATAAAATCATCGTTATGTTCTTGCAATTGATCTTTGGTAGTAAAAGGCAATTGCTGAAGGTCTTCTAGTGTTTTAATTTCTGAAACCGCAATTCCTTTTTCTTGAAACACTTTTTTATAATAGGCAGAATGTTCGCCTACATAAGCAAGCATTTTTTGCATTTCAATTTCTTGAAAGGCTTTAATTTCTGACAAAGATGCTGTTTCTATGGTTGGGGTCATGTATTGATATAAAATTAAAACTGTCTACTAATTCTCGACTGCGCTCGAACAGACATTAATAGCGACCGTAAATGTAGGGATTTATCTTTTAGATTTTCTAGTCGCTTTTTTAATATACTTGGCTACACTTTCTTGATCTGGAAGCGTTGTAATTTCTTTGGTTTCTGAAATTTTAAAGGCCGCCAATGCTTTCTTGTACTCTTTATGCTCGTAATAATACCTTCCTGTTAGATAATGCGCCTTCCAATAATCTGGATTCTTTGTTTGTACCTCTTCTAAAAAGACTTCTGAAACATCGGTATCATTTTCCAGGGCAGCTTCTAGGGTTCTCTCCAAGACACGGTAGGCTTCGTAATCTTTATAGGTTTGCGTGTATAAAAAAGGGTCTTCTGGAATTAACAACCCCGTTTCAGCCAAGGTTTCTGTCTGTGGGTTTTCTTCTCTATTTGCAAAAACCTCATCCAAATCATAGGCGACAAAAGCCCCTATTTGATATGGATTTGAAGACACCCACACTTTTTTCTGTTCGGGTTTAAAGACGATACCGTGGTGCGCCAGCAATTGATTAAGAGCCTTCTCATTTCCGAAGCCAATAGAGGCGTCATCTTTTCCTTCTCTATTGCGCAATAATGCCACTGCATCTGCAACCGTTATGGTTCCTTCATCTTCTTGTAAGATTTCATTCATGCGCTCCAAACGGTATAAGCTATGACTTTCGGTAATTGCTTTTTCATTTCGTTTGTCATCTGCATAGACCTCACTTTGAAAGTGGTTGCTACAAACCAATTGATTGGTATTAGGAACTTCATACACCCCAAAGTTTTTTGGCGAAACCTCTATCAAGATAGCTTTTCCATCCTTAGCACTTCCCACCATGATACTTTCACTAACAAACACCTCGCGCTTTTTTGCAATGGCAATGGCTTCTTCAATGGTACTAGCATATTGCAAAATCTCTTTACTCAATAAAGAAATAGGGGTTTTGGCTATGAGCGGAATTTTAGATTTTGAAGCATTAATCGTTACAGTAAGCCCTTCGAGATTCATTCCAGAAGCTACTCCTGTAAATCCGCCCCAGGTTACACTCATGTAGGGATGTCCTTGATCAGGATTGATAAACGCGATGATCTTTTGTTCTGCAAATTCGTCGCCAGCATAAAAATCGAAGTTTCTTGCAATAATCAATTCTCCATCTTCTGTTTTATCTCCCCATGCCGCAAAAGAAGAACAACCTACCAAGGCTAAATCTTGTAACGCATGTCCAATATCGTGTGCGCCATGCATGTACAAGACTCTAAGATATGAAGGTGCTAAGTGCTCATAATCTTTGGACACGTATTGAGAGATTCCATAAATTTCAGATTTATATTCTGGAGTGACATGCAGGTACATTTTACGATTGTACCATTTTAAAAATTGTCGTAAAAAAGACTGCCATGTTCCTGGAGGTACTAGATCGTCAATTTTGGTTAAAAAAGTGCGCTCTTGAATTTCAATAAGTTCTTGGGTTAGGCTCCCCATGAGTAAGCCTCTTTCAAAAGGATCTCCTTCTACATAGAGTTCCCATTGTCCTTGTTTGTTTTTGGTAAGGAAATTATTCCCCGCATGGTAGGTGCTATCGTTTACTTTTTTTCTTGATGGAATATTAGCGTTATACTCACTAACATCTGGCAGGTCGTTCAGAGACTTTTTAGTGCCACATGAAACGCAAGATAGTAGGAAGAGGATATTTCCTATAAAGAAAAAAAGTCTTTGCTGTTTCATCCTTGCACTTTTACCAATTCATTGGCTTCTTCAACTTTAGACACCAAATATTCTTGTCCGAGAATAGAAGAACAAGTAAGCATCCCACTAATAGTCACTCCCAAAATGCCGTGCATATTTAGACTAGCGCCTGTAAAATAGAGGTTTTTAATTCTTGTCTTTGGAGAAAGCATGGCAAGCATAGCATTTTCTACATCTTTAACGTACCCATACATAGCGCCTTCGTTGCAGGCAATATAATCGCGATAGGAAAGTGGTGTAGAGGAATATACCGATTGAATACACTCGCGAATATTTGGAAATTTCTTTTCAATCTCAACTAAGAATTTTTCTTCCTTTTCTTTTTTAAACTGCTCGTAGGTTTGACCACGTTCATTTTTATCTGCTGCCGTGTTAAACGTATTTTCCCAGGGGCGTAACTCATCAAAATTCATGAAGGTCATTGCCGTAATGGTATCTCCAAAACCATCGCTGTTTTTTCGAATACTCATCGAAATCATATACGCTTCTGGCCAGTTTTCTTCTTTGTAATCGTGTAAATCCCAAACTTTATTGGCATCTTTATAGTGGTAATAGTTTTTATTGTGATACGGAAATGTTCCGGGCTTTAAAACTAGATATAAACTAAAGGCAGAGATGGTACTTTTTAAGCTCTCGATACGTTTTACATAACTCTTACGAAGGTTATCTTCACCCACCATTTTAATGGTTACTTTGGGCTCTACATTAGAGATAAAGAGATCGCCATATACGGTAGCTCCGTTGGCAGTTTTTACTGCTCTTACTTGTTTATCCTCTACGACAAAGTCTACTACTTCATGTCTCTTGTAGGCTTCCCCGCCATGTTCTTTTAACCTTCGCAACAATGCCTTGGTTATTTGAGAACCTCCATCGTAGCAACGATAGCTACTTTCTATATAACTATTTACAGACAAGGCATGCACAAAGAACGGTGTACTGTATCCGTTTCCTGCATACAATACATTTGAGCCAGACAATACGGCCTGTAATTTTTTATTTTCTGTAATAGATTCTATGTATCCCTTGGCAGACAAGGTAAATAAATCACTGTCTTCGTAATTGGGTGCGCCTGCTTGTACATTGTACAGTGGAAAACTATAGCAAGTATCCTTTAATTTTTTACAGTAGGTCCTAATACCCGCTTCTTCTTCTGGAAAGTCTTTTACTAGTTGCGCGATAAAGTTCTCATATCCTTGTCCGTGGTAGTATGATTTTGGGTCACCATCAAAAGAAATGACATCAAAACCATCATCGTCCAATCGTTTAAACTGGACATCTTTTAATATATCTAGATAGGTAAAATATTTATGCAGATTCTGACCTTCATCGAGGCCTCCTATGTAGTGAACGCCTGTATCAAAAATAGTTTTATCTCGAGAAAACGTTTGTAAGTTTCCTCCAAATTGGTTGTTCTTTTCTAGAACACAAACACTGCGTCCTTCTTTTGCTAGTGTAATAGCAGAAACAAGTCCGCCCATACCACTTCCTACAATAACAACGTCGTACTTTTCTTTCATACCTTAGGCATCAATTCTTTTTAAAATTTGCAATGTATTGGTTAGGTGCAGCGATTCAAAACTTGCAAAATGGTTGTTCATATTCTTGAAGTCTTGAGGAGTATTGCGCAAAATTACAAAATTTAATGCTTTTACATCTCTTTGTGAAAAGATGTCTTTTGAAATAACATTCCCATCAACTATAAGTGTATCATGCACACTATTTCTTACCTCTTCTAGCGTGATAATGAATTGAACTTTTCGATCTGTATTTGTTATAAAACTATGGTTTAACATCCTACATACCTCAACATCTTCAATAACAGAAGTAATTGATCTCCTTGCACTATCCAAAGCCAATAAAAAATCTAATTGCCCTTTACTTTTTGAAACATGTAACACTTTAGCATCTTTTGGAATGATGTTCAGTAATACATGATACTGTTCGGCATTGGTTTTTATATCTTGTTTTACTTCTTTGTATATCGCATTACCTTTGTACCGATAGTCTTCTAGAAGCGTTTTATGAAAATAGGTAGGACCTTCTATCTCGGTTCTAAAACGAGTAAATTCTTTTCTATAAAGTGATGTAATATTTTTTGTTCTAGCACTGTAATCTACTCCCAAAGAAGCATCTGCTGCTTCAATTCTTTTTAAAATCTCAAGGGTAATACTCCCATCGCGAATCGGAAAACTTCCCTTTGGCAACACCTCGCTATTACCGTGAATTAAAACGGGCACAATGTCGAGGTTTAATCTTTCGGCTAAAAAGAAAGAACCTTTATGAAATCTTCGCACTTTATTGGTGGTAGAACGCGTCCCTTCTGGAAAAGCGATTAAAGAAAACCCTTGATCTACTTTAGGTTGCAAATGCTCCAGGGCTTCGTCGATTCCTTTTGAGACAGGATAAAATCCAGCTTTTCTTACAGCTTTTCCAAATACGGGTGAGTTGTAGACCCAATCGTTTACTAAAAAAATAAGTTTGGGATGCAGCATCCCCATGGCAAGAATATCGAGAAAAGAGGTATGATTGGCAATTAAAAAAGCAGGCTTTTTAAAATCTTCATGATGCGGATTAAGCACTTTCTTTTTCACAAAAGGGTTGGTGTACAATACACTTTTCATGAGCTGCGATATAGCTTTTCTAAAAGAAGCGGGCGCTACTTTAAAAAACACAGAGCTACTCATAGATAAAATAAATCCGCCCAAACCAAAATAAGTAAAAGAAGCTACAGCATGCAAAAGATATCGCAGTGTAATAGGGCGTTTTTTAGGGCCCCCAATAAACAAAGTAAAGAGCAAGGGCTGCACTACAAACGCCAATAACATGGCCGAAAAAATTCCAATAATCGATACGACAGCAATGGTGTATAAGGCTGGGTGTTTTGCAAAAATAAGTACTCCAATTCCCAGTAAAGTGGTAAGTACAGAAAGCACAATAGAGGTCTTGTGAGTTCCCACGGCTTTTTGACCTGTTCTTAGTTCTGTAAGGAGTCCGTTGGTTATAAAAATAGCATAATCGATACCAAGTCCAAAAATAAAGGTCGAGATAATGATATTAAATATATTAAACTCCAAGCCAAATACCCCCATCATTCCCACCGTAATCATCCATGTTAGAAATACTGGAAGAAGCGTTACTATGGTTAATGACAAGCTTTTATAGTACAAGAGCAGTAATACCAGTACCACCGCCATAGAATAGCCAATTAATTTATTGAAATCTGTTTTAAGCGACCCTAGCAAAGACTCGTTCATTTGCTTTCTATCAATGAGCAAGATGTTAGGATTCTCTTTAAATGCTGCCTGTACTTTTACTGCTTGACCCTCTTCTAGTTTAATAAGAGAGGTCACCGTAGTAATATCTTCTTTTACTGTGATAAAATCTTCTAATGTAATTGCCGAAAGACTTCTATAATCCTCTAAAGTAATGGGCTCAAAATCTTTTGACAAACTATTGTAAAATTGCCTAAATGTGGTGGGCTTAAAACCTAAAGCACTGCCACTGTTTATCATATTTTGTTGTAGTGCTTGCTGCTTTTCTGAAGACCAAAATTGGTTCCATTTCTGGTTTAAAACTTCTTGTTTCTTAGTAGCGTGAACCAAAGCTCCTATCGAACTAAAACTCAAAATTTCATCCTGTTGCGATAAACTACCTAGCTTTTGATATACAACATCGTTATACTGAAGGGCATCCTCTAAAGTGCTTGCATGCGCAATAACATACATCGATTTAGACTCCAAATTCGTGAGAGCATCTAAGTTTTTCTTTGCTACAATGCTCGCTTCCGGCTCAAAATTGAGTTTTGCAAGATCATTATTAAAAGTAACCTTGTTATAGGTAAACAGACTTACCACAAACAACGCAACAACGCCAATAATCAATCCTTTGTCTTTATGGAAATCATACTGAGACAAACGATCTAACAGGGTGCTTTTTTTAACTTCGGAAATGTTAGTGCCTTGATACACTTGCGGAATAAACAACAAAGCAAACACCGAAGCTCCCAAGACACTTACTGCAGCAAATATGCCCAAATCCTGCAAGGCTTGAGAATCTAAAAACAATAAACATAAAAATGCCAAAGCAGTAGTTAAGGCACTCATTACAATAGGCTTTGCAATATCTCTATAGAGATGAGCTACACCAGCATGATTGCGAATGTGTGTTAAAATATGAAGCGAATAATCTAAGGTAACCCCCAATAGTACCGATCCAATTCCTAAAGAAATAGCAGATATTTCTGTTCTAATAAGATACAATACCGCCACAGAAAGAAGAGCCCCTAACACTGTAGGAGTAAATAAAATAAGAGGAACCAACAACTTTTTGTAGAAAAGCATAAAAATGACCATCAATATCGTTACTGCAATACCAATGGTTAGCTGTATGTCTCCCTTAATTTGTTGTGCATTTGCAACAGCAATGAGTAAACCTCCAAAATATTCACTGGAGGCTTTGGTTGCAAAGTTGGTATTTAGGCTATTTTGAATGGCATATAATAGTTCAGCAAATACCTCATTATTTGCAGCATCTGTAGCGGGAAACGTGGGAGTAATAAACAACAACAGGTGTTGTTCGTCTTTGCTTACAACAAATCCATCTTTTAAAGTGAAATTTTCATCTACACCCAAACGCTGTAGTTTTTGAAGCCCCATTAAAGATATGCCTAGCGGATCTCTTAAAATAGTTTTTCGCGCTACAATTCCAGAGGGCGACACTAATGTTTTGTAGTTCGCTTCGGTAATCTCTGCAATGCTATCTGGATGTAATTTTTGACCAATATTTTTATAATCATCGGCAGTTAGAAATTGCGGCAAATTGTTGTAGACAAAATCTAAGGTAGCATCAATTCCCTCATCACTCACATTTCCTTGGATGTCCTTTACATAGCTACTTGCCTGAGCATCTAAGCTATCTAAAAAAGCACTTGCATAGTGCGTAAGATCGTTCACTGTACCAGCCTTATCTCTTGTAATATGTACAATGATTTTATCTGTAAAATTTACAGACTGTAATACTTTTTGAAGTTCACGTGTTTTTTCATTGGCAGGTAACAGCTTGGTAATATCTTCTTCAAAGGTGATGCGAGAAGCCACATATCCTAGTGCAGCAACGAAAAGCAATAAAGCAACCACAGCAAGTATCTTATGCTTCTGAATGGCAAGATATATTTGATACAAGCCTTTAGCCATGAGCGATGTCTTTTTTCTTAGAAAACAAAGAGAACAGTAAAAGGCCAACAGATCCAGCTAATACCGAAGCCATAAGGGCTAACGAAAAACTGCCTACTACATAAACCTTTAGATGAGAGACCACATCAAAATTTTCGGTGATGCTTTCTTTGGTGAGCTTGAAAGGTTCATTTAGCAACCAACCTCCAACTTTTAAGCTTCCATAAATTACCAAGGGAATAAAAGGAGGCAAACTCACATTAGAAAAAGCAAAGGCGATAGCCTTATTTAATTTTAAAGCAACCGAAAGAAAAATCACCAAGGCGGTATGAAATCCCCACAAAGGAGAAATACCAATAAAAACCCCTAATGCAATGGAGAGTGCTTTCTTGAGCGGACTATCATGTACACCAAATAAATCTTCGGCTATGAATTTCTTAAACCCCTTTTTTTTAAAACGTCGAAACAGGTCGCGAGGTTTTATGTAAAACAAGGTAACTATGACAAACCAAGTATTTAAAATACTGATGCGGGTAAAATCTTTAAAAGGTCTAAAGTGCGATACACGCTCGCTTTCATCGTACAATACTTTTACAGGGATATTTTTAACCGCAACCCCTCGCCAAGCCGCTTTTACAATCACTTCTATTTCAAACTCAAATTTATTGGTCCAAAAAGTAAGGTCTTTTATCTCCTCTAAAGGATATAAGCGAAAGCCAGATTGGGTATCTTCCATTTTAATCCCTGTTTGAAACCAGAACCAAAAGTTTGAGAATTTATTTCCAAAACTACTCTTTTTAGGCACTCCTTCTTGTTCCATATTTCTGGCGCCAATAAGCAATAGGTTTTTATCTTCGGAAGCTTCAAGATATTGGGTAAAGTTTTCTATATCACTTGCAAAATGTTGCCCATCACTATCAATAGTGATAGCATACGTGTTTCCTTTTTCGATGGCTCTCTTAAAACCAACTTGAAGCGCATTTCCTTTTCCTTTATTTTCTGGAAGTGTAATGATATCTAATGCGGGGTAGTTTGCTAAAATTTCAGCAGTACCATCGGTAGCACCATCGTTTACAATAATAAGATTTTGGGTGATTTCTACTACACTATCAATGACACGCACCAAAGTTTTAGCGTTATTATACGTAGGCATAATAACACAGCATTGTGAGTTTAATAAAGATTGCGTAGTAGTTGAATTCACCTAGCGAAATTGTCAAACAAAAGTAAGAAAATGCTGAACAACAACATACTAGAATTACATTAAAAAAGTGCCTTTTCTGCTGCTGTAAAATTTGAAGATTGTTGCACAAAACCATTTACAAAATCACGAACAGCTCCAGAGTCTATGGTCGAAAACTTTTTGAGAATGAATTCCTTATCCTCATCAATATGTTTGTTATATTTTAGAATTTTAGGAGCATTTTCCTGCACACTTATACGCAGGGTGCGCAACTCTATATTATCTGGGTGCTCTTGAATTGATTGCTCTAAGATGGCAGCACCCTCTTTAAACAACTTCTTTTTGTTTTTAATTCCTTTTACATGCTTTGCTTGCAACATAAAAACAGCGCCTTTGTAACCTGATAATAGGGTTTTCTCTTCGGAAATATTCTTCAAACGTTCAAACAGCACTTGGGTAGCTAAGGGGTCTTTTTCTAAGCTCCCGTATTGGTTTCTCACTTCAGAAACTTTTTGAGCCTTCCCAATTGTTGCAACAAAAAATAATATGTAGAAAAGATATTTCATTTAAGATAGGACAGTAAACGTTGCATTCATTTTTAATGCCAAAGTATCATTAAAAGAGGACGTGTTTTTTACTTTGTAACCCGTTTCTGTTTTAGTGATCGTAATCGTTAAAGTTAAATCTGGCGTAGCATCTGGATTGATAATAGCCATAAATTTAATATTAGAGGTCTGAGAAAGAAACAAGCTAGTTGCTGTGGCTTTCTCTGTGAGTTCTTTAATAATTTGAATCATACAAACTCCTGGCATTACAGGATTGCCTGGAAAGTGACCCCTAAAAACTTCGTGATCTTTGTTTAAGTGTATTTCAGCTTTTACTAGATCTTCTGTAGCATTAAACTGAGAAATGGTGTATAAATCTTTAATGAGCATGTGCTTACTTCTTAAAATAATTTAGCGCAATGTCTAAACTAATATTTTGGTGGTTGATTGTTATTGTATTTGCAACTTCTTGGTACACATCTTCAAACAAAAACACGACCTTCTCTTTTGAAGAAGAGGCATGAATGATTTTTGTGAGTTGGTTCGTGTCTCCAAAAAAATAATAATTATATCTTTTAGCTGCTGGCACTTTATAAATAGTTGCCTCAATTCCATCTAATTGAGACTGTACCAACACGGTTTCTTGAATTATTATTTTAAAATCTTTTTTAAGGGTATTGACAATAATTTTCTTGTCTAAATCTTCTAAAACAAAATTCTTTGTAAAGGTATCACCTTCATACTCAAAATCAAATATTTTACTACCAAATTCGGTAGTAAAAACAACCCTATGCGTTTGGTCTCCAGTTTTTTTAATCACTAAAATTCCACCAAAATACCTGCCGTAGATATCAATTTTCGCTTTGTAAATATAATCTTGACTGGCATCTGCAAAATAAGGGTTTCGTATTTCAGTTTTTGTTGGAGGCACTTCTGTGAGACCTTTCGTGAAAGCTGGTGCACAAGAGGCGAACAAAAGCAATAGACAACTACTGATTAAAAACCGAAGCATCGATGGGAGTGTTTAGTTTTCGGTTTGAAAAAGCAATACGCGTATAATCTAATGAAGGTTCTATCATTTTCACCTCGGTAACAGCACCATCTTTAGTATCAAACAAAAGTTCGAAACTGGCAATATATCCTGCTATTTTTGAATCTTTTGGAATAAACACTGCTTTGTTTGCCCCTTTTACTTTAAAATAGCTCACGCTAAAATCGGCATCGTTAAATAGATCTCCTTTGACACTGTTTACAATAAGTTCATTGAGTTTTTTAAACATTTTACTGCTTCCAATGTCAATATCGCTTTTGGTGCCCCCATCATTTATGAGCAGCTTGTCTTCTTTAAAAATCACGGTATACTGATAGGGTTTTGTGTATTCCCAGCGTACCAATCCAGGCGCTTTAAATTGAAGTTTCCCGAAGGTCTCGATATCATTGTCTAGGAAGTCTAGATGCTTGTATTGTACAAAATCACTTTGTATGGTTTGAGACGCCTTTGAAGTGGCTTTTACCTGCTCCTGAAAAACTAAAATTTCCGAAGCACTCATGGCCGCCTCTTGTGCCATTAGAAGCGATGAAGTTATCGCAAATACAAAAAGAACCAATAGGTTACGCATAAGGTTGAATATTTAACAATGTGTCTACTGTGACAGACTGCATTTGTTTTGTTTCCAAAAATAGCAATAAGCGTTCCAAAACAGCAATAGATTTTTCACTAGTATCATGTAATAAAATAACATCCCCTTTTTTGAGGTTTTTGGTCACTCGATTATAACAGAAATTTTCGGAATACGGTAAGGCATCTAAAGAGCGTTTGTTCCAACCCACCGAGGCATGCTTTGTAGTTTCTAACGCCTTCTTAATTTTAGGATTCGT
Organism: Patiriisocius sp. 208BN25-11; assembly: GCF_058147145.1. Classification (NCBI taxonomy): domain Bacteria; kingdom Pseudomonadati; phylum Bacteroidota; class Flavobacteriia; order Flavobacteriales; family Flavobacteriaceae; genus Patiriisocius; species Patiriisocius sp. 208BN25-11. Next base: position 575,936 of record NZ_JBYVJY010000001.1, read on the forward strand.
TACCCCAAAGGCAGGACGATACATGAGTGGCGTATGACCAGAAACTTCTTGCATTAAGGTATCTGTAACTTCAAGCTCTTTAATGACCTGTTGGGTTTTAAAAAAGCCGAAGCTCTTGCTATGACTATAGGTATGATTCCCAACAGTATGGCCAGCTGCCAGTATGTTTTTAAACACTTCTGGATGTGCCTCTACTTGGCTTCCAATACAAAAAAAAGTAGCTTTAGCTTGGTACTTTTCGAGTAAAGCTAACACTTTTGGCGTGTGTATAGGGTCGGGACCATCATCGAAGGTGATTGCCACATGATTTTCTTGTACATCGGGATTGCTATGCAAGGATGTAAAAAAATAATTCCATTGTATTAAGCCAGATCCACAGACCGTAAGTAAAAGCCAAACAGCGCCTAACCATATAAAATATGTAAGTGGAAAGGAAACAAAAAAACGTGCGATAATGAGACCTACAAAGGCAGTAATAAAAAAGTATTTAACTGTTTTGTGGTTTAGCATGAACAAAGCATCACGAAGGTGTGATTCTCTCCACGATACTGATTATAGATCAAGATGTTTTTTATAGGTTTTGCAGCTATATCGTTTAAACGAATAACGTCTGGCACCTCTTGTGTTTTTAAAATTTTAGCACCCAACCAGTTTCCGAAACCAGAAACCGTTAAATGTTCGCCAGACAAATGTTTGTAATACAACTGCTGTGTATTGGCAAATATTCCTTGTGTAAGAGTGTCAAAATATCCATCAAACTCAATATCTCCATTATTACCCAACAACACAGCATCTACATCATTGACCGTCATATTATTTTGAGCTAAAAAAGCAGTTGCCTTTGCTTCGAGGGTGTCTTTTGATAACGTGTTATAAATATCTACATCGACCAATTCTGCATAGGAACCCTCTTGTTTGGTATTTGAGAGCACCATAAAGGTAGCACCTTCGCTAAAAACAGCGCCTTTTGTATTAGATTGTAAAATATCTAAGTTATCTACAACTTCTTCTTGTTTTACATGATCAATAGCAGAGTACACATGAATCATGTGCGGCCCTAACTCGTCAACTCCACCTACCATGATGGTATTTGCTTCTTCTAACATAAGTTGTAATCTTGCATCTACAAGGGTAGACTCAAAAGAACTGCTAGAATGCACGTAGGTAAAATTATATCCTTTGCATTGCATGCCTAAGGCTATTTGTCCGCCCACAGTATTATGTGTTGACTGTATAAAAGAGGTGGGGGTTAAAAACTGTTCCTTGTTATCGATAATACGTTTTACAAAACGCTCAGACTCTACAACGCAGCCCATTCCGGTTCCTGTAATAATAGCATCTACCGTTTCAAGGCCTGCTTCTTCTAATGCAATTTTTGAAGACACCACACCCATTTTAATACCCTTTGCCATTCTTCGGGCTTCTCCAGCAGAAAAATATTCTTTGTAATTAGGTGCAAGGGCATAAATACCAGGCTCGGTATAATTTGTGATCTCGGTTAAAAACTCACTATTGTCGAATGTTTTTTGGGTAGAAATAGCCCCTACTCCATTGATATATACCTTCTTCATTAGGGTTGCTTTGTGTATAAAACCGATGTACAGTTACCGCCAAATCCGAGTGAATTTGACAAAACTGTGTTTAATTCTTTTTTTACCAAACTCGTTTCGGGAGTAATATTGAACTCCTTCATTTGGGTTTTAAAATTAAGATTTGGGAAGATGATATTGTTTTGTAAAGCTAACACAGAGAATACTGCTTCTACAGATCCTGCAGCCGCTAAGGTATGTCCTGTAAATGCTTTGGTAGAGCTAAAAGGAGGTAACTCATCTCCAAATACTCTTATAATAGCACGTCCTTCACTTAAATCGTTGTTTGGAGTTGCCGTACCATGCGCGTTAATATAATCTACATCGCTTGGCTTCATTCCAGCAACTTCTAGTGTACGTTCCATAGCCGCTGTAGCACCATCTCCATTTTCTGAAGAAGCTGTTTGATGGTAAGCGTCATTGGTATTGGCATAGCCCTTAACATAGGCTAATATTTCTTTGTTTTCGGCTTTAGCGATTTCTTCAGACTCTAGCACGATGTATGCCGCTGCTTCGCCAAGGTTGAGTCCTTTTCTATGTTCATCGAAGGGTGTGTTGTAGGAGTCACTTAATATCATCAAAGTTTTAAACCCATTGATGGTAAATTTTGACATACAATCGGTGCCTCCCACAATGGCTCTATCTAGCTTTCCAGCTTTGATAAGTCTAGCACCTAACATGATTGCATTTGCAGCAGAAGAGCAAGCTGTACTTATGGTCGTTACCATACTCTCATCTAGTCCAATACAATTGGCTATTTTTTGAGTACCATCGCCTAGGGGATGACCAGAGATGAATTTTTGATACTCAGGATCGTCTAAGTAGTGGTAGTAATGGTCTTCTGTTTTGTCCATTCCGCCTACAGTACTCGCAGAAATCAATCCTGTTTTATAGGCTCCCATGTCTTTAATATTGGCATTTGCAACAGCTTGTTTTGCAGCTACAGCACCAATAAGACTGGTTCTAGAAAAATTATGTGTTGGAGGCAACGCTAGCATTTGCTCCAACTGTTCATTGCTATACTTAATTTCACCCACCAAAATTTCATTTTCATGAATGGTGTTGATGTTCTTTATCTTGGCAATTCCTTTTTTGCCTTCGATTAAAGAACTAAAGTTTTCTTCCACATTGTTTCCAATTGCAGAAAGAATTCCCATACCAGTAATAGCAATTGCTTTACTCATATTATCTATTTGATTCGATAAATGCAGCCATTGTATTTACAGATTCGAAGATGGCTTTACCGTCTTTAGGATCTGTTAATTTAATTCCGTAGTCTTTGTCTAGCATTACGATAAGCTCTAGTGCATCGATAGAATCTAGCCCTAAGCCATCACCAAATAATTGCTCATCATCACCAATCTCTTCAATGGTTAAATCTTCAAGATTTAATTGCTCAATAATTTTTCCTTTCAGTTCTTCTTTTAATTCGCTCATAAGGATGTATATAATCTATTTATTTCGTTAGTTGTATGCGTAATCTCACTATGCCCTGGTTGCACCAGATACATAAAAGCTTCATAATTTTCTCCATCTACATCTACCCATCCGCACAGTACTTTATGTGCTTTATTTGAATTTATTAACACGCTTGCATAGTCAAATAAATGCTCGGCGTTAAAAGTGTCAAAGATAAAAAAACTATTCTCAGAAAACAGCCTATGTTTAATACTAATCTCACCTATACAAATGTTGGGTAAGGTGTACACAAAAACCGCCGGACTCGGGTAAAAGTTGGCAGCATCATCAATCGATTCTTGATGCTTTCTATCGGTATCCAAACTCGATGCTTTATTAGAAAGCACCACAGCAATATTATTATCTTCAGGATCTAAACCAGCTTCACGAAATAAAATTTCAGAAGTAAGCATCGCCGCTTTGCTCAAGGCATCCATCTTAAAAAATTTTCTATAGCTAAGATCTATTTTTTTATAGAGTTCTTTAAAGGCTTCGGAAATATCCGTCTCCAATGTACTCGCTATTTGTTTCCCATTAAGAGAAAGTTCGCCATTTTTTAAATGAGCATACTGCTGAATATAGTGTTGTTTCAAGTTCACTAGTTTGCTTTTTTACATACAAGCATGGTATGATATTCTCCTAGGGCAATGTCTTCGTCCACAACCATCCCAGCCTCTTCAACAAGTGATATCAACACTTTTGATGGGTACATTTTACTATTTCCATTTGCCATTACTGTAAAATAAATAGAGGTTGCTTCCAAAATGAATTTTGCATTGTCAAATTTCTGCCTATCAGTATACGTTTCAATTATAATAAGTCTCGTTTCTGGACTCATTGCCTCTACGGCAGTTTTTAAAATCGTTCCAATTTCTTGTTCTGAAAAACAATCTAAAAACTGGCACATCCAAATAACATCTGCTTCTTTAGGCAATGTTTTTTCCTTTTTAGAGAGCCAGTCTATTTCTTGTCCGGCAACTCTGTTCTCAAAACCAGCAGCCTCTGTGTTTTTTAATGCTTTATTTAATTGCCCAGGCAAATCAACTAGCGTCATTTTTACTTCAGGATCTTGGTGTAAACATTGCAAGGCAAACTTTCCTGTATTTGCACCAACATCTGTGACTTTTTTGGGATTGTAAGTAAACAGCTTTTGAAGCGCTTCATTAAAGATATCATCACTGTAATGATGGTCAAATTCAAACCAAGATTGTTGTACTTGAGAAGGCAACTGCGATAAGCCTTCGTAAATTGTTGGCCAAGAACCTAATTCTTTTAATCCAGCCGGAGTTCCTTCTTTTATAGCTTCTGGCAAATGAGACAAGCCTTTATAACACACATCGTTCGTAAAATTAATATTTACGTTTACCGTTTCATTATAACTTAAAAAATAACCCGTTTTTGTTAATTTAAAACGATGTTGCTCATCTTGTTCAACGATGTTTGCACTTTCGGCTATTTCTAACAAAACTCCAACTCCATATGCTGTCAAAGAGAGTTCTTCTGCAATTTGCGCAATAGTAACGCCTCCTTTTCTCCTTTTTGCAAATATAAAATCGAAAATACCCAAGGTACGTAATGAAACTGTTGCTTGGAAAACAAAGGGTGCAAATGCAATTTTTTGCGCCTCTTGTATAGCATCTACTGCGTGTTGTTCTTGTGGCATACTTTTATTGGTTAGTTGTAAGATTGTATTTCTCAAACACAACTGCTGTATTACAGCCTCCAAAACCTGAGGCAGTTTTTAAGAAGGTGTTCAATTTTTTTGTGGTTGTTCTTTGTATAATATTCATTGGTTGTGACACCCCCAAGGTTTCAAAACCCAAAGAAGCATATAGTTTATTGCGATACAGTGAGTGCATCCCAACAATGGTTTCTAATAACCCAGAGGCCCCTAATGTATGTCCAAAATATCCTTTTAAACTATGCACTGGTGTTTCGCTTAAGCCAATTCTGCTAAGTGCGATAGATTCCATTTCATCATTAAAACTTGTAGCAGTTCCATGAGCTGAGATAAAATCAACCTCGGCAGCTTCTAGTTTGGCTTCTTGCAAAGCATTTTTAATACTGCGATATAAACCCTCACCTGTTCTAGACGGACCCGAAATATGATTGGCATCATTACAAGAGCTATCTCCCAAAATGGTAACTGCTTCGGGTGCTACATTTTTTGCATCTTTGGTGACCAATACACTTGCGGCTACTTCTCCAATATTAATTCCTGTTCTGTTAGCATCGTAAGGCTTGCAAGGTTCTTTACTAAGCGCCTGAAACGAATTAAAACCACTCAAAATAAACTGCGTGACCAAATCGCCACTAGTGACAATCACGTTATCGAATCTACCTGCCTCAATGTATCTCTTGGCAACAGCAATTGCTAAAATACCAGAAACACAAGCATTCGAAACTAAAATAGGTTCGGTTTTAAAACTAAAATGGTTTTTTAACGCTACTCCTAAACTAGCTAAGTAACTTCTACTTTCTGGAAATTTGCTTCCCTTTTCTAACACATCGATATTCCCTTTCGTGGTAGAAATGATAAGCCCAGTTTTTTCGGTTAAAGAAATACCACTTTGAGTCAGCACATCTTGGACAGACAAGACCATCATTTTCTCGAGCTTAGTGTGGTTTTGGGCTGCGGAAATTTCCGCGAAAGCGCTATCAAGCAAAGCATCTTTTACAATAGATGCATAAAAAGGATCTGGCAAAATTGCTGAGTTCTTTATTTTAGACATCCCACTTTTCTCTTGCTCAATAGCATCGATTACAGCAGTACTGGTAAATCCCAATGAAGAAATAATATTGTTATATGAAGCGTAGGTTTTAGTCATCTAGTAATCCTACTTTTCGTTTCCATTCTATAATAAAATCGGGGATGGTTAACCAAAGATCCCCTTTAAGTTCTACAAATACTTGTACCGTTTCTCCTGTACATGCCAGCTTACCTTCCGGATTAAATATCTTGTACTTAAAAATTATTTTGGCTGCATCGCAATCAACATAGGTAGTTTCTACGGTAGCTACATCTCCATAGTACAATGGTAACTTATGCTCGCTACTCGATTTTATGATAGGAGTAGAAAAGCCTTTGTCTGCCTGATCTAAATAGGCAATGCCATGTTCTCTACCAAAAGATTCGCGACCGTCTTCAAAATACTGGATATAGTTTCCGTGCCAAACAATTCCTAAGGGATCTGTTTCCACAAAACGCACCCGAATTTTACTCGTATGTGTCAATGTCTTTTGATTAGACGGCTTGTTTCTTTTCATTGTATAGGATAGCGATTAATGTCGTTGCGAGGAAAAACAAAAATAACAAAGAGATTTCAGGAATTATGTTAACGAAAGAAGCATTTCTTAAAAAAACATCATAGAACCCATTTAGACCCCAATTCATAGGCGATATTTGAGAGAGCGTTTGCATAAATGACGGCATAATAAACACAGGAACCCAGACACCTCCAAGCGCTGCTAAAATCACCACAAAGGTAGCACCAAAAGGAGCCGCTTGTTCTTGGGTTTTTGCAATTGTTCCTAATAATAATCCCAACCCTATGGCCGCAAGACCGGCAAAAAATGCCATCACAAAAAGCATAGGAATCCTTCCAGAAACATCCAGTGAAGGTAGGTCTAATAGTGGAAATACAAACAAGCCTACCAATACCATCAATGCAAACTGCACCAAGCATACTGCTAAATACACAAGTGTTTTTCCTCCTAATACAGTAGCATAGGATACGGGTTGCGCACGAAGTCTCACAAAGGTACCTTGGTGTTTTTCTTTTACCATATTGATAGAGAGCGGCACAATAATAAAAAAGATAGCAAATAAGGCCCAAGCTGGCACATTGTGTTGCGCACTATTAGGAATCAATTCTTCGGCATCCTTTTTAGGCATTTCTTCTTTGTAGGTGATAAAAGGTTCTGTCTCAAACGCCATGTCGTCCTCTCCAATCTCATCTTGAAAGGCTTTATACAGGGTCTGCATCTCTATCATAGAGATCATTTTATCAATCCCATTCTTTACTTGTGTTTTAAAAGAACCTTGGGTTGCAGGATCAAAATACAAGGTAACTTCTTTGGATGTTACGCTTTCTTTTGTCACCGTAATATCATCTTCTTCAACGCCAAATGCCATGAGCATCTGAGCCACATTGTCCTGTACTTTGGTTTGTAAATCTTTAGAAAGGTCTTTGGGAATCACTACTGCAAGTTGATACTCCCCAGTAAACACCAAGTCTCTTGCTGCTTCCTGATTTGGATTGCGAATAATTTCAAAGCTATCTGAAGACGCCAATCCCTTAGCAATAGATTGGGAAACACTTCCATTATCAAGGTCTACCAACAAGATTGGAATTTTAATACTATTTACAGCTTTAAAGCTACTATCCTGTATAAGGGTAATGGTAATAAGCAATGCTAAGGGCATTAAAAACAAAATCAAGATGCCTCCCAAATCTCTTGAGAGCAACTTAAATTCTTTATGTGCAGAGGCTAGCAGTTTATGCATCTCTTAAGGCTTTACCGGTTAATGCTATAAACACATCCTCTAAGTTATGTGCATCTGCTTGTTTTTCAATTAATGCTTTAGGGGCTCCCTTGGCAACAATAACGCCTCTATCAATAATAGCAACGCGAGTACAAAAGTGTTCGGCTTCATTTAAATGATGAGAGGTGTAAATAATGGTTGTTCCTTGGACATTTATTTTCTGTAGATGTTCAATAATAACATTCTTAGACTGCACGTCTACGCCAACCGTAGGCTCATCAAGAAACAACACCTTGGGTTTGTGCAGCATACTCGCTATTAAATTTACACGACGTTTCATACCACCCGAAAAGGTTTTAATACGTTTGTGCGCAAAAGCATCTAAGCCTAATATTTCAAGCTCTATAAGTATGTCTTGTTTTAAAGAGGTACCCCTACGACCGTACATACTGCCAAAGTAATACAAGTTTTCATAGGCAGTAAGCTCTGGATACAGCGCGTATTCTTGAGGAACAATCCCTAAAATTTGCTTTAGTTCGTTTTTGTTTTCTTTAAAATTGAGGTCATTGATTGTAAAACTTCCCGAAGTTGGTTTTATCAGAGAACTCAACATAGAAATGAGGGTGGTTTTTCCTGCTCCATTCGGACCTAGGAGTCCGAAAATTTCTCCTTCTTGTATTTGTAAATCCAAGTCTCTCACCGAGAAGTGATCGGCACCTTTGTATTGTTTTGAGAGTTGGTTTATGGCAATCATGAATGATGATCTTTAAATAGCTTTCTTCAATTTTCTAAAGAAATCTCTTTCTTTGTAGGCGATGTTCTCTAATTGCGTGGCTACAGCATCATATTTATCGGTGGCTGTGCTCGTACTTCTATTTCTGTAAATTCTTGAAGCTTCTAGGGCAAAGTCCCGCCATTCATCTCCAATAGCTGTCATTTCTTTTGATAAGTTCATCAGTTCATCATTCCCCATTAACTTTCCTGCTTCTTGCAAAAAGGCACCATAAATATATCTAAAACCTCCACCACCAGTTCCAATCTCTTCCTGCATACGTACAATTTGTCCTAAGTAGTGATTGGCTTTTTTGGCACCGTTCTTTGTGGGCCACTTGCGTATTAATTTTGCCACGGTTCGAATGCCTTTCCACCCCACTATAGGAACTGGAGCCAACATTTCTCTACAGGTATGTTTGATTCCTTTGGTAATCGCCTTTTCTAATTCGAATGTCTTCGGAAATGTTATTGGGTAGTAGATGTGTCCTTTTGGCGGCAATGCTCCCTTAGCAAAACGTACACGTTCAAGCTCCTTACTAGTGAGCGTTGTAACATGCTCCATTACAGGATCGCTAATAAGGTAGGTATCCTCTTTTTTTCCATACACCACTAAATTATGGGCATTGAAATGAAAACGATACTCATCTGGGAAATAGGTAAGATTATATACGCCAACTTGTAAGCCTACAGGATTGTTATTGGCAAGATTTTCATCCAATCTAGCTTTAGCCTTTGCAGGATCTTTAAATTTTTCACGCTTCACTTTTACACCCACGCGTTTTGCAAAACGATTGAATATAAACCCAGGCATGGCACGATAGGTTACTACAGGCGCATAATTCACTTTCAAAAAAGGAATGTAGCAAAACAGTAGCCCAGAGCCAATTCCAAACACCATAGGTTCGCTAATATCAAAACCATTGTGTTTCATTAAGTTTGAAACCACTCCATTCTCACAATGTGCAGATTGGTTGTGCGTAAAATCAATTTCCATAGTTATTGTGAGATATTTTGTAGTTGATCTAAAGAAATATCAAAAACCTCAGCATATTTCTTGAGTTGCTTTTGAGATAGTTTTTTAAACACCGAAGGTTTAAAATGTCTTTTCACACGCCATTGCCAAGTACCTACATAACTTGCAAGAATAGGAAGGTCCATTTTACATACTTCCATGTAGTATTCTATCGGACTCGTTTTACCGGCAAGCACTTTTTGTTTTGCAGCATCGATACGTTTTGTTATTTCTTCGATAGCATTATCAAGTGCAATTTTTTTGGGATCCCATCCAGAACTTAAAGCAGTGGTGTATTCGCCATTTTCATCAACAGCGTAGCATAACTCTTTAGAGTTTACTTTAGCAAGGCTACTTTCGTCTTGTGGTACTTCTTTTTTTCTCAAACTTCTTGAATGATTAAATTCATCGTACAATCTACGATTAATTCTTCATTGTTAAAAGTACTTGTTTGCATGGTACACATAATAAATTTACCTGTATTTAGTCTACTTAGCAAAGAGGCTTTTGTAATTATAGTATCTGAAATTTTAGGGACTGCATAAATTGTTGCCTTTTTAATCACACTAATAAACCCTAATACTTTAGCGCTAGTCCCCTCAAGGTCGTCTTCGGCAAAGAATTTTTGCCCAACGATAGAAGAACAGGTTTGTGCATTGTTTTCAATAAGTCCGCTTTCAGATAAGTTTCCAGAAGCATCCACAAAAGGACAATCCTTATCAACTATAAAACTAGAAGACACCGTATCTCTTGTCAATGTTAACAATTCATCCACCATAAGCATAGGCGGCCTATGAGGTAAAAAATTATGTACATCAAGCTCATGTAGGTTATCTTTCATAAAAAGTTAAGCTAAAGCAGTTTTCATTTCTCCAGTTGAAATGAGTTCTCCATTACAATAGGTCTGTATTTCTACAAGTGTAATCCCCATAAATTCCTGAACAATAGTCACAGTAGTTTCTAAAGTATCTTGAATTTTTGGAAGTTTTTCAATACTAATTTTTTTAATGGCTCCAATATATCCCGTAGGAGCTGGTTCTTGTTTTAAGAAAAAATCATAGCCAGTGTGTAATGCAACACTTTGTGCCATGTGTTCTATAATACCTGGTTCTCTAAAAACGCCATTATGAGTAAAAAGATTGTCTTCGGCAATTGTTAAACCTGCGGTAATAGTTTCGGGAGTAAAAGAAAGTAATGCATCTACCATCACAAAAGGTTTTTTTTGAGGAATCAAACCTTCAATTTTGGTTTTGTCTGTTATTTTTTCAAAAACCATAGGCATTAGCAAACAGTTAATAGTGCATTAAAGTAAGAGAAACGTGCACTCTCTGGTATAATGAGCCAAATTTTTTGACCCTTTTTAAGCTTTCCGCTGCTCATTAATTCTTCTAACATCAAATAAATAGAGACAGATCCAACGTTACCCACTTTATTGAGATTCATAAACCACTTATCCCATGAAATTTCGACGTCTCTACTTTTCATTTCATTATACAAACGCTCTTTAAAATAATAGGATGATATATGCGGTAAATAATAATCTATATCATCTACAGAAACATTGTGCTTTTTCATACTTCGCACCATACTCTCTACGCCTTTCACTAAGATATTATCTCCTAAGATTCTAGTATCTTGTTTTAGAGCAAAAACAGATTTTTGTGTCCATTCATCAAGAGGAATTTCATTCCAAGAGGTTAAGGTACCATCTTCATTCTTATCGGAACCAGAAAACATACAAGCATCTAACTCGTTTGCGAATGAATAACCATCCATCCATTCTATTTTTAAGTTCACATCACCAGTTGGAGTGTTCTCTAATAATGCAGCTCCAGCTCCATCGCTTAGCATCCAACGTAAAAAATCTTTGTTAAAAGCCAACATTGGGTTTTCTTCCAGTGTTTTTAAGTGCTCTACTTCATCTTCATAAATATCACCACGAAGCCATCCAGATACACGTTCGGAAGCACCACAAACTGCATTCTCAACATCTCCACTTTTCAGGGCCATAAAGCCATACTTCAATGCATTCATACCACTACAACATGCACCCGTTGGAGAATTAATCTCCATATTACTACCTTCTAACTCACCATGTACCATAGCTGCATGAGAAGGAAGTGTTTGGTCTGCACTACCGGTACCAAATGAGAGTAACTCAATATCTTTTGCAGTAAAATCTTTATCGAATAATTGCACTACAGCTTCTTTGGCTAATTGTGCGTTGGTGTGTGTAGGGTTTCCTTCTGCATCTAGAGCATAGAAACGTTGTTCGATTTTATTATTACGTAATACAATGCTTTTTGCTCTAGAAGCTTTGCCATTTATAATACCTAAACGTGACTCCATAGTCGCATTATCAACAGGGGTATTCGGCAAAAACTTACTTATCTTAGTAATGTAAACGTCTTTCATCAATCTTACTTTGTAGCTACAGAAGCGTAGTATTTCTTTTCTTGTTTAATTTTCCCATACAATGGGAGATAAGTAAGCAAAAATACAATAAAAACTATAGGAGCAATAACCCAAATTGCAAATATCATGTAATAATTAAAATAAGGCAGTAGCTTCTGTCTTTTAGGTGTATTAGGGCCTCCTCTTTTAATAAGCATGTTGGCCCATTTAGAGAATATTACATTCCCTCGTTTATCGGTAGCAACTAGATAAGGATTTACATGCACAGCATCCAATTCTAACAAAGAATCTTGCAGCTCATTGAAGTTGTTATCAAGTATAGAATTTTGAATTGGTTTTGCAAACCTAGCAGCATCTTTAATGTCGTTATCTGAAATACCAGGTTTTGGAAAAACACCCCATTTTCTATCTTTTTTACCCCCTAACAACCAATACTCGATAGTAATAACGCTAATATTATTAGGAGCCTTATCTACCAATGCAATATTCCCTACAAGATTTGCCTGACAGTCAAGCAATAGTTTTTTCATCTTCTCTTGCGCCATAATCCACATATTTCTAGCTCCAATAACCGTAACCACAGGGGTATTTGCTAGCAATTGCTTGGCTTCAGGAGATTTCAGAAAAGAAGTGACTGGAATAGAGGGAGTTAAAAACCAAACTTGATAACCTAAAATTACAAGGTCGTATTTCTTTGATAACACCTCTTGAGATACGGGTTGCAATTCGCATGGTATTTGCAAAAAAGACTCTGGAAATGTATCAAAGAAAGCGATCCTTCCCCAAGGAAACGGATAAGGAGCAACTGGTTTTATTTCATGGTAGGTTAGGTTTATTGTATCAGTATCCATGGGTGATACAATATTATCTACAATATCGTTTAACTGCCCTGTTTGCGAATAATGAACTACCAGTACTTCTTTCATTGTTTGTTATTAGTATTCCAAAAGTCGAAATAGTTAAACCATTGTTTAGGGTACATCCCTAAAATCCATTCTAGGCTTTGGGTGTATTGTTTTAACAACCCTTGCGCATCTCTATGCTTTACTTCAGCATCTCGCGCATATAAGTTATAGGCTTTCTTTTCACCTTTCATAACATACACAAATAATACAGGAACTTTCAATCTTGAAGCAAGCTGATAAGGCCCTGCAGGAAATCTTGCGGGAGCTCCAAATAATGCTTCTTCCATGTATTTGGTATTTTGCACATAACGGTCACCCGTAATGCATACAATTTCATTTCTTGCTAAAGCAGCATTAATTTCAAATACATGCGAAAAATCTTCTTTTAAAACAATAAAATTAGTTCTTGAATTGCGTGTATACTTCTCTAAATAATCCTGAATTTCCTGATGCTCACTATTCGAGACTAATAAACTCACGGTAACCTCAGAGTCTAATTCTGCAAAGAAGTATTCAGATATTTCAAAGTTACCTACATGTGCACTTATAAGTACAGCTCCTTTTCCTTTGTCGTAGGTGTTTTTAATATATTCACGTCCATCAAAATGGTACTCAAAAGAATTTTCTAGACCCGAGGATATAGCAACTTTATCAATAATAGTTTGTCCAAAAGTAAAGTAACTTTTATAGACATGTACTACACTCTTAAACCAAGAGTAGTGTAATCTTCTTCGGAAATAATAAAAAATTGATTTTGTGTTAGAAGGCGCAAAAATGCAATAGTAGAAAACAACAAAAAACAATAAGGAATATGCTGCTGTAACTCCAAATGTTTTAATTAGAAAAACAAATATGCGATAACCTAAAACCGACCCCTTAGATTTACCTTCCCAATCTGAACCCATATAAAAGTTCTTTTTTAACTTACTTTTTTCTCGATAAGATCATAGAAATCTTGCAATTTCACAACGCCTTGAAAATCTTCACCGACAAGTTTTACCCCAAAATTTGATTCAACAGCTACCACCAAATCAACAAAATCCAAGCTATCCAACTCAAGGGTTTCTTTTAAGTCGGCATCTGGGGCAATGTCCTCTTCTTCTACTTCAAACTCGTCTACAAGAAAGTAGTTGATTTTTTCAACAATTTCTTCTTTATTCATAACTTGGTATTAATCTATTTTTTTAATAACTAATGCTGAATTTGTTCCACCAAATCCAAAAGAATTTGACAAAAATACATCTATTTTTTTATCTACAGTTTCCTTTACAAGATTTAACTTTTTAGAATCTTCATCTGGTTCATTCAAATTAATGTTAGGTGCTACAAATGAATGCTGCATCATTAACATAGAATAGACCACTTCACTTGCTCCAGCCATCCAACATTCATGACCTGTCATAGACTTGGTTGAACTTACCAAGGGACCATTTTCTCCAAATACTTCAAAAATTGCTTTGGCCTCATTAGCATCACCTACAGGAGTTGATGTAGCATGAGCATTCACATAATCTACAACACTTGGGTCCATATTTGCCTGATTTAAGGCTTTTTTCATGGCAACAGAAGGTCCTTCCACATTAGGTGTAGAGATATGATCTCCATTTGATGAAAATCCGTACCCAACAATTTCACCTAAAATTGGGGCTCCTCGCTTTATGGCCGATTCGTAACTTTCAACAATGAGTGTCGCTGCACCACCGCTAGGTATTAAGCCATTTCTATCTTTATCGAAAGGTCTAGATGCTTTGGTTGGATCTGCCGCTTCGGTTGCAAAAACGCCTAAGCCATCAAAACTAGCAACTGCAAGCATATTCACTTCTTGTGCACCCCCACATATCACCATTTCTTGTAAACCACTTTTTATTAGGTGATACCCAACTCCAATAGAGTGAGATCCACTTGCACAAGCCGCACTTATGGAGAAGTTAACGCCTCTTAGTTTAAAGATCGTTGATAAATTCATGGTAACTGTAGAATTCATGGCTTTAAAAATAGAACCTGAACCTACCAATGTAGTATCCTTTTTTACACGCACAATATCTATGGATTCGATCACAGATTTTGCGGTACTATCATTTCCGAAGAGAATCCCTACTTCATTTGCATCTAAGTAGTCTTGATCAACGCCTGCATTTTTTAAAGCTTCTAACGTAGAAACATAGGCATACATTGCTTCTTGGCCCATGCTTACACGTTGTCTTCTAGTCAATAATTTTTTTAGATTAGGGTCCTCTACCTTTCCTGTATAACAAGATCTATAGCCAAATTCTTCCCTACTCTTATCGTATACAATTCCTGAGGTGCCATTATACAATGACTCCTTTACCTCTTCTACATTTTTCCCAATGCAAGAGTACACACCCATACCAGAAATTACAACTCTCCTCATAGTTATGAATAAATTCCTCCGTTAATATTGATGACTTCTCCTGTAATATACGAAGCTTTTTTTGAGACTAAAAATGAAACCGCATGCGCTACTTCTTCTGCTTCCCCAAACCTATTGGCAGGAATCATTCTCTTTAGTTCTTTTTCATCAAGATTTGCTGTCATATCACTTTTAATAAAACCCGGAGCAACAGCATTGACTGTAATTTTCCTTTTTGCAACTTCTTGTGCCAGAGCTTTCGTTGCAGCTATTACAGCGCCTTTGGCTGCAGAATAATTGGTTTGTCCAGGGTTTCCTTTTAATCCAGAAACAGATACCATATTCACGATACGTCCATATCGATTTACAAGCATTTTTTGGATTAAGTGGTTGGTTACATTAAAGAATCCATTAAGACTTGTGTTTATGACGCTATTCCAATCTTCGGGTTGCATCCACATAAACATGCCATCTTTGGTAATTCCTGCATTATTTACAATGACCTCAACAATTGCATTTTCATTTGCCTCGTGCCATGAATCAAGCGCCTGTTTCACACTCGCTGCATCCCCCACATTAAACTGCATAATGGTTCCTTCGGCACCTGCTTCGTTTACTTCTTTTAGCGTTTCTTCTGCAGCGGCTTTGTTGCTATTATAATTAATCAATATATGATAGTCACTATCTATGGCCAATTGCTTGCAAACAGCACGCCCTATTCCTCTAGAACCACCAGTAACTAATGCGAATTTCATTTTCTCTTTTTTATCTGCCATTTTTTAGTCCTACTTATTTAGAAAATACCTCAACATTTTGATACCATTTTCCTCCAAGTGGATTTCCTTTAGTATCGATAAATGCCCATTGTTTTTCTTTCTTAACACGTGCCAAGCCATTATTAAAGCCAACAACATTGTTTTTAAAGATAAATCCAAATTTTCCTCCAGCAGAAATACCGTACTCTGCAGGAATGATCATTTTACCTGTTTTATCGATAAAGCCCCAAAGCTTTTTCTCTTTAATTGGAGCAAGATTATTATCTCCGAAAACTTCGGCATCTCTAAACTGGAAAGGAATCTTCACCTCTCCTTGTTCATTGATATACCCCCACTTCTCTTCTTCTTCACTCATCACTGGAGCCAATCCATCATTAAAAGATTTTGCCTTGAGATACTTTGGTGGTACTACCCATGTTCCTTTTGAATCTACAAAACCAATTCTCTTTTCTTTTCTGGCATACGTAAGTTTTCCATTCGCTGGAAAATCCCAAACTTTATCTGCTCCAGAAATAATATTTAATTCTCCATTTTCTAAGATCCCAAAAGAGTCTCCTCTTCTAACTCGAACCCCTTGAGCTCTGTAGTTACCCATTTCATTATAGTCTACAGGAATAAATTCTTTTCCTGAAGTATCTATCATACCCCACTTGTCTTCAATCCTTACTCTAGCGTATCCATTTACAAAAGTTTTAATCTCATTGTAAAAAGGCTCTAAAACCACTTCTCCTTTTGTATTGATGAGTCCCACCTTTTTTTCTTTCGTATAAAATGCTACACCATATTCATTGAAATCGTAGTATTTCTCTGTCACTGGAGTTTGCAGTACATTTCCTTGCTTGTCAATATAATTCCAATGCTTATCTGCTAACACTAAAGCATAGCCAGCATTAAAAGGCTTTACTTTATCATACTCAGGCTCTATTACCCAAGCACCTGTTTTGTCTATAAATCCCCATTGCTTCCTTTTCATGGCCGGCGCTAGCCCATCTGAAAAAGATTTAGCTTTTGGAAATTGAGGGTTAATAACAAATGCGCCTGACTTGTCAATATATCCAAATTGATCATTATCTCTTACCAAGGCCAATTCTTGAGCAAAAATAGCTGTTGATACAAATAAAATAGCTAGTAAAGAACATAGTACTTTTTTCATAATAGAGTGTATTTAGGTTGTTTAACTTTCTTTATTAATGATAAAATCTTTCACAGCGTTAACATAGGGATACATTACTACATCTTCTTTAAATGCAGGAACAATAGCACGAATTTGATCGTACATCTCTTTTGTCTTAGAAGATACCTTGTCTTTAACACCTAAATATTCTATGGCTTGCACGATAGTGATGATATGAATTCCCATTACCTCAAAACCATTCTCGATAACCTTCTTAGTCATCAACGCCGCATTGGTTCCCATGCTTACAACATCTTGGTTATCGTTGTTATTAGGAATACTATGCACATACATTGGGTTTGATAAGGTTTGGTTTTCTGCGGTGGTAGACGTGGCCGTAAACTGCACACCCTGCATTCCAAAGTTCAATCCTAATTCACCTAAATTTACGAAAGGAGGCAAAATATCATTCAACTTTGAATTCAGTAAGTAATTTAACTGTCTTTCGGCTAGCATCGTCATTTTAGTCACCACAATTTTCAACTTATCCATTTCAAGAGACACATAGTCGCCATGAAAATTTCCGCCGTGATACACATGCTCCTTTTCTACATTTACGATTGGATTATCATTCGCAGAATTTACTTCTTCTATCATGATTTTCTCCACCATGTTAAGCGTATCGTATACCGGACCTAAAATTTGTGGTACACATCGTAAAGAGTAGTATTCTTGTACTTTCTCCTCAAAGACTTTTACTTCGTTATTCCCTTTGTATAAATGATGTTCTCTTTTCCTTGTAAGGGTACTATCACTTAGGTGTTCTCTCATTGCCTTAGCAATTGCTCTTTGTCCTATGTGTTTTTTGGTTTGATTAATCTCTTGTGACAAATGATCATCATAGGCTTCTACAATCTCATTAATTGCTGAAGAGCATTTAATCATCCAATCCAAAAGTCTTCTTGTATACATTGTATTTACAATCCCTATTCCAGTCATCACAGAAGTTCCATTCATTAAGCCAAGACCTTCTCTTAGTGCTACTTTGATGGGTTCTAATCCTTCTGCCTTGAAGACATCCTTTGTAGCCAAGCGCTCCCCTTTATAAAACACTTCTCCTTCTCCAATAAGTACTAATGCCAAGTGCGCTAGTTGCACTAAATCACCACTAGCACCTACGCCTCCATGCTCATATATTAATGGGACAATCTCTTTGTTGATGAGCTGTGTCATTAGTTTTATAACTGAAGGGTGTACCCCAGAGTTACCAAGAGCCAAGGTATTTAATCTAGCCAACATAGCCGCTCTTACATACTTTGGTGCAATTGGATTTCCTGTTCCTGAAGCATGACTTCGAATTAAATTGTATTGTAGCGCAATTCTTTCAGAATCTTTAATCTTGTATTGTGCCATGGGGCCAAAGCCCGTGTTTACACCATAAATAACTTTGTTTTCTGAAAATTTCAGAAGAAAATCAAAACTTTTTTGGACAGTGTTCAGTACATCTTCGTGAAGTTCGATTTTTTCATTATTAAAAATAACATCGTAAAATTCTCCTACTCCTAATTCTCCTTTTATTGTTAGCATGAAATCTAAAATTTCTTTTTTTAGTTAGTTCTTTTATTTTTCAAAAATTATATCGTTATTTTTGAAAGAACAAATTTAATCAAATTTAAATATAACAGAAACAATGAGGAGGGATGAAACTGTAGACGTATTAATCATTGGTGCTGGGCCTTCTGGGTCTGTGGCATCTTCGTATTTACATAACCAAGGACTAAATGTAAAAGTAATAGAAAAAAGCAAATTTCCAAGGTTTGTCGTAGGAGAAAGTTTACTTCCAAAATGCATGGAGCACTTTGAAGAAGTGGGGCTGTTAGATTGTTTGTTGGAACAAAATTTTGAGAAAAAATACGGTGCTCGTTTTATACGTGGAGAAGAAACCTGTGAATTTGATTTTGGTGTAAAACACACCGAAGGTTGGGACTGGACTTGGCAAGTACCCCGTGCAGATTTTGACAACACCCTTGCACAAGAACTTATCAAACGTGGTGTAGACATTACCTTCGAGCATGCTGTTGTAGATGTTTCTTTTAACGAAGATGGATCTTCTATCACCACCATTGAAGACAATCATGGAAACACATCTCAAGTACATGCAAAGTTCATTATTGACTCTAGTGGACATGGAAGGGTTTTACCAAGATTATTAGACCTTGATAAACCAGCGCAACGTCCAAAACATTCTTCAATATTTACGCATGTTGACGATTTAAAAAGACCTGAGGGCATAGAAGGAACTACGATCACATTTGATGTCGTTAGTACAGAAGTCTGGTTATGGGTCATCCCATTTTCTAATGGAAAATGTAGCTTAGGATATGTGGGTCCTTCAGAATTTATAGAAGAATTTGAAGGAGAAACCAATACCGAGAAGTTGCAAAACATGATGAAACTATCTGAATATTACAACGATAGATTTGAAGGTATTGACTATGATTTTGATCCTATTATGATTAAAAACGTATCAAAATCTGTAAAACAACTATATGGAAACGGATTTGCCTTAACTGGAAACAGTGCCGAATTCCTAGACCCTGTATTTTCTAGTGGTGTTACCTTTGCCACCGAATCTGGATTATTATCAGCCAAGCTTGCCACAAGGCAATTAGCGGGCGAAAAAGTAAATTGGGAGCAAGAATACTCTGAACATATTTTAAGTGGCGTAGACGTATTCTCTACCTACGTTAAAGAATGGTATACTGGAAATCTACAAAAGATTTTCTTCCACTACCAAGACAATGAAGATATTAAAAAACAAATTTGTGCTGTATTAGCAGGATATGTTTGGGACAAAACAAACCCTTTTGTAAAAAACCACAACAGACTTGTAAAAACAGTAGCTCATATTACTGATATGGAACGCGAAGCGAAAGCAACTGCTTAGTTTTTCTTCGGAAATTTTATACATCAAAAAGGTTTCCTAACGATTAGGAAGTCTTTTTTTTACTTTAACTACTTTGCCTTTCTTTTCAAAAACCAAGAAATGTTCATACTTAATCTAGCGTAAGCAGCAGCAATTCTCCATTCTCTTTTATAAGGAGCTACATCTGCCTCAATTCTTAGAGGAGATATTGATTCCCAAAAAATAGTATCTGGGTTTCCAACTTCATGCAACGTAAGCGCCACCTCAATTTTGGATGGCTTCGAAAATCCAACATTGTAGCCTGGATATGTCCAAAGTGTTTTTACATGAAGATTATAGCTAGCCTTCGGGTTATTTTCTTCCACATTAAGCTATCTTTTCTTTGGAAGCTTATCGTTAATATATTCTATAAAAGTAGGCTCATATACTGTATCCCTATCAGCAAACCAAGAACCTCTAAATTGTTCTGGGGTATCTTTGTATTCAGTTCGTTCACGAATCTCCATCTTGGCTTGCAAAAAAGCTTCTTCAGAATCGAAACCATGCACTTGCATATCTGTATAATCAAAGGTCACCGATAATTCCTTTTCACCTGCCAATACAGATATATCTCCACTTTTGGTTTTTACGCGTTGTGCTGTTATCGAAATTGTCAACAATAGCAAAAACACTAACACTAGTTTTCTCTTCATAGATTTTCATTAAAAAAGCCCAGATATAAGGATATCTGGGCTTGCAAATAAGGTTGAATATGCTTTTAATTTGGCATATTATTATGTAATGTAACTGTACCGTAGTTTCCAATATTTACTTTTGGAACGGTAGCATTGTACTTTCTGTTAATTACGTCAATAATTAGGTTTGCAGTAAACGCATAACCTCTTGGTGTTGGATGAACTCCATCTAGAGAGAAAGCACCACCAGTAACATAAGCAGAAGTAATTGTACCACCATCAAAACTAGCTCCAGTAGCTGCAACTTGTGCTAAGGCACCTCTTGCATCTACTAAACCAAGATCATTCTCTATCGCTAATGCTTGAATCGTTGCATTAAATGCTTGTGCAGCAGCACTAACACGCGCTTGCTCTGCAGCTGTCAACACAAACTGGTCTGCTAATGGAATCGAAACCCCAACAACACCTAATGGGTTAGATGGGTCTGGAACTGTTCCTAAAACACTAGATGCTGGTAAAACGATTAAATCGTTATCATTCGCCTGGCGTAATTGTCCTAGTAAATTTGCCAATTCTGCAGGTAAGTTAGCAGGAGGTCCTTGAAGCACTCCACTAACATCTGTTAAATCATCGTCCATTATTATTGGGTAGTTCAATCCTGCCACAAAGTTAATTACTCTGCTGTCTGCCTCTTCCTGAGTTAGTACTCCAAATTGAACTAAGCCTGGTAAAATTTGATTGTTATACTGAGCAAACTGAGCATTTACAGCACCAGCTGTTTGCGCATCTAATGGAATTGCTTGTAATGGTACCGTTGTAAAATATGGAATTGATGTTACATCTGGAAGATTTACTAAAACACCTTGAGCACCACCTGCAGTTAACGCTTCTACTTGAGCGCTATACGCATTTGCAAACACTAGAGGGTCTGTAATATCATTTCCAGCATAAGTACTAGGGTCAAAATTCCCTGATTGATCTACACCAGAACCACCAGAGGTAGCATATCCTAAGATATCATTATTTCCAATCCAAAGACTAAAAAATGTTGGCGCTAAAGAAGCAGCATCTTCAATCACAGTAGAAGAACCACTTGTTGCAAATCTTGCATAGTAAGGGTTTGCTAGTCCATCTAAAATACCGCCAGCATTACCATATCCAGGTGCTACTAAATGGTAACTTTTTGCTCCAGGAACCCCCATATTATTGAAAGGTCCTGTTGCGCTTGTAGAAACATCTGTTGTAGGAGTACCTTCTAGCACTGTAGGTGCTGGGTTCCCCATTTCGTCAAAAGATAATACCAATCTATTTCCAAATCCTGGAAGCGGTTGACCTCCTAATAACAATCCACCTAAATTATCACTCATTAATGGCTGCGTAAAATCACCTCCACCAACAAAATCAAATTGTTGTGCCATGATATTTGGGTACGAATTTTCTTGTCCTGTTATGTATAATGCTCCATCTGCATATCCAGCAGTTAGGGAGTTACCAACAGCAACATAGTTTGAGAAGTTTGCATCTCCTGCATCGTAAAACCCTTCATCATTCACAGAGTTTTCGAATTCTGGCTCACAACTTACCAATCCAATGGCAAGTGCACCAATCATAAATTTTATAGTATTTTTCATCTTATTGTAGCTTTTTAAAGATTATAGTTTGTACGTGATACCTAGACCAGGTACAAATGCACTTGATTTGTAAGTTCCTTCAAAAGGAGCTGCTTGTCCATTTTCAAAGTAGAAATCGTAAGAAGCATCAACCTCTTTGAAGTTTAGGTATAAGAAAGAAGCATCGATTTCAAAACGACTTCCAACATTAAATGTTAAACCAGCTGTATATCCGTTACTATCGTTACGAGGTGTCTCCGGCGCAAAATATCCAGCTTGTACTGGAGACTCATCAAAGTAGTATCCTGCTCTCAATGTAAATGCGTTTGTTGCCTTGTACTGTAAACCAAATCTATATGTAGAAGAGTTTTCGTAGTTACGTGCGTTTTGAGAATCTGGAATTTGATCATTTGCAAAATCAATATCTAAAGACTCGTACTCACTCCAAAACTGTCTGTTGTAGTCAAAAGCAAATAAGAATTTTCCTGTTTCATAAGAAATCCCTGTAGTCCACTCTGCAGGTAATGGTAATTCTGCATCAAATGTTGTATCTGAAAAAGGAACTGCTGGAGAATTTGGTACATTCTCAAATGTAGCATCACCATCTTCAGCACTTAAGATAATTTTAGAACGGTAGTTCATTCCAATGGTTACTCCTTTTACAGGTTTTAACATCCAACTTGCAGTCCAACCCCAGTTACTAATACCAGATTGATCTAACGTTACTTCAGATCTGTTTCCATTAAGATCAGATAAGGTTCTATTTAAGTTACGGTTAAAGTTTACAGATCCCGTAGCATAGATAGGTCCACCACCAATACTAAATACATCTGCTAATTTCAAAGAAATTGTTGGCTGAATAAAAATGGCTTGTAAATCAATATTGTTAACCAAGTGAGATCCTGCCCAATCATCTTCATACGTTACACCACTTCCATAAGGGGTGTATACTGCTAGACCAAGCGCTAACCAGTCTGTTGCTTGGTAAGAGATGTATGCGTAGAAAGGGGTTCCTACACCGCTATCTGTAACAGCACTCTCTCCAGTTGCGTTATTTTGGTATGCTACATCAGCAAACACACCATGTGCACCAACAGATACACTTAATTTATTTTCTAGGTACACTAATCCAGCTGGATTAAAAAATGCAAGTTCACTGCTGTTTACCACAGCAACACCTGTATGACCCATTGCCAAGGATTTATTTCCTTGAAGACTCACCCTATACCCACCGGCATAGGTTACTGCTGTTGCAAGAAATAGCACAGCGAGGAGTAACACTTTTTTCATAATAGTTTTACGTTAAGTTAAAATTAATTGTTGTTCAAAATAGGTTAAAATACGCATAACAACTTAATAGTTTAGGCTGTTGCTATGCATACATAATAAATTTGTATCTGCAATGTTATAAAAAATTCATTACAAATTGGTAAAATTGAGCAGGATTTTCTGCGTGCAACCAATGTCCAGCATTTAAAACAGTCTGTATTTTGCTTTTTGGAAACTGCTTGTAAATATTCATTTCATCTAATTGTGTGATATATCCTGAGCGTTCACCTCTTAAAAAAAGCGTTTCTTTTTCAAACATAGCCATACTGTCAAGTGCCTTTCCAACCTGTTCAATTTCTTTTGTTACCACAGGAAGGTTAACACGTAATGCTAAGACTCCTTTCTCAATCCAATACAAATTTTTAAGTAAAAAAAGTCGTGTCCCAGCATCTTTAATATACACCGATAAGGCTTCTTCTGCAGCAGTTCTTGATTTTAAAATTGAAAAATCTAATAGCGACAAGGCTTTTAAAATATCTTGATGATGTTGCGGATATGCCTTCGGACCAATATCTGCAACGATCAATTTGGATACTCGTTCGGGATGTTGTGTAGCAAACTCCATAGCTGTTTTTCCTCCCATAGAATGTCCTAACAAACGTATCTCTTCTAAATGATGATGCTCGCAGTATGCTAACAAATCAGCTGCCATAGCCTCATAGGTAAATACAGGGTCATGAAAACTTTTGCCATGATTGCGCTGATCTACAAGATGTACTTGATTGCCTTCCTGCGCAAATTTTTTACCCAAAGTCTTCCAATTATCGCTCATCCCCATGAAGCCATGAAGAATAACGAAGGGCTTCCCTTCCCCAAAAATCTGAGAATGTAACATCATACTATGCTAATTTTGATAAATATGCTTCAATAATTGGCTGCAAACCTTTGTAGATGGCTTCAGAAATAAGCGCATGCCCAATACTCACTTCGGCTAGATGCGGAATGTTTTGCGCGAAAAATTCGATGTTTTCTAGTGATAAATCATGTCCCGCATTGACTCCTAATCCTAGTTCATGTGCTTTGGTTGCACATGCAGCATACGGTTCAATGGCACTAACATTTCCGAAGGAATACTCCTTAGCAAAAGCCTCTGTATACAATTCTATTCTATCGGCTCCCGTAGCAACAGCTCCTTCAATGATGTGTAGCGATGGATCTGTAAAAATAGAGGTGCGAATACCATTTCTTTTAAATTCTGAAATTACCTCACTCAAAAAGGCTTTATGTTTCAAGGTATCCCAGCCAGCATTTGAAGTAATAGCGTCTACACTATCTGGCACCAAGGTTACCTGTGTGGGTTTAATTGCCAACACCATATCCACAAATTTTGGAATAGGATTCCCTTCAATATTGTACTCTGTTGTGACCACATCTTTTAAGTCGTAGGCATCTTGGTAGCGAATGTGACGCTCATCTGGTCGAGGATGAATGGTGACACCATGGGCACCAAACAACTGAACATCTTTTGCAACTTGCACCACATTGGGGTAATCTCCACCACGCGCATTGCGTAACGTGGCAATTTTATTAATATTTACACTTAATTTTGTCATCATGCTGTATTTGAAACAAAAATACAATGCTTAAGCGCAGTTTTGAAACTATATTTTAAGTATTTTGCATAAAAACTACTGCTGTGAAAACACACCAATACATTATTAATGACATTCTACCCTTTGAATTAAGCACAAAGGTAAGTGAGGTACAAAATACTTTTAACCAGCTTACCTATTCTCATATTCCAGTCACTAAAAATGGAGCATTTGTGGGTTCCATTTCAGAAAATGACATTCATTGTTACGAAGCCGATAAAAGTTTAGAAGACTATCAATATTCTCTTGAAGCTTTTCATGTAAACAAGCTTACCAACTGGCTTGATATTTTAGAGGCATTTGCATTGCATAGCAGCACTATTATGCCAGTACTTTCAGAACAACATGACTATTTAGGATATTACGAACTAAGCGATATCATGAATATCTTTAACGACACCCCATTTTTAGGTGAAGCTGGGGGTATTATTGTTGTTGAAAAAGGAATGACAGATTATTCGTTTTCAGAAATATGTCAAATTGTTGAAAGTAATGATGCAAAAA
Organism: Patiriisocius sp. 208BN25-11; assembly: GCF_058147145.1. Classification (NCBI taxonomy): domain Bacteria; kingdom Pseudomonadati; phylum Bacteroidota; class Flavobacteriia; order Flavobacteriales; family Flavobacteriaceae; genus Patiriisocius; species Patiriisocius sp. 208BN25-11. Next base: position 601,471 of record NZ_JBYVJY010000001.1, read on the forward strand.
TACTAGGCTTGTTTGTTTCAAAAATGCAAAACGACATGGCTCAGATTACCATAAAAATTGGTCATAATGGCATGAACGCTATTGTACAAACATTTAGGAGATACAGCTATAATGTTATTTCTAATCATGAAGAAGATCGCTTTGTTGAAGATTTAAAAAAACGATCTAATTATCTTGACAAATACCTAAACATGTAGTCATGAAGATAGGAATCTACGGTCAGTTTTACCACAAAAATTCTGAAACTCATATTCAGTCTATCCTCAATGCACTGCAGCAAAAAGAGGTAGAAATTTTAGTGGAAGAAAATTTCTTGTCACTCATGAAAGAACACCAATCTTTCCACACCGATTTGTCGAAGCTGGGTTCTTTCACAAAATTAGACAACAGTTATGATTTATTTTTTAGCATTGGTGGCGATGGCACAATTTTAAAATCCATCACCTTTGTTAGAGATTTAAACATTCCCATAGTAGGAGTAAACACAGGACGACTTGGCTTTTTAGCTACCATACAAAAAGAAGATGTTGCTGCAAGTATTTCTGAAATATTAGAGGGTGCCTATGACATCTCTGAACGATCTCTTTTGGCTATTGAAACAAGTCCATCTCATGATGAAATAACACCGTTGAATTTTGCTTTAAACGAAGTGGCCGTTAATAGAAAGAATACCACATCGATGATAAAAGTTGAAACTACTGTAAATGACAAGTACTTAACCTCTTATTGGTCTGATGGTTTAATTGTAGCAACCCCAACAGGTTCTACAGGATATTCCTTAAGTTGTGGAGGCCCCGTAATAGACCCTAGCAACGAAAGTATTGTCATTACACCTATTGCGCCGCACAATTTAAATGTAAGACCCTTAGTAATTCCAGACAACAGTGTGGTGACCCTTAAAGTTTCAGGAAGAGAAAACACACATCTTGTATCATTAGATTCAAGAATTCTCACCCTTGACAACGAAACAATTATTACCATTAAAAAAGCACCTTTCACGATTAAATTGGTGCAACTCACCAATGAAAGTTTTATAAAAACACTTCGTAAAAAATTATTGTGGGGAGAAGACAAACGAAATTAGGCAATAAATATCTTCAAAAAATGTTTATCACACTAGACTAATGGGATATCAATGAGGTAGTGCCAAGTTTATTGTTATATTTGCAAACTTTTTAAATTTTATGAGGTATTTAATAGCCGTATTTTTATTGGTATGTTGCTTACAAACAGCAACTTCACAAACATATGAATTAGGTGGTTATGTTGGTGGAGCCAATGTTATTGGAGATGTTGGAAGTACAACCTATCTCAATCCAAATTCAATTGCTGTAGGAGGTGTTTTTAAATGGAATAGAAGCGAGCGTCACTCCTTTCGTTTTTCAGCAATTGTGGCTGGCGTATCTGGAGAAGACACGGAGAGCAACGAAGAAAGAAGACAAGAAAGAGGTTATTCTTTTACGAATAACATCATAGAATTTTCTGCAGGGATGGAATATACCTTTTGGGAATTCAATTTAAACTCAGGAAGTCCAACTTCTGCTCCTTATTTGTATACAGGTATCACCTACTTTTTATACGATGCTACTTTTATCAATCCTTCAGGAAATAGCACTAGGTATGACAACGCAGGTTCATTTGCAATTCCTGCTGTTATTGGATATAAAGCAACCGTTAGTACAAATTTAATCGCTGCTCTAGAAATCGGAGCACGATATACATTTACAGATGATTTAGATGGAAGTAACCCTATTAAAGGGCTTTCAAACGATCAAGCTTTAAAATTTGGAAATCAAAATAATAATGATTGGTATGTCTTTACAGGCATCACTTTCTCATTTACTTTTGGCAGACAACCTTGTTACTGTAATTTTTAAAAAAATGGATCGTCTCTTAGAGCATATAGACAAAAACAGACTGCCAAATCACTTGGCTATTATCATGGATGGTAATGGTCGCTGGGCAAAAGCAAAAGGTATGTTTCGATCTATGGGGCATGAAAGTGGTACAAAAGCAGTTCGTGAAATTACAGAGGCATGTGCAGAAATAAACATCCCTTATTTAACATTATATGCTTTTTCTACCGAAAATTGGAACCGTCCAAAATTAGAAGTAGAATTATTAATGAAATTACTAGTTTCTTCCTTAAAAAAAGAAATCAAAACATTAAACAAAAACAATATAAAATTAAATGCTATTGGTAATCTAGAAGCGCTCCCTAAGAAGGCTCATAAAGAGCTTTTGGATGTTATAGACAAAACCAAAGACAACACAAGAATGACCTTAACACTCGCATTAAGTTATGGGTCTAGAGAAGAAATTACAAAAACCATTCAAGAGATTAGTCTTAAAGTTAAAAAAGGACTAATTTCGCCGTCAAATATTGACGAAAAACTGATAAACAATCATTTATACACACAAGACCTACCAGATGTAGACTTATTAATACGTACAAGTGGTGAACAACGCATAAGCAACTTTTTGTTGTGGCAAATAGCATATGCCGAATTATATTTTACCGATATCCTTTGGCCAGATTATACAAAAAACCATCTTTTTGAGGCAATATTAAATTATCAAAACAGAGAACGACGATTTGGAAAGACAAGTGAGCAATTATAAAGAACATTATTTTTTTAGCAATTTCAGAAAGATATTTAGCATTGTATGTATTACAATGCTTTCAGTTTTTACAGCAGAAGCACAACAAAAAGAGCTTGATGCTGGAATCAAGTATGAAATAAATGAAATTACGGTAAGTGGAGCACAAAGCTTTAATGAACAAACTGTAATTGCCTTTACGGGACTTAAAAAGGGAGAGCGTATTTTTATCCCGGGAGAGCGCCTTAGCGAAGTCACCAAAAAATTATGGGATCAAAACCTCTTTAGTGATATTGCTATTTATGTAACAAAAATAGAAGGAACTATTGCCGACCTTGAAATCTATATCGAAGAGCTTCCAAAACTAAATGAAGTTACGATAGAGGGGAAAGGAATGCGTAAAGGTGTCGTAAAAGAGATTTTAAAAGAAACAGAATTAAAACCTGGCCTTAAAATCACCAAAAACTTAATTACTACTACTAAAAATTTCATACAAAACAAGTTTGCTGAAAAAGGGTTTTACAATACAGATGTCATCATTAGCACCGTACCAAAATTAGATTCTACGGGTACAGAGATTGCAAAAGACATGAATATTCTTGTAAATAAGAATAAAAGAGTAAAGGTTTCTCCTTTAGAATTTGAAGGAAATGAAAACATAAAAGACGGAAAGCTTAGGCGTTCCATGAAAAACACGAAAAGAAGAAATCCTATTCGTCTCTGGAAAATGTCAAAATTTACAGATGCGGGGTATGAAGAAGATAAAGTTTCTCTCATCCAAACCTATAAAGAGAACGGTTATAGAGACGCCAGAATTGTTCGTGACAGTGTATTCGACAAAAACGAACGCAATGTTGGTATTCATATAGATATTGATGAGGGTAAAAAATACTATTTCGGAGATATACGTTTTCTAGGAAACAGTGTTTACACAGACAGTCAATTGCGTCAAACCTTAGGTATTAAAAAAGGAGAAGTATACAATGGTACACTGATGGCCAAGCGCATAGAAGACAACACAGATCCAGAAGCATTTGACCTGACCAACTTGTATCAAAACAACGGGTACTTATTTTCCACCATCAACGCTGTAGAGGTTGCAGTTCGCCAAGACACTATAGATTATGAAATTAGAATTAGAGAAGGGAAGCAAGCGTATTTTGATCATATTACCGTGGTTGGAAACGACAAAACAAATGATCATGTAATCTATAGAGAACTTCGTACAAGACCGGGTCAGAAATACAGTAAAAGAGATGTTGTTAGAACCATAAGAGAATTGAGTAATTTAGGATTCTTCGATCCTGAGCAAATTTCTCCAAACTTTAAAAACGTAGATCCAAATAACGGTACCCTAGACATGGAGTACTCTGTGGTAGAAAAAGGCTCTAGCCAAATAGAACTCCAAGGAGGATATGGAGGTGGAGGTTTTGTTGGTACCCTAGGGCTCTCATTTAACAACTTCTCACTACGTAACATTTTAAATTTTGATGCATACAAGCCACTCCCTATGGGTGATGGTCAAAAATTATCATTAAGAGCACAAGCTAGTACAAATTTCCAAACATATAGTTTATCACTTACAGAACCATGGTTAGGAGGTAAAAGACCCGTTCAACTTAGTGCTTCTTTTTCTCACACAGTTCAGTATCGTTTTGACTTTCAAAATAGAGAAGTAAATAGAGACCAACGTTTCTTAATTACAGGAGGATCTCTAGGACTTGCCAAAAGATTAACGTGGCCAGATGACAACTTTACATTCTCAAATGCTATTAGTTACCAGCATTTTAATCTAAAAAATTATCAATCACCACTTTTTACATTCGGTAATGGTTTTTCTAATAACTTAGCCTACACTATTGGACTTAGTAGAAATAATGTGGGTAATAACCCTATTTATCCTAAATTTGGTGCAGAATTTAAAATTTCAGCAAAAGTAACCTTACCTTATTCATTATTCAATGGTGTAGACTATGATGCATTAGCAATTGAACGCGATGAAACAGTTGGGCTTTTACTTGAGGATCAATCAAACGTAGATCTTCAAAATAGAATTTCCGAGATTGACCAAGAACGTTTTAAATGGCTAGAATACTATAAAATTAAATTTGATGGTACTTGGTACAATAAAATATTTGGAGATTTAGTATTGCGTTCTAAAACAGAGTTTGGATTTTTAGGAGCATACAATAATAGTAGAGGAGAAGTACCATTTGAACGATTTTTCGTGGGTGGAGATGGTTTAGGAGCATTTAGTTTGGACGGAAGAGATGTTGTGCAATTGCGTGGATATCCAAATCAATCATTATCTCCTCAAGATGGAAATACCATTTACAATAAATTTTCGTTAGAAATGAGACATCCTATTACATTGAAACAATTAGCCTCCATATATGTATTGGCTTTTGTAGAGGGAGGAAACTCTTATGACGGGTTTAGAGATTACAATCCTTTTAATCTAAAAAGGTCTGCTGGCGCAGGATTGCGTATATTTATGCCGGCATTTGGATTATTAGGTATCGATTTTGGGTATGGATTTGATCCAACAAATATTGGGACCGAGCGTAATGGCTGGGAAACCCACTTTATAATAGGACAACAATTTTAATTTGGCACGATATTTTCTTAACATCAACCATCACTATGAAAACTAAACAAATTCTTTTAGTAGCGATTGCATTTTTTTGCATATCATTTTCAGCACAAGCACAAAGAGGTGTTCGTATTGGATACATTGACATGGAGTACATTCTTGAAAATGTACCAGAATATAAAGAAGCATCTACGCAGCTAGATGGAAAAGTACAACGCTGGAAAGCAGACATTGAAAAAAAGAATAAAGAAATTGAGTTAATGAAACTTAATCTCACAAATGAGAGAGTACTATTAACAAAAGAACTTATTGAAGAGCGCGAAGAAGAAATTAAAATCAAGGAAGATGAAATGATCAAATACCAACAAGATCGTTTTGGCCCTGGTGGAGATTTAGTGATTCAAAGAAGACAATTAGTACAACCTATACAAGACCAAGTATTCAACATCGTGCAAGAGGTAGCAGAAGGAAAAAAATACGACTTCATCTTTGACAAATCAGCAGATGTAGTGATGTTATTTGCTGCCAAAAGAAACGACATAAGCGATATTGTTTTAAGAAGCATTAACAGAGTTGAGAAAAGAAAAGAGGCAAAAAGCAGAAGAGAGCGAAGAGAAATAGAAAAAAGAGATGATCTTTCTCTAGAAGAAGACAAAGAAGTTACCGAAAGAGAAGCTGAAAATGAAGCCAAAAAAACAGCACGTGAGCAAATCATGAATGAGCGTAAAAGAGAACGTGATTCTGTGAGAGCTGCAAAAAAAGCTGCTTACGAAGCTAAAAGAGCTAGACTGTTGGCAGAACGTCAAAGAAGAAGAGATTCTATCCAAGCAGTCAGAAATGGATTGCCTTGGCCTCCAGAAGGAAATGACGAAGGAGGAACACCTCAAGGCGGAGGTGTAGCGCTTCCAACTGGTGATGACGATGGCGACAACGGAAATTAAAAAAGTATAGTAAACCCGAAATTTTATATAACACTTAATTACAATTACAATGAAAACAATGAAGAATTTAATGATAGCTATCGTATTATTTGTAGGAGCTACAAGTTTTATGAATGCACAATCAAAAACTGCACATATTGATACTCAAGCTCTTGTTGAAGCAATGCCAGAAATGAAAGCAGCTCAAAGCCAGTTAGAGAAATTGCAAAAAACGTATGACACTGCAATTAAAGATATGGCTAAAGAATTTGAAGCCAAAGTAAAGCAATACGGAGCTGAAGAAAGCACAAAAACTCAAGAAGAGAATGCAAAACGTGTAGAAGAAGTTCAAGGTATGGAGCGTAACATTGCTGCATACAGACAACAGGCATTACAAGACTTACAGAAAAAAGAAGTAGACGTATTTCAGCCAATCTTAGAAAAGGCACGTACTGCTATTCAAAAAGTTGCAAGAGCAAAAGGATACCAATATGTTTTAGACTCTGCTACAGGTAACGGAGTGATCTTAGCTGATGGATTTGACCTTATCAACGACGTGAAAAAAGAATTAGGAATTTAATCCTAAGTACACATTCATATCTCTACTGCCCGCTACATAGCGGGCAGTTTTGGTTTTATACATCTTACAACAAAATTGTTTGTACTTTTATACCATGAATACCACAGCACCCATAGGCATCTTTGATTCTGGCGTTGGAGGCACTTCGATTTGGAAAGAAATTCACAAATTAATGCCTCACGAAAACACTATTTATTTAGCAGATAGTGCCAATGCTCCCTATGGTAATAAATCTAAGGAAGAGATTCTAAACCTATGCATCAAAAATACTGAACACCTTATTGCATTGGGCTGCAAAATTATTGTTGTGGCTTGTAATACTGCTACAACCAACGCTATTTCATACTTAAGAAATCATTATGACATTTCGTTTATAGGCATTGAACCTGCCATAAAACCTGCAGCACTTCAGTCTAAAACAAACAGTATTGGAATATTAGCAACTAGAGGAACTTTAAGTAGTGATTTGTTTCACGAAACCTCCAGGTCTTTAGATCAAGATATTTCAATTACTGAAATTGTAGGAGAAGGGTTGGTACCACGTATAGAAAAAGGGGATATTAATACTCCTGAGACTATAGCACTACTAAAAAAATACATGGAGCCCATGCTTGCTGCGAATATAGATTATCTGGTTCTTGGATGCAGTCATTACCCATATGTACAAAAAGCACTTCAAGAGCTCCTTCCCGACCATATAACCATAATTGATAGCGGAGAGGCTGTAGCAAAGCAAACACAGCACATATTGGCTTCTAAATCACTTTTAAATGAGGCGACAGAGGCTCCAAGTCTTCAGTTCTTCTCAAACACAAATACAGATACGCTATATTTTCTGTTAGAAGATTACCTAGCAGCTATTAAAATTTCAGAAAACAACTTTTAAAGTACTAACATTTCAGCTAAAAAAAGAAAGCAACTCTTTTTTACGAGAAGGGCTTACCATGATTTCTTTGTTGTTATTTAAAACAACACTCCCTCCTTTTCCTTTCTTGTATTCGGTGATAGCGTTTACGTTTACCAAATAGGATTTGTGTACTCTTGCAAAGCCATTTCCGGACAAAATATCTTCAAAATATTTTAAGGTTTTACTAACCAATTTTTTAGTGCTTTTCGTATAAATATGGGTATAATTATCGTCGGCCTGACAGTACAAAATATCTTGAATTTCTAATACTTCGAAGCCCTGAGCAACGGGAATGGTTATTTTACCTTGAACCTGATACACCTGAGGTTTTAAAATAGCATCTTGTAACTGATGCTCTTTTTCTTTTATTTCGTGCACATAATCTACAGCCTCTATTAATTTATCTATAGAGATAGGTTTTAGCAAATAGTAGGAAGCATGGGCATTAAGCGCATCGATGGCGTATTGGTTATATGCAGTAACAAATACCGTTTCAAACTGTCTATCGCCCACTTGATCTAATAAATCAAAGGCATTACCATAAGGCATTTCAACATCTAAAAAAACGAGATCTAATTTGTGATTGCGTATGAGTACCAATGCTTCTTCAATGTTTTCGGCCTCACCGACAATGGTTACTTTTGGGCAATACTTAGCCACATAATTTCGTAATATTTCACGACTTGTTTCTTCATCCTCAACTATGATAGCTTGTAAATTCATGGTGTTTAATCTTTTTTAATTAGCAAGGTAACTCTTGTCCCTGAAGTATCTGGTTGCGCATCATTAATGAGTACATCTACCTTGTCTTTATACATTTCATTTAAAATAGAAATTCGCTTTTTGATATTTCCCATCCCTTTCGATTTCTGTTTTTTTTGATTTTCAGTTTTCATCGCAGCAGATTTTGCTCTACCAATTCCATCATCTTCGATACAAATTTTTATGGTTTCGTGATCAATTTTTTGAAAGGTAATTGCCAAATGTCCTTTTTCTTTTTTATAGCGTAAGCCGTGCCATACTGCATTTTCAACATAGGGCTGCAATAGCATGGGTGGAATCACAAAATCGGTTAGTTCAATACTCGGATCAACATCAATTGTGTATTCAAACTTATCTTTAAAGCGGAAATGCTCTAACTTGGTATATATTTCTAACAATTCGACTTCCTTGGCCAACGAAATAAAATCTTGTTCGCTATTTTCTAGTACAGAACGCATTAATTGAGAAAATTCACTTAGATATTTATTTGCGGCACGCTCATCATTACTAGCAATAAAGCTATTTACAGAGTTAAGCGCATTAAAAATAAAGTGAGGATTCATTTGTGTGCGCAATGATTTTAACGCCAATACATTATTGGCAAATTTTTGTTGTTTTATATTTTTAAACTGAGTGTATGCTGTAAATAATAGTAAGAGTGCAATACAAATTAAAGAACCAATGATCCATTTTTGGGTTCGATTATTCTTCTCAATAAGTTCTTGATTTTCGAAGGCCAATTTATACCTGCTAGCATTTAACTCTCGTTCATTTTCTAAGCCGGCAATCCTGTTTTGCTTTTCAGCAATTTGACGTGCAAATCGAGCCGCCTGTGAGATTTCTTGTTCTTTTTTAATATATAGCTCATCTACCACTTCTACGTATCGCTCATAGCCTTCTGCAGCTTTATCAAATTCTCCAATATCTCTAAACACCTCAGACAACTTTCGACGCGCATCTTTTTCTACATTAAGATCCTCTTTCCTATCGGCTTCTGCAATACTTTTTTCTAAATAAGGTATGGCTTCTTCGTATTTTTCTTGTCCTATAAAAGCATTTGCAATTTTATAATTTTGTCGTTGAGGAGTTAAAGGAGATGCCACATCATCCTCCATACCCGAATTATTTTCTATAATTTCTAGATCATCTAACGTTTCTTCACGCAATTGAATTTCTTTTTCATAATCCCCACTCCTATTGTAATAATCTGCAACTGTATTTTTAGCTTCTGCAGCACGTTTCGGGCTTTCATTTTTAGATAACTCTAGGGTATTACCATAATAATCTTCTGCTTCTGAAATATTACCAGCTCTAGCATATGCATCTGCAATTTTCTCATTTAGGTTTGTAACCTTATTCGTCATACGCTCTTTACTTGCAATTTCTAGTGCAGCTTGATAACTTAAAACACTATTAGAAATATCTCTCGTGGCCTTATAGGCATCTCCCAATCCTTCATACAGAAGCACCTTTTGAATGGGTGACTGTGAGACATCCTTTAAACTCAAGTATAATGTAAGAGCCTCTTGGTAATTTTTGTTTTTTACAAATGCATCAGCCAATTTAAGTTGTTTTGAAATACTAGATTGATTTGCAATACTTCGCTTGTAATTATCAACTGCTAAATCGTAAATACTCCAAAACAGATAGGTATCACCTAGGGTTTCAAATGCCATACTTTTTTGAAGTAATGTAGGTCCTTTTTCTGCATTAGACTCTAGGGCTTTCGTTACGTAATCAATCGTTTTCTTGGCGTCTTTTGTAACAAACTGTTTCGCAGAATCCAGATACGTAATAAAATTATCATGAGACCGAAACTCTCTTAATCCAGAAATAGCCGCTCCATCAAGATGGGTCACTTTTATAGTTACAAATTCTCGTGTATCCACATCATAATATACTGTAGAAAAAGCATCACTTTTTACAACCAATTCATCACCCAAAACCGCATTAATTGCAAATCTCCCGTCTCGAGCAGTGGTTGTATAATCTCCCTTACTAATTTCTATATTAACATTAGGAATTGGTGTTTTGGATTTTTCATCAATCACAACTCCTTTTAAAACAAAAGAATTTGACGACGTTTTACGTATTTGAGAAGTCACGATTTCTTGACCCAGAAAAAACAAACACAGAAAAAATATATAATTACCTAGTTTCATTATTCACTTAAAAGAGTAAACATACACACTTTAAAACAAGATAAAAAATACCTTTTCCTTTGCAAACACCTATTTAACTAGAAAAAAAGATGCTTTACGAACTCAACTATAGTATTCACTCAATGAAACGACATGTTACGTCATTGCAATTAAAATATGAATTAAGTTTAGCGTCTCAATTCATATACTGTTAAAATACTATAAAAAGGTACCCAACAAAAAAGCCTTCAAAATTTTGAAGGCTTTTTATTAGTTAATCGCTGGACAATTACAATCATAAGGTTCTTGTCTATTTCCTAGGAAATCGTATCCCAATGTAATTTGATGAAATCCACCTCCATTATTAAATTTCACATCTCCAAGTTGGAAACTATAGGTATAAGCGAATAAAAAGTTTTTATAATTAGCACCAAACACTGGTGTAAGTAACTGTTGTTTTTGCGCATCAATCACTCCTCCATCTAAGAACTCTGCTCCATCAAAACTTCTCCTATATGACAAAGCTGCCCATAGCTTACCAAAATCCATGGTTCTAAACGCTTTGAAATTAACGTCTAAGGCTTGCTCACCCGTTGCTTCAGAAAATTGAAATAATATAGAAGGCTCGTAGGCCCAATCTGTGCCATAGCTACCAATAGCATACCCAGCAGAAATTAAATACCTTCGTTGATTATTTGATTCATTTCTTGGATCATAGATATCTCTGTTCTGAAATATTAAATTCTTCACAGTAAAGTGAGAAGAAAAATTCAAGAAATTATAAGACATACTAGCATCAATATTAAAATAAGAAGCAGATTGTGTATCTCCAGTAATTCTTGGATCAAAACTATCTTCTACAGGATAAGAAAGTAAAAAAGTACTCTCATCCAATCTAGACTGAGAAAGACCTGCACTCAAACCAAAAGATAATTGATTTAAATCTGCATTTGTTCTTGAAAACATTAAATGATACGCATAGGTTAAATATCCTCCAGATTGTGAATGAAATCCATTTCTATCATTATATACAATAGCTCCAAGACCAGACTTTTCTCCTAGTCTAGCATTAAAACTTAATGTTTGCAAATTTGGAGCTTCTTCTTGTCCAAACCATTGCTGACGCGCTGTTAATCTCACTTGATTGTGAGACGCTGCTCCAGCCATAGAAGGATGTATTAAATATAAATTATCACTTAAGTAATCCTGATAAATAGGAATACCATCTTGTGAAAATGAAAATTGGGTTACTAGCAATACTAGTAATACAAAGTAGGTTTTTTTAAGCTTCATAATGTTTTATCGTCTTATTTCTTATCTCTTTAGGGTAAAATGTCCTTTTAGCTCTTTGCGCACTTCTTGTTCAGTGTATTCTACCCTAAACCAGTAATCACTTGATGGTAAG